>CAIVVT010000148.1 GCA_903909435.1 uncultured Acidobacteriia bacterium | reverse complement strand
TATTCAGCAGCAGGCCTTTCAGGTAGTGGCTTTCGGGAAAATTAAGTGATACCGCATGGTCCGGTGCCTGGGAGAAACGCTTGATAATGTGCGCATCGGTTCCGGCATCCAGCGCGGCGTCGGCCGTAATCTTCAGAAACAGTTCAGGCACCATCAGGCCGGAACATGAGAAGGTATAAAGCTGTCCGCCGGGGTTCAGCAGTTGAAAGCCGAGAATGGCGATGTCTTTATAGCCGCGACAGGCTTTGTCCATGTGATTTTTCGCATCAGCAAATTTCGGAGGATCGAGTACTATGATATCGAATTTACGGCCTTCCGCCCTGAATTTGCGCAGCAGACAGAATACATCAGCTTCGATGTTCTCAAAGCATTTATCGACAATACCGTTCAACTGCATATTTTCAGATCCGAGCGCCAGCATCGGCGCGGAGGTATCCACGTTAGTCACCATGGCCGCGCCGCCCAGGGCGGCGGCAACACCGAACCCGCCGGTGTAGGAGAAACAGTTAAGCACGGTTTTACCGGTGGCGTGTTTATACAGATAATCGCGGTTATCGCGCTGATCCAGATAGAAACCGGTCTTGTGTCCCTGCCTGACGTCAACAAAGAATTTTTGAGCATGTTCGCGGATTTCGATCTTTTCCGGCGGTTCTTCGCCATACAGCAGTCCTGCGGTTTCCGTAAGTCCCTCTTTCAGGCGCACAGCAACGTCGGAACGCTCATAAATACCTTTGCAGGCAGTCAGTTCAGCCAGCAGTTCGACAATAAGCTGTTTATGCAGTTCCACACCGGACGCAAGGAATTGCACGACCAGATAATCAGCGTAACGGTCGACAATCAGCCCGGGCAGCCCGTCGGCCTCGGAATGGATCAGCCGGTAGAACGGGCCGTCGAACAAGGTGTCGCGCAGGGCCACGGCGGCGCGCAGGCGGCCGGCCAGGAAGTCGAGATCGACGGACTCGGCGGTGCGGCGCGACAGCACCCGGGCGGCGATCAACGAATGCGGATTGAAGGTGGCGACGCCGAGGCGCTCGTCGCCGGCGTCGATCAGCGTCACCAGACTGCCCGGTGGCAGGGCCTTGGCCTCCGGGCTCATCTCGATTTCGTTGGAGAACACCCAGGGATGGCCGGCGCGCAGGCGCTTGGAGCGCCCCTTGGCGAGGCGGAGGCTGGGACGGGTGGCGGCGGAGTCGGGGATCTGATCGGTCATGGCGCACTGTATAATACCGAGGCGCGAATGAAACCATCCATTCGTTCCAGGGCAAGGTCGAGGGCAGGCCCCTCCGGCAACGCTAGGAAATGCGCGAAATTTGCCGCGTCTTTGATTTATATCAATGGCGCGACGTCTCTCAGTCGTCATAGTGCGCACGCTTGGAGCATAAAATTGTCCGTCCGATGTGTGGCGCCGGGGGAGTATGGCGTCGCCAGGATTACCGGTCGGACGCTCCGGGTAGACCCTTTTCCGGTCGAAACAGGAGTTCGGCATGAGCATCAACACCGAAGCCACGCCCTATTGCGAAGACGTGATCAAGAAGTTCGCGATCGCGGCTGTATTCTGGGGCGTCGTGGGCTTCCTGGCGGGCGATTTCATCGCCCTGCAGTTGGCCTTTCCCGTTCTGAACCTTGATCTTGAGTGGACGTCGTTCGGGCGCTTGCGCCCGGTGCACACCTCCGCCGTGATCTTCGCGTTCGGCGGTAACGTTTTGTTCGCTACCTCGCTGTACATCGTGCAGCGCACCAGCCGTGCCAGCCTGTTCGGCGGCAACGGTTTGGGGGGCTTTATTTTCTACGGCTTCCAGTCCTTCATCGTTCTGGCGGCGCTGTCCTACGTCCTGGGCTTCTCCCAGGGCCAGGAATACGCCGAGCCGGAATGGATCCTCGACC
>CAIVVT010000147.1 GCA_903909435.1 uncultured Acidobacteriia bacterium | reverse complement strand
GACCGGAACGGAGCCGCGACCGTGAGGGAGTGGTAGAAGAAAACACCGGCCCGTCCACCTTGCGGGGGACGGGCCGGTGCCCGATCAGACTCGAACTCCTAAGCCGGGCTTAGAAGTGGATGCGGCCTGTGTACTGGATTTCGCGGCCATAATTGCCGTCCGCCACCCAGGTGCTCTGGCCCATCGTCCCGCTGCCGATGCCGGTATCGGGATTGCTCGGGATGAACGTGTTGGAGAGGTTGTAGAACTCCATGCGCAACTCGAACTTGATCTTCTCGTGGATCGGGAAGTACTTCACCAGAGTCGAGTCGAGTTCCCAGTATTTGTGACCGCGCAGGTTCTCGTAATACCAGGGATTGGTGCGCACAGTATAGGCCGGGAGCGTTGAGAACACTGCCGGGTTGAAGGCGTAGCCGGATGGAACGTTCTGCGTCGGATCGCCGCTGACCGTGGCTGGACCGAAGTTCAGCAGCCGGCCACTATTAAAGGTGAAGAAGTGGCTGGTGGCCCAACCACCAAGCACGAAGTCAACTGCCTTTGGAGCGTTGGACATGAACTGGCGTCCGCGTCCGAAGGGCAATTCCCAGGTACCGCCGATGCGCATGTTGTGGCGCGGCTTGCCGGAATCCATCATCGTGTACTTGTTGGCGTAGGTCGCGATGTCGTTGTAGTACTGGCCGAGCGTCTCGTGGTTGTAGCTGTATGCCACGATCAGGTTCAGCCCGGCAGTCATCGGCCGTTCCGCCTTGAACTGGTAGGAGAAGAAGTGATCCTGGGCTCCGGGCCACAGTTGCATATTGAGGTCGCCGTACTGCGGATAGGGCTTCAGGAGCTGGCTCATCGCGACGGTGGGCTGGGAAGCGAGCGAGCCCGGCATGATGGTCGAGGGCAGAAGGTTGAAGAAGGGGTTGGCGATCGTCTGGTCAACCTGTCCCTTGAGCGTGTAAGTCAGATTCGGGTCCATCTGATTGAGGTTGAACTGGTTGACGCCACCCCACATACTGTTGCCCTGCACGTTGTGCATCAACATCATGAAGAAGGTGCCCTCGAGCAGGAAGTGCTGCGGGCCCTGGCGCTGGAGAGTGAAGGCAAACCGATCGTTCATCGGAGCCTTTACATTCTGATTCCACCAACTGACGGAGCTACCCAGTTGGGTGTAACGGCCCAGGCTGTCGCCCAGAGGTAGCCGGACTGGATTAGTAGACGGGAACGGGTTGTCGAGATAGGTGCGGGGAGTGCCGTTCAGCGGACCGAGGACGCTGGTCGACTGGGAGTAGCCGTAGGTCGGCAGGTTGCCGGTCTCCGGGTGCAGGGCAAGAATCGGCGTCGTGAAGCGGGCGTAGCCGCCGCGAATCGAAGTCTTGTCGTTAATGCGATAGGCAAATCCCGCGCGGGGAAGGAAATTGTTCCGCGGGGCGTTGTACATTCTCGGATGCCCATCGCTGGTGAACACCATCGCGCCATTGTACTGGTAGTTCACTGACGCCAGATTGGTCACTGCCGACGGCATGACGAAGTTCTGTAGTTCCGGGATCGGGCTCTTCAGGTTCAGATACTGAACCAACTGCCGGGTCTCTTCAAGCGGCGCAGTCTCATATTCCCAGCGCAGGCCGAGATTTAAGGTGAGGTTGCGGCTCAGTTTGTAGTCGTCCTGGAAGTACAGGCCCCACTGCTGCTGGTGCATGTCGAGGTTCGGCGTGATGTTGGCAGTGCCGCTATTGAGGACGCCCAGGAGCGCTGAGGCGTACATGTTGCCCGATGCCGATTGATTGTAGCCCAGGAACGAACTGCCGGTGTCCACCGAATCGAAGCTCATGCTGCCCGGACCGGAACTGGCGTTGTTCTGGTCATAGGAGTAGCGCATCTGCCAGCCGGCCTTCATGTTGTGCTTGCCCTTGACGTGGGAGACGTTCACGGTCGGATTTTGCGAGCGCCCGTGGACCAGCCACCAGCCGCCCGTGCCCGTGGAGGTGACGCCGTTGCCGGCCTGGTTGAAGTTGAAGTTGGGATAGTAGATGCCCTGCGTGGGTACGAGTACGTTCTTGTACCACCCCGTCGGGTAGAACTTCGCCCACTCGCTGACCGGGACCTGCGCCCACTGCGAGGCGTAGTCATCCTCCACATAGGTCGTGCCGAAGCGGAAGTCGATGGTCGTGCGAGGACTGACCGTCCAGAGCACGTCCATGGCCGCGTTCAAGGCGTCCATGATGCCGCCGTTGTCGGATGGCACGGCAATCGTTCCGCCCCAATTGGGGTTATCCAGGCGGGTCTCGTACTTCGAGAAGCGGGCGTACATGCGCCACTTTTCGTTGATGTTGTAGTCCGCGCGATCAGTCAGGTTGTAGTACTTTTCCCACCATGGATAGGCCTTCTTGAAGTTGTTCGTGCCGGAGGCGTCGTCGCCCGGATTGTTCGGCTGCCATAGGTCGTTGACCGCCAGTTTGCCGGAGGGATTGATTCTCGTTCCCGGGATGACATTACCCGAGAAAGGCGTGCGCGTTGCGGAGTTCGTTCCGGCGTTGAAAATGGTCGTGGTCGGATCGTAGATGGTGCGCAGTCCAGTGCCGTCGGGAGTCAAGGAATGCGAGAAATCGCCCGTGCGCTCGGCCGCCGTGGGCACCGTGTCCACTTTGCTCGACGGCTGCGTGATCGTCCACTTCTCGTAAGCGAAGAAATTGAACAGCTTATTCTTGATGACGGGATGGCCGATCGTGCCGCCGCCGATGGTCTCCTTGACGATCGAGGGGTCGCGGGTGATGCGGTTGGTGAGGGCGTCCAAAGCCGGATTGCGGCCGAAGAAGTAGCCCGTCCCGTGGAATTCGTTGGTACCCGATTTCTGGGATAACAATAAGGTTCCGCCAGCGCTGAAGCCATACTCGGCGTCGGCCGAATTCTGCTGTACGGAGACTTCCTGGACCGCGTCCATCGGCAGGTTGTAGGAGCCGCGCGCGGCGATATTGAGCGAAACGCCGTCCAGTTCCTGGTCATTCTTGCCGCCGGTAGGACCGCCGATATCGAGGCCGCCCGAGGACCACATGTAAAACGGATTGCGATGGGAGACGTCCCAATACTGGTTTACGACCGCGGGGTTGAGCAGGGCGAGGGTGTAGGGGTTGCGCGCGAGGACGGGGAGGTCGGCCACCATGTTGGCCGTTACCGTGGTCGTCATGGTCGCGCTGTTGAAGTCCACCTGGCCGACTTCTTCACTCACGTTGATCGCCTGTGTGACGTCGCCGACTTTCAGCGAGAAGTTAACCGTGACGTCGCCGCGCGTTACCGCAACGACGTTTTCCTGAACCACTTTCTGGAAGCCCTTGGCCTCCACCGCGACGGTGTAGGTTCCAGGCTGTACGAAATCGAATTGATAGCGACCGGAGGCGTCACTCTTTCGCGCTTCTTCGACGCCCGTGTTGACATTCTTCAATATGACCGTGGCGTCAACGACCGAGGCCTGCGTCGCGTCCGTGACCAGACCTTGGACTTTCGCGCGGTAATCCTGAGCGTTTGCACTGCCAGCGAACAGTCCAAGCAGGACTGTCAGCGAGAACAGTGCCATACATCTAATTTTGGAGACTGATTTCATGTGCCACCCTTCCGGCTGTCTCTGCAGCCAGTGAACCCGCGTCTTTCCGAGAGCGGGCTCTAGAACGAAACGTGACCAAAAACGACTTTGGGGTACACGAGTAGTAAAGGTGGGGAACCCACCTCTCCCTGTACCCACCCAGTCAAGACCCATTGGTTAGAAGAATGCGCCCAACTTTGCTGCGTGTCCAGAACGAAACCGCTGTGGGAGTGTAGTGCTACAGTCACGAAACACCTGTAAATTATTGTAATTTCAAGCCGAAGCCAACCGGGCGTGGCGCGCCCCCCGGGACGACACATATTCCGGCGCTTTCGCGGCGTGCCACAGCCCCTAGCTGACCGCGGCTTGCCGTTCCTCGCAGGCTATCTCCCGAGCGCTATCTGTGGATTCCTCCGGCCTGGGAGCCGGCCCGCGGACGCCTTTCCCCGCCTCCGATCTCCGCCACTCTATGGGCCGGATGGCTTGCCCGGGAACGCTGGTCTGGCCTAGAGTCTTAACTTATGGCAGACGCCCGGCTGAGCTTGAAGCTGCAGGTTATTGAAGCCAACCGGGGCCGTTTCCAAACGCAGGCGAATCAGCTGGCCAGAAGAGATGGGACGGCCATCTCGCGCCGTTTCGGACTCAATTTCGGACCGGGCCCGGCCAGGGTCGCCGACCGGGCCACAACCGTCGGGGAGCCGGCGAAATGACCGCATTGCTGGCGTTTCTGCTGCTCGCCCAGCCGGTCCCGGCAGCCCGGCAGCACCTGGAGCGCGGCTTTGCCCTGGCCCAGCGCGGCGATCTGAAGGCGGCCGAACTCGAGTTGCGCCTTGCGGTGAAGCTAGCTCCGAATGATGCGCAGGCGCTGGCCCTGCTGGGCATCGCGCTTTCGCAGCAGGGGGAAATCGAGGAAGCGACGCCCTTGCTGGACCGCGCGTCGAAGCTGGATCCGGGTAACGGCAACACGCGCTACAACCTGGCGCTGAATCAACTGAGGCTCGGCAAAAGGCAGGACGCGGAGGCTAACCTGGCCCGAATCCTGCGCGAGCAGCCGGACCACAAGCAGGCGGCGGCGCTGCTGGCGTCCTTACCGCAAAAGACCGGCTACGAGACGGCCCTGGACGAGTACCGCGCGGGCCGGTTTGCCCAAAGCGGGGCGCTGCTCCAGCGGATGATCGACGGCGGCAGCCGGGACCCGAACGTCTTCCGGCTGCTGGCCTGGTGCCACCACCGTCAAGGCCGCGAAACGGAGTCTCGCACAGCGATGCAGCGGGCGCTCGAACTGGCGCCGGGCGATCCGGCGCTGTACGCCAACGCCGCGCAGATCCTGTTGGAGCAGCGCAATCCAGGCGGTGCGGACTCCGCCGTTCAGAAAGCTCTGGAACTGGCGCCGGACAACGCCGCCGCACTGAAACTCGCAGGCACTCTGAGCGTTGCGCGGGGAGATCTGAAGCAGGCGCTGGAGTGGTATCAACGCGCGGCTGAGGCCGACCACAGCGATGCTGAGGCGGTCGAGCGGCTTGGAACCGCGCAGTGGATGCTGTTCCGCTATGCGGAGGCCCGCACGACGTTCGAAACGGGCATTCACCGCTTTCCCGCCTACGCCAGAGCTTACACCGCTTACGCCAAGCTGCTGCTTGACCCGGGATTCCAGGCCGGCGTGGAGGCGGAGTTGCGCGCCAGGGGGTTGATCGAGAAAGCACTGGCGCTGGACGCCTCGCAGGCCGACGCGCATCACGAACTAGGGAAGCTCCTGCTCACAGCGGACAAGGCGTCTGAGGCCCTCCCCCACCTGGAGCGAGCGGCGCAGTTGGATCCGGCCAATCGTGCGGTCCGCCTCACTCTGGCGAATGCCTACCGCGCGCTGGGGCGCAGGTCCGATCAGGCCAGGCAGCTGGAACGGTACCGCGAACTCGGCAAACAGGAAGCCCGGTAACGCCCGCGTGGCTGATTCTCATCCCGGCAGGTTGTTCGCCACAGAACGGGGAATGTAGCGCTACATCCATAAAACCTCTCGCCAACAGATTGTTTCCATGGGACTTCTATTCTCAGGAAGCATGCTACAATCTATTGTCTCGGCGTTTCCTGCCCGGGTACTCCGAGAGTTTCTGGCACCATGCCCAAAGCCGAAAATCATCGCGATCCGGCTGCTCCGCAGGCTGGAGAAATCACTCCCGATCTGGTGCGGGACGCCCTGGCCCAGGTTCTGGAGAGCGCGGAGTTCCGCGCCAGCCGACGCTGCCAGGAGTTCCTCAAATTCGTCGTAGAGACCTCCCTGGCCGGCGATGGACAGGCGCTCAAGGAACGCACCATCGGCGTAGAGGTTTTCGGCCGGCCCGCCTCGTACGATCCGAGCAACGATTCAACGGTTCGCGTGAAAGCCGGTGAGGTCAGAAAGCGTTTGCAGACCTTCTACGCCGGCGCCGGAACCAACAGCCCGATCCGCATCGGCCTGCCTGCGGGGGGCTACGTCCCGGAGTTCCATCACACGCCGCTGGTCCCTCAATCCGCCGGCGCGCCGCTGGCTTTCAGCATGCGCCGCTGGTCCTGGCTGCTGCTGGCCGCCTGTGCCGTCTCGGGAGTGTCGATCGGCATTTATGCCTGGGCGACCCGGTCCGCTCCCCTGGCGGATCCAATACTGCGCAGTTTCTGGGGCCCCGCGTTGAATTCCAGCAGCCCGGTCCTGCTGTGCGTGTCGTATACGCCCGTCTACGGCTTGAATCCCAGCCTGGAGGCAGCGGGCGCGCCGCCGCCTGCCCGGGTAAAGGACTTTGAACTGCTGAGCGAGCACTTCGTGGGTGGCGGGGACATGCTGGCAACGGCAACGCTTTCCCGCCTGATCAGCGGAATGGGAAAAGACTATCGGATCAAATTAGGTCGAGATTTGTCGTTCCACGATCTAAAGTCGTCGCCGTCCGTGCTGATCGGGTACTCGTGGACGCGCTGGTCGTCGCTCACCAATACCTTCAGGTTCGGCTTCGACCTCAGCCCGCGGGCGCCCCAAATCACGGACTACGGCAAGCCCACGAAATGGGTCCTGCCCGCGCGCTCGGCCGACCGGCACACCGACGAGGATTTCGCCCTGGTTTGCCGTATCTTCCACCCCGACACGGGCACGCCGCTGGTACTCCTCGCCGGGATCACGCAATTCGGCACCGAGGCTGCGGCCGATCTGGTCTCGTCTCCCTCGCGGCTGCAGGAAGCGATGCGCGGACTGCCCTCCGATTGGCCCAAAAAGAACGTCCAACTCGTGCTGCACACGCGGGTCATTTCCGGCGAGACCGCGGCGCCGCAGGTGGTCGCGTCCCACGTCTGGTAGCGCCAATCCCCCCGACTCGCAGAACCAAAAACGTCAACACTGACGGCTTGCCCTCGTAAGTTATTGAATCTAAATCAAAAATTTTCAAGAACCGTCAAATCTTACCGTTTTCATTTCTTGACCCAAGCCACCTGTGAGGCTTTCCCACGCACGGCCAGCCAGGCGATAGAATGATTCCGGCTGCCCCGCGCACCCCCATAAAGGAGATTAGATATGGATCGCCGCGATTTCTTGAAATCCGCCGCTGCGCTTGCCGCCGCCCCCGCCGTGCTCGCCCAGAAGGGTCCTAACGACACCATCGGCGTCGCGGTGATCGGCGTCGGTACCCGTGGCTACTACCTGTTCCAGGAATTCCAGAAGATCCAGGGCGTGGAAATCCGCTCTATCTGCGACCTTTACGACGGCAACTTGAAACGTGCCCGCGAAGCCGCGAAAAACGACCGGGTGAAGACGGGCAAGGAATGGGAAAAGGTGATGGCCGATCCCGACATCGACGTCGTTGTGATCGCCACCCCCGATTTCTGGCACGCGCCCATGACTATCCGCGCCGCCGAGTCGAAGAAAGACGTCTACGTCGAAAAGGGCTGGTGCACGAAACTCGAAGACGCCAAGCGCATGCGGGCCGCGCTCAAAGCCAACAAGACCGTGATGCAGCTCGGCCACAACTACAACAGCATGGCCCAGTTCCACAAAGCGCGCGAGATCTACCGCTCCGGCGAGCTCGGGAAAGTAGCCGCGGTCCGGCTCTACATCGACCGCACCGGGGCCTTCCCCGAATGGCAGTTCTTCCAGACCTACGAAAATCCGGTCATGCCGGCGGACGCCTCGGCGCGGACCATCGACTGGGAGCGCTTCACGGCCAACGCCACCAAGCGCCCGTTCGACGCTGAGCGCTTCTTCCTGTGGCGCAAGTGGTTCGAATACGGCACCGGCATCGCAGGCGACCTGTTGAGCCATCTGTGGGATTCGGCCAACATGATCGCGGGCTACGGCATCCCCGAAACCACCGTGACACAGGGCGGGAACTACTTCTGGAAAGACGGCCGCGACGTACCCGACCAGTGGAACGTGCTGATGGACTACCCGAAGCGGGAACTTTCGGTGTCGTTTGAATGTACTTTCCACAACCGCCACTACGGCGAGGTGGAACAGTTCCTGGGCCGCGACAAGACGCTGGAAGTCTCGCCGCGTTTCTGCCGCACGTTTGAAGCCGAGTGGAAGCCGGAGTACAAGGATCGCGCCGCCAAGAACGCCAAGGCGCTGGCCGCTCTGGGCTACGAACCGCAGGACGCCCCGCCGGTCCCCGACTACTCGATGAAGCGCGACGAGCTCCAGGTCTCTTCGCACTGGCAGGACTTCATCGACTGCGCACGCAGCCGCGCTACCCCGCGCTGCAGCGTGGACCGGGCGTTTGAGGAAGCCGCCACGATTTTCCTTTCGGTAGAGGCGTACAAGCGCAACGCCAAAGTCCGCTGGGACGCCGCGACCGAGACCATTGTCAACGCCTAGCCGCGAAGGCGACAATTCAAGTTACGCCATTGAAAAAACGCTGGAGAACCGAACGCCCGCCTGCGAAGCCCGGCAAGGCAACGGGAAAGCCGGGTCAGGATACCGCGAAACCGAAGCGCGCCGATGTCCGCTCCGGAGCGCCAAGGCAGGATCGAACCCGGGGCGGGCAAGCCAAGCCTTACCCATCCAAGGGAGCGCCGGCTGAGCGTGCACAGACTGGTAGAACCGCGATCAGGCAAACTCCTCCCGCCGACCAGGAGCGTCGCCTCAAGACACTGGACCGCGTGCTGTCGAAGCTGGGAGTGTGCTCGCGCACCGAGTCGCGGGAGTGGATCGAGCAGGGCCGCCTGGAAGTCAACGGGCGGATCGTGCGCGATCCCGAGCAGTGGGTCGATATGGATCGCGACCGCGTCGCTCTGGACGGCAAGCCGGTGCGGGCCGAGCAGAAGACCTACCTCATGCTCAACAAGCCCAAAGGCTACTTGACCAGCTACACCGACCCCGAAGGACGCAAGACCATCTACGACTTGCTCAAGTCGCTCGATCAATGGGTCTTCCCCGTGGGGCGTCTCGACCTGGACACCTCGGGCCTGCTGCTGGTGACCAACGACAGCGAGTTCGCCGAACATATCACCAGCCCGGAAAACCACGTCGCCAAGACCTATCTTGTGAAGTCGTCGATTCTGCTGAGCGACGAGCAACTGCGGCAATTGCGCGACGGCATCGAATTGAAAGACGGACTGACGCGTCCCGCACAAGTGCGGCGCGTGCGCGACTCAGAGAAATACACGTTCCTTGAAATCACCATCACCGAGGGCAGAAACCGCCAGGTTCGCCGCATGTTGGAAGCGCTCGGCGCGGTTGTGCTGAAACTGGTGCGCGTTTCCATCGGCCCGCTGCGCATCGGGACTCTGCAGATGGGCCAGTGGCGCCCGCTCACACCGGACGAAGTGCGGGTGTTGCGGCATGCTGGCGCGAAACACTGACAACTCGACCAGGGCACGGAACCAGACGGTCGACCCGATTCGCGGCATCTCGCTGGGAAAACCGCGCGCTGCGAACTCCGGGGGCGTCCAAGTCCGTCCGGCAAATCAGCCAACCTGAAGTTCCCGGTACGCACAGTCGATGGCGGCGACTCCGCCCAAGGTCATGGTCAGGATCGTGCTCGCTCCCAGATCGTGATCGAACAGGCCGGTGATCAGAATCCCGGCGATCATCGCGACGCCTGCCCGCAACAGCCAGGCGCAGGCCTGGAGTTTGGCGCTGGCGCCGCCCGGCCGGGTGAGGCCTGCCAGCGCCCGGACCCACAGCCTGAGATTCCAGAGGAGAAACCCGACGATGGCCAGCATCGCGGGGATGCCGCGTTCGGCGGCGAACTGAGTGTAGATGTTATGCAGGTGGCCGTAGAAACCCTCAGGCAGCGGCCGGTGGATATCGGGCGGCACATACTGGTTGAATGCAACGCCGGGCATCTCGGGGCCAAGGCCTAACAGCGGGTGGGCCTTGATCATCTCCAGGCCCGTACGGAAGGTCACGTAGCGGTGCATATTCGAATCGGTTTCGCCGTGCGGACGCACAATCGAGATCATGCGGTCGCGCAGCCCCTGCGGCCCCAGCGCGAACGCGGCCACGGCGACGAGCGGAAGCGCCAGCACGGCCCAGCGCCGCCAGGCCCACAGCAGGTATAGCAGGCTAGCGCCCGTGGCGAACCACACGCCGCGCGTCATCGCGAGAATGATCGCCAGCGCGCAGGCGGCGACGCAGAACGCGGCGGCGCGCCTCCAAACCAGAGCCGTTCCCCGGTCCCACATCACCAGCGCAACGCCGGCGAGCAAACCGAGCATGAGTTGCTGGCTGAAGCTCATCCAATGGCTATTGAAGCCGGTGATGCGCGCGGCGACATAGGCCAGGTAGAAGTTCGTCCCGGCAGCCTGCGCCACGTGCCACTTGTGCCAGAACTGCCAGAAACCCCACAGCGACGAGAGCGCGCACAAGGCAATCCACAGCGCCATGACCCAGCGCGCATCGCGCAGCCCACGCAGGAGCGTCGCCGCGACCACGGCGATCAGAAACACATAGAACTTCCTGATCTGCGGAAGGCCCTGGTGAATGTGCCCGTTGGCGAGCCAGGAGAGCAGCGTCCAGCCCACAAAAAATGCCAGTAGCGGCCAGCCGGAGGGTAGCCGCAGAACCGTCCGCCGGAGGGCCACCAACACCAGCACCAACGCTACCGATACACCCAGCAGAAGCTCGGATGCGGCGACCGATGCGGATGCCGCGCCGACGCTCCCGATAGCGCTCCACAGCGCCGCACGCTCAACGGCGTTGCCCGATTCCTGCATGTGTTGAGGATACCGCTGCAAGTGGGTCCGGCGGATTCGGTATGGGACAATTAGACGAGATACTGCTGCATGTTGTTATACCTTCTACGCCATGGAATTTCCGAGCCGAGCGCGCGCTCGGGCCGCGATGCCGACAGAGTGCTGACCGAGGAAGGGCGCGTCAAGGTGCGCAACGTGATCCGGCGTGCCCGCGAAGGCGGCATCTGGCCGGCCGTGATCCTGTCGAGCCCGTTCGCACGCGCCCTGGAAACGGCTCAGATTGCGGCCAAGATTCTCGGTCGCGACGATAAGATCCTGACGTCCAATGCGCTAATACCAGACGCCTCGCCCGAGGAGGCCTGGGGGGAGATACGAACGCACAAGTCGCAACCGGAAGTGCTGGTCGCTTCGCACCAACCGCTGTGCGGCGCACTGACCGCATTCCTGCTCGACTCGCCAGCGCTGGCCATCGACTTCAGGAAGTCCGCTCTGGTTTGCGTCGATCTCGACGGGGCAGGCCCGCGACCCAAGGGCGTGCTGCAGTGGATGCTCACGTCGAAGTTGGCCTGAGGAAATGAGCGCGGCCCCGCCAAGGCTCAGCGCTTCCCGGCCTGCGGAAAGTGCTGGCTGAGCCAGGCGAGCGCCTGGTCGCGGCTACGCAAACGACCTTCCAGTTGTTCCTCTTCTAGCGCCTTCATAATCTGCCCCATACCCGGTCCCGGCGGATAGCCAAGCGCGATCAGATCGTCGCCGCGCAGGATGGGAGCGGGGTGGATGTCCGCCTCAGTCAACGACGCCCGGCGGCTCGCGATCACGCCCAATGTCTCCATGCCCTTGCGGCCCCCCAGGCTATCCGCGCGGTGCAATTCCAACAGTTCGTTGAAGTGCGGCAGGCGGAGGAAGCGCCGGAACGCCGCTTCGCCCATCTTCGGCACGTCCTGAAAGCGCATGTGCGCGCCGACCAGCGAGACGACAGCTTCGATCAGCTCATTCGAGCAGCGCATGCGCGTGAGGATGTCTCGGGCCATCGCGGCTCCCATTTCGGCATGGCCGTGAAAGCGGATACGGTCGGCGAACTGGATGGTTTTGGGCTTACCCACATCGTGCAGCAGGGCGGCCCACCCCAGGGCAGGCGTACACGGTCCGAGTGAATCCAGAACTAGCAGCGTATGCGTCCAGACGTCTCCCTCGGGATGGAATTCGGGTGGCTGCGGGACGCCCTTCATCCGTGCCACTTCGGGCAGCACTTGGGCTAGCAGACCAGAAGTATCGAGCAACTCCAGCCCGCGCCGAGCGCCGCCTTCCGTGAGGATGCGCGTCATTTCGGACTGTACGCGCTCCGGGGCAATTCGCGTGATCGAGGCCGCCTCCTGGCGCATGGCCAAGCACGTTTCCGGCTCGATTGTAAACGCCAGGCGCGCGGCGAACCGCACGGCCCGCAGCAGTCGCAGATGGTCCTCGGCAAATCTCTGCCGCGGGTCGCCGATGGCGCGGATCAAGCCCGCTTCGAGATCGGCTCTTCCGCCCACGTAATCGAACACCTCTCCGCTGAAGGGATCTTCGAGCAGGGCGTTGATGGTAAAGTCTCGCCGCAAAACGTCCTGCCGCGGATCGCTCTCGAACGCCACTGCGCCGGGATGCCTGCCGTCGCGATAGGAGTG
The DNA here is from genome assembly GCA_903909435.1 of uncultured Acidobacteriia bacterium. GTDB lineage: Bacteria > Acidobacteriota > Terriglobia > Bryobacterales > Bryobacteraceae > CAIVVT01. Next base: position 189,608 of record CAIVVT010000147.1, on the reverse strand, counting down.
CTCGCTGCGGAAGGTGGCGACCTCAACCTCGGCAGTTTCGTCCCTGACCAGGACCACCCCGAAATGCGCGCCAACTTCCGGAGATCCGGGGAACAACTCCCGGAGCCTGGAAGGCGGAGCGTCCGTGCACAGGTCGAGGTCAGACGTCTGCAACCCGAGCAGTTTGTCGCGGACGCATCCGCCAACAAAGAAGACAGCGAAACCCGCGCTCCGCAATGCGGAGGCCACACGATGCGCGAGTCGATCCGCTGCCGGAGACATCGTCTTGATCGTAGAACAGCCTGCGTGGAATAGCGCGAACGGAAATGCTGCCGCTCGGAAGAACTGCAGCGCCGCACTGCAACGCGTGAACCGGAGTTCAATCCGGCTCGCCACCGGCCAGGGCGTTTAGAAGCGCCTACTTTGCGTCCGTCTCGGCGGATTCCGGAGTATCCGCAGCCGTCGTATCGGCGCCGGGAATGGCCGCAAGAACCTCTTTGAAAAGCTCGGCCTTTCTCAGGTCCTTCTTAGACGGTGGAATCTCGCCCCGGCGATAGGGCGACTCGTGATAGCACGAACGGCAGCGCACTTTAGCGGGCTCGCCGTCAACGATGGCCAGGATAGATTGGTTGGTCAGCCGCTTGCACTTGACGCAGTAGTCGTCAAGGTCGTCACCGAGCCGGTAGTTGGGCATATAAACTCCACGGCAGTTGCCCGTGAGCAAGCGTACCGAGTATAAGTATATCGAATCGAGAAACATCCTTCTCTCGTCCGCGGACGATGCACTGGGCCAGGTGCCCGTTGGCAGGAGAGGGATACGGCAGGCGAGAGCTGAATCCGCGTTGGACTTTTTCGGCCGAATTCCCCCAAATTGGGTGGCTATGCTAGCACAATTCGGTCAGCATCAACCGACTTCAGCCTCTGGAACCAGCGGCTATACTCAGGTGGGGTTTGGCATGGACACCGCACTAGCATTGCATCGATTTCAGTTCGCCTTCACAATCACATTCCATTACCTGTTCGTTCAGCTCACGCTGGGGCTTGGGTTCCTGATCTTCGTTCTGAAGACCGTTGCGCTGGTGAAAAAGGATGAACATTACAACGAATGTGCACGGTTCTGGGCGCGCATTTTCGCGGTGAATTTCGCACTTGGCGTCGTCACAGGCATTCCGATGGAATTCCAGTTCGGTACGAACTGGTCTCGCTTTTCACGGGATGCGGGCGCCGTAATCGGACACACCCTGGCCATGGAGGGACTCTACACCTTCTTCCTGGAAAGCACGTTTCTCGGCTTCATGCTGTATGGCGAGCAGATGCTCGGCCGGGTGGGTCACTGGGGCGCGTCAGCCGCGGTATGGATTGGGAGTTGGATGTCGGGTTACCTGATCGTCGCCACCGACGCGTGGATGCAACATCCTACGGGGTATCGCATTGGCGCGGGCGGCAAGATCCTGCTGACCAGTTGGTGGTCGCTGATCTTCAACGAGTGGGCGGTCTGGCAATTCGTGCACACCATCCTGGGCGGAATCGTCACGGGTTGCTTTGCGATGGCCGGGATCGGCGCGTTCTACGTCTTCCTCAAGCGGAGTGAGAAGTATGCCCGGGCGTTCCTGGGGGTCGGAGTAACTGTGGGGCTGATCGCCGCAATCCTGGTTGCGTTCCCGACCGGCGATACACAGGGCAAACTGGTGGCCCGCAACCAACCCATCAAATTGGCGGCGATGGAAGGCCACTTCACGACGGAGCCTTCCTCGGCCATAGCGATCCTGGGGCAGCCGGACGTCAACGCGCACAAACTCGACAACCCATTCATGGTCCCCGGTGTGCTCAGTTTCATCGTCCACGGCAATTGGACGAAAGAGGTAAAGGGGCTGACCGATTACCCGCGCGATCTGTGGCCAGATAACATCCCGCTGCTGTATTACGCCTTTCACATCATGGTGGGCCTGGGCACTGTGTTCATCGGGGTGCTGAGCCTTTGCGCGCTTCAACTCTGGCGCGGGAAGCTGGCCGAGACCAAACTGCTGCTGTGGGCGCTCGTCCTGCTGATGCCGCTGCCCTACGTCGCCAACACAGCCGGTTGGATGACCGCCGAAATGGGGCGCCAGCCATGGATCATCTACGGTCTGATGCGGACGGCCGACGGGGTGTCACCGCACGTTTCGAGCGGCAGCGCGCTATTCACCCTGCTGGGCTTCCTGGGCATCTATACGCTGCTGTTCATGCTCGGCCTGTTCCTGATCTGGCGCATTTTGGAGCAAGGCCCCGAGCATGTCGTCGAGGCCGGCGAATGAGGCTAAACAGCAATTTCACAACGGAGACGAACCTTTAGCCATGCTTCCCATCATTTGGTTTTGCATCGTCGCCGTCATGGTCGCGATCTACGTCGTGCTGGACGGCTTTGATCTCGGCGCGGGCATCGTGCAACTGTGCGTCGCACGCACGGCCGCCGAGCGCCGGCTCGTGTTGAAATCCATCGGCCCGGTTTGGGACGGAAACGAAGTGTGGCTACTCGCGGGCGGAGGCGCGCTATACTTCGCCTTCCCTGCCCTGTATGCGTCCGCATTCAGCGGATTCTATCTGCCCCTGATGATGGTGCTGTGGCTGCTGATCCTGCGGGGGATCGCCATCGAATTCCGCAACCAGATCAGCAACGCTCTCTGGACGCCGTTCTGGGACGTTGTCTTCGCCCTCGCCAGCGGCCTGCTGGCCATCTTCTTCGGAGCGGCGCTCGGCAACGTCGTCCGCGGCGTGCCGCTGGATGCGAACCACGAGTTCTTCCTACCGCTGTGGACCAACTTCCTCCCGGGCAAAGACGCCGGGATTCTCGACTGGTACACGGTACTGGTCGGTCTGTTCGCGTTCTTCACGCTGGCCCTGCACGGCGCACTGTGGGTGAACCTCAAGACGGAGGGCGAACTGCAGCAACGCGCGCGGCGGGTGGCCCGCGTGGCCTGGGCGGCGGTAGCGGCGTTTACTTTGATCGTCACCATCGCCAGTTTCTCCATCCAGCCGCATCTGGCCGCCAGTTTCGCCGCCCTGCCGCTGGGGTTCGTCTTCCCGATTCTGGCGCTGGCCGGACTGGCGGGGTCCATCACCTTCCTGCTGCGTCGAAAGGACGGCTCGGCGTTCCTGGCCTCCTGCCTCTACATCGTCGGTATGTTGACCAGCGTGGTCTTCGGAGTGTTCCCGAGCGTCCTGCCCTCCAACGGCGACCCGAACTTCAGCCTGACCGTCGCAAACGCCTCAGCGCCAGATTACGGGCTGGGCGTGGGCATCGCCTGGTTCTTACCCGGCATCGTGCTTGTCGCGGCGTACTTCACCTTCGTTTACCGCAAGTTCTCGGGTAAAGTGAGCCTCGAAGGCGGAGGCCACTAGAGTCACTGAATCCGGATCTGCGGGGGCTTGTTGAATAAGCAGCCGCCGTTTCCGATTACGAGGATGTCCATGGGGCCGCAATACGGTCCCCCATGGCCGGTGACAAGACCGAGGCCATGCGCCTCAGCAGGAACCCTGAATGTGCGGGACGTGCTGAAGGATTCGCCGGGCTGGAGCAAAACGTCCAACGGAGTGGCGGTTGCGTCCGACTCGGGCGCATAGCGGCGGCCCTCGCCGTCGATGAGATAGATCCACGCTCCGCTGGCACGCTGGCTGACGCGGTGGGCCTGGCTGGAAACACGCAGGTCAATCCCGTACCGTAGCCCCTGCGGGTCGGGCGCGCGTTCCACCTTCGTAACGGTCAGGCACCAATCGTCGAAGCACCATGGGACGCCCTGCGCGATCACGCGCTGGGGCTTGAAATAGGAGACCGAGACCGCGAGTGCCAGGTATCCAGCGAGGCCGGCTGCGTAGAGCCGGAGCATCTTCAACGACCGGGCGGTCCGCCCTCGAACGGCAGAAACGGCGGCGATGACAACGGTCACCGCCGACGCCAGAAACGCGAGCATGAACAGCAGGTCGAAAACGCTCATGGAAACCCCACACGTCAAACCCTGGGGATCGTGGCGGCAGCACATCCCGCAGAGACACCAGCGCGGGAGCGCCTGGAATAGCTCCATGCTAGCGGACACGCTGGCTGGATCGTGAGTGCGCTACGCCGCTAATCGTTCACGATACTCCGTTCGATGGCATTCGCCCATTACAATAAAACTCATGAGATTGCTCCGCCTGGCGTCGGTAGCCGCCACCACCCTGCTCGCTGCTTTCGCTCAGACACCCGCAGCGACGAAAGCCGACAAGAAATCGGCGTTCGATAAGGCCACCATGGAGGCCTACGTCCGCTACCTGATGCCCTGGGACAAGCGCATCGACATCAAGATCGCGGACCCCGAACCTGCTCCGATGCCGGGCTACAAGACCGTCAAGGTGACAGGCAGTTACCAGAAAGTCTCCGTGGATGAGATCTTCTACGTCTCCAGCGATGGACAGAAGATCGTTCGCGGCGCGGTGTACGACGTCGCGCAGACTCCTTTCGCGGACGAGTTGAAGAAGCTGCACACGGACCTGTCCCCGAGCCTCGGCACGCCCGGTGCGAAGGTCGTGATGGTACTCTTCACGGATTTCGAGTGCCCGTTCTGCAAGGAAGAGGCGAAGGTATTACGAGACAACCTGCTCAAGACGTACCCGTCCGAAGTGCGGCTGTACTTCAAGGAATTCCCGCTGGAAAACATTCACCCCTGGGCCAAGCCGGCCGCCATCGCCGGGCGCTGTATCTACCGCCAGAACGCCCCGGCCTTCTGGGACTATCACGACTACGTGTTTGAGAATCAGACTGCGATCAACGATGCCGTCAAGGTGACCGCACAGCCGGACCTGACGCAGTTCCGGACGAAGGTGCTGGAGTGGGCGGCAACGAAGAATCTCGACACAGTTCAGTTGGGCGCCTGCATGGACCGCCGGGCGACGGAAGCCGAGGTGGATCGTACCGTGGCCGAAGGACGCAATCTGCGCGTCACCTCGACGCCTTCGCTGTACATCAACGGCCGGCCCGTCCCGGGGAACTTCCCCTGGGAACAGATCAAGACCCTGATCGACCTGGAACTCGACCGCGCCAAGACGACCGGAGAGGAAGCGGAAAAGTGCTGCCAGATCAGCCTGCCGGTCCCAGGCAAGCACTGAGGGAGCGGCGCCGGTTCACTGACTTGACCGCGCTTCGTGGTTAGCGGCTCTGTGCCGGGTGGGTTTCGATGGCAGCGTGAATGTGACCGGGTGGCTTGATTAGGAAGGAATTTCGGCGTGATGTTCAACCAGACAATCCTGCGTAGAGGCGTGCGGCTCCTCGGGTCCCTAGTTGTTGCCGCGGCGCTATTGCCAGCGGGTCAGTATTCGATTACCGCTTCCACTTATCGCGACACGGTTCATTATTTGGCGAAGCCCGAGATGAAGGGCCGCATGACCGGCTCCCCGGAACTCGAAAAGGCTGCCAAGTGGCTGGCCCACGAGTACAAGAAGGCCCACGTCCCGCCCGTCGCCGGCAAAGACTACATCCAGCGCTACGAGGTCACGGTGAACGCGAGCCTGGGCCCAAAGAATCACCTCGCCTGGACGCGCGGAGGTCAGACGCACGCGCTCGAATCCGGCAAGAGTTTTCAACCCTTTAACTTTTCGGCCACTGGCGATTTCTCCGGACAGTTGGTTTTCGCGGGCTACGGCATCTCCGCTCCCGAGTACAACTATGACGACTACGCTGGCCTCGACGTGAAAGACAAGATCGTCGTCGTATTGCGCCACGAACCGCAGGAGTTCGACGAGAAGAGCGTTTTCGCCGGCAAGGTAATGACGCGCCATTCGCAACTCGACAACAAGGCCGTCAATGCGAAATTCCACGGTGCGAAGGCCGTACTCTTCGTCAACGACCTGCCCAATCACACCGATCCCGACGATGTGGACAAGTTCTCGTCCCTGGTGGGCCCCGGCTACCGCGAGATCGCGTTCGTGCAGGTGAAGGCGGAAGTTGCCAACGAGTGGTTCCAGGCCGCGGGCAAGGACATCAAGACGTGGATCGCCGCGGTGGACAAGGACCTCAAGCCGGCCAGTTTCGCCTTTCCTGCGGATCTCAGCGTAGATGCCGGAATCGACGTGCGGCGCGAGTCGAAAGAAGTGCCAAACATCGTCGCGTACCTGCCCGGAGAGAGCGCCGAGTACGTGATCGTGGGCGGGCATTTCGACCACCTGGGCATGGGCGAATTCTCCTCGATGGCGCCTAGCCTGGCGGGCAAGCAGATTCATCCGGGCGCGGACGACAACGCGTCGGGTGCTTCGGCCGTGCTCGAACTGGCGCGCTACTTCGGCAGCCGGCCGAAGCAGAAGCGCGGGATTCTATTCCTGAACTTCTCGGGCGAGGAGATGGGGCTTCTGGGCTCCGCCGCGTACGTCAACCATCCGCTGCTGCCGCTGGAGCAGGCAGTGGCGATGATCAACATGGACATGATCGGCCGCATCCGCGAAGGGAAGGTGTTCGTCGGAGGCACGGCCACCGGCACGACGCTCAAGGCCCTGATGGATGAGGTAGCGCCCCACTATCCGGCCTTGAAGCTCGATCTGACCGAGCAGGGCGGCTACGGTTCCAGCGACCACCAGTCGTTCACCGTCGCCAAAGTACCCGTGTTGTTCTTCTTCTCCGGGCTGCACGCGGACTACCACAAGCCCAGCGACACCTGGGACAAGATCGACGCAAAAAGCGCGGCCGGTTTGCTGCAACTGGTGGTCGATACGACGCAGCGACTGGCGGATGCGTCGGCCCGCCCGCAATACGTTCGCGTTTCCGCACCGCCTCAGGTGGCAACCGCATCGGCCAGCAATTCAGGATACGGCCCCTACTTTGGCAGCGTCCCGGACATGAGCGAGGTCGCGGGTGGCTTCCGGATCTCCGACGTGCGTGACGGTGGCCCGGCGTCCAAGGCGGGACTGAAGGCCGGTGACATTATTTTCGAATTTGCCGGTACGCCAATCAAGAATCTCTACGACTTCAGCCAGGCGCTGCGCATGCACAAGCCTGGCGACGAGATTCTGGTGAAATGGCGGCGCGACGGCAAAGAGATGGAAGGCAGGACTACGCTTACGACTCGCCGCTGACAGTTAGTAGCACAGCCCAGGTAAAGACGGGGCTGGAGCGGAACAGGCCAATTCTGAACCTGAGTGGCTGCATTGCGCCTATTCCCATACAGTAACAACGGGATTTATTTACCTGGCCCGCACAGTGTCCCGGCTCAGTCCTGAATACATTCTGCACCCCGCAGATAAAGGCTGGCGCGCGTTGCGTCCCGGCCCGCTTGACGATGCTCCGTAAATTGGAAAGAGTATAGCCTGGATTCTTCTGAATGAATCCCTGGCGATGCCGCTGCCACGCTATGGCTGCCAGCTGTGGTGGAGCGAGTCTCGCATTCGCACGAATATACGGGGGAGAAATGAAAGAAGTTTATAGGATTGCCGCGCGGCTCGGACATGATGTCGAGAATCTAAAGCTCGGGCAACAAGTTTCAACGATTATCAACGTTCAAAGCATCGACGAGTTGCACCACTTATTGCATGATTCGATGCCTGCCGAGGATCGGCGAAAGCGCGCAGAAGCCCTGCTGAAGTCGGCGCAAGCCTCTGCCGAAGGATCTGTCGAGGCTGTCCTGCATCGGGTTCGCTCCTACATCTTCGCCGATGAGCCTCTGGCGGCTGAGGATCGGGAGCAAATCGGGGGCGCATTCCCGATGCAAGTTCAGGCCACCTCGCTCCCGGACAAGACGCTTGGGCCATGCGAGGAGTGGGATCTCGGCACCTCAACTTCGCCGGTCGTGCTCAACATCGGAACGCTCACCATGGAACCTGGATCTTCCATCGTCATCCGCAACACGGTGCTCAGTCTTTCAATTCAGACGTTGATTCGGAACACGGCCACAGCGCCCGGCCCGCGCTACGACCTGGCCATCCTCGGGGCGCCCGGTGTGAACGGCCACGACGGCGGGATGGGTGACGCCGGCAGCAATGGGGTGACCGGTAAGCCGGGCGCGTGCAGTTCTGCCGGCATCGCTGGACCTCCTGGCGAAGCGGGAGCGTCCGGGTTCACCGGTGGGACCGGCGCGCAGGGCGGCCAGGGCGGCGATGGGCTGCCGGCGTTGACGGCGACGATCAGAATCGGTCCCGGCGGGATTGTGGGCTCGGGCCAGAGTTTTACCATCCTTTCGCAGTCCGGTGCCGGAGGTCCGGGCGGCAGGGGCGGGACGGGAGGCAAGGGCGGGGACGGCGGGCGCGGCGGCGATGGAGCGACCTGCGGCTGCACGGGCACCGCCGCGGGCAACGGCGGCAACGGCGGTTGCGGGGGCACCGGTGGGGCAGGCGGGACCGGAGGGAACGGCTCGAAGGCGGAGGACATCTACGTGGCGGTTCCGGCTGGACAGACCAGCAGAATTGCCAAGCTCCAGCAGGAGGCTCCTCCCGGCGCTGGTGGATTAGCTGGACCGGGTGGAGCCGGAGGCGCGGGCGGTACCGGAGGCGCTGAAGCTAAACACACCGGCCGTGGTTTAGCGGGCGAGCCGGGCCAGGCCGGCAACCCCGGATGCGCCGGTCCGCGGGGTTCCAAGCCGGGCGCTCCGGGCGAAATCCACATCAGCGAGACCTAGCCAGTCCGCTGGCGAGAATGTCAAATCTTTGACACGGGCACATTCAGGCCGGCTCTATGTGCCCGCGCCACCGGGTGGCGCGCGGACAGTTTGCCGCCGCCGACGGACATAAAAAGGCCAGTGGCCCCGCCCTGAGAGGAAAATGACCGCATGTTGCCACCCCGCGAGTTCCTGCAAATCGCCAGGCTCCTCGGCCATGACCCGGACCGTCTGCGGGCTGGAGAGGAGCAGATCTCGTTCTCGCTGCTGACCGGCATCGACGATGTGAGGCGTGTGTTTTCGCGAGTCGGCAGCGAGCAGCGCAAGGAGCGGAGCCGGACGTTCTTCGACGGAATCGCGAGTCGATCGCGGCTGGGCCAGGGCATGCACGACCGCTGCGAAGCGTACGTCTTCGCGGACGGTGCAGTGAGCTACGCCGATCTTGCCGGCTTGAACCACCACCTTCCCGCTCACGTGAAGGCAATTTCGGTACTCGAGCAGACCGTGGAAGCCGGGCAGGTGTGGGACGTGTCCACACGCGCTTCAGATTGGGGTCTCGCCGAGGATTTGGAGTTGTACTGCATCGTCAATCTGGGCAGATTGATTCTGCAGCCCGGGGCTTCGCTGGTGGTCCGCGGCAACGTGTTTTCAATGGTTTGCCAACAGGTCGAAATCAGGGGCGAGGCGGAACTCGACATCGCTATCCTGCCAACCCCTTTCCCCCAGGGCCGGCGGCCGGGGCCCGCCAACGGACAATCGGGCCGTGCCGGTGTGGACGGCTCCGCAGGCGCGCCAGGCCATGCGTCCGGGATGGCTTCGTCGGTGCTCGGGCCCATTCTGTTGGCCGGCCCAGGCAACCTGGCTGGGAGCCCAGGGGGTAACGGCGGCGACGGTGGAGCGGGAGAGAACGGCCGCAATGGCGGCGCCTGCAAGATCGCTGAAATCACCTTGCGCGATATCCGCTCGGATGGACGCCCGCTCACCGTCTTCGCGCAGGCCGGAGCCGGAGGCGACGGAGGGGATGGCGGCAAGGGTGGCGACGGGGGGAAAGGCGGCGACGGAGCGGACGGGGGCCGCGCTATTCACGGTCTGGTCCGGGGCGGCTCCGCCGGCCCGGGTGGAGCGGGCGGCAATGGAGGACCGGGCGGCGCGGGCGGGCACGGCGGCATCGGGTCTAACGTCTACGTCTCGGTGCCGGTCGAGCTGGCCGATCGGGTCAAGCTGGTGACGTTGGCCGCACGACCCGGTAGACCTGGGCGCGGCGGCGAGCCCGGCATGGGCGGAGCCGCGGGGTGGCCGGGCAGAACCCCGGGAGAAACTCCGAGTGCGCCACGCGCGCCGGTGGGGAGTCCGGGCCGACGCGGTATGGACGGCGCGGCAGGCCGTTCACGAGAGGCACCGGCGGTATTCCTCAATGAGCATCGGGAACGGGTTACGAGCAATGCCCAGGCTCAGGCTGGCGGGGAATCCACGCCTCGCGGGCAAGCTTCTCCCGAACCCGTGAGCCAAGCGGGGCCGCCTGGAGTCGGCACAAGGCTGCCCTGAGCGGGCTTCCGCGGGGTGCGTAGAGCGTTGCAGCGGGACCGCACACTCCCCGTCAATCCTGGTCTGATTCGCCCGGAAGCCCAAGCCCAATCTTCGCCCGATTCCCTATCGCCGCTACCCGCCCGGCCGATAAGCGATTCATAGGAGAGTGACGAGTGACCAATCCCGAGCCGTCTTCCTCTCCGCGTCGATCTGTGACGCGGCGCTGGGAGTTGCCTCCGCTGATCTTGCATCCATTCGCAGATAAGCGGGGGCCCGACACGCTGGTTGAGTGTTCCCGTGCTCAGTTGATGCTGGCGGGTGTACTTCCCATGGGCGACTGCAAGCGGGAGGTGCTCGAGAAGCGCGTGATCGATGGCCGAGTCTGCGAAGTGAGAATGCTGTATTATGTCGGACTCGACTTGAACCGCTGGCTGGATCAATGCTCCGAAGTCATCGCCCGCGAGGAGAAGCTTAGGGAAGCAGGACTGTCAAAGACCAGTTTTGCGTCTCTCCTGGTGAGTGAAGCGCCGGCCCACATTCACGCGAAACTCCAGGGCTGGGGCGTCGCCGACTACAAATCACTGTTCTCGCGGGCAATCGGATTGAATGCCGTCTTTGCATGTCCCCCGGGAGCAGACGTCGCGCAAGCGGAGTTCCTATTGGACTACCATCGCTATGCCGACAAGCTGTTCCTTTGCTGGAAGGAGAATCAGCCCGGCGGTCCAGCCACACCGGACGAGTTTACCTTTGAGCTGTACGCCTCTGGAGAGTACTCCCGAATCCTAGAGAACCAGTGGGAAATCCAGGGTGACGGCTGAGCAGAAATCACCGAAGGACGCGGCTTGGCGGCAGTCTGAACGCGCTTGGCAGGGCGCTTGCAACTGGGCTGATCTGCAAACACGGTAGATTTGCAGGGGGGAACGCTAGTCGTCGTCCACCGCGCCCAAGAGGAACGCCTCACGCGTCCGCAGGCCGTAGTTCCGCATCCATCCACTTCAAATACTCCGGCCCTCCATCCCAGATTGGGAGCGCAAGGATCTCAGGCGTCGCATAACTGTGCAGCCGGCGGAGTGCGGCAGTCAAGGGTTCGAACAGATCACGTCGCGACTTGATGGCCAGCGACCACTCCTCACTCTGCTCGATCGCGCCCTCCCAGCGGTACACACTGTGCACCCCCGGCGTTATGGCCACGCAAGCGGCGAGTCGCGATTCGACCAGAGATTTTGCGATCCGGCCAGCTTCTTCCTCTGAACTGCAGGTCGTAAGCACAAGAATCTTGTCTGTCATAGGCTTCAAACATAAGAATTTCGCTTTGTCGTGGACTGAACAAGCGAATCCGATTATAAACTAGGGGAAGGTCTGAATCGTCCCATGCGAAGTATTCTCCGGAATCTCGGTCTGTTGATGGCGTTCGGCCTGATCACGTTCAGTGTCGCCGCGTACCTGCGCAGCCCGGTCGGGATACCGGCCGCTCTTGAAAAGCGGGACAAAGTGCGGATCATGGAAGAAGAGAATCAGCGACTGCGCGAGGAACTCCAGAACCACCGGGAGTTCATTCAGAAGCTGGACACGGACCAGCAGTTCCGCGAGAAGAAGGTCCGCGAGTTGTACAACCTTCAGAAGCGGAATGAGCAGATGATCATCGTGCCCACGACTCCTCCCGCAGCGCATTGAAGCCGCAGCTTACGCCGTCGATGCCCGCACGCCATCCTCACGCAGCAGACTTCAAGAGCCGTTTTTGCGTGGATTGCCGCTGCCGGGGGAATCGCCCGACCCACCTCGGGTGAACGCGTGCGCTGGCGCCAATAAACAGAAGACCGCCTGTTACGGCGGCCCTCGCTGGATACCGGTCGCTTCCGGTTCGCAGAAACTGCTTGCTGACGGTGCTAGCCGCGCACGGCCGCGGCAGGGATTTTCTTGGTCAGATCGGTGAATTCGGCGATGCTTTCACTGCCGATGGTGAAGCAATCCACGCAGTCCTGAGCCAGCGCAAACTGAAGGCACTCGTCCGCCCGGTGGCGCAATTTGCCGGCACCGAAGATCTTCATCCCGATGACGCCTTTGCCCGCAGCTTTCATCTCCTTCAACACGCTCAACACAGTCTGAGGGTCAGCGTCCATCACTGCGCCGGCCGGGTTGATCCGCGCCAGTTGAACCTCAACCCAGGGGGTCTTGGCGGACGTGCGCAAAGCTCCCAGCGTGTGGCAACTGACACCCTTGGTCTTGATCAGGCCCTTGGACTGGGCCTCGGTGATGAACTCCATGGCACCCTTCTTGCGCTCCGGCCAGTCGGGATCCATCATGCAGTGCAGCAGCATGACGTCAATGTAGTCAGACCCCAGTTCCTTCTGGAAACGCGCCATATCGGCCTTCATTTCCTCGTACGTGTTGGCGTGCGTTTTCGATAAGATGGCGACTTTTTCGCGCGGGACCTTCTTCAGCGCCTCTTTGACGTATGGGTGCGTGCCGTACTGATCGGCGGAGTCGTAGAACGCCACGCCGTTGTCATAGGCGTTGTGCAGCAGTTCCGACAAACCGCTCATTCCCAGTTTGCGCGTCTGGTTCGAGCTTCCTCCCGACCCGTTTGTCCCGGTGCCCATAGCAAGGCGTGATACCTTCACCTTCTTCGGCCCCAACTCAATTACATCGCTGGCCGACTTCTTCGTCGTTCCCGCGAAGAGGTGGTAGGGGAACGCGCTTAGACTGATCGCGCCCGTGAGAAACTTTCGTCGTTGCATCGAACCTCCTGCTGTCGCCAATCGTCTGCTCGCGCCCAATACCGTACATTTCAGTACGAGGCGGACTCTATGTGATCCATCATAGCGGGACTCGAACCGCCGTCGCTCGGGTTGTGTCGCCAGTCGTTGAACAGGGAAGCCTTTGGCACTTACTTGCCGGACCGTACCCATGCTTCATCGAAAATAGCGTGGTTCACGACCGTGCGCTGCTCGGACGTGTAGACGAGGTGGAGCTTGCCATCACGAGTCTGGATGGCGACCGGATAAGCGTAGTCGTGCGGTCCGGTTGCGAGATCCCGTTTCCAGGGCCAGGTCTTGTCCCGGTCTGCGGAAAGCGCCACGCTGAGCGGGTCGCGATCGACCATGGAGTTGTTGTAGACGAGCAGCAGCGCACCACTTTGGAGTTTGATTAAATCCACGGCGGCGTTCGGGTTCGGGAACTGCGAATCCCGCCCCTCACTCCAGGTGCGCCCGCCATCCACGGACTCCGACCTGACGATATAGCCGTCCGTGACGGGGCCGTAACCGCCGCCGCGACGGCAATACGCGATCAGGTGGCCGGGAGCAATCTCAACCGCGGCCGGCTGGATGTTGCCTTTTCGCGAGTGAATCTCGCCGCTTTCCAGCCACTGCCGGCGAGCCGGATCCCAGCGCAGAAACACTCCGGTCGAGCCGGGTCCAACGAGTTCCGGATCGAAACCCGTCTCGTGGTAGGCGGGTAACAGGTACTCGCTGGTCGAAAGCACGATGGGTCGTCCGCGCACCATCATTCCTTCGTGCTCTGAGACGACGAAGCTCTCCGACCAACTCCGCGCCCCGTCCCGCGAGATCTTCGCCTGAATGCGCGAGGTGGACCACGTTTCTGCCCAGCGCACCACGTAGAACAGCCAGACCACCCCATCCGGCGCCTGCCAGATCACCCCGTTGCCGACCGAGCGGAACGGGTCGGAAGCGATCAGTTTCGGCAGCGACCACGTCTTCGTTGCTTTGGTGTAGCGCGACCCGAATACGCCGGTTTGAACGGCATACTCACCCGCCCCGCCGTAGTAGACGAGGTAGAGGTCGCCGTTGTCGAGTTCCGTGATGCTGGCCGGGTGCTTGTACGGGCCGGTATGAATCTCCGGACCGAACACGCGCTCGGTTACGAGTTCGGCAGCCCATCCGACGTTGACAGCGCCGGCAATCGACAAGCCGAGAAGAACCAAGCCAAAAACGTTGTGCAAGATCACTCCCTCCCGGGACACCAGCTTCAGGGTTGGCGCATGGCATCGGCGGCGAAAACCGCCTTCAGATTCGCAGCATAAGTACAATTGTTTGAAACGTCAATCTAGAAATTGAAACTACATTTCAATTAGAATGGAGCGATCCGCGAGGCGTGGGTAGCCATATACAAGCGCCCGGCAATTGAGGGTCTTGCTTCTGGAGTACTGGCAGGATGTCGTCTACCGACCGAGTGAGTGAAGCGGACGGCACCAGTTCGGCGCCGACCAGCGATCCCAACTATAAGTGGAAAGTTGTAGCCATGCTCTGGTTTACGGGCTTCTTCAACTACGCCGACCGGCAAGCCATTTTTTCGCTGTTCCCGCTGCTGCAATCGGAACTGAGCCTGAGCACCATTCAACTCGGATTGCTGGGCTCGTCGTTCGCGCTGGTCTACGGGATTTGCGGCCCCATTGCGGGCAACATCGTGGACCGCGCGCGGCGCAAGGCTGCGGTCCTGGGCGGCCTTTATACATGGAGCCTGATCTGCATGGCGACCGCCATGGCGAAGACGTTTCCACAATTGCTCTTCTTCCGCGCGGCCGAGGGACTGGGTGAAACCTTTTACTTCCCCGCCTCGATGTCCCTGATCAGCGACTACCACGGCAAGCGCTCGCGCTCGCGCGCCATGGGGATGCACCAGACCAGCGTCTACATCGGCACCATCGCGGGCGGCTTTTTCGGCGGCCTTATCGGCCAGCGCTACGGCTGGCGTTGGTCGTTTATCGTCTTCGGCGGGCTGGGCGTCCTGCTCGGATTCGTGCTGAATCGCTATTTGCGCGAGCCGGTGCGAGGCGCGGCGGACCTGGAGGATCTCGGCGCCGATTCCGCAAAACCGGAGGCGGGGCAGATGCCATTCGTCAAGTTCCTGAGTGTGGTTTGGACGACGCCAACCCTGCTTCTGCTGATGGCCACTTTCTGTCTGGCCAACTTCGTGGCCATGGTGCTGCTTTCCTGGATGCCGAAGTTCCTGTTCGACCGCTTTCACCTCGGCCTGGCCGTTTCGGGACTCACCGCGACCGTGTTCGTGCAACTTGCCAGTATGGTGGGTTCACCGCTGGGAGGCTGGCTGGCCGACACACTCCGCCGGCGGTTCACCGGCGGACGCGTTTTCGTGCAGATGCTCGGCCTACTGGGAGCTGCGCCGTTCGTGATCTGGTGCGGACAGACGCTTTCGCTCGGCTCGATCATGCTGGCGTTGACGGCCTGGGGTCTGTTCAAAGGCATGTATGACGCCAATATCTTCGCCTCGGCGCTGGACGTGGTCCGGCCGGAGGCGCGCGGCACCGCAGTCGGCTTTATGAACATGACGGGCTGGCTCTTCGGCGCCGCCACCGCACCGCTCTTCATCGGAATCGTGGCGCAGCATTCGAGCCTGGGAGTGGCGATCTCATTGGCTGCGGTCGCGCTGGTTGCGGCCGCCACGCTACTGGTGGCCGCTATGACGATGACGTTGCGGCGGGATCTGGAACGTATGAGCGCCGGACTCGCGAATCCGTCGATGGCCGCCTAGCCAGGCACGATTCTCAACTCCGGATCTCCACGCCCCCCGTAGCTCGGATAGGATATTCAGGGGGTCTGCCTATGCAAAGACGTGATTTGCTGAAGTCCGCGGTCGCCGCCGCGGGAGGATTGACGATTCTGAAGAGCGGTACGCTGCGCGGCGCCAACGCGCCCAGCAATAAGCTCAACATCGCCCTGGTCGGTGTTTGGGGACGTGGTACCGCGCACTACAACTCGATGATGGCCGAGAACGTGGTTGCGCTCTGTGACATCAACGAGCACCGCACGAAGGAGGCCCTCCAGGTCTTCCCCAAAGCGAAAGTCTATTGGGACTGGCGTAAGATGCTGGACCAAAAG
Source organism: uncultured Acidobacteriia bacterium (assembly GCA_903909435.1). Lineage (GTDB taxonomy): Bacteria > Acidobacteriota > Terriglobia > Bryobacterales > Bryobacteraceae > CAIVVT01. The sequence goes on along the minus strand of CAIVVT010000147.1, from coordinate 173,656 downwards.
GACGTGGAGGCCGTGATCATCTGTACGGCCGATCACCATCACGCCTTCATCGCCAATTGGGCGCTGAACCGCGACATGCACGTCTATTGCGAGAAGCCTATGGGCATCACAGTGGACGAAGTCAGGACCGTCCGCGCCAATTACCTGAAGCGCAAGGTCAAGCTGGCCACGCAGCACGGCACGCAGCGGCACGCTTACCCGAACTTCGAGCGGCTGCGCGAGTTGATCCTGGATGGCGCGATCGGCGAACTGAAGACCGTCCACAGCTGGGACGCGCGCCAACTCCCCCGGCCGGGATATCCAGCCGGCGAGGGCATGCCGCCGTCGTTCCTGCAATACGAACAATGGATCGGACCATCGCCTTATCACCCGTACAGCCCGCAGTACTTCGGCGGCTCCAACGGTTTGAATTGCCTGTTCTGGAATATGTACCGCGACTTCGGCGTGGGCCAGATGGGCGACATGGGCGCGCACACGATGGACTTGGTGTGGAATGCCATCGATGCGGGCGCTCCCTCGTCGATCGAAGTGGACCAGGAAGTCAGCGACAAGTACGACGCCAACATCTGCCCCGTGAAGTTGAAGGTGAGCTTCCAACATCCTGCCAATAGTTGGCGCGGGCCGATTGAGAACGTCTGGTATCAAGGCGGATTAAAGCCGACCGCCCCGAAGAGCTATATCGATCTGTCGAGGGTCGGCAATGGAGCGATCTTCGAAGGCACCAAGGGCAGCATCTTCGCCGACTTCACGACGCGCGTGATCGTGCCCAACAACGATGACGGGGACTTCACGTATTACAAGCGCCGCGGCAAAGGCGAACTGCTTCCGCTGGTTCACGGCACGGGGCAGGTGACGCAGGCTCCCGCAAACCGCCCGCCCGCTCCTCCGAGGCCCCGTCGCCCGGAGCCGCCGCTACCCAAGGGCATGACGGCCATGCCGACCACGGATCGCGCGGCGAACGGATTCCCGGTGATCCAAATGCTGGAGGGCGGAATTCCGCCGGCATTGGGGATGTCAAATCCCGAGGTCGAGTCGATCCTCGAGGACCAGAAGAATGGCACGCTGGCCAACCGCCACCCCGACATCTTCCAATTGGAATGGATCGAGGCATGCAAGGGTAATAGCAACGGCGTCACGCATGGGACGAGTAGCAAGACACATTGCGACTTCGATTACTCAGGCTCGCTCATGGAGCAGATGCTGCTCGGCCTGGTGGCTCATCGCGCCGGCAAGAAGCTCGAATACGATGCGGCCGCGGGCCGCGTAACGAACATGGCCGAGGCCAACGACTACCTTCGGCGCGAATACCGCGCGGGCTGGAAGTTGGACGGCTAACGGCCCAACTCCAGTCATTGAAAAGTGTGCGCCCGAAGCATCGCCTGCTGCCGGATTCCTAGTGAGCCGGCAGCAGGCGATACTCAATTCCGCGCAGCCCACCTGTCGTGCGGTACGACCCGAATCCGAAAGGTGCGGATAGCCTGGTCTCGCCAAAGTAGAGGCTGAGCGCGCGTCCTTCGACGTTGACGTCGATCACCTGAACATCGTCGATCCAGGCCATGATCCGGCGGTCCCCGACCCTCAATCGGAGGGCGTACCAGCGGCCCTTCTCGAAGGTGAAGTAGGAACGCGTTTCATTGTCGGATGCGTCCCAGCCGTCGATGCTGGAGAGTCCCACGATGTCGCCGCCCCAACCGCCCGTTACCCAGGTGCAAAAGGAATCCCCGACGGGAAACGTCAAGGCGGCGAAGAAGTCGTTCCCTTCCAGACGCGCGCCTTCGAAGCGCACTTCGTAGTTGTTGTGGGGGAACACGCCGGTCCAATTCACGCCGGTCAGGGGTTTGCCGGTGCCCAACACAATTGTTCCATTTTGAACGCGAACCTCACCGCGATCAGTGTAGAGCGTCTCGCGCCAGCCTTGCAGCGTTTTGCCATCGAACAGGGACTTCCACTCCGTTGGCTTGGACTGAGCCTTCACGACGCCGCCCGTCAGGAGCAGGAGTAGAAGACACAAGCGCGCGGACACTTCGTTGGCAGGCATGCAGCTAAAGTCTATAGCACCGCAGGGGACAGGGCGCACACGGCGGTTGGCGATCCCGTTAGAATCACGATCATGCAGCTTGATCTGGCAAACAAGACGGCACTGGTCACGGGCGGTTCGAGGGGCATCGGACTCGCCGTCGTCCGGGTGTTGGCGAGTGCGGGCGCACACGTGTGGATCATCGACCGAGACGAACCCGAGGACCCGCAGGCCAGCGCGCGCTTTGTGCGCGGAGAAGTCTCCGACCGGGCATCGCTGGAGACTGCGTTTGCGCAATGTGGGCCGATCGATATTGTCGTCGCCAACGCCGGCATCGCGCGCCACGCTCCGTTCACGGAAACCGACGACACGATCTGGCGTGATGTGTTGACGACGAATCTGACTGGCGCCTTTCTCACCGTGCAACTCGCCGCTCGCGAGATGAAGCGCAGGCGCGCCGGTTCTATCGTGATCACGGCTTCGACCAACAGTTACGACGGGGAAGCGGACCTGACCGCGTACAACGTGACAAAGGCAGGCTTGCTGGGCCTGCTGCACACGGCGGCGAATGAACTGGGGCCTTTCGGGATTCGCGTTAACGCCGTTTGCCCCGGCTTCATCCGCACGCGACTTACCGCTGACGGGTTCGCCAACCCGGACATCGTGCGCGAATACTTCCGGCAAATTCCGCTCGGGAGAGGCGGGGAGCCCGAGGAGATCGCGAATGCCGTGGCATTCCTGGCGTCCGGCATGGCGTCTTATATCACCGGCGCGGCGCTGGTCGTGGATGGGGGCCAAATGGCCACAAAATTCGGGACGTGGAACGAAAGTTCAGCGCAGTTCAACATCGACCACTGGACGCTGAAGGAGTAACAACCAGCATCACTTCCAGAGACAAGTGGTGATGGACATCGGTGGAAGATCGACCCTCAGACTGCGGCCCTTCCACTCAAGCATTACCGTTGCCGCTTCGTTCCGGCTGTTCAACAGCTCGGCAGTCATTCCGCCGCCGGCAAGCTGAAACGCCAGGGCGCGGAGTTGCTTGGCGGCACCTGTGGCTTCCACTCTGTAAGCCCCCGGCCGCACGAACCGGCTAAAGTGCGCGAGGTAGTAATACAGCGGCAGGTAAGTCACCCGCTTCAGTTTCCGGTCTACGACGACGACGGGTTGCTGGCCGTTGTCCTCGGGGTTGCCGTGCACGGGCGAGACCAGCCACGGGCCGCCGTTCTGATCGAGAATCATGTTCCAGTAGATCCAGGCCGAGGCGTGAGATTCCATGTCGTTGAAGATCTGGTTGCCCCAGAAATCACCGTCCGCGTAATCGTAATTTGGGAGCGGCTGGTTGCGCGGCGTGCCGGTCTCATAGGCATGACAGACCTCGGTCTGCCACAGCGGCAACTCGGGATAGCGGAGATGCACGTCCGCGACTTTGTCGAAGTTGTCGAAGCCGTAAGCGTGATAGGCGAGCGACGAAACGTACTTGCGAAAAGCCGCGTCGCCCATGGTAGTGTTAACGGCCTCCTGCAGCCGTTCCCGGTTGTTGAAATCGCTGAATTGGATGCGCGTCTTGAGTCCCGACTTCGCCAGCTGCGGGCCGAGGTGGTCGCGCACGTAAACGCGGATCGAGGCGAACGGGATCTTCGTGTAGATCAGGGGCTCGTTGAACGGATCGAGGTAGTCGATGGAAATCCCGCGCTTCGCATATTCCTGGAGATAACGCACCTGGTAGCGGGCCATGGCGTCGTAGTACTTCGGATCGACGTCCTGCTTGTCGCGGTCCTGCACCTGGGCCAGCATCCAATCGGGAGGGTAGTCCATTGGCGCTTGCAGCTTGAAGCTACCGTACTTGCGAGCGCGCCTGATGAATGTGATCTGGCCGTTCGGGCCCAGGTCGCGCTCGACCGTAAAGTGCTTCATCCCGACGTCGCCGGGGGTGTCGTCATAGGTGTACCACGGTCCGGCGGACATAAAGTCCGTTCCCGCCAGGACCGTCTTCATGGCCGAGTAGCCAGCCCCGGTCTTGGGATTGAAGAGACTCGCCAGGAGTTTCTCCTGTTCCGGCGGGTCGAGGCTGTTGATGCAGATCAGGCCGGCTTCCAGAAGCGACGCCCCAAAGCCGTCGATCCGTTGATAGCGCACGTCGGGGTTGATGCGAAAGGCGGCGCCCTGCACGCCCCCCTCAGAGAACTTGAGCGTGGGCTTTGCCGTCAGCCGATCTCCGGCTTTCGAGGTGACGTAAACGCTCACCTGCTGTGCCTGTAGGGCCAGGGCGCAAGCGGCCAACAGGATCGTGCGAACCAAGCGGGAACTAAGCAAGTCGATCATCCGGAATTACTCCCTCCATGTGTTCTACACGATGTGGGCGTTCAAGTGCACCCGTCGCATCAAACCGGAACAGGGCCTTGGTTTAGCTACACTCAAGCAGGGCATTGAATCCCCGGAGAGCGTAACGCAACGCATCGCAATCGCCGGAGCCACAGGTTACATTGGAGGGCGGCTGGCCCCGCAACTTCTAGAGCACGGGTACGCCGTGCGCTGCCTGGTTCGCTCCCCCGGCAAACTGGAGGGCCGCGAGTGGGCCGCCGATCCGCGGGTCGAGATCTGCAAGTCGGACTTGGCCGATTCATCCTCCCTGACTCGCGACTTGCTGGGCTGCGAGGCTGCATTCTATCTTGTCCATTCGATGATGTCGGCCGGTGGCGAATACGCCCAGTTCGATCAACAATTGGCTATTGCGTTCGCGTCCGCAGCCAAGGCAGCTGGCGTAGCCCGCATCATCTACCTCGGCGGGCTGGGCGAAACAGGGGCTGACCTGAGTGAGCATCTCTCGTCCCGCCGCAATGTCGAAGCTGCACTCGCGTCTACTGGAGTGCCCGTGACGGTGCTGCGAGCCGCGATGATCATCGGCTCAGGCTCGGCATCATTTGAAATCCTGCGTTACCTCGTCCACCGGCTGCCCGTGATGATTACTCCGAAGTGGGTGAGCACGCCGTGCCAGCCGATTGCAGTGCGCAATGTGCTCGCATACCTGGTGAGAGTACTTTCTGTACCTGAGACCACCGGCGAAGTGTTTGACATCGGCGGCGCGGAAACGCTGCGCTATAGCGACATCATGCGGGTAATGGCGGAAGAGTCGGGACTCCCGCGACGCTGGATCCTGCCAGTGCCCGTGCTGACCCCGCGACTGAGTTCCTATTGGATTCACCTCGTCACTCCACTCAGTAACCGCATCGCGAGGCCGCTAGCCGAGGGCCTGAAGAACCCGGTGATCTGCCGCGAGGACCGACTCACGCGACTGATTCCACAACACCTCTTGAATGTCCGCGAGGCCATCCGCGCAGCACTCAGCCGCGTAGCAGCGCACCATGTCGAGACCAACTGGTCGATGGCTGGACCGATCCCCGGCGACCCCGATTGGGCGGGTGGCACCTTGTTCCGTGACTCCCGCGCGATAGAAATCGAAGCACCCGACTGGGCCGCATTCAGGGCCGTTTGCCGCCTGGGAGGCAGCAACGGATGGTATGCCGCTAACTGGCTCTGGATCGTGCGGGGCTGGCTGGATCGCCTGGCGGGCGGCCCTGGATTGCGCCGGGGACGGCGGGATCCCGACACACTCGCGTACGGCGAAGCTCTGGATTTCTGGCGCGTGACGGGCTTCCAGCCCAACCGTCTCCTGTCGCTGCGCGCGGAAATGCGTCTCCCCGGCGAAGCGTTGCTCGAATTTCGCATCGAATCCAGAAGCACGGGAACGTGCACGCTGCGACAGACGGCTCTCTTCCAGCCGCGCGGCTTGTTCGGCCTGCTCTACTGGTATGCCGTACTGCCTTTCCATCACGTCGTCTTCAAGGGCATGCTGGCCGGCCTTCGCCGCGATGCATGCAAGATCGCAAGCGGCTCACCGACGTGCGGGGTGTAGCTGTATCAGAACATTCGCAATCGATCCGCGGAGTACCAATTCATGGAATCCGTGCAGGCTTAGCGTGACGGCGCAAGCGCCTTCAGGTAGCGGTAGTAAAACTCCACGCCATCGTAGTAAACTGTCGTGCGGATACGCTCGTCTTTGCCGTGCGCGCGGATATCGTCCTGGTCGATGGCCACTCCGCCAATCCCATAACTGGGCAGGCCCGCCGCTACGATGTGAACGCTGTCGGAAGCCCCTGTCTCCATCCCGGGAATCACAGGCACGCCGGGCCACAGTTCATCCACCACGCGCGCCAGCGGCTTCAGGACCTCAGCTGGCGGCATCAGGGGTGAAAAGGTCACCCCCGCGCTGGGGGCGCCGCGCAGTGCATTTGGATCAGCCAACAAACCGGTCCATGCAGCGCCTGCAGAACTGTGCCTCTTTCAGGTCCAGGCGCTCCACGGCATGGCTCGACGCCATCGCACAACGCCAGTTGTCGCAATGTCGCAAGCCCTGGGTGTGGCCGAGCTCGTGTAACGCCTCTTTCGCCAAACGCAAATTGAGCTTCGACTCATCGCTGGGCTCGCCGTAAAACTCGTCCGAGAGCCGGCGCGTGGAAACGATGGCCCGGGGCCCATTTAACTGCGCCTCGCCGAAAACGAACGTCAGCACCGGGACATACAGGTCGGCGCCCGTGACAGCCAGGATGGCGTGTCCGGAGGGCGGCGCCGTCAGGGAAGCGAGAATCCCAGAGGAGTAATACTGGCCGCGCTGGGCGTCTTCGGCGAAGGCGATGCTGATGACAGTATCCCGTACATGGCAGGACACGCCGAGCCGGCGAGCGAGGATAACCGTCAGGCGGTCCAGCAGTGCAAGTGCTGGGATGGTGCGCGGAGTATCGCCCGCGCGGATCAACTCGACGCCCTTTAGCACTGCGCCCGCCGCCTCTGCGGCATGGAAGTGACGAGCGGGAATTGCCGGCGCATGCCCGATGATACGGCAGTTGATTCAATATTCGTGGCTACAGGCCTGCTGGAAGCCCGCCTCCACCCAATACCCGCCACTCCTGCCTGGCAGCCCATAGCGGCAACCGGAGGCTACTCCGCCGAAACAGCCTTATGCTCCGGTTCCTTCAGCCCAAAGCGCCGAATCTTGTTGTAAAGTGTGGTCCTGTCAATATCAAGCAACCGCGCGGTACGCGAGAGGTTCCAATTGGTCTCCGCCAGGATCTTCTCTATGTGCACCTTCTCGACATCTTCAAGCCGTTGTCCGTAAATCGGTTGGGACGGGTTGACCTGGAAAGGGAAGGCCTCTGGTGGCAGATCGTTCTCGCGGTTGATGAGCAGCGCGCGTTCGATCGCGTTCTCCAATTCCCGCACGTTGCCCGGCCAATGATAACCGAGCAGGAGTTCGAGCGTGCGCGGAGCTAGCCGTGGGGCGCTGCGATTCATTGACGAAGCGAATTTATCGATGAAGTGGCGCGCCAGCACGGGTATATCCTCGCGCCGTTCGCGCAGCGGCGGGATATCGATATTGAACACGTTCAAACGGTAGTAAAGATCTGGCCGGAACGTACCAGCCTCAACCAGGCGTTCCAGACGTTTGTTTGTAGCCGCAACGACGCGGAAATCGACTTTCACAGGGGTGGAGTCGCCCACTCGGACGATCTCCTTTTCCTGCAGCACTCGCAGTAAATCGGTCTGCGTGCGCAGGCTGATGTCGCTGATTTCGTCGAGGAAAACTGTCCCTCCGTCAGCCACTTCGAATTTGCCCTTTTTGCGCCCTTGAGCGCCAGTGAACGCACCCTTCTCGTAGCCGAACAATTCGCTTTCAAGCAGCGACTCGGTCAGCGCACCGCAATGAATCGCAACCATCGGGCTGAAGCGTCGCGGGCTAGCGGAATGAATCGCGCGCGCCACAATCTCTTTGCCCGTGCCGCTCTCGCCGGTAATCAGTACAGTGGCATCGCTGCCGGCCACCATCTCCACCATTTCTGCCACGCGGCGCATGCCCTGACTCTGGCCAATCAACTGTGTGTCGGGAAAGATCTGGCTCAGGTTCTCCTTGAGCTTCGCGACCTCCTTCGCGGCGGTCCGGTGCGAGATGGCGTTTCGGACCAGGTGCACGAGTTCGTCGGGATCGAAGGGCTTCGTGATGTAGTCGTAGGCCCCGTTCTTGAGCGCCTTGACGGCGGTTTCCACAGACGCGTAACCGGTCATGATGATTACCGGCAGGTCGGGGTCGGCCTGGCGGAGACGCTGCTGCAACTCAATGCCGTCCACGCCCGGCATCTTGATATCGACGAGAGCCAGGTCGAAGCGGTCGTTCTGCATCCGGGCGAGCGCGTCGGTTGCGGATGGAGCGGTGACGACCTCGAAGTCCTCGCTCTCAAACCAGCGTGCAAGCGAATCGCGCACCACCAGTTCGTCATCCACGATCAAAATACGGGTCGTACTCATGTGGTCTCTCTTGCCCCAGTGGCCGCGGGTTGCGTTTCGGCCGACAAAGGTAGCTGTATCCGGAACTCCGCCCCTTCGCCCAATTTCGATTCAACGGTAATCGTGCCGCCGTGCCGGTCCATAATGCCGCGTGCCACGGCCAGACCGAGTCCCGTACGGTGCTGGTCGTCTTTAGTGCTGAAGAATGGCTCGAAGATCTGCGCCTGCACGTCGCTGGGAATGCCGGGCCCCGTGTCGCGCACACTAATCAGCACGCCTTGGCCGGCTTCGAGAGTGCGCGTGCTGACCGTCACCGATCCGCCGTGCTGCATCGCCTCGCACGCATTCACCAGCAGCACGATAAGCACCTGCTGAATCTGGTCCGGATCGCACGAGATCTCCGGCAGCGTGGGGTCCGTGTCGATGATCAGCTCAATCTGAGCCAACGAATACTGGTGCGCGACCAGCGCCCGGGCACGAGCGACGATTGTGTTCAATTGAGTCATCGCATGCTGCGGAGGTGACTGGCGGGCGAACGTCAACAGGCCCTTCATCAGTTCCCCGCAGCGCTTGCTCTCGCGGTCGATGATCTCCTGGTATTCGAGGATTCGTTTGCGCTTGTCCTCCGGCAGATCAGACTTCGCCACTTCCTTCATCGTGAGGCGGGCGTATGTGAGCATCCCGAACAGCGGGTTGTTCACCTCGTGTGCGACTGTCGCCGCGAGCTTCCCCAGCGAGACCATTTTCTCGCTGCGAATCATGCCCTTGTGCGCCTTCTCAAGTTCGGCGGTCTTCTCCTGGACGCGGTCTTCCAGGCGGCGGCCCCATTCCTTCAACTCGCCGTAAGCCTCGCCGAGTTCCGCGGCCATGCGGTTGAAGGATGCCGCGAGCAAGCCGAATTCATCACTGGATTCCACGCGGATGCGATGGCTCAGATCGCCGCGCCCGATCTTCAGCGTGCCGTAGATCAACTCGCGGACCGGCCGGTGAACGAAGACGAAAATGAAGCCTCCGCTGAGCAGGCTGACAATCACCGCGGCGCCGATGGTGAAGGCCATCATCTGCGTGCGATGCTCGTCCAACTGCGCATCCACGGCGTCCAATGCCAGGTGTGCGTCGATCACGCCTAGAATCTGGCGCTGCGCCGGGTGCGCGTGACACGCGGCGCTGCTGCAGTCGGGCGAATTCTCAATTGGAAGAATGATTGCCAGCGTACGATGGCCGTCGGCCTCCACAAAGACGCGGGATCGCTGCTTGCTGGGCAGGCGCGCCAGCGGTTGCGATTGGGAGTGGCAGCCGAAGCAGGCTTCGGCATGCTTGTCCACCATCGTCCCCACTTCGCTCAGCCGCGTCGAGTGGCGCACCAGGCCTTCTTCACTGATGATGCGCAACAGCCTCATGCCGGGTTCGCGGCCAATGTCGCGGATCATCACGTAGAGCCGTTCGCGGTCGTTGTGCATCATCGCGTCCCGCGCGCTGCTGCGCACGACGTCGGCGATTCGTGCCGCGCTCATGCTCACCAGCGACTCGAGATGACGCTGCTCCAGGCGTTGTTGGAAGAACGAAAAGCAGAATGAATAGACGACCGCGCCACCGAGCAGACACGCCGCCAGTCGGGCTGCAAGACCCCAGCGTGGCATGCGAATGGCGGAGCGCTCTGGCATGGCTTACTGGCCGCTCTGAATACTGTAGGCGTCGCTCGCCTCCGCCTCCCAGGCAGCCGGCGGAAGTGGAGGAACTTCCTCTTCAAAGACCGGTAGATGGTGTGCCGCAACCCGGAAAATGGCGAATCCGGCCGCGACCAATCCAAGCGTAATGGCGACCTCACTCCACTTGGGAATGTACTGCACACCTGACGAACGCTCCAGCGAAGTGATGCCGACGTTGAGCCGGTTGGTCACAAACCCGAGCAGGTACATGACGGCGCACAAATAGATCGCTTGCGGGCTCTTGCGCGTTTGCTCCCTGAACAGGAGCAGCATGGGCACTGCCATCAGCACGATCTCAACACCGAACAGCCAGCGCTCCGTGCCGGGTTGGTCCATCATCGTCCAGGCGCGCCGGGCCGACATGTCCATGAAGCGCATCGCCAGATAGACGGCGATCATGACGGCGAGCACGCGTGAAAGCTTTTGAACCAGCGGGAATTCAAGCTGACGTGCGAAGGCGCGGGCGCTGTGCCAGGACTCGAAAATCGTCATCGCCAACCCCGTCGCAATCGCCGAAACGTAAAACAAAATCGGGAGCATCGGGGTGTACCAGAGCGCGTTCATCTTCTGGGGCATGATCAGGAACAGCGTGCCCAGCGAACTCTGGTGCAGCGTCGAAAGAATCACACCCAGGATGACGATGGGGATCATGATGCGGCGCAGCATCAAACGCGCGCGCTCCAGGCGGAACCGCTCCAGGACCAGAGGCAAAAACTCAAGCGCCAGCACGGTCGTATAGAGGGTTACGCACCAGCCCACCTCGAACATCACCGAGTGCGGGTTCCACATCACCAGCGGGTGCCAGACGTTCCATGGGCGTCCAAGATCGAACAAGAGCGCCAGGCAGACTAGCCCATAGCCGAGAAACGCGGTCAGGATCGCCGGGCGCACGATCGGTTCGAAGCGCTTCAGGTGAAAGATGTGAACCGTCGCCGCCAGCGTGAAACCGCCAGCCGCCAGCCCGACTCCGCACAACACGTCAAAGCCGATCCAGATCCCCCATGGGAACTGGTCGCTAAGATTCGTCGAGGCACCCAGGCTCCCGCCGAATCGGAGCACGGTTGCGGCCACAGCCACCAGCATCAAAGCCGCGCCCATAAGGCGCCAGAAGTTGAAGTGCGATCTGCCACTCATTGCCGTCCCTCCTCGCGGGCGACGTCTTCCCGGCGGCTCGTGATCCAGTAGATGCCGCCCATCAGCACCGTCCCGACAACGACCACTTGAGGGATGTGTTGCAGCACGGCCCATGTGAACTGCGGCATGGACGACTTAGGAATTTGAGTGTTGTACCCAATCTGGTTGAAGGGCACTGCGGAAAGAATGAAAACCGAAGTTCCGCCAGCCTCGTTCACACCGTAGATCTCCGGATAATATTCGGCAGGCTTTTCAACCAGCCGCCGACGGGCCTCGGCGATCATCTCGCTTCGGTCCCCCGTGATCGTGGCGGTCACCGGGCAGATCTCGCTGCAGCGCGTGACGGCCCCCTGGACCAGCTTGTCGGCGCACAGATCGCACTTGCGCATGCGGGGAATGCGCGAGTTCCATTCATAGACAGGAACCTGGAAGGGACACGCCACCATGCAATAGCGGCACCCCATGCAGCGGTCCTCGTGGTAAACCACTGGACCGAGTTTGGTCTTTTCCAGGGCGGCGACGGGACAAACCGAGACGCAGCTCGGCTCTTGGCAGTGCATGCAGAGTTTGCGGGAGAAACGTTCCCCATAGGTGCGGATCGTGGTGAGTTTACGTTCCGACAGGCGCTCCTCCGCGGCAATCTTCTCGTCGTAGACGAGATTCTTACCTGCGGCGCAAGCTTCTTCACACTGGCGACAGCCGATACAGATTGTGCTGTCGTATAGAATCGCCTTCGCCATCTAGTACTCCTAAAATGAAGAACCCTACCTTCGGTATACCAGACATTCTGGTCCGAAGGTAGGGTTTTTCAACACTCCACGAGTACTTTAGCTAGCTAAGGAAGAACTCCTTCGCTGCTTTTTTCCACACCTCAGGTGCGAGCGATGCGGTCGCCATCTCGGAAGGACGGCCACCGTCGTAGGCGGTAACACCGGCTGGCATCGGCTGCAGAAGGAAGAACTTTTCGGCTGCTTCGCGCATCCAGGCGGAGATCAGAGACGTCGGAAGCAAGTTCCGCGACGGGCCTTCTTCGTCCGGCGCAAACACCGACATCAGCCAACCGCTGCCATAGGGATCCTGGCGCAGCAGCGCGGGGTTGGCGGCGAGTTCCTGATTCACTTCGACGATTTCGCCTTCGACGGGGGAGACCATTTCGATCTTCTCGCCGTTGCGGAAGAAGGAGATAGCCTTCTGTCCCTGCCGTACCCAGGTACCGGGCTTGGGGAGCTCAACGCGCTCCACCGGGCCGGCGAAGATCGCAGCAAACTCGTCGGCGCCGACGCGGTTCAGGTTCTTCCGTTCGCGCTGGACCCAGGTATGACCGGGATGATAGCGCAAGCTCTTCGGTAGATGGAAGCCAGCGATCATGTCGTCGGCGGGCTCTTGTGCGGCTGCATGTGCCTCGCTAAAGCTGAGCGCCGGTGCCTTCCCGTGGTTGATAACCCAATCGATTGCGATGAATACCGCGAAAGTGATAATGAGTAGTACGACTGCCATTGTTTTGTGCTCCTTGTGGCTGCTTCAGGCAGCCGTCCGGTATAATGCACGTACCTAGCCAAACTAAATACTTCCGCAACTCATTGATTTCAATAAAGAATCGATTGGGAGGTCGAGTCAGCGGCTGTTGGAATCCACAACACTGGCGTTGTAGAATTCTACGCTTCGGGGCTAGTGAGGTGGGGCCTACTGGGTTTGGGGAGATGAAATGTGTATCAGGCCGCTGGCTCTGCGAGTTCTTCAAAGCTGTGCCTAAGACGGACCTAACTTATTGATTATGTTTGCGATATCTGCGATTCCGACTGGCCGCCGAGGATGAAGTCGCTCTCAAACATCTGGTATGCAGTTCGCTTCATTCCGACCCGTTGGTAGGTGTTTTGAGCCCGACTGTTGCTATTCTCTACGTACAGTCGCAGACCTGCTACCCCCGGGGTCGCCTTGGCTAGATCCCCGACGTGTTTGTAAAGCGACTTGAAAACGCCTCGGGACCGAAACGTGGGTTCGACGAACACGCTTTGGATCCACCAAAACACGCCGTTACGCCAATCCGACCACTCGTACGTGATCATCATCATGCCGGCGCGCCGGCTCCCCACCATCGCCAGGTAGTAGACACCGCGGGCCGGATTCTCGAACACTGCATGGACGCCATCCCGCAAACGGTCGAAATCGAGCGAGAGGTGCTCGGTTTCCAGCGCCATCTCGGCGTTTCCGCGTACCAGAAACTCCGCGTCCGCCGGTGTGGCGACAAGGATCGCGATGTTGTCCATGCAACTATGTTGTCATCAAACGCGGCGGAGTTTTGTCACCCGGCCGACTTCCACCCACTCCACCACGAAGATGTTTCCATCGTGGTCGAAGCAGGCGCTGTGCGGGCACACGAACTTGCCGGGAATGAAGTGTGATCGTTCCTCTTTGCGGAGCTCGCCCCAGGTGTTCGAATCGTCTTCACCGAGTTGAGTGAGCACCTGATCGTGGCCATCCATCAGTGTGACCCGCGCTTCGAGGTCGGGGACTAAGAGTGTGTCATTGCGGAAATCGAAGTGGCAAGGCAGTTTAACGCCGCCTAAACCAGCGAACCCAAGGTGCTTGCCGTCCAGGGAGAAGTACTGGAAGCGATGGTTCTTGCGATCGGCAACCAGCAGGCGCGGTTGAGTGCTGCGCAAATCCAGCGCGATACCGTGCGGGCAGTCCAGGCGTCCGGCCTCCGACCCTTGCCCGCCAAAAGTGCGGATGAACTCGCCTTTGAAATTGTACTGATTGATGAAGCTAGAACCGTAGCCATCGGCCACATAGACATCTCCATTGGGAGCTATGGCCAGATTGGTCGGGCTGTATTTGACGGCCTGGGACCCGTCGGCATTCAGGCGGTAGGACGAAGACTCCTTCGGATAGCCCAGTTCCCAAACGCTCTCACCCCGTAGCGTCAGCTTTGCAACCACGGCCCGCTTGGTATCGCACAAGTAGAGAAACTCCTGGCTTCCCTCTTTGTGGATACGCAGTCCATGGGCGCCACCCTTGAATTCCTTGCCCCACGAGCGCACGAACTTGCCATTGCGGTCGAACACCACCATGGTGTCGTCGCTCTGGCTGCTGGCGTGAACCGTGTGGTGAATATAAACATGGCCCTGAGAATCGACGCAGACTCCGTGGGTGTTGCCGTAACTAATACTCTTAGGCAACTCGCCCCAATCGTGGGTGACCTCGAAAGTGTGATTGCCGCTGCCTGTCACCGGCGGCTTCGTACCGCCTTTGTCGGTGGCCCTGAGAATCGCAGGGGCCACGGGTATCGCTGCGCCCAAACGGTGGAAGAACTGACGCCGGCTGCCGCCCGATTTTTGATCCACTGAACTTGCCTCCTTGCCCAGAGCCTGGCCGAACAGCCAAGCGTTCTGATCATTTTAGCGGCTCGTACAGCAAATCGCACCAATCAGACAAGAATATTGCGGGCGCTAGGTGCGGCGTCCTCGGAGCGGAAGACGCTAGCACGCGGCAACAGCCGCTGCGTGGTGCTCAGGAGTGGGTCTCTTCCACTTCGTCAACGATTTCATCGTGACGCCCGGCGTGCCAGTCGCGTTCCAGTCTGCGCAAAGCCACTCGCACGATGTCGCGATGATGCGGCACCTTGCGGGGTCGGCTTTGGGCCATTTCCAGCCACAGACGGTGCAACAAATCCTCGTCTTCCGGCCACAGCCGGGGCGGGTGCGGGCCAAGATTTATGAAGTTCCTGTCAGTCATGTCGGGCGAGACGATCTCGAGCGACAACTTCGGCCGTGGCGCGGGCAGGTTCTCCCAGGCATCGCCGAAGGTCTTGGCAAAGCTCTCGATCGGCATCTTGCCCGAGACTCCAATCATGATGACGCCCGATTTCAACTTGGCGGCGGTCTCGAGGATTACCTCGTTTGGATCGGTCCCCGGCACGACCAGAAGTTCGACGTGCTTGCCCGCCTTTTCGGCCAGCGTAACCACTTTGCTGAACAGGACCTGGATGTCGGTGGAGAAGACCTGATCGGGATCCAGATCGTGCTCGCCCGATCCGGCGCTTGTGACGTTTTTCACCGTCATCACGACAATGTCCATCTCGCGCGTGTTGGTCTTGTCGAGCGCCCGCTGCACCGCGTCGAGCCGGTTCGGGTTTCGCACGGCTACCAGCACGCCGCCGGGCCTCGACTGCGACAACCCGACCTCGGAACCCGGTGCCGCATCGAGGTTGAATTTCTCCAGTTCGGATGCGCCGGCGTCTGCGCGGTGGCGCTTGTGGATTTTCTCGCTGATCTCGAAAAGGATGAAGAAGGTAACCGTGAAGATGATGCCTGAGATCGTCGCCGTTTTCTTCGTCAAAAGGTTGACGATGGCCAGGGCGAACAGCATCGCGGTAATCAGCACCAGGCCGAGCGGCAGCTCAAAATTGCCAAACTTGAAGTTCAGCGGGACTCGCCACTCGCGACCTTCGCGCATCTTGTAGCGCAGCACCAGCACCGAAAGCGATTTCATGGCGAAGCTCCAGACCACGCCAAAGGCGTACGCTTCGCCAAGCAAATAGAGGTTGCCCCCGCTGATGACGATGGTCAGAATCTGCAGCCCGACGATCAGGTTGATGAGCCGGGAAGTCGTGCCAAACCGCTTGTGCGGCTTGCGCAGCGCATCCGGCAGGACGCCATCCTCAGCGACGCGGTTCAGCACGCCGTTCGAACCCATGATGGCAGTGTTTACGGCGCCGGCTAGAATGATCGCGCCGACAACAACCACGAATCCGTTGAACGCCAACCGGGCCCAGAGTGGTCCCGACAGGTGCATCGCCAAGCCCCCGATCAGGTTGTCGATGAACACCGTGGTGCGCTCTTTGTCGGGGATCAGCATCACCGCGAAGAACGAGACCATGGACGTAAACACAAGGCTGTATACGAACACGACGGTGCCCGCTTTTTGCAGGTTCTTCAGCTTCGGGCTGGCGATCTCGCGATTCACCTGGGCCAGGCTCTCGTAGCCGCTCATCGCCAGTAGTGAGTGACCGATCCCGACTAGTACCACCACCCAGACCAGTTGCTCGGCACCCGTGCCGTTCAACCACCCCAGCGACTCGCTGGAGACATGGAAGTTGCTGGGAGAGGGCAAAGGAACTGGCTGAAAGCCTTTCAGGAATATCGTAGCGATCGCCCAGAAGATCAGGATCACCACCATAACCGTCGTGATCTGCATGATCTGTAGGGCCTTTTGGCTCGACTCATGCACGCCGATGATGTTCTTTCGCCAGAAATAAACTGTCACCAGAATCGCGATGCCGGCTGCGAACAGCTTCGGCGGCACCATCCAATTCTGGTGGCCCATGGCCGCGAACGACTCGTTCAGTAGTCCCGCAATGTAGAGTCCCGCGCTGACGCCGCTGATGGGACCCGTCAGCACGTAGTCAAACAGCAGCGCCGATACCGAGAACTTCGCAAGCGTACCGCCCAAGGCCTCGTGCACCACTTTGTACACGCCGCCACGCACGAACATTCCACAGCTTTCGATGTAGACAGCGCGGACAGCGTAGGCCAGCAGCATGATCGCCAGGATGAACCACGGAGCCGACTTACCGACCGCTGTCTCCGCGATTCCGCCGGCGTAGAACGCCGAGCTGCCCAGGTCGCAGAGTACGATGGCCGCGGCCCTCCAGAACGAAATGAAGGACAACATCACGGTCGAGGCCACGACAACGCGTGTTGCGGTCTTACGGCCTGTTTCACCATTCAGCACGAAATGTTCTCCTCTGTCGCGCCCACCGTTACTGCGGCGAGCGGTTGCCTGCCCGCGGCGCAAGTTTTACATGCAAACGCCCGCCCTGGATCTGCCGTCGAGGCTTGACGGCGCAGCAGCCAGACAAACACACACGTTTGGTTTAAGAACCCGATCCAGGCCGCCCCTGGCTGAGCTTCGACCCCTCTTTAATGTAAATCAAGGGCTGCCAGTCGGAAGACTCAGCGGATGCATTCTTCTTAGTATAGTTTCCCGGTTTCGAGTGAATCCTCGTTCGGGCGCAAAAAGTTCCAGGCAACCCGGCGAGAGCTCGTTGTACAAAAAACGGCGCTTGCGCCCGGGATTTCCTTCAAGTTCGCTGTCCCAGCAGTTCCACCCGTTCTGGCGGCTAAGGCGACCGTACGCGCCTCCAGGGGAGGTACCCCGGAGGCGTAATCACGCCTTGGGTGTATGGTTTGAGTGCGCCGGTAGGCGCGGATCCTCCGCCTCCGCGCGGATGGCGTCGGCCAAGCCGGCATTCAGGTCGCGCTCCAACCTGCGCAATGCGACCCGAATCACATCCCTGTGATGGAGCATTTGGCCCTTCTCGTTCTCCGCCAGTTTCAGCCACAGCCGATGAAGCATGTCCTCATCCTCGGGCCAGAGCCGGGGCGGATGTGGCCCGAGGTTGATGAAGTTCCGCTCAGTCATGTCCGGCGAAACGATCTCAAGGGACAACTTCGGGCGCGGAGCAGGCAGGTTCTCCCACGCGTCCCCGAAGGTCTTCGCGAACGCCTCGACGGGCATCTTGCCGGAAACTCCAATCATGATGACGCCTGATTTCAGCTTGGCGGCGGTCTCCAGGATTACTTCGTTCGGGTCCGGACCGGGGACCACGAGCAGCTCGACATGTTTACCCGCCTTCTCCGCCAGCGAGACGACCTTGCTGAAAAGGGCTTGAATATCTGCCGAGAACACCTGCTCGGCGTCCAGGTCGTGTTCGCCCGACCCGGCGCTGGTGACATTCTTCACGGTCATCACGACGATGTCCATTTCGCGCGTGTTCGTCTTGTCGAGTGCCCGCTGCACGGCGTCCAGGCGATTCGGATTCCGTACGGCGACCAGAACGCCGCCGGGCCGTGCCTGGGGCAGGCCGACTTCGGAGCCCGGCGCCTGTTCCAGGTTGAACTTCTCCAGTTCAGACGCGTTGGCGGACGTGCGGTGGCGCTTGTGAATCTTCTCGCTGATCTGAAACAGGATGAAGAACGTGACCGTAAAGATGATGCCGGAGATGGTCGCGGTCTTCTTCGTGAACAGGTTCACCAGAGCCAGCGCAAACAGCACTAGCGTGATCAGAACCAATCCGAGCGGCAGTTCGAACTTGCCAAATTGAAAATTGAGCGGAACTTTCCACTCTCGGTGCTCGCGTATCTTGTACCGCAGCACGAGCACGGAAAGTGACTTCATCGCGAAACTCCAGACGACGCCAAACGCATAGGCCTCGCCCAGCAGGTAGAGATTGCCCCAACTGATCACAATTGTCAGGATTTGCAGACCAACGATCAGATTGATCAGGCGGGAAGTCGTGCCAAACCGCTTGTGCGGCTTGCGCAGAGCGTCCGGCAGCACGCCATCCTCCGCCACCCGGTTCAAAACGCCGTTTGAACCCATGATGGCCGTATTCACGGCCCCGGAAAGGATGATGGCGCCCACGACGACCACAAAACCGTGAAAGGCGAGACGCGCCCAGAGTGGTCCAGCCAGGTGCATGGCCAGACCGCCGATCAGGTTCTCCCCGAAATCTTTCATCCGGACGTTATCGGGGATCAACATCACCGCAAAAAAGGACACCAGCGAGGTGAAGATCATGCTGTAGATGAAGATCACCAGGCCCGCGCGCTCCAGGTTCTGGAGTTTGGGATGCGCGATCTCCCGGTTCACCTGTGCCAGGCTCTCCTCACCGCTCATCGCGAGCAGCGAATGGCCAAGCCCTACGAGCACCACCACCCACATCAGTTTTTCGAAACCGGTGCCATTCAACCATCCCAAAGACTCAGCCGAGACCTTGAAGTTCTCCGGAGAAGGAAACGGAACCGGCTGGTATCCCTTGGTGAAAATGGTGACCAGCGCCCAGGTGATCAGGATGATGATCATCACAGTGGTGACCTGCATGATCCGCAGTGCCTTCTGGCTCGATTCGTGCACGCCGATGATGTTCTTCCGCCAGAAGTAGACGGTAACGATGATGGCGAACACCGCTGCAAATCCGGGTGGCGAGACCTGCCAGGCGGTATGGCCAGCGGCCGTGACTGACTCGTTGATCAGGCCGGCGATGTAAAGGCCCGCGCTGACCCCGCTGATCGGGCCCGTGAGCACGTAGTCGAACAGCAGCGCCGAAACGGAGAATTTCGCGAGCGTGCCTCCCAGCGCTTCATGGACGACCTTGTAAACGCCGCCGCGCACGAACATGCTGCAGCTCTCGATATACACCGCTCGCACGGCGTAGCTGAACAGCATGATGGACAGGATGAACCACGGAGCGGATTTGCCCACCGCGGTCTCCGCAATACCACCTGCGTAATACGCCGAACTCCCCAGATCGCAAAGGACGATAGCCGCTGCCCGCCAGAAGGAAATGAAGGACAGCATTACGGTCGAGGCCACAACAACGCGAGTCGCAGTCTTGCGGCCTATTTCACCATTCAGCACGAAGGAATCTCCTGTGTCGCGCTCGCTGTTCCCGCGGCGAGCGGCTGTCAATTTGGCCTGCGAGGTGAGCTGACGGGCTCGGGCTTGAAAGTACCCTACCGGCGTTCAACGGCTGCGTGGCCGTTCCGGCGCCGGATGCGCCCCGGAAAATTGGTTCCCCCGCCCCCGGGAGGGGCTCGGCATATTCTTAATGTAAATCAATCACAATCGCGCTGTCCTGCCTCTCGAAGGATGGCCTTCGCCGGTTACCCGCAGCCTGGCTGCCACCGCGAGCAGGCCGTCGTATTCGGAACTTGCGGCGCCTTCGCGGCTCCCTGGCTCTTACGGCCAGACCCATTGGCCAAATAATTGGGCGCCCCCGAGCCTCCCTGCGCATCTTGAAAAGGCATGAGCACTGAAACTGGAAAGATCGCACTGATTACCGGGGCCAACAAGGGCATTGGCCTGGAAACCGCCCGGCAGCTCGGCCAGGCCGGAGTAAGGGTCCTGATAGGCGCGCGGGACAAGTCCAAGGCGGACGTGGCCGCCGCCACACTCAAGGCAGAGGGCATCGACGCGGTAGCGGTCAAGCTGGATGTGACATCCACTGCCGACATTCAGGCCGTCGCAGCGTTCATTGAATCGAACTATGGCCACCTCGACATCCTGGTGAACAATGCGGGTATCAACTCCGAGGGCGGCTTCGCGTTTAACAACGCGGAGACCGTGACGCAGGCTGAATTGCGCCAGACCTTCGACACCAATTTCTTCGGCGTGGTGGAACTGACCCAGGCGCTATTGCCGTTGATCAGGAAGAGCCCGGCCGGCAGGATCGTCAACCTGACCTCCATCCTTGGTTCGCTTACGCTGCACAGCGACCCGGCCTCCGTGATTGCGGGGTCCAAAGCGCTCGCCTACAACGCGTCTAAGACGGCCGTCAATGCGTTCACGATTCACCTGGCCGCCGCCCTGAAGGACACGCCGATTCGCGTGAACAGCGCACACCCGGGCTGGGTGAAGACCGACATGGGCGGCGCGGGGGCGATGATGGAGATCGTAGACGGCGCCAAAACGAGTGTCGCGCTCGCGCTGGCCGGCGCTGACAGCCCCAACGGGGCCTACCTGCACCTTGGCCGCCCCCTGCCCTGGTAAGGCCTGCAGGTCGAAACTAAGCTGCTAGAATCCCCAGCCGTTTGGCCACACGCGTGAGTATTTCTACTGCCTTATCGAGATGTTCACGCGTGTGCGTTGCCGTGACAATCGTTCGAATCCGCGCCTTGCCTTGAGGCACTGTCGGGAAACCGATCCCAGTGGCCCACAGCCCTTCTTCAAAGAGGGCTGAGGAGAACTGGTGGGCCAGTTTGGACTCGCCCGCGATAATCGGGGTGATCGGCGTCTCGCTTGCCCCTGTGTCGAAGCCAGCCTGTTTCAGCAGTCCCTTGTAGTAGCTCGTGTTGTCCCAGAGCGCCTGCACGCGCTCCGGTTCCTGATCCAGGATTTCGAACGCCGCCAGGCAGGCCGCGGGGACGGACGGCGGATGCGAGGTGGAGAACAGGAAGGGTCGCGCGCGGTGATACAGGTACTCGACAAGGTCCTTGCTGCCGCAGACGTAACCGCCCAGCACCCCAATTGCCTTGGAGAGCGTGCCCACTTGAATTTGCACCCGGCCGTGCAAATGGAAGTGATCGACCGTTCCGCGGCCATGCTGCCCCAGCACTCCTGATGAATGCGCGTCATCGACCATCATGATGGCGTCGTAGTGCTCGGCCAGAGCGGTCAGGTTGTCCAGGGGGCCTATGTCGCCGTCCATCGAAAAGACGCCGTCGGTGATCAGCAATTTGTGACCCGGGACGTTTTTCAATCCTTCCAGAACCTCGGCGGCATGCACCACATCGCGGTGCCGGAAAACGTGGATCTTGGCGCGTGAAAGCCGGCAGCCATCGATGATCGAGGCGTGGTTCAACTCGTCGGAGATGATATGGTCTTCCGGCGTGAGGATCGAACTGACCGTCCCGGCGTTCGCAGTGAAGCCGCTCTGGAACACCACACACGCCTCAGTGTGCTTGAAGGCCGCGATGCGGCGTTCCAGCTTCATGTGGATGTCCATGGTCCCGGTGATGGTGCGGACCGCCCCACTGCCCGCCCCATACTTGCGGATGGCGTCCAGAGCGGCTTCCTTCAACTTGGGGTGGTTGGCCAGTCCCAGGTAGTTGTTGGAAGCGAGGTTGATCACCTCTTTGCCATCGACGCGGCTCACGGGCTCGCAAGCGCTTTCGAGTTCGCGCAGCCGGAAGTAGCTGCCGGCGAGTTTGAACTCATCGAGTTGCGCGGAAAGATAAGCCAGCGGATTTTGCATAATATGCCTTCGGGCGGCGCTCGGACGCCTCCCGCTTGCAGTATAGCGATCCGAAATGCAAGCGCTCCGGCAGGGCCGCCTTTCCGCGCGCTGGGCGCTAGCCTTGCAGCAACCCGAACTTCGCCCGATCCAGATGGTCCTGCCTGTCCGGCAATCCGTTCTCCCCGCCATTGATCCGGTGCGTGATCGTCAGCAGATCGTCCTTGTCAGCGAACGCATTCAAGCCGTGTTTGGTCCAGAACCAGCACGCCACGTCCACCGCTAGCGAGGGGTCGGTAGCAACTTTCGTCCAATTGCCGTCGATCGTCAGATCCTGGCCAATCGACTGCCCGTAGGCCACGTAATTGGCGCGCCCCGTCAACTGGATCAACCCGCGCCCCTTGAACTTGGGGCCATCGCCGGGCTGGGTGTTCCCCAGATCCGTGCGCCCCTCGTAAGCCTCGCCGCTGGCGAGTTCCTCGCTATAGAGCAGATCGCCGCTTTCGTGGCCGGTCTGGGCCAAAAAGTGGGCCTGGCGCAATGGCGTATTGATCCCCGCGGCCTGCATCCGGTCGAGCACCGGCTGATAATACAGGTCCAGCTTCTGCGGCCTCGCATACAGCATGATCAGGTGGAATTTCGCCGCCGTCATCCCGGCGGGAAGTCCCTTCCGCAACTCCGCCAGCGTCGCACTCCCGTTGGACACTAGGCCGTCGGGCACAGCATCTCCCAGCACCAGCGACTGAAATGCGGCAATAGCGCTGGCCGAAGCCCCTCCGAACTGCCCGTCCACATCAAGTGCGGCAGTTCCCGGAAGCCTGGACAGATTCATATTCAATAGAAGCTGGACGATTTTCACGTCGTGCGGCTGATTTGGCGCACCATTTCCGACAGCATTGCCCAGTAGCATTTGAAAGTCTCCTCTAGCCAATCCAAGCGAAATCCCACTAGGGTGCGCACCATCCGCCGCGTCGCCGTCTACGGTCGCGCGGTTCGCACGCACGGCAATGCGCGGATTCGACGTCCCAGGATTATGCAAGCATAACCTGGAAGCCGCAGTCGGCTCCAACTTTTCTATGTCATTGAATCCGCACATGAAAGAAAATCAAGTTCATTGTGATCGGGCATTGGCGCTTTCGTCATTTCATTCCCGATACTCAGCTCTGAATTGTGAAATGATTTCGATATGAAACTGACGTTTTGGGGAGCTGCTCAGACGGTCACCGGATCGATGCACCTCCTGACGTTGAACGGCAGCCGGTATCTGCTGGATTGCGGCCTTTATCAGGGCCACCGCAAAGAAGCGCGAGAACGCAACGCGACCATCCCCTTCCCGGCGGGTTCCATCGCAGCCGTGCTGATCTCGCACGCGCACATCGACCACACCGGCAACTTGCCCACACTGGTCAAATACGGCTTCACCGGCCCAATTGTCGCCTCTCCCGCGACCACGGATCTGTGTAAGTACATGCTCGCGGACTCGGCGCACCTGCAGGAAAAGGACGCGCTCTTCATGGCCAAGCGCAACCACCGCCGTCGAAGCCTGGGTGACCTTGACACCCCCGACATCGTTGAGCCGCTGTATTCGGTGGAGGACGCCGAACGAACCCTGCCGTTGTTCCAATCGGCCGCCATGGGACAGCCGCGCGAAATCGGTCCGGGACTCGCCTATCGCTCCTACGAGGCCGGCCACATGCTGGGCTCCACCGCCATGGTGCTGCACCTCAATGAAAACGGCCGCGAGCGCACACTCGCCTTTTCGGGCGACGTGGGCCGCAAGTACCTGCCGATCACAAAAGACCCCGAACCGTTGCCGCCCTGCGACTACCTGATCGTGGAATCGACCTACGGCGACCGCCTGCACAAGCCGGCCGAAGCCGTTGTCGGCAAGTTGGCGGACGCCGTCAATCGGACCCTGAAGCGCGGAGGAAGGCTGATCGCTCCAGCGTTTGCGGTCGGACGCACACAGGAGCTGGTCCTGTTGCTCCACCAGTTGATTGACGCCGAGAGAATCCCCGAGTTTCCGATCTTCATCGACAGTCCTTTGGCCGTAAACACAACCGAAGTCTTCCGCAAGCATGAGGAGCTATTCGACGACGAGGCCCTCGCGATGCTCTCCCGCGACGGCGATCCATTCGCTTTCGAGAACCTGCGCTACGTCCGCGAAGTGGCGGAGTCCAAGGCGCTGAATGATCTGCGCATGCCCTGCATGATCATCTCCGCCTCCGGCATGTGCGAAGCCGGCCGCATCCTGCATCACCTCCGCAACGGCCTTTCGAACCCGAAGAACACGATCCTGATCACGGGCTTTATGGCCGAGTACACGCTCGGCCGCAAGCTGGTAGACAAATGGCCCGAGGTGCCGATCTTCGGCGAGCCAGTGCCGGTGCGAGCCGAGATCGTCAAATTGAACGAGCTCAGCGGCCACGCCGACCAGCACGAATTGCTCGATTGGATTGCGCCCATCGCACCCGGATTGAAGCGAGTCTTCGTCGTACACGGAGAACCGCCCGCCCAGGCCGTCCTGGCCCGCGAGATCACGGCGCGCTTCAAAGTTCCGGTGACCATCCCGGCACGGGGCGAGTCGGTGGAACTGGACTGATCGGAGCTATCCGGGCCTTTGAATCCCCTGCGCATGCGAGCCATCGCTCTCGACTTCAACTCCCGTGTTCCCGCCGAGATCCGGCTGGATTCGCCTGCGTCTCCGCGCCAGGGAGAGGTCCTGTTTCGCGTCGAAGCCTGCGGAGTCTGCGCCACCGATCGGGAACTGGTTCGTTTCCACTACGGCGCGCCGCCCGACGGCGAAACGAAATTGGTACTGGGCCACGAGGTGCTTGGCGAAGTTGTCGCCACGGGCGCCGGCGTGACGCGATTCTCTCCCGGCGACCGCGTCGTTCCCACCCTGCGCCGGGCTTGCCCCAGCCTGTGCCCAGCCTGTGCGGCACACCGCTGCGACCTCTGCGCAACGGGGGACTACCTGGAACGCGGCATCGTGCGGGCGCACGGCTATTTCACGGAATTCGCCGTCGATCCGGCCGAAAACCTGGTGGCGATTCCACGTTCCCTCGGCGATCGTGCGATTTTGGCCGAGCCGCTGAGCGTGGTGGAAAAGGCCGTCGCGACGGCGCTGGCCGCCCACCCCTTTCACCCTCGAACGGCGCTCGTCACCGGCTGTGGTCCGGTGGGCATGCTGAC
Source organism: uncultured Acidobacteriia bacterium (assembly GCA_903909435.1). GTDB lineage: Bacteria > Acidobacteriota > Terriglobia > Bryobacterales > Bryobacteraceae > CAIVVT01. The sequence continues at coordinate 148,527 of CAIVVT010000147.1, read as the reverse complement.
GGCGTTTGCGCTGCTTGCGCGCGGTTTCGACGTGGAGTTGGCGTCGCTGGAGGCGGCGGACGAAGCGCGCCCCGCCATCGCGGTTCGGGCCGGCGTGCGCTACGTCCGGTTGCCGGATTCGCCCTCGCAGGCCGATCTGGTCTTTGAAGTCTCCAGCCATCCGGATGCTGCGGCACTGGGCTTGTCGCGTCTGCGGACCGGCGGAGTGATGGTCTTTATCGGCGCCTCGGATACCCCCATCCCCTTGACCTCGCTGGAAGCGCTGCGCCGGAACCTCACGGTCGCGGCCATCATCAACGCCGCCGGGATTCACTTTGAGGCGGCGCTCCAGGACCTGGCCCGGTTCCCGCAAGCGTGGCTGGACGGATTCGTTGAGCGCCGGCCGTTCGACGCGTGGCGCGAGTCATTGACCGTCACCCCCGCCGCGCCCAAAGTCGTGCACATGCTCGATTGACGCTAGCGCTGGCTCGCCTGGCCCGTCGCGACCCTGGTGTTGAACTCCGCGGAGCGGTTGCGCGGGATGCTCAGCGACTGCCACTGATCTCCCCGAAAATGCTTGGCCAGCAGGATAATCTGACCGGTGTGCGAAGCATAGTGAGCAATCTGCCGGTTGATCGCCTGCATCACCGAATGGGCTTCGCCGCGGATGGTCACCGTCCGTCCCAGGTCCGCGTCGCTCAGCGGTTCGACCGCTTGAAACACCAGCGCCCAGCCTTGTTCCCACAACCGCAGCAACGCGTCGCGAGTGGCGGGCGGGGCTTCGAATTCAGAATCCCGGTTGCGATCGGCTTTCTCGCCGTCCGTCGTCAGGAAGTCGGTCCAGCGCGAGCGCATGTTCCCGGTCATGTGCTTCACCAACATGGCGATGGAGTTCATGTCGCCATCGAGCGTGGCTGTGAGTTGTTCATCGCCGACCTGGGCGATCGCCCCCTCGGCCAGACGCTTGTACATGCGGAAGATCGCCAGAGCCTCAGCAACGTAAGAAGTCGTGAATTGGTGGGCCATGGGAACTTGGATGCAGTAGCGGCCCAAGACGACGTAAGCCACGGTGAGACGCTGTAAGACGATTTGCCATCCGCCGCGCCCAGCCGTTACCCTGAACGCTTCAACTCACAATGCCGCAACGACTCCCCAGACGCGCTTTCTTCCAGGCCCTTGCCGTCGCACTCCCGGCGGTCTCCATCTCCGCCGCACAGGACGCGCCGAAATCGGCGCTGAATCTGAAATCGCGCGCCGCTGAAGCCAAGCCGATCACCCCCGGCGAGCGCAAACTGCGCATCGAGCAGGCGCAGCGCCTGATGCAGGCCCATAAGATTGACGCCATCTGCGTCGCGGGCGGCACCTCGCTGAATTACTTCGCCGGGGTTCGCTGGGGCAATTCGGAACGCCTGCTGGCGATGATCCTCACGGCCAAAGGCGACCCTTTCTTCGTCGTGCCGGCTTTCGAGAAGGCCCGCGCGCAGGAGCAGATCGGCCTGGGCTTCCCCGGAGAGCGCTTTGCCGTCTACGCCTGGGAAGAGGACGAGAGCCCGTACGAGAAGATCGCCTCGGGCTTGAAGGAGCGGGGCGTGACCACGGGCGCGGTGGGCATCGAAGAAACGATGCCGTTCGTGTTCTCCGACGGCATCGGGAAAGCGCTTCCCGCCGCCCGGATCGCTCCGGCGACGCCCGTCGTGGCGGGCTGCCGCGTGATCAAGTCGCAGCACGAGATCGACCTGCTGAAACTGGCCAACGAGGTGACGCTCGCCGCCTACGCCGCCGTCTACCCGCTGGTCCGGCCGGGCATGAAACAGGAGGAGATCTCCGGCTTGATCGCCACCGCGCACCAGCAACTCGGGTTCCGGGGTGGGGCGATGGTGCTGGTGAACGAGGGCTCGGCGCTGCCTCACGGCACGGTTCAGCCGCAGGTGGTGCGCGAGAACTCAATCGTCCTGATCGACGGCGGGTGCAGCGTGCTGGGCTACGACTCCGACATCACGCGCACTTTCGTAGTCGGGCGCGCGACGGACAAGATGAAACGCGTCTTCGAAATCGTCCACGCCGCTCAGGCCGCAGCGCTCACCGCCGCGCGCCCCGGCGCGGCCTGCGAGGCCGTCGATTTCGCCGCGCGCAAGACCATCGAGGACGGCGGCTACGGTCCCGGTTACAAGTATTTCTCGCACCGTTTGGGCCACGGCATCGGCATGGACGGCCACGAATGGACCTACCTGCGCAAGGGCAACAAGACCCCGATCGAGACGGGCATGTGTTTCAGCGACGAGCCCGGCATCTACATCCCCGGGGAATTCGGCATCCGTCTCGAGGACTGCATGTACGTGGCCCCCGGCGGCGCCAAACTGTTCACGCCGCCCAGCCCTTCGCTCGAATCGCCGTTTGCGGCAGCGTAACGGGTTCGTAACGCATCTAATAGCCAGATAAGCCCCAAGTGGAACGTGCGGCCGGACCCGGATGATGAACTCCGGTTCGGAAGCGCAGTGGTACCCTCGAAGCAGAATTCTTATGAAGTCGATGACAGAGATTAAGGGCGTTCGACCTGCGCCAGGACTGGTTGCCAGCGCCCCGGCGAGCGACACTCCCCCGGCGGTGAAAATCCGCCATGAGACGCTGGCTAACGGGTTGAGCGTGGTGCTGGTCGAGGATCGTTCCCGCCCACTGATCAATTTGCAGGTCTGGTATCACGTCGGCTCGAAAGACGAGCAGGCCGGTCGAACCGGCTTCGCGCACCTGTTCGAGCACCTGATGTTCCTGGGCTCGAAGAACGTCGAACCCGAGCAGCACATGCGCTACGTCCGGCAGGCCGGCGGCCAGGTTAACGCTTACACGAACTTCGATCAGACGGTCTACTGGGAGACCTTCCCGTCGAACTACCTGGAGCGGATGCTGTGGCTGGAAGCCGATCGCATGGCCACGCTCGACGTCAGTCTGGAGAACTTCACCAAGGAACGCGAGGTGGTGAAGGAAGAGCGCCGCATGCGCTACGAAAACCAGCCTTACGGACTGGTCATGGAGGCCGTGCTGGCGGAGACCTATAAGGTCTACCCGTATAAGCACATGCCCATCGGATCGGTGGAGGATCTGGAGAAGGCCTCGCTCAAGGAAGTGCAGGATTTCCACTCCACGTTCTACGTGCCCAACAACGCGACGCTGATCCTGGTGGGAGATTTCGAGGCTGCCGAGGCTTTGAAACTCGTGCAGAAGCAATTCGACGGGATCCCTCGCGGGAAAGAAGTGCCCCGTGTGACGGCGCACGAACCGGCCCCCAACGCCCCGCGCTTCAGCGAGGTAAAGCAGGCCAACATCCCCCTTCCGGCCGTGACGCTCTCCTGGATTCTGCCGCCGCTGAATCATCCCGACACCTACGCGCTCGACGTGGCCGGCATCATCCTGAGTTCGGGTCAAAGTTCGCGCATCTACCGCAAGCTGGTCTACGAGGAACAGCTCGCGCAATACGCATTTGGCCAGGCCCAATCGCTCGAAGGGCCGTCGTTTTTCTTCGGAGCGGCGATCGTGAACCAGGGCAAGGACATTCAGCAGCTCTCGGAAGGCCTGCAGTTCGTCATCCAGGAACTCGCCCACACCGCGCCCACCGGCGAGGAGTTGACCAAGGCCAAGAACCAGCTCATCGCGGGCTTCATCACCGGGCGCGAAGGCGTGCAGGCCAAGGGCGATTCGCTGGGACGGTGCGCCGTTCTGCTGGGCGACCCCCAGCGCTACAACGCCGAACTCGAACAGTATCGCCGGGTTACCGCGGAAGATGTGCGGCGCGTGACCGCCCACTATCTGAAGCCGCAGAGCCTGACGCGGCTGGTCTTCCCGGCATCGCCGGCCCACACTTAGCGGGAGAGTTTCGTGACCCGCAGAGAATTGCTCCTCGCGACGGCCGCCGCGCCCGCAACGGCCCGGGCCAGCGAGCCGAAGAGCCTGAAAACAGAAAGTAAGCAAACCAGCAAAATGACTCCTCCGCCTCCGACCGCACCACGTCCGTACGCCTTTCCGAAGCCCCTGAAGCGGCAGCTTGCCAACGGGCTGACCGTGTTTGTGGTGGAGGACCACCGCTTGCCCGTCGTGACCTTCGCGCTGGAGATACTGGCCGGCAATTGTCAGGTCCCGCCGGAGAAATCCGGGCTGCCGAGCCTGGTCGCCGGACTGCTCCGCGAAGGCGCCGGGGCGCGCACTTCACCAGAGATCTCGCGGCTGATCGACGGCTGCGGCGGCAGCATGGGCGCAAGTGCGGGCGACGACGTCACCACCGCCGGCGGCACGTTCATGAAGAGCTACGCCGCGCTCGGCCTCGAATTGCTGGCGGACGCCGTGCAGCGCCCGCGCTTCGATCAAAGCGAGATCGATCGCCGCCTGGAGCAGATCCAATCCGGGCTGGCCGTGAACATGAACGACCCGTCGTACCTGATCTCGCTGGTCAGCGCGCTGGTGATCCTGGGCAACCACCCCTATGCCTACCCGGGCGACGGAACGCCGGAGACCATCGCGGGCCTGACGCGGGAGGATATCGTCGGATTCTGGAAGACCCAGTACCGGCCGGTCGCAGCCTGGTTCACCATCTCGGGCGACGTGACGGCGGAAGAAGGCTTTGCGATGGCCGAGAAGGCCTTCGGAGGCTGGTCGGGCGACGCCGCGTTTCTGCCCGGTGTCGTATTGCCTCCGCCGATCCCGCGCGGGCGGCGCGTGACCATCATCGACATGCCGCAGACCGTCCAAACCCAGATCGTCGTGGGCCAGACCGGCATCCCGCGCAAGCACCCCGATTTTCTGGCCCTCAACGTGGCCAACCAGATCTTCGGCGGGGGCTTCAACTCGCGCCTCAACATGAAGATCCGCGCCAAAGAGGGTCTCACCTACGACGCCAGTTCGGGCTTTGAAGCGCAGCGTCAGGCCGGGTCGTTCTCCGTCGGCACCTTCACGCGCACGGAGAAGACCGCGGAGGCGATCCGCATGATTGTCGAACTGCTGAACGAGTTCAAGGAGAATCCGGCCAGCGAAGAGGAGTTCGCCGACGCCAAGGCGTTCCTGTACGGCAGCTTCGCCCTCGCCACCGAGACCAGCGGGCAGGTGGCCGACCGCGTGCTCTCCGCCGCTTTACACGATCTGGGCGAGGACTATTGGACGGGCTACCGGGCCCGGCTGGATGCTCTGACGATCGAACAGGTCCGCTCGGCGGTGCAGCGCTTCCTGGAGCCCGACAAATTGAGCATCATCGCCGTCGGCAAAGCACAGGCTTTTTCGAAAGAACTGGCCGCGTACGGCCCCGTCACGGTGATCCCGCAGATGGAGTTGGATCTGGTCGCGCCAGGAATGCGGAGGCCCAAACCCGCCCAGTCCTAAATGGAAGCGGCGGCGGCCGCGTTGATGTCGCGGGCCTCCAGGATCTGCTTGGCAGCCCCGTTGCGGGCCACTTCGAGCATCGCCCGGCCAATCTGCACGGTGGTCAGAATCGAACGTGGGAACAACATTCGGAGCACCGGCAACAGGGGCTTACCGAGCGTGTAGGCGATCCGGTAGGCGCGCGTCCTCGAGCGGATGCCATGCAGCGGTTCGATGAAGCCGGGGCGAAACATATAGGCGTTTTCGAACGGCAACCGCAGCAGTGCGTTCTCGGTCTTACCCTTGACGCGCGCCCACATGATGCGGCCCTTCCCGCTGCCGTCCGTCCCGGCGCCGGAGACGTAGATGAACGTCATGTGCGGATTCAGGCGGGACAGAATCGTCGCGGCAGCCAGCGTAATCCCGTACGTGATGTGTGCGTAGTCGGGTTCGTCCAGCCCGGCGGCCGAGACCCCGAGGCAAAAAAAGCAGGCGTCGAAGCCGGTCAGTTCCGCTTCGATGGACGAGTAGTCCCACATGTCCGCATGGACGATTTCCCGCAATTTCGGGTATTCCACGCCCGCCGTTTGGCGGCCCACCAGCAGCACGAATTCCACGCCCGAATCGAGCAGGCACTCGCGCAGCACGCCTTGGCCGACCATCCCGGTCGCTCCGAACAGAAGCACTTTCATTCGTTTAAGGGTGGTTCAGCGGACTAGCCTACCACCTTAAGAGGCTAGCAGAGGTCTCCAAATAGCCGGAGGTGGAATCGGCAAACCGCTGGTTTTAGCGGTTTGCAAAATTCTCCCCTTTCGATTCAATCACTTGAAGGCACGAACCGTTAAAATTAGCGGTTTGCACTTTCCGGGCCTGGGTTCGTGCACCCGCAGCCATGCTCCGCACGTGCTTGCCGGGCGGCCCATTGAAGCTCAACGCCGTACGCCGCATCTAACCAATTGGTGGGCGGATTCCGGTCCGCGGCCGCAAGGAGTACCGACAGATGCATCGCGTTGTGATCGTGGGTGGAGGGTTCGCGGGACTGTACGCCGCCCGGGCGCTGAAGGGCAAACCGGTGGACGTCACAGTGATCGACCGCCGCAATTTCCACCTGTTTCAGCCGATGCTTTACCAGGTGGCGACGGGCGGCCTGTCGGCGGTGGACATCGCATCTCCGCTGCGCGTGGCTTTGCGGGACGCCAGGAACGTTCACACGCTGCTGGGCGAAGTGACAGGCTTCGACGTGGAGCGCCGCGTCGTGCAGACGAAAGAGCGCGAGGTTCCGTACGACTCGCTGATCGTGGCCACCGGCTCCCGGCACCACTACTTTGGACATCCGGAGTGGGAAACCTTCGCGCCGGGGCTCAAGACGCTGGAGGACGCGCAGGAGATTCGGCGCCGGATTCTGACCGCATTCGAAGCGGGCGAAATGGAACCCGACCCAACCCTCCGGCGCGCCTGGCTCACGTTCGTCATCGTGGGCGGAGGGCCGACAGGCGTAGAGTTGGCGGGCGCACTGGGCGAGATCGCAAACGATACGCTGCAGGGCGAGTTCCGCAACATCCGGCCCGAAGAGGCGCAGATCTTCCTGGTGGAGGCGTCACCGCGCATCCTCGGAACGTACCCGGACGGCCTGTCCGCGAAAGCGGTGGAGTCGCTGCACAAACTGGGCGTGCTGGCACTGCCCGGGGCGCGAGTCGTGTCCGTCGACGGCGCGGGAGTCGATCTCGAACTGTCGGGCACCCACCGGCGCATCCAGGCCCATACCGTGCTGTGGGCGGCCGGCGTGGAGGCTTCGGAACTGGGCGGAATTCTTGCGGCGCGGACCGGCGCCGTGCGGGACCGCGCCGGTCGGATTACGGTGGAGCCCGACTTGACCGTGCCGGGCCATCCCGAGATCTTCGTTCTGGGCGATCTGGCCGGCTCGACCACCGCGGGCACGCCGGCTGAACCGGCCGTCGCTCCGGTCGCCATGCAGCACGGGCGCTACGCCGCGGCGCTGGTAGAAGCGCGGCTCAACGGCCAGTCCGCGCCCCCCTTCCGCTACCACAATCGCGGAACGATGGCGACGATCGGCCGCGCCTCGGCCGTGGGGGTGATCGCGGGGCTGAACCTGAGCGGCTGGATCGCCTGGGTCACCTGGCTGTTCGTCCACCTGATGTATCTGGTCGGCTTCCAGAACCGGCTGCTGGTGTTCATCCAGTGGGCCTTCCAGTACTTCACTTTCAACCGCCGGGCCCGGCTGATTACCGGTGAGCCACCGGCTCCCGCACCGGCCCGCACCGGTCTGGAGACGGAGTCCGTCGCCGCCGCGCCGCGGTGAGTTGACGGGTTAGTGAATGCAACCGCCGCCGAGCTACCGGCTCGCGGGCTCGAAGAGCACGACCACATGCCCACGCTTGTGACCCGCTTCCGCGTAGCGGTGAGCCTCGGCGATCTGGTCCAGCGAATAGCGTTTATCGATCACCGTGCGCAGCTTGCCGGCCTCAACCAATTCCTTGAGCAGCGCCTGATCCCCGGGAGCTGCGGTGGCCACCCCGCCGATTACCTTCGCGGCGCCCGTCATCGAAACCCACATCCCGCGCAGCATTCCGGCGAGGATAGACAGCATTCCGCCGTAGGCGCCTACCTGAACGAATAAGCCGCCGCGCTTGAGACACTTCAGGGTGCGCGAATAGCCGCTCTTGCCGACCATGTCGAAAACGGCGTCGTAGATCTGTCCGGCGCCCGAAAAGTCCTGTTTGGTGTAGTCCACGACCTCGTCCGCGCCCAGCGACTTCACCAGGTCCAGGTTGCGCGTGCTGCACACGCCGGTGACTTGCGCCCCGAAGTGCTTCGCCAGTTGAACGGCAAAGACTCCGACGCTGCCGGACGCCCCATAGATCAGCACCTTCTGTCCCGCCTGGACCTTCCCCAGCCGCAGGAAGTGCAGCGCCGAAATCCCGCCAAACAGGACCGCGGCGGCTTCCTCCAGCGTCATGTTGACCGGCTTCAGGGCGACGCCGCCCGTCTCGGGCAGGTACACGTATTCGGCGTGCGCGCCGAACTTGAAGCCGGTGGATCCAAACACCTCGTCGCCCACGCCGAAGCGGGTCACCACCGAGCCTACCGATTCCACCGTTCCGGCGAACTCCATCCCCAGAATCGGGATCTTGGTAGGCCCCCAGAAGCCGTTGATGAATCGCACCAGGATCGGGTCGGCTTTCCGCAACCTCCAGTCCGCAGCGCAGACCGTGGTCGCATGGACGCGAACCAGGACGTCATTCTCCCCGGGCACTGGCCTTGGGACGGCCTTGATTTCGACAACTTCCGGCGGGCCGTAGCGGGTGTGGACGGCCGCCCTCATCAGCGCGGGAGCGACGGTGGCGTTCTCCGCTTCAGCTCCTGTACCAGCGGTACGGATTGTCACCTGTATTCCTCCTCGCGAGCAGCCGGGTCGCCAGTATGGGACGGGTCTGCGGGTAGTCTAACCCGACCCGCAGCTAAGCGGACCGGAAACACCCATCCGCCTGTCGAGAATCCGCGGCTATCGGGGTGCGCCGCGTGGCCCCTTGGCCTCGCGCTGAAACCTGAAACCGTAAGTTCTTACGGTTTTCTAGAGAATCTACATTTAGAACCAATAACTTAGAAACAAGAACCGTAAGAGGTTACGGTTTCGGCTTTTCGCGCGATGGGGTAGGTGCCCGCAACACGTTGCACCCGCTCGACCATACTTGGATCATGTTCAGCCTGCGGGCAACGATTATTTCATTGATCTCTCTGGGTGCGGCACTGGGCCAGCAGCGGAATGGCGACATGCCCGCCAGACCTTCCATCGGGAAGCCGGCGCGAGGCATTCATTGTGCAGACATCAATCGCCTGGACTTCAGGAATCTGACGATCCGTTCGGGGACGCGAACGTTCGTTTTCAAAGGCGGGACGGCCACCCACTCCGACAGCCCGTCCGAACCCGGGCAAAATCGAACGCCGGACTGGACGGCCAAGATCGAACGGGACACGGTCGTGCAGCCCGAACCTGGCACTTCCGTGCGATTTCTCGTGATCCATGACAACCATTTGACCGGCAGCGGGTGGCGGTACTACATCTCCGGCTACAGATGCGCCGAAGGAGCGCTAAGCGAGGTCTTCCATCGCGACGGGCGCTCATTGGCCGTTGACCTTCTCAGCTCGGACGGGATCGATGTTTCGTCGCTGGTTGGAGTGAGTCCCACGCCCGCGCAGGAGATCAGGAAACGATGGTCGTACATCTGGGACCGCGGCAGATCCGGGTACGTGCTGAGCCCAACTTCGTCGAAACGCTAAGAGAGAGCTATGCGTAGGGGCCGCAAGGGCTAAAGCCATAGTAAAGATCGCCGCCGCGCGCGATCAGACTGTGCCAACAGCCGAGGCGGCGCGGCGGGATAAAAGTGTTGAATCTTCATACAGCCGTGTCCGATTTTTTTCATACAATGGAAGAGTCCGGGCATCCTTCAAAGTAGAAGCCAATCGGCCTACGAGGAGCCTACCGGGGTGCGGTTGTCTCCGCGTCCATCAAGTACGCACTTGGCGCAGAATCGTGCGCCCGCTGTCGAAGTCCGTAGCGCAGCTCGCTGCGCCGCTTAGCAAGAGCCTGTCGCGCAGTTCACTGCGGCGGCTAGCAGGAGAATGCAACACGATGAGTTCAGTCGCCGTCCCTAGCGGCTTTGGTCGAACCGCCGCGCTATTCAATTCCGTCGTCGGCAAGAAGATCGTGATGGCCGTGACAGGGGTGATCCTGTTCGGCTTCGTCACGGTGCACATGATCGGGAACCTGCAGATCTTTCTGGGCCCCGACCGGATTAACGCCTACGGCAAGTTCCTGCAAGAGAACGTCGAACTGCTGTGGCCCGCGCGCATCATCCTGCTCACGTCCGTGGCGCTGCATATACTAGCGGCCTGGCAGCTCACGATGCTCAACAATTTCAAAGCCCGGCCCGTGGCCTACGTGAAGAAGGCCGCACTGGTCTCGACCTACGCGGCGCGCACGATGGTGTGGAGCGGCCCCATCGTCGGGTTCTTCATCGTTTATCACATCCTGCATTTCACGACCATGCACGCCTATCCGGGCGTGGCTCCGGACGACGTATATAACAAGGTGATTTACGGGTTCCAACGCCAGCCCGCAGCGGCGATTTTCTACATGGTCGCGAACATCCTGCTGGCGACCCACCTGTATCACGGCGTGTGGAGCCTGTTCCAGACCCTGGGTGTCAACCACCCGCGCTACACGCCCTGGATCAAGACGGGCTCGAAGCTGTTCGGGTTCGTGATCGGGATGGGCAACTGCTCCATCCCGCTGGCCGTGCTGCTGAAGGTCTTGCCCCGCACTCTGTAGGGGAGAGAAGGAGAAACCCAAAATGTCATTCACGCTCGACGCACGCATTCCTTCCGGCCCGTTAGAGAACAAGTGGGACAAGGCCAAGTTCGATTTCAAACTGGTCAATCCGTCCAATAAGCGCAAGTACAATATCATCTGCGTGGGCACTGGACTGGCCGGCGGCGCGGCCGCAGCCTCGCTGGGCGAGCTGGGCTACAACGTCAAGGCTTTCTGCTACCAGGATTCTCCGCGCCGCGCGCACTCCATTGCAGCGCAGGGCGGCATCAACGCCGCCAAGAACTACCAGAACGACGGCGACTCGGTGCAGCGCCTGTTCTACGACACCATCAAGGGCGGCGACTTCCGCGCCCGCGAAGCCAACGTCTACCGGCTGGCGCAGGTCAGCGTCAACATCATCGACCAGTGCGTGGCGCAAGGCGTGCCCTTCGCGCGCGAGTACGGCGGGACGCTGGCCAACCGCAGCTTCGGCGGCGCGCAGGTCTCCAGAACGTTTTATGCCCGAGGGCAGACGGGCCAGCAGTTGCTTTTGGGCGCGTATCAGGCACTGGAACGGCAGATCGACGCCGGTTCGGTGAAGATGTACTCGCGGCACGAGATGCTCGACCTGATCGTGATCGACGGCCGCGCGCGCGGCATCGTCGTGCGCGACATGGTGACGGGCCAGCTCGACGTGCACATCGCCGATGCCGTGATCCTGGCGACGGGCGGCTACGGCAACGTCTTCTATCTCTCGACCAACGCCAAGGGCTGCAACACGACGGCCATCTGGCGCGCCCACAAGAAGGGCGCCGGCTTCGCCAACCCGTGTTTCACGCAGATCCACCCGACCTGCATTCCGGTGAGCGGCGATTACCAGTCGAAGCTGACACTGATGTCCGAGTCGCTGCGCAACGACGGCCGTATCTGGGTGCCGCTCAAGCAGGGCGACACGCGCACTGCGGACCAGATTCCGGAAGCCGAGCGCGACTACTATCTGGAGCGGATGTATCCGGCGTACGGCAACCTCGCGCCGCGCGATATCTCCTCCCGTGCAGCTAAGCGCGTGTGCGACGAAGGCCGCGGCGTAGGCACGTCGGGCCGCGGCGTGTACCTCGACTTTGCCGAATCGATCGGCCGCCTGGGCCAGGTCGCTATCGAGCAGCGCTACGGCAATCTGTTCGAGATGTACGAGCGCATCACGGGCGAGAATCCGTACAAGGTGCCGATGCGCATCTATCCGGCCTCGCACTACACCATGGGCGGGCTATGGGTGGACTACCACCTGCAAAGCACCATCCCGGGCCTGTTCGTGCTGGGCGAGGCGAATTTCTCCGACCACGGCGCCAACCGGCTGGGCGCTTCGGCGCTGATGCAGGGACTGGCCGACGGCTATTTCGTGATCCCGTTCACGATGGGCAATTACCTGGCACAGGTGAAGCCAGGCGGAGTGGACGAGAATCACCCCGCATGCGCCGCTGCGAAACGCGAAGTGGAAGAGCGGACCAAGACCTTCCTCGGCATCAACGGGAAGAAGACGGTGGACGAGTTCCACCGTGAGTTGGGACAAGTGATCTGGGACGAGTGCGGCATGGGCCGCAACGCCAAGGGACTGGATCACGCACTGGCGCGCATCCCCGAAATCCGCGAGGAGTTCTGGAAGAACGTGAAGGTCCCGGGCAGCGGCAACGAGTTGAACCAGGAACTCGAAAAAGTGGGCCGCGTGGCCGACTTCCTGGAACTGGGCGAGTTGCTGGTGCGCGACGCCCGGGTCCGCGAGGAAAGCTGCGGCGCGCACTTCCGCGAAGAATACCAGACGCCCGAGGGCGAGGCGCTGCGCGACGATCAGAACTTCTGCCACTCGGCGGTGTGGGAATACACCGGCGACAACCAGGAACCGGTGCTCCACAAGGAAGCGCTGACGTTCGACAACGTGCACCTGCAGCAGCGGAATTACAAGTAGAGAGGCAATCGGGAATGAGACTCACGCTCAATATCTGGCGGCAGAAGTCCGCTAACGAGCCGGGCAAGATGGTGAAATACGATGTGCCCGGCGTCAGCGAGCACATGTCGTTTCTCGAGATGCTCGACGTGTTGAATCAGCGCCTGATCAAGCAGGGCGACGACCCGGTGGTGTTCGAGCACGATTGCCGCGAAGGCATATGCGGCTGCTGCGGCTTCATGATCGACGGTGTGCCGCACGGTCCGCAGCGCGGGACCACGGTCTGCCAGTTGCACATGCGTTATTTCAAAGACGGCGACGAGCTCTATCTGGAGCCGTTCCGCGCCGAGGCGTTCCCGGTGGTGAAGGACCTGCTGATCGACCGCTCGGCCTTTGACCGCATCATCGCGGCGGGCGGCTACGTTTCGGTAAACACCGGCAGTCCGCAGGATGCCAACTCGCTGCCGATCATGAAGCAGTGCGCGGACATGTCCATGGACGCGGCCTCGTGCATCGGCTGCGGCGCGTGCGTGGCGGCTTGCCCCAACGCGTCGGCAATGCTATTCGTTTCGGCCAAAATCTCGCATCTCGGACTGCTGCCCCAAGGCCAGCCTGAGCGGGACCGGCGTGCTCTGCGCATGCTCGCCCAGTTGCAGGAAGAGGCTTTCGGCGCCTGCACCAATTACGGCGAGTGCGAAGCGGCGTGCCCGAAGGGCATCAAGCTCGAGAACATCGCGCGCATGAATCGCGACTACCTGAAGGCTGCTCTGAGCTACCGCGAAGAGGCCTCGGCAGGCGGTGCGGCTTGAGGCTCACAGGTCGAGTTTGAATGGCGCGGCCCTAAACCAAATCCCACTGGCGGGTTGGCTTGAATGCCCCCTGGCGGCGGGCCTAGGATTGCGGGGAAGGCGCGGGAATCTAAGACTGGATTCGCTCCCTAATTGCCAATGGATCTCACGCCTTCCACTCCGCAGCCATACCATTCGGCCCCAGCCAGTTATTTTGTCTGGGAACCCGAGGGCCAACGGATCGAGGTGCACCTGCGTGCCGAAGCCGTCGATCAAATTGGTGTCGCCGTTATGCTGGGCTTCGGCGCACTACGCAAGCGCGGCGCCGAGGCGGGCGGCCTGTTATTGGGGACGGTTCAACGCGGCGGGAAGACGGTGGTGCGCGTCGAGAAGTTCGTAGCCGTCCACTGCTCGCACCTTTACGGCCCATCCTACGTTTTGAGCGAAGACGACCTGTTGGGCATGGACCGCTTGGCGGCATCGTACTCGGCGGATTCCGGTTCCTTGCTGCGCGTGGTCGGCTTCTTCCGCAGTCACACGCGGGAACCTCTGCAACTCACTGAGGCCGATCTGGCCCTGCTGGACGCGCAGTTTCCCAATCCCGAGGACATTTGCCTACTGGTCAAGCCATTCCCGACGCGTCCTAGTGAGGCGATCTTCCTAACCCGCCAGGGCGGCGCGTTTTCTGTTGAGCCGCAAACCGAGACGTTCGTCTTCCGGCGCAAGGAAATGCAACTGCCGCCTGCGCCAAGGCGCGAGCGCAGTGTTTCGCATGGTCCGGGGGAAGCGTTGGCCGAAGGGATTGGGTTGGAGGCCGCGGGGTTTGCGCCGGAGGCGGCCCGGGAGATGAGCCGCACCCGGATGGGGCGGCCTCGTTTGGGCCGGGAGGATCGCCAGTCTGAGGCCGCACGGCAGCCAGAGCTTGAAGCCGAGGCACCCGGTGGGATCACCCGGCTCGCCCTGGATGTGCAGGGGGAACTCCAGTCGGATGTTCGCAAGGCGCCGGTCAGGAGGTATCGCTGGGTTTGGCTGTGGCTCTCATTCGTTTTCTTACTGCTGGGCGGGTTCATCGGCGGGGCGCTTACCTTGACGACGATGGTAGTTAGAAGCGAGGTGCGCAGTCGCGACACCTATAGTACGGGACTGACCGTCGAGCGGGCGGGAGAGAAGATCAGGCTCAAGTGGAATCCGGGGTTGCCGGTGGTTCAGCGGGCACTGCGCGCCGAACTGGCGATTGAGGAGGGCGGCGCCACCAAAACAGAGCCGCTCTCGACAAGCGACCTGGCGCACGGAGGCATCGTGTACCGCGGGGCGGCAGGGCGAGTCATTTTCCACCTCACTTTGTTTCTGAGCGACCACGCTTCATTCAGCGAGACCGTGGAGTCCCCGACCGAGGTCCAAGCTGAACCCCAAGCTGAAGAAAAGTGAAGTCCGGGCGCGATCCGGTACAATTACAGGCAGTGAGCGATCAGGAGATAGTGGCCGGTTCAGAGGCCGAATTCACGCCACCGGCCGCGCCGCCGGAAGGCACACCCGCCGCAGAGCCGCTGGAAGTACCGCGCAATGCCGTGGCGGAATGGACCATCACCATTCTGCTGCTGCTGTTCGGGACGACCGCGCTGGTGCAGGCGTTCGTCATTCCCACGGGCTCGATGGAAGACACGCTGCTGATCGGCGACCACCTGTTGGTGGACAAGCTGTCTTACGCGCCAGCTGGACCGGTTAGCAAGTACCTGCTGCCGTACACGCCCGTGAAACGCGGTGACATCATCGTCTTCCGCTACCCGGTGGACATCAAGCAAACGTTCGTGAAACGGGTCATCGGCGTTCCCGGCGACCATATCCGAATCGTTAACAAGCAGCTCTGGCTGAACGGAAAGCCGATCCAGGAGCCTTACAAGTATCACAAGACGTTCTATCTGGACTCCTACCGGGACAACTTCCCGTCCGATCCCAACACCAGCGTCGATGAACGGGCGATCGACATGCTGCGAAAGCACGTAGTTAAAGGTGAGGTCGTGGTGCCTCCGGATAATTACTTTGCCATGGGTGACAACCGGGACGGGTCCTTGGATTCGCGCTACTGGGGTTTCGTTCCGAGGGCCAACATCATCGGAAAGCCGCTGTTGGTTTACTGGTCCTTCGACTCCCCGACCGAAGATCTGGTGAACTCCGGCGTCGATTTCCCCCATCTTTGGGATATTGTGCGCAATTTCGTCCCCAAGACGCGCTGGAAGCGGACGTTCATGATCATCCGCGGCTATCCGACCGGATCATGAAGCGGACAGCGGAGGAGTTTGATTTGAGCGGCGGTCAAGAGACAAGATGAAACGCAAGAACATGAAGTCCGATCCGGTAAAGCCGGCGGCGGCGCAAAACGACGTCCCTGGGGTGAAGCCTGACTTCGCGGAAAAGACCCGCTCGTTCATCGCAGAGTGGACAGTCACAATTCTGCTGCTCGTCTTTGGAACCGCGACGCTGTTGCAGGCGTTCGTGGTGCCGACCTCGTCGATGGAGAATACGGTCTTGATCGGCGACCATATGATCGTCGACAAGCTGGCGTTCTCGCCGCACTCCAAACTCGGCTCGTACCTGCTGCCGTACACGGACGTGAAGCGTGGCGATGTGATCGTGTTCAAGTACCCGGTGAACCCCAAAGAGAACTACGTCAAGCGCGTGGTCGGCGTCGCCGGGGATCGAATTCATCTGGTGAACCGCGATTTGTACCTGAATGGGCATAAGCCCGTCGAGCCGTATGTGGTGCACAAGATCGAGTACCCCAACGAGTACCGTGACAACTTCCCGCTGGCACCGCCCGACGGACTGGTGCTGCAGCGAGGCTTGGACATGCTGCAGGCGAACGTCCAGAACGGGGATCTGGTGGTGCCTGAGGGCTACTTCTTCGCGATGGGCGACAACCGGGACAACTCGCTCGACTGGCGCTATTGGGGCCTGGTGCCGAGGGAGAATATCGTGGGTAAGCCGGCGATCATCTTCTGGAGCTACGACGCCACCACCGCTGATCTCACCGATCCGAATTTCATTTCTCTGGATCACCTGCTGGATCTGGGGCTCAACTTCTTTTCAAAGACACGCTGGAAACGAACGTTCATGTTCGTTCGCGGCTATCCTCTGAACTAGGCCCATGCCCAACGAGCACCTTCACGCGCTGATCCTGGCGGGAGGACGCGGCACGCGTTTCTGGCCGCGCAGCCGCACGAAGCACGCCAAGCAGGTGCTGGAGTTCCTCGGGAACGGCACGCTGATCCAGCAAACGGTGGCGCGGCTCGAGGAATTGGTCCCGCGCGAGCGAATCTGGATTCTGACCAACGAACATCTGCGCGCGGAGATCGCGCGGCAGTTGCCGGGCGTGCCGAAGCGGCAGATCCTGGCCGAACCGGCGCAGCGCAATACCGCGCCGCCGATCGCACTGGCTGCCAGGGTGTTGCACGACGTGGACCCAGACGCCGTGATGGGCGTTTTCCCGGCCGACCACCACATCGGCAAGCCGGGTGCGTTCCGCAAGATCCTGCGGGCCGCCTACCGGTCTGCCGCGTCCGGCCATATGGCGATTATCGGGATTCAGCCAAGGTGGGCGGAAACGGGTTACGGCTATGTGGAATTCCCCGAAGGCCGGATGACGGCCGGATCGCTCGAGCCGGTAGAAATCGTCGGGTTTCGCGAAAAGCCCGATCCGGAGACCGCCCGGGCTTTCGTGGAGGCGGGTCATTTCGGTTGGAACGCGGGCATGTTCTTCTGGCGCGCCGATGTCTTCCTCGCGGCCTTGCGGGAACACTTGCCGGCAACGGCCGCGCTGATTGAATCGTTGCCCAGATTCGGGGCCAGAACCTTCACAGCCAAGCTCTCCGAAATCTTCCCGCAGTGCGAGAACATCTCGGTTGATTACGCAATTCTAGAGAAGGCAAGGGACGTAGTCGGCTTCGCCGCCGGAGATATCGAGTGGAACGACGTGGGGAGTTGGAACGCCGTCCACGAGTTGCTGCCGAAGGACGCCAGTGGCAACGCCACACAAACGGAGGCGCTGTTTGTGAGCGCGTCCGGTAACCTGGTGCACGCCCCCGGCAAACTGGTCGCGCTGCTCGGCGTAGACGACTTGATTGTCATCGAGACGCCCGACGCACTGCTGGTCGTGCGCAAGGATCAGGCGCAGAGGGTCGGCGAAGTTGTGAAACTGCTCGAAAAGCGCAAGCGCAACGATCTGCTGTAGAGCGGCAACTGAGTCCCTTATGGCGGGCACTGGGCGCCCACTCAGCGCTGTACTACCACGCCGCTTTTCTAGCCTCTCCCGAGGTAGACGAAACGCGCGATGCAGAGTGCTGCGAGCACGTAGACCAGCCAGTGAATCGAGCGCCATTTTCCGGCGGCGGCCCGCAGGAGCGTTGACGAGACGAAGCCGAAGGCGAGGCCGTTGGCGATGGAAAACGTCAGCGGGATGGCGGTCATCGTGAGAAACGCGGGGATCGACTGCAGGGGATCCGACCACTCGATCTCGGCGGCATGGGCCAACATCAGGGCGCCTACCAGGATCAGCGCAGGGGCGGTGGCCTGCACCGGGATGACTCCGGCCACAGGCGCGACGAATAGCGCGACCACGAATAGCAGACCAGTGACGATGGCGGTCACCCCGCTACGCCCGCCGGCGACGACTCCGGCCGCGCTTTCGATGTAGCTGACAACCGTAGACGTCCCAAGCAATGAGCCTGCCGTTGTGGCGAGCGCATCGGAAGTGAGGATGCGATTGAGGCGCGGGATCTTGCCGTCGGCGTCGAAGAGCCCGGCGCGTTTGCCCACAGCCACAAGCGTGCCGATGTTGTCGAACAGGTCCACGAACAGGAACACGAATACGATTTCCAACAGGCCGAATTTTAGAGCGGCGGAGATGTCGAGTTTCAGGAAGGTCCCGGAGATCGCCGTCACCGAGTAGGGCTGCGGTGACCACTTCACTACACCGGTGAGCATGCCGGTGAGGGTGGTGCCCACCACGCCCAGCAGCATCGCGCCTCGCACGCGCCAGATCATTAGAGCGCCCGTCAGGAGCAGCCCGAAGAGGGCCAGCAGCGTCCCCGGCGCGCGCAGGTTACCCAGGCCCACGAGAGTCGCCGGATCGGCCACGACGATCCCGGCGTTGCGAAAGCCTACGAAAGCGATGAAGAGGCCGATCCCGACCGCGACGGACGCGTAGAGCTCGCGCGGGATGGCCTCCACGATCATCTGGCGCACGCCGGCTGCGGTCAGGACCAGAAACAGAATCCCCGAGATGAAGACTGCTCCCAGAGCCGCCGGCCAAGGCACTCCCAGTCCCTTCACGACGACGAAAGTGAAGTAGGCGTTCAATCCCATGCCGGGCGCCAACGCGACGGGATAGCGGGCGATGGCTCCCATCAAGAAGCAGCCCAGCGCGGAAGCCAGGCAGGTGGCCGCCGTCACCGCGGCGAACGGCATTCCCGTCTCGCTAAGAATCGAGGGATTGACGAAGATGATGTAGGCCATGGTCACGAAAGTCGTGCAGCCGGCCAGAATCTCCGTTCTCCAGTTCGTTTCGAGACGGGCGAATTCAAAGTAGCGTTCCAGGGATGTCAGCATCGCAGTTGCGGCTCGCACTTGGCTATTTCCGCGGCTATTTCCGCATGAGCGCCTGGAGGTAATTCAGGTTGCGTCTGGTGTCCGCTGCAACGTCTCCGGAAGGCGAATTCGTCTCCAGATTGGCCCAGCCGTTGAAACCGATGTCGCGGATGGCGGTGAGGATGGCGGTAAAATCCACCTTGCCTTCCCCCAGATACCCCTTGTCCTTGAAGTGGAACTGGCAGATGCGTTCGCGGCCCAACTTGCGAATCTCTTCGGCTGCTTTCTGCCCTTTCATGTTGGTCAGGTTGCCGACGTCGTAGTAGAGCTTGAAGAAGGGCGAGGAAATGCGGTCGTGCGCGCGCAGGTTCTCGTCGGCCAACAGCACGTTCTCGAAACCGAGCACGATCTTCGAGCGCGCCGCTTCCTGTGCGAGTTCGCGGAACGCATCAAGCGCGTGGTCAGTGTCGGCGCGCGAAAGCAGTTCGCACTTGCCGAAGAAGACGGTCATCAGGATCGGTGCTCCGATGGCCTTGGTCGCGGCGATGCCGCGTGAGACGAACTCCGCCGCCTGCGGATCCTGCTTCAGACAATTCAAGTGCAGCATATCGATGTAGGTGGCGTTGAGCGTCACGTGTGCTTGCCGGGCCGCCTGGACCCACTCGCGCTGCAGCGCTGCATCTTCGAGCAACAGGTGTGATTTATCTGCGGTTTGTCCCAACGTGACTTGCACGCCATTCAGGCCCAGGGATCTCGCTTTAGAGGCAGCCCCGGGTTGAGATGCGAGACGCAGCACGCCGTCCATCACGCCGATTCTCAGGCCCGGTTGGGGCCTTGCTTCAGCCGCGAACGCGACCGCGCTCGAGGCGGCGAGAAACTCCCTGCGAGTGAACATGCTCTCTACGTTATCGCTTGTCCCGGTCACGCGTCTTGCTGGTGGCGGGGGAAGCGGAATCGATGAGCGCGCGGGCGCGCAGAAAAACCTGCAGCAGCATCTCTTCAGTCAGACGCCCAGTCTGCGTATTCTGGCGGCTGGGGTGGTAGCTGGAGATCAAGTGGGGTGAACCGGGGATCTCGAATTCCGTGCCGTGGCCGAAGGTGAATGCAGCGCGTGAGCCGATGAGCCCGCGCGAGCGCAGAATGGCCAGCCAGTTGTCGAAGGCGAGCTTGCCCAATGCCACACACACACTGGTCCGGCTGAACAAAGCGAATTCACGCTCCAGAAAAGGGCGGCAGGTCTCCACCTCCCGCGGTGTGGGTTTGTTGGCGGGTGGAGCACAACGCACAGCCGCCGATACCCAGGCGTCCTTGAGTTGGAGGCCGTCGCCCCAGTGCTGGCTCTCCGGTTGGTTGGCGAAACCTGCCCGGTGCAGCACGCCATACAGGAAGTCACCCGAACTATCGCCGGTGAACACACGGCCGGTACGATTTGCTCCGTGGGCTCCTGGCGCAAGACCCAGGATGAAAAGCCGCGCGTGGGGATCGCCAAAGCCGGGAACCGGCCGTCCCCAATACTCCTGGCCGAGGTACGCACGGCGCTTGACGCGCGCCACCTCGCGGCACCAATCGCGCAGCCGGGGGCAAAGCTCGCAAGCCGTGATGTCGCGCTCCAGGATACTGAGTTGGCCGGTCACGCGCCCTTGCCTCGCGACAGCACTGCCATGCGCGGCGCGAGTTCCACATGCTGCGGCGGAGCTTTCAACTTCAAGACGATGGTCGCCGGGTCCGAACTAGTGTGCACCCAGCGCACGATCGGCTTGCCTCCTCCCGCGGGCCGGATTTCGACCGGAACCTCGGCCACGAAATCCTCGGCGACTCCGCTCTGGCGTACGGTGACGGTCAGAGTCACCTCAGGGGCTTTGCCCTTGACCGAGGTCGACATCTCGAGCGTCGGCACGCCGGTGCCGTAGACCCAGGTATCGAAGAAGGTCTCTAGAGATGGATCGGGATCGCCGAGCGGCAGGAACATGGCGGCCTGTGCCCGAAACTCCTCCGTGCTGATCGTCCGGTACTCAAAGCGTTTGCGCAAACTCGCGAGCATCCGCATGAACGAATCGTCCCCCATGCGCCGCCGCAACATGTGAACGATCCAGGTACCTTTGCCGTAGATGATGACGCGCCAGGGATCAAGCGTGCCATTCTCCCGCAGCCGGTAGCCCCACGAAATGGGTCCTGAAGATTCGACCGTGGTGGGCTTCCCGGGCATCAGCAAACCTCTGCGATATTCGTCCAGCATGAGGTCCAGCGTTTTGGCGCCGCGTTTTTGTTCCAGCACGAGCATGGCGGTGTAGTTTGCCAGCGCCTCGGAGATCCAGTCGTCGTGATACGTAGCCGGGATCACCAGGTTACCCCACCATTGATGCGCCGTCTCGTGGGCGTGAATGATGGAGTTGTAAAATGTCTCGGCCGAGACGTCCTTGCGCAGCAGAGCTTTTCGCTGCGCGTCGTCGAGGTAGGTCACCGTCGAGAGGTAAAT
Source organism: uncultured Acidobacteriia bacterium (assembly GCA_903909435.1). Lineage (GTDB taxonomy): Bacteria > Acidobacteriota > Terriglobia > Bryobacterales > Bryobacteraceae > CAIVVT01. The sequence continues at coordinate 127,090 of CAIVVT010000147.1, read as the reverse complement.
CAGGCCGGGAAACCCCTGGCCGAAAGAACCGGGGATGGGGGAGATAGCGATGCGCTTGAGCGGGGGCGGGCCAAACCGGGCGGCCATCCACTCAAACTCCTCCGCGATCTCGGCGCCGACCTCGGCCATACGCGCTGGCACGTTGACGGGGGCATCGAGTGCGGCCAGGTCGACTACGCCGGGATCCCGGTGGGACGCCGGCTGGGAAGCAGGGGTCGGCGGAATCGCCAGAATATGCTGGTCGTGCGAGGTCAGCGACGGATCAGCCTTGGAGTTTGCGTACATGTCCACCTGGTAATCGCCGCGCTTCACCTGAACATGCTGATAGCTCCCAATGTTGAATCCGGCCAGGCGGATGGGCTGAGTAGTGCGCAGGTGCACGACGCGCAGGTTGTTCTCGACTTTCTCCTCCACCACGTCTCCAGGAGCCGCCAGCAGGTACTCCTTCGGGAGCCGGAAGACGAGGTCATAGATGGAGAAGACCTGCCCGCGTGAAGGGTACCAGTTCACGCGGTCTTCGACGAAGAAGACGCCCTCACTGGTCTTGCGGATGAGGTAGCCCTCATTCCGTATCTCGATCTCGTGGGTCTGGCCCACCTCAAGAGGCGCCGGCAGGCCGATCAGAACCGACTCGTTGAGCGAGTTCACCCCGCCGCCGCCGGTGATCGCGCTACGGTCGGCCTCTCTGCGAAATACTTCGGCCCTTTGCCCATCTATCCGGGCTTCCGTGATGCTCATGCGTGGAGAGATTTCGATAGCGAGCGCACCCTCCACGCGACGTTGTGCGCGCAGCGACGCGCGAGTGACCACGTGCAGCTTCAAGTCGGGATCGATGGCAGTTTCGATGCGGTAATTTGTCAGCGTGGTATCGAGCGGCACCGACGCATTGGCGCGCAAGCTGGCCCGCGTCCGGTAGCTGGACCAGACTTCGAAAGTGGCTTCCTGTGCCTTCCCTTGCACCTTTCCAACCAGAATCTGTTCGTAAGCCGTGGGATCGTACACGACATTGAAAAGCCCGAGCGTTTTGCCAGCAATTGCCGCGAAAAACAGGGCCTCGCCTTGACCACTGGCATTGCTCAACACGTCGTGCGCGATGCGCACCTCCATGCCACTGACCAGACGCCGGGCAACTTCGCCAAGGTCCGACGCGAACAGCAGTCCGCGTTCAGGGCTGGGCTTCCCGCCGTTCTCCCGCACGGCGTTCAGCAGGTCCTCACCGCCACCGGTGAACAGCAGCATCGCCATCCCGAAGTGCTCGTCGATGTTGGGCGTGCCGGCGGAGTGGGCCAGGCTGGCACGTTCGCTGCGATTCGAGGGACGCAGCATGATCTCGGCATCGTCAGTCGATTCGGTGGCCCGATACACGGCGGCGATGCGGTGACCGGCGACGGGGCGGGCAAAGATCAGCCAGCCGTCGGCAAAGAAGAACCGGAGTTCGGGGCGCTCGAAGGAGAGATCACGCACCCTGTAGCAAGCGTCCGAATCCAACTCCATTTTGTGGATCGCCACACCGATCGTGGCCGCCGGAGGGAGGGAGGCGTCCTGGGAGTGTAGCGGACTGGCGACGAGGGTGAGAAAAAGCGCAGCGAGCGCAGCGCGGAGTCTAGGCACGAACTCAGTTTACCTGTGCTGAGCGTGCACGGCGCGGACGAGGTTAGCCGATGAAGCTCTCTTCGTCCTGGGTGGCTTGCGCTACGCTCGGACGCCGTCCGCTGACAAACACATGATAGGCAGCTCGTATTCCGGCGACAACACCGTTGACCTCACGGATGGGTTTGATAACCCCGCCGTGCACGGCCGTTACGACTTCCTGGATATTCGTCAGGGAATCGCCGAGCACAAGCTCCATTCGCTGAATCTGTGCCTGCACCCGATCAGTTATTTCCGCGCGTGCCTGCGAGAAACCGGTCACTTCAGCATGCAAGTCGTCGAGTACTGCGTGAGTCTTCTCGCCTGTCTCGCGAAACTGCTTTAGCGCCTCATCCAGCGCGGCACGCGAATTCACCAGGAACTCGGTCACCTGGGGCACTAGCGGGCTAACCTGGGACTCGAGTTTGCGCACCGCGAGAAATGTTCCCACCGATGCAAACGCCGAAAGCAGAAGCGCGACGCTGGAGATCAACACCGCGATCGCCATCAATATGAACGTTGTTTCCGACGACGCCAATGACGGCCGCCTTTCAGACGCCTTCGATCAAATCGTCGGTGCCGACTACGGGCGCAGGCGCCTGGGCCGTAGTCGCTTCCCGGTAGGCCTGCTTGCCGGCTTCGACGGCAGCGGCCAGATTGTCCTTCTGCTTGGTGATCGCAGTCTTGCCGCGATCGACGATTCCTGTGGACTTGTCTTTCAGATCCAGAGTCTTGCGCTTCAGGAACTCCTTGCTGTCATCCGCTTTCGTCAGCAGGAACTCGCGTGTTTCGGGACCGGCTTTGGGGGCAAATAGAATACCCAGCGCGGTGCCGATTCCGAGGCCGAGCAGGAAATATGGGATCCGCTTATCATCATCCATGAAACAGGTCTCCTTGCAGCTACCAGTGTACTCCACGACAATGTGGAGGGCTCCTCCGATGCCACGACAATGACACGGCGACCGGCGGCAAAACTCGATCTGGATGCGCTCCGCAATTACGCTTTGCGCGCCCTGTCTCAGCGCGCATTGTCTGTGTCTGAGCTGAGGCGGAAGCTGCAACTGAAAGCGGAGCTGCCAGGCGACGTCGATACGGTGGTGAAGTCCGTCCAGTCCTACGGTTACGTGGACGACCAGCGACTATCGGAAAGCATCGCGGACTCGCGAGCGAGAGGTGGTACGACGGGCGCGCAGCGTGTGGTCCGCGACTTGCTGAAGAAGCGTGTCGCGCCAAGCGTCGCACGCGAAGCGGTCGCGCATGCGTTCAAGGACGTCGATGAACCCGCCCTCATTCGTGAGTACCTGGAGCGCAAGCTGCGCGGCAAGAACCTGGGCGAGTATCTGAAAGAACCGAAGAACCTAGCCAGCCTGTATCGCAAGCTGCGCGTGGCGGGTTTCTCCTCTCCTGCCAGCATTCGCGTGCTGAAATCGTTCACGGCGCAGGCCGATGAACTGGAGGACGTGGAGTCCGACGGCTGCGAGTCCGTGTAAAATGCCGGAAACAGGGCTCAGCCGACCGGAGCCGCTTCATTCGAGAGGCTGCCGAGTCCATCGCCGCTGATCGTCACCACGTCGCCGGGATGCAGCGCGGCTTCCTGGGTCACGATGATCCCCGTGCCTGTCAGCATCACGCAACCTGCCGGCACAGGGTTGGCTCGCCGAAGGTACTCAACCAGGAGCTCGATTTTGCGGCCCAGCTTGGCCGTCGAGCAGGCGCCTTCGAACAGCAGCTTGTCGCCGCGTTGGATCGTGCAACTCAGGTTGACCGCGTAAGGGTCCGGGATCTCGTCCGCGGTCACGATCCAGGGTCCGAGCGCGCAGCACCCGGTGAAGATCTTCGACTGCGGCAGGTACAGCGGATTCTCACGCTCGATGTCCCAGGCAGACACGTCGTTGGCCAGGGTGTAGCCCAGGATGCTGCCCTTTGCGCCTAGCAGCACCGCGAGTTCCGGCTCTGGGGCGGTGAAGGTCGAGTCACTGCGAATCCCGATCTTTCCACCGGGACCGACGCAGACGCGGCCGGTTCCTTTGAAGAAAATCTCGGGCCGCGGCGCCGTGTGCGCATGGTAATAGAAACCTTCGCGCGTGCCGTGCTCGCCGTCGCGGAACGCCGCGCTCATCTCGTAGGTACACCCGCAAGCCCAAACTTCTCGCGGCAGAATGGGGATTTTGGGTGTCGCCTCCACGCGGCCCTTACTGATGTGCGCCTTGAGGAACTCGACCAGGGGCAGGTGGCGCCGCTCGGTTTCGTCCAGCAGTTCCCTGACCGTGTATCCCGGCACAGGTTGGGCATATCCGTCGCCAAACACCGCAGCCGTGATACGGCCTTCCCATTCGATCTGACCGAGTTTCATGACACCCGCCTTCGTTTGCCACTCTTGGAATCAGATCCCCACCGCGCTAGTGGCTGCTTGCGCCGGGTTTCTCATTTGTGCGATTCCGGGGAATTGGCGCACGACGCGCGCCAACCTCAAATCAGTATCTAACAAACCGGCTCAATAACGCAGATACACGGTCTTGTAGTCGCTGTAGAATTCCATTGCCGCCGGGCCCTGTTCCTTCGGTCCGAAGCTGGAATCCTTCGTGCCACCGAACGGGAGTTGGTACTCGACGCCGGCGCTGGGAAGATTGACGGTGAGCAAGCCCGCCTCCATGCCGTGGATGAACTCGAATACACGCGAGACATTCGCCGTCTGGATGGAAGCTGACAATCCGAATTCGCTCGCGTTGGCGAGTTCCATGGCGTGTTTGAAATCACGCGCGCGCGTGACGGCCAGCACGGGGCCAAAGATCTCTTCGCGAGAGAGTGCGGTGTTGGGATCGACATGGGCAAACAGAGTCGGCTCGACAAACCAACCGTTATCGTAGGCCGGGCCAGTCAGCCGGCGGCCACCCACGATGGGCTCGCCGCACTGCTTCCGCCCAAGTTCGATCGCTTGAAGGACTGTGTTCATTTGTCCTTCATCGACGCAAGGACCAATCTCGATGCCCGGCTCCATGCCGTTGCCGACTTTGAGCCGGCGGGTGCGTTCGGCCAGTGCTTCGACGAAGCGGTCGTAGATCCCGTCCTCGACAATCGCGCGTGACGTGGCCGTGCATTTCTGGCCGGTCGAGAAAAACGCCGCGTTCGCCACGTTCTCGACGGCGGAATTGAAGTCGGCGTCGGCGAGCACGATGGTCGGGTTCTTTCCGCCCATCTCCAACTGGATGCGCAGCCTTCGCGCCGAGGCGTCGTTGTGCAATTTGAGCCCCACCGCGCAAGAGCCGGTGAAGGAGATCGCCTTTAAGGCAGGCGCTTCAATCAGCGCCCGGCCCAGGCTTCCACCCGAACCAGCCACGAAATTGACGACACCTTTGGGGATGCCCGCATCATGGCACGCCTCCACAATCCGCCAGGCGCTCAGCGGCGCTGCGGAGGCGGGCTTGAGCACGACGGTGTTGCCGCAGAGCAATGCGGGCGCGAGCTTCCAGGCAGGAATTGCGCTGGGGAAATTCCAGGGAGTGATCAGGCCCACGACGCCGATGGGCTTGCGAATCGCGAACATTTGGACGCGCTCGCGCTCACTCGGCGCCAACACTCCTGCAAAGCGGGACGCCTCTCCCGCGAAGTAACGGAAGATGTTGATCGCCCTCCGCACCTCTCCCTTGGACTCGGGCAGCGTCTTGCCTTCTTCGAGGGTCATCTCCTTAGAAATCTGCTCGAAGCGCTGGTCCAACAGATCGGCCACTTTGAACAGAAATGCCCCGCGCGCCGGACCGGTAAGCCCCCTCCAGGCGGGCAATGCCGCCTGGGCAGCCGCCACGGCCTGGCCCATGCTTTCGGGCGTACCGCTGACGTGCAGGCCAACCACCTCGGTAAAGGTCGCGGGGTTGCGGTTCTCGAACGCCGGCCCTTCGACCCATTGGCCGTCGACGTAATTCGGAAAGAGTTTCGCGCTCATCTTATCTGCTCTTGAAATCGACCTTGGGCACGGCGCGTGCGCCGGGTTCGGTCTTGAAGTATTCGTCGTTGCGGTGGAAGCCGAGCATACCGGCAAACAGGTTATTGGGGAACAATCCGATGGTCGTGTTGTAATGCTGGAGCGTCTCGTTATACTTGTGACGCTCGACGGCGATCCTGTTCTCCGTGCCGGCCAACTCATCCTGCAGCCGCAGGAAGTTCTCATCCGCCTTCAGATTCGGATAGTTCTCCACCACCAGCAGCAAACGGGAGAGCGCACCGCTCAGTTGGCTATTGGCTTCCATCTTCTCGCCCGGTGTGCGTGCACCGCCCATAGCTGCGCGTGCGTTGGCCACGGCTTCGATCACGCCCTTTTCATGCGAGGCGTAGCCTTTCACGGTTTCCACCAGGTTCGGGATCAGGTCCGCGCGGCGCTGCAGTGCAATGTCCACCTGCGACCAGGCGGCCTTGACGGACTCCTGCTGGGTGACCAGCGAATTGTTCACGCCGACACCCGTGAAGAAGATGATGCCACCCCCGAGCAGTAGCAGGCCCAGCACGACGCCCGCGATGATCAGTGCGATTTTCATGGTTTACTCCTAGCGATCAAGCTTGTCCACGGCATCCACCAGGACGCCGATGGCCTCAAGATACGTTCCGAATAGTGCAACCGCATTCAAGTCTCGCGCCTTGGCGCGGCCTTCGCGGAGATCCAACAAAGTATAAAACGGCTGGGCTTTCAGCCCGAAACGCTCCACACAGCGCGCGGCGATTTCGCGTTTGCCCCAGGGAGCGTCTTCTCCCGCCAGATGCAGCGCATGATGGCCCAGAACGCAAAACGTGGAAAGCGAATCGGCCATCAGCCGGATCAGGAGTTCGGAGTTGCTGAGGACGCCCGCTGCCTTCTGCCGCAAGCGCAACAGTTTAGCCCGTAGATCGTGCTCAACCTGGGCGCGGTAGAACACTTCGTCTACTTCTAGACCGGCCACCACATCGGCTCCATGCAGGACTTTGCGCCGTTCGAGCATGTCCTTAAACTCTATGGGGAAGCAGTCCGTACTGGTGCGCATCTCATGCTCACTCATCAGCAGGGGTGCCGGCTGGTGCTGAGCGCGCCACCAGGCGAACACCGGCTCGCTGGCGGCGAGTTCCTTGGGGGTCACCGCGGCTAGAACGCAGAAAACGTTCAAATCGGAGTAAGCCCCGTGGTGCTCGGTGCCCGCGGCGGAACCATACAGCACTACGCTGATCAGCGAGCGGCCGTGCGCAGCGTCCAACTTCGCCACTAGCTGTTGCAGCAATTTATCGTCGTCGGGCATGATGTTCCCCTGATTATCTGCATCTTACCAGTCGCCAACGCCTTACCAGTCACTGGAAGCCCCACCGCCACCGGAGTCGCCGCCGCCGAATCCGCCGAAGCTGTCGCCGGAGTCCGGACCGCCGAATCCCCCGCCCCCACGGTTGCGCGGCCCGCCGCCGCCCAGGATGTTGCCGATCAAAAGGCCGGTGAGGAAGCCGCCAATGCCGCCGCCATAGCCCGAACCGCCGCGTCCGCGCGAAATCAGAAACAGAATGAAGATGATTGCGGCTATGACAATCGGCCCCACGGGCAGGCCCTCGGCGTGAGGGCGAGTCGCCCGGCGCGGTGCTGCCGTTCCCAGCGAGACGCCTTTGGAGGCGGCGATCTTCTCTCCGATTTGCGTGGCCGCGTCAGCCAGCGCCTGGGCGTAGCTGCCCGTCCTCAAGGACGGCCGCAGGCTGCGCAGCAAACCACCCACGTAGCCGTCGGTCATGATCGGCTCCAGACCGTAGCCCACTTCGATGCGCGTGCGGCGGTCGTTGATCACGAACAGAATCAACGCGCCTTCGTTCGTCTTCTTGTTGCCAACGCCCCATTGGCGGTAAAGCAGGTTGGCGACATCCTCGACGGGTTCACCCTCGGTGGATTTCAGCGTCACCAGCGCGAGTTGCGCACCCGTGATCCGCTCAACGTTGGCGCAATATTGGTTGACCTGATCCCGAGTGGTCTGATCGACCACCTCCGCGAAATCGCTGACGTAGCCCTGCGGCTTCAGCGCGGCGAAATCGGCGGCGTGCAGTCCGCCCAGCAACGTGCAGATCACGACGGGCAATAGGAGTCCGATGCGTTTTAACAAACCAAGTCTCCTTGCGAAATACCAAGCGAATCGACGCGGCCCACGGCGGCGAGCCCGATCTTGCCCGGCTGGAAATACTCGCGCGCCACTTGCTGGATCTCCTCGGCCGAGACGCCGTCGATCGCACGCGCCAGTTCGTCCAGCGTGAAAAAGCGGCCGTGCGTCATCCATTGACGGGCCAGATTGCTCATGCGACTGGTGGTGGATTCCAGGCTCAACAGCAGCGAGCCTTTCATATGCTCGCGCGCCCGGCGCAACTCGTCCTCCGGCACCGGTTCTTCCCGCAAGCGCCGCAACTCCGCCAGCGTGCAATCGAGCACGCGCCGGCCGTTTTCAGGCGAAGTGCCCGCGTAGACTCCCAGATTGCCGGTGTCGCTGTACAGGTTCAATTCCGAAAAAATGGAGTAAGCCAGGCCCTGCTGCTCGCGGATGTTCTGGAACAGCCGCGAACTCATGCTGCCGCCCAGAATCACGTTCAGCGTGAAACAGGCCAGCCGCAGGGGGTGCGCGGCCTCGATCATCGGCGTTCCCAAACACAGCTGCAATTGCTGCAGCGAGCGGCGGCTCTTCAACTCGAAAGGAGGCTGGAAGCGCGGGGCCGGCTGCTCCGGTTCCGGCTCCCCGGCCGGTAGCCCGTCCAGGTGGCGATTTACCAGTTCGATGACTCGTTCATGGCGCAGATTCCCGGCTGCCGTCACGATCAGGTTCGCAGCCGAATAATGGCGGCGGTGGTGTGCACGCAGGACGCTTTCGTTGAAGCTGCGGATCGTCCGCCCGGTGCCGATGATCGGCATCCCCAGCGGGTGGCCTTTCCAGCAGTTGGAGACGAAGAGTTCGTGCACCACGTCCTCCGGATCGTCGTTCTCCATCTTCAGCTCTTCGAGAATTACGCCCTTCTCCTTTTCGATGTCGGCTTCGTCGAAGCGCGGGTTTTTCAGCATGTCGGCCAGGATTCCGAAGGCGAAGTCCAGGTGTTCATCGAGCACCTTCATCGTGTATCCGGCCAGATCGCGCCCGGTGAAGGCGTCGAGGTTGCCGCCAATCGAGTCCATTTCGCGCGCGATTTGCTCGGCGGAGCGGGTCGGCGTGCCCTTGAAGAGCATGTGCTCGATGAAGTGCGAGATCCCGTTCGTCCTGGGTGTCTCACAGCGTGAGCCCGTGCCGATCCAGAACCCGGCGGCGACGCTGCGCATGGCGGGCATGGGCTCGGTAATGACGCGCACTCCGTTGGGCAGTGCCGTCATTTGAATGTCTCGCTCGAGCGCGTTCTGCGTCATCTGCTTCTATTCCATCAGATCGGAGACCAGCCGATGTTGTAAAAACTGCTGCGTGTCCCAGGGTGGCGAGGAATCGCTGCCGGGTCGGCCGTTACGAATATGCTGTCTGCTGGCAGGCAGACGGGCGACAATCGGTTTAGGACATTACTTGACACTGGCTTTACTGGGACTGGAAACCGAGGAGTTGCGCGCCTTGCTGCCGGATGGCGAACCGGCGTTTCGCGCACGGCAATTGTACGAGGCGCTCTACCACCGCCGCGCGGCGTCCTTCGACGAGATGACAGCCCTCGCCAAGCCGCTGCGCCTGGATCTGGCGCAGCGCGCCAGCTTCGGCTATCCCGAAGTCGCGACCGTGTACCAGTCGGACGACGGAACCGAACGCTACCTGCTGCAACTGGCCGACGGCAAGACGGTGGAGACCGTCTACATGCCGGAGCAGGGCCGCGACACCCTGTGCATCTCCACACAGGTCGGATGTCCCGTGGATTGCCAGTTCTGCCTGACCGCAAAGATGGGGCTGGAGCGTAATCTCACCGCGGGCGAAATCGTGGGTCAGGTGCTCTACGCTGCGCGGGAAAACAACCTGTGGGCCGATGCCAAACGCATGAACATCGTCATGATGGGACAGGGCGAACCGCTGCTCAATCTGCCGAACGTGCTGAAGGCTTCGCGCATCCTCACCGACCCTAAAGGTGTCGGACTTTCGCCACGCCGCATCACCGTCTCGACATCAGGGATCATTCCTCGCATCGCCGAGTTTGCGGCCGCACCCGACCCTCAGCGCCCCAAGTTGGCCATCTCGCTCAACGCCTCCCACGAAGAACAGCGCCGCGAGTTGATGCCAGTAACCCGCAAGTGGCACCTGAAGGAACTGATCGACGCCTGCCTCGCCTACCCGCTCCGGTCGTGGGAGAAACTCACCTTCGAATACGTTCTATTGAAGGGCGTGAACGACACCGACCTGGACGCGCGCCGCGTTGTGCGACTGCTGGCAAAGATCGACTGCAAGGTGAACCTGATCGCGCTGAATCCCGGGCCCGGCATCCTGTTCGCGACACCCGACGCAGAGCGCGTTACGGCCTTTCAGGAGATCGTGCGCAAAAGCCTGCCCTGCTTCGTCAGGCGTCCGCGCGGCCTGGACATCTTTGCCGCCTGTGGACAGTTGAAACGCATGGAGACACAGCGCGACCAGCCACTGATCCCGCCGACGTTTGCGCCGCCGCGAAGCTGAGGCTTATCGGAGACCGCCAGAGTCAAGACAAGTCGGCGATTGGCCAGAGGCACAGCGACTTGTCCCGATATGCTCCCCCGGCCTCAATGCAATTCTCCACGAGAGTGCGCGCCGGAGCGGGGAAATTGAACGGGGCGCATTGGAAATTCAGAGGACGCCAGTCGCCGTCCTCGATGTCACGGTTGCTCGTCACCTCGGGGAAACTGGTGGTCAGAAAGTGCTTGGCCCCGCTGCGCTTCACGTTCTCCAAAGCGCGTCCGATGTTCGCATAGCTTAGGTGGACCAGGCAGTCCCGGCAGAGTACGACGTCCGCCGTGGGCAGCGGATCGGTGGTCAGATCCAAGCGCATGAAGCGCCGGCTCGCCGAGCCGTAGCGTTGGGTATTCTGCGCAACCAGCGCCTCGACGATGTCTGCGCCCACATAGTCCACGCCGAGTTCCGTGAGGCTAAGCCAGCCGAAGTCGCCACATGGAATGTCTAGCAGTGATCGTGCGCCGGCTTCCTTCAGAAGCACGGGGATTTCGCGACGCAAAGTCTCGGTTTCAGGAAGGGTCGAACCAGTACCCGAGCGTGATTCGGTCTCGCCCCAGAGGTTCACATCGAAAATGTACTCAAAACGACCCTTGAGGTCGAGCCGCTCCAGTTCGTTCTTGTGCTCCAGAAACCGCTTCTGAGCTATGATCTGCGGACGTTCTTCACTCATCAGACTTTCCCCCCGGAACATGACTTGGCGGGTGATCAGCGCTTGCTGCTGAGTTCCATTTGGGCGTATACCTCGCGCTTCGGCAAGCCGCGCCTGCGCGCAACCTCCTTGATCGCATCCATGCGCGGTAACCCGGCCTTTTCGAGCGCAAGTACTTCCTCCGGAATGGTGAGTTCCTCCTGGACCGCGCTGGTCTCAGGCTTGCCGACGACCAGCGTGAACTCTCCGCGGACCAGGTCGCGGGAGGCCAGTTCGGCACGCACCTCGGACGCTTTGCCGCGCAAGAACTCCTCGTGGAATTTTGTTAACTCCCGCGCCGCCACCACGGGCGGGTCGCCCAAAGCGCGCTCCAAGTCTTCGAACGTCTCCAGTACGCGGTGTGGTGATTCGTAGAAGACATGCACCATCCCGGTGCCTGCCAGCGAGGCGAACAGGCGCTGCCGCTCACCGCTCTTGCGCGGTGCAAACCCATGAAAACAGAAACTATCGGTAGGTAAGCCCGAAGCCGATAGAGCGGAGAGCACGGCTGAAGCGCCTGGGATGGGCACCACTTTGACGCCCGCCTCAGCCGCGGCACTCACGATCCGGTAGCCGGGGTCCGAGATGAGCGGGGTGCCGGCATCGGAGACCAGTGCGATGTCCTCACCGGCCAGCAGTCGCTCGATCAGGTCGCCGGTGCGCGCTTCCTCGTTGTGCTCGTGGTAGCTAACCATCGGCCGGGCGATCCCGTAGTGATCGAGCAACTTGCGGGTCTGCCGTGTGTCCTCACAGGCTATGGCGGCCACGGATTTCAGGGTTTCCACAGCCCGGTAAGTGATGTCGGCAAGATTGCCGATCGGCGTCGCGACCAGATACAGTGTTCCCGGCATTCGGTTGATTTTAGTATCTCGTAGCGCTTCGGGCCGTGGCGGCAGACGGGCTGTGGGATTGGGCCCACCTGAGGCAGGGCGGTTGGTGAAAGCTGTGCGACGCAGCGCGGATAACTGCCGCTTAGTCGTCCGCTTTGATCATGCGGCGGGCGTCGGCCGGGTCGAAATCGAACGTTCTTGAAATCAACTCTCGTCCCGTCAATGCCTTACGAGCCACACCGGAACGGCCATGCTCGTTGCATTTGCCTTTGATGTGATACAACTCGTGAGCCAGCACCCGCGCCAGCGCGCGTCCCAGCAATTCGTCGCGGTGTCCGAATTCGCCGCCCGCCATGGCCGAGTGAGCGGCGACCCCGACGCGATCGCAGAGCACTTCGCTGAACGGCAGCACCTCGCCATCGCTGGTGTGAGTAAAGGCCATCGGGCCGCGCTCGTCCAGAAACACGGGCGTTGCCTGGATGCGGCAAGTGCCGCGGAACTTGACCAGAACCAGGTCGTGGACCTCGGTTCCCGCGGAGAAATCCGAGAGTTGCCTCCATTCCACGCGGATGGAGGCTTGCGACATCAGTTTGTCCATCTCCCGGTGCATTTCCGCCTCAGTCTCGGCGGGCAGCGGTCGTTCCAGGGATATGACGAGAGTGAGCGGAGCCGTCAACTCGGGCAAACCCTCTGCCCGTGCTGAAAGACAAAAAGCGACCGAAAACAGAAGAAATAATGGCGGCCAGGTGCGAAGCCGAAGCATGGGCTGCACTCCTTATGGCCCGCGACAAAGCGGACCTGCGACTCCATTATATGGGTGACTCGGATAAGGTCTATTCAAAAAAGCGATCGATGCAGAATGTTTAATTAGCCACTAAGCCTATGAGATTCAGGCACTTTCACCCGGCACTGGTTCACGGTTGCTCCTGACCGCTGGGCGGCGGCGGAGGGGTCGTGGTACCGTTCAGGTGCGCGTAGAAGCCGAGATCGGAACCGGTCAGCGCCTTGGTCAGCAAGATGATCTGGCCCGTGTGCAGCGAGAAATGCTCGACCACGTGGTAGATCGCTTCGAGCACGGTCACCGTGTAGTTCTGAGGATGGCAGACTTCCGCCAGACGCGCGTCCGGGAGTGTTTCAATCTGGCCGCAAGCGGTCTCGACGGTTTCGCGCAGGCCCGCCAGCAGTTCTTCCCGCCCTACAGCTCCAACGGCGGCGAACTCCGCTTCGCGTACCCGCAGGTCCGTCGCGCCGCCGACACCGTGCAGGATCCATTGCCTGACGTTCCCGGCGAGGTGCAAGCAGAGATTGCCGCAGGCGTTCGAGTTCTCGCCAGCCCGCAGCCAGATCTGCTCATCGGTCAGCCTCCTGGCACAGGCCTCAATGCGGTCGAGAGACTGGCGCATCCGCTTGGCGGAGCACACCAGGAAATTCCGTTCGATTGTCATTTCGGCTTATCCTCGAGCAACGTTTGCAATTCCAGCAACAGCCAGCGCGCGCGCAGTCCGGGGTGATTCAGTCCCAACTCCGCAGGATCGATCCCGTTCTTCTTCAAATACTCCGCGAAGGACATGATGAGTTCTCCCGGCGAGTCGTCGGTGCTGCTGTCGAAGACCTTGCAGTGCTGGTCCTTGCACTGGACGAACGCCTCAAAGGAGTCCTGCAGAGCCTTCGCCGCCTCACCCGCCTTAACTGGCTCCCCGTGCTGGTGGAACCAAAGCGCGAGTTCGCATTGCAGCAGGAGTCGCGAGGAACTGGACGTCATACTGAGGCTGTCTCGGAGGATCTCCTGGGCCAGCGACAGCTTGACACGAGTGTCGAGTTCCGCATCTTTCTGATCGAGTACGTCGGCGAGCATGGCCGCCCGGGCTCCCGCATAGTCCCGCCGGCGGGCCAGCGCGACGGCCTCCTCAGTGCCGAGTGTGGAGACGTCGGGCAGACCTTTGACCTGGGGGTCGTCTTGTTCCAGCAACGAAGGAAAGCGAAATGAAGACAAGGCCCCGAGGAAGTCGGGACTGAGTTTGACTCCTGGCTCCGCCGGGGCACCCTCGGCTAGGATCGGATTGGCGACTTCGGACAGTGGTGCCTCCGCTGTTGAGGTCCGGGAGCCCGGTTGCCCGCGGTGCGCGGCGGCAAACTCGCGGCGCGCTGCGGCGGCAGTCCGGCGGGCCAACCGGGAAAGCGCGGCGTTGCCGGAGGCGAATTTGTGCTCGACAGACTCAAGTCGAGTGATCTCCTGAAGGCGTGGGCTGGAAGTCGGGAACCCACCGACGAAACGGGCAAGCAGTGGCACAAAGTCCGCAGCATGTTGCTCGCGGGCATCCTGCAACAGCTCATCGGTGGCCGTCATGTCGTATGCGCCCATGTCCAAGGCGCGGACGAAGGCCTCTTTGCGCGAGGGCCAGTCTTTCAGTTGCGTGATCAACTGGTCGTAGCAAACTGCCAGCGGGTCGGCCTTGGCGCTGGAATCGGCGCGCGACTGGGCGGTACACAGCGACTCGGCCTGCCGGGCATCGAGTGGAGTCAGCGACCGGACGATCAGTTTGAGAAAGTGGCTGCGAGCGGCGGGATCGGCAAGTTGGAGCGTGCGCTGGCCGGCATCCAGCAGGAACCGGGTGGCGTGAGGGTTGTCATGACCCTCCAGGATGCGGGCGGCGTTGACCTGCGTGTCTATGCCATAGACCGGCGTCTCAGCCGCTAGGGCTGCTTCGATCTCCTCGATCAGGACCGCTTTGCGCCGCTCTAACGCAGCAGAGCCCGTTTCTGGGGTTTGCGACAGCATCACCGCCGCAAACGCCACAAACGGGCCCACTGTCATGCCCTGATTATACGGCCCCGATCAAACGGAGTTACAGGATCTCGTCGCTCCAGCCTTCGAGGATCTGCTTCACCTTTTGGCAGAATTGGTCGGCCAACGCGCCGTCCACCAGGCGGTGATCGAAGGTCAACGCCAGGTAAGCCATCGAACGGATCGCGATGGCGTCCCCCTCGACGACTACCGGAACCTTTTCCACGGCTCCGACGCCGAGAATGGCGATCTGCGGCTGGTTGATCACGGGCGTCGCAAACAGACTGCCGAAGCTCCCGAAGTTGGTGATGGAGAAAGTGCCGCCGCTCACCTCGTCGGGCTTCAGTTGCTTACCGCGAGCACGCGCGGCGAGGTCGACGATAGCGCGCTGCAAACCGGCGATGTTTTTCTCGTCGGCCTGCCGGATGACCGGGACGATCAGCCCGTTATCGAGCGCCACGGCGATACCCAGATTGACCTCATTGTGATAGAGGATATTGGTGCCTTCAATCGAGGCGTTCAGCAGCGGGAACGTGCGCAGCGCCTCGGCGGTCGCGCGGGCGATGAAGGGCAGGAACGTCAGACCGAAGCCGTAGCGCTGCTGGAAATCCGCTTTCGCCTTGGCGCGAATCTTGGCGATTCTGGTCATATCCACGCGATGGACCGTCGTGACGTGAGCCGAGGTGTGCTTGGAGTGGACCATGTGCTCGGCGATCTTCTGCCGCATCATGGACATCGGCTCGACGCGGACCTTGGCCGGATCGACGCGCGGGAGCGGCGGGAGAGCGACCGGGGCAGCGGGCACGGAAACCGGCGCTGCAACGGGTGCAGGCGCGGCCAGAGTCCATTCCGGAGCCGCAGTTGGCGCGGCGCGCCCCGCAAGGTAGGCATCGATATCCGATTTCGTGACGCGGCCCCCGGCGCCGCTGCCTTTGACCAGCCGGAGATCGATGTTGTGCTCGCGAACCAGCTTGCGCACAAGCGGGCTCACGGGGCCGGCCGGCTCGGCTTCCGCTTCCTCAACGACCGGCGCGGGTGCGGGCGCAGGCTCCACAACAGCCGCGGGCGCAGGCGCGGCGGGTGCGGCGACCGGTGCCGGCGCGGCTTCTGCCGCGGGAACCGGCGCTGCGGCGGGCGCTGCGGCGCCGTCGCCAATCCGCGCGACAACGGTATTGATCCCCACCGTCGCGCCTTCCTGCACCAGAATCTCGGTCAGCGTCCCAGCCGCGGGCGCCGGGATTTCCGTATCAACCTTGTCGGTGGAGATCTCGAAGAGCGGCTCGTCGCGCTCGACGTGGTCGCCCAGCTTCTTCAGCCAGCGGGTCAGCGTGCCCTCGACAATGCTCTCGCCCATCTGGGGCATTAACACATCGGCCATTGCTTGAATCTCCGTTCTAAAATCTTGCCGTCATACCAGCGCCGGCGCGGCCTTCACCGCCTCCGGTTCGTAGTCGAAAACGAGCGCGAACTCTTCAACGATCGCCCGTTGAAGCGCTTCGCGCGAAACGCTCACGCCCAGTTGCTCCAAAGACGTGACGGGCCGGGTCAGGCCGCACGGGACGATGTACTCGAAATAGCGTAAATCAGTTGCCCAATTCAAAGCGAACCCGTGCGTAGTAACCCAGCGCGAGAGGTGGACTCCAATAGCGCACACTTTGGCCAGTTGCCCATCCGCCGCTTTCACCCAGACGCCCGTCGCCCCGGCCTCTCGACTGCCTTCCACGCCGTAGCGCGCCAAAACCCGGATGATGACCTCTTCCACGCTCCGGACATAGGCCACCACGTCGCGTTTCCATTCTCGCAAGTCCACTATCGGGTAGCCGACGATCTGCCCGGGCCCGTGATAAGTGATGTCGCCACCGCGATTGTTCTCGAAGTATTGGATGCCCAACTGCTCCAGGCGGTCGCGGGAGACCAGGACGTTTTCCGGATGGCCGTTGCGCCCCAGGGTCAGCACATGCGGATGTTCGAGCAGCAGAAACTGGTCCCCGATGGCCGCCAGCTTCCGCTCGGATTCCAGGGCTTGCTGAAGTTCCAGCGCCTCGGCGTAACCCAAGCGGCCCAGTTCGCGGACTTCCAGTGTCCTCATGGCAATTCAGCGCCACCGCTCAAGCGTTGATGGCGAGTCCGTAGACGCTGTTGAACGCCTCGCCCACGGCCTCGTAGAGCGTTGGATGCGCGTGGATCGTGGCGATCATGCTGTCTACGGTCGCCTCGGCCGACATCGCCGTCACAGCCTCCGCGATCAACTCGTACGCGTGCGGGCCGATGATGTGAACCCCGAGGATCTCGCCGTACTGCGCGTCCGAGACGATCTTCACAAACCCGTCGTGGTTGCCGAGAATCGACGCCTTCGAATTTCCGGCGAAGGGGAACTTGCCGATCTTGACTTCGTAACCTGCCTCGCGCGCCTGCTTTTCGGTCAGGCCGACGCTGCCGATGCCCGGATCGGTATAAGTAGCGCCCGGGATCTGACGTTTGTTGATGGGCGTCACCGGCTTGCCGGCGATGTGGCCCACTGCGATCATGCCCTCCATGGTTGCGACGTGCGCGAGTTGAGGCGTGCCCGCCACGATATCGCCGATCGCGTAGACGCCGGGTTCGGCCGCCTGCTGGAAGCCGTTCACCTTCACAAATCCGCGGTCCAGTTCGACTTTGGTGTTCTCCAGCCCGATGCGGTCCGTGTTCGGCTGCCGCCCGATGGCCACCAACAGGCAGTCGCCCTCGAAGGTCTCGGTCTTGCCGTTGCCGAGTTTGACGTTCATGCGGATCCCCGACCCGGTGCGCTCGACCGAGCCGAGATCCACCTGCGCGTTGGTCTCGCAGCGGATGCCTTGCTTCTTGAAACTGCGCTCGAGTTGCTTGGAGACTTCCTCGTCTTCCACCGGCACCACGCGCGGCAGCATCTCGAATATGACGACTTCGCTGCCAAAGCTCTTGAAGATACAGCCGAACTCCGACCCGACCGCGCCGGAGCCAATGATCAACAGCTTCTTCGGCGCGGTTTGGAGCTTAAGGATCTCGACATTCGACAGGATGAATTGCGCGTCGGGCGTCATGCCCGGCAACATGCGCGCTTCGCTGCCCGTGGCCAGAATAATATTCTTTGCTTCCAGGGTGCGCGTGCCTTCGGCGGAACTCACTTCCACCTGGCCGCGTCCTTTGAGCGTGGCGAAGCCTTTGATGATCTCGACCTTCTGCCGTTTTACCAGGAACTCGACGCCGGAGGCGTGCTTGCTGACGATGCCGTCCTTGCGCTTCATCACCAGCGGCAAATCCAGCGTCGCGTTGTCGCAATGCAGGCCCTGCGCCTCGGGATGCTTGAAGTTCTCCCAAACCTCGGCGGTATGAAGCAGCGCTTTCGTAGGGATGCAGCCCACGTGCAGGCAGGTGCCGCCCAGCTTCGGGTCTTTTTCGATCAGGGCGGTCTTAAGGCCGTACTGGCCCGCGCGAATGGCAGCGGAATAGCCCCCCGGCCCACTGCCGATCACGATCACGTCGTAGGACATCGCACTCAGTTTAACATCCGCTAATCCCGTCATAATTATGTTGATGAAGCAGGTTCTCCTCGCGTTGCTCGCATGTGGACTGATCCGGTCCCAGGCCCCGGTCAAGCAGAGCGCCCCCAGAAGCTCCGCTGGCAAGCAGCAGGCGCCGGCAAAGAACGAAGCCGGCCAGAATGCCACCCGCTGGCCACTGCGCGAAATCCGGATGCAGGGCATGAAGCTCGGTACGCCCGAACAGGTTGTCGCGCTGTCGGGGCTGAAGGTTGGAATGCTCGCCGGCAAGGAGGAGTTCGACGCTGCGCGCGAAAAGATCTATGCGACGGGGTGTTTCGACTCGGTGACCTACGCCTTCGAGCCGGCGCAAGGGGGCGGCATTTTCGTGACCTTCGAAATCCGCGACGTGGAACAGCGCGGCGGCTGGCGGCTGGAGCGGCTTCCACTGGACCAGAAAGCCTTCGCGGCCCGGGCGGTGAAGACGCTGCAAGGCTTCGGCGCGGAGATCCCGATGACCGAGATCTATACGCAAAGGATGGTCGATCTGGCCGAGGCGATGCTCAAGGAAAAGGGCGTCACGGAGACGGTCATCTCGAAGTTCGAAGCGGGCATGAACGACGGGATGGTCGCGGTGATCCAGCCCAAAACGCCGCCGCCCAACATCTCGCAAGTTCTGTTCGTCGGCGCGCGCGCCATACCGCCGCAGGAATTGCAGCGGGCGATCCTGGACATCGCGGTTGGCTCACCCTGGAACGAGCAGTTGTTCCGGGTCTTCCTCGAAAATGCGATCCGCGCGGTGTACGACTCGGAGGGCCGGATGCGCGCCAAATTCCCGTCGATCACCACCGAACCGTCCAAGACCGGCAAAGGCGTTGTGGTTACCGTGACCGTGGACGAAGGCCCGGTTTTCAAGCTGGGCAAGCTGCAGATCAACGGTGCGCCGCTGCCCGAGGAGGAGGTCAACCAGCTCGGCGGAGAAGCATTCAAGAGCGACGTTCTGTTGAACCTGAGCGTGGTGGGACAGGCCATGACCAAGGTGTTGGCACGCCTGGCGGAGATCGGCTACCTCAAGGCGGCTTACCACGCGCTTAAGACGATCCACGACGAAGAAAAGACCGTCGATCTCACTGTGGAAGTCGAACCGGGACCGGAGTATAAGATGGGGCGCCTAGACATCGCGGGCCTCGATATCGAGAGCGAGCCGGCCATTCGCAAGATGTGGGCTCTGAAGCCCGGCGATCCGTACCGTAAGGGCTACGCGGAGCGGTTCATCACGGAAGTGCGCGAGCGCAGAATTCTCGACTTCCTGGGCGGGACCAGCGCCGACGTGAAGGTCGATGACAAGAACGCGCAGGTCAACGTGCAACTGGCGTTCAAAGGCGGAGCCCAGAGGCTGGACAACCGGCCGAGAGAGAAGAACGGCGAGTTGAAGGAAGAACGGCCGCAATACTGAGGGGCAAAGCGCGTTGGACGGCTGTGATGGATTTGATCGGAGCGCCTTCGGATCAGAGCGCACTTGGGTGGTCAATCGTCAGTTTCAGGAGATGCTGGGAGTCCGTGAGCGCCGTCGTGTTCATCATTGCCCTTCAGGAACAAGGCACATAGTAGAATCGTCGCCATGCAGGAAGTGTGCGCTACCTACCAGATATCGGAAGACGATTTGCTGGAGGGGCAGGTCAGTCACGCAGGCAAGTTGTACAGAGTCGGGCAAGTCGCTGGGGCCATTCTCATCGCCGTTGGATTCGCAGGAATTCTCGTAATTCGACCGATGAACTATGGACCAGTGATTCCCCTTCTGGCCGGCCTGTTTCTTATGTTTCGTCTGCGCCTCGTAACCAGACTCTCGTTCGGTCGCGATTTCGCTGGGAAGGGCAATGTGGATGTAAGGGTGACATCCTCAGGAATCGCGCTTCGCACCACAAACGTAACGGCCGACCTATCATGGAGCGCATTCGAGCGCTTCGTTGAATCGAAGCATCTGGTGATCTTGTACGGCCAATCAAATATCTTCCATCTAGTCCCGAAGCGTGCGTTTTCCGCCGACGACCTTTCAATGCTTCATCAGGTGCTAGAAGAGAATTTGGGAGCGAAATCAGCAAAATTCAACCGGAAAGTGAGCCCGCAGATGTTCGTATTCTTAGCGGTGCTCGCGTTTGTTAGCATCCTCCTCACGATGGTAGTCGTCAAGTCGATGCGCTGATAGGTTTCATCGACGTTCCCAGCATCAACTGGTCCAATATCGGGCCCAAACGAACGAGTTTGTCTGCCTGAACCCCGGCTGCGTAGGCGATACACCACTTTGGTGCATAATGGTGCCATGAGGGCTGCAGTCAAGACCGTTAGACAGAGCGTTAGCTTGCCGGCGGGCGTCGCGGTACAAGTTCGCCACCTGGCGAAGGCACGCAAACTGAGCGCCAACAGGATGCTGGTTGAACTGATCGAGTACGGTATGGAGGCCGAGAAGCGTAAGCAGCAAGAGTTTTTCGACCTTGCCGAACGCTTCCGCAACGCCACCGATCCCGAGGAGGTCAAACGGTTGGGCGATCAGATGGGCCGTATGGTTTTCGGCGCCTGATGCCGAGAATCGACCGTTGGGAGAACTTGCCCGTAGGCGTGCGTCAGCACCTCGTCGACCGAATGCGCGACCGGGCGATCACCATAGGAGACCTCAATCAGCTTCGCCTCTGGATCGAGTTGAAACCGGAAGTCCCTGAGGGCGACTGGTACAAGGATTTTGGCACATTCAAGATCTGCGGCCAGGGGTCTTTGCCCAAGACCTTTCTGCTGCGCGGCCAAGCGGCCAAGGGGATCGCGGTTTGACGGTATAGACCTGATTGATCGGTCAATCGACCGCCGGACAGCTGCCATCTGATTCATGCCAGAACCTATACCGTGAGGCGGTGATAGACTGAGCACGATCTGAGCCAATCGCAAGGATGGGCACTATGAATCGAAGGTATTTTCTGGGCGCCGCAGCGGCTCTGCCCCTGCTCGATCCGAAGCGCGTGATGGGCGCGAACGACCGCATTCGCGTCGGGTTCATCGGCACGGGCGGCAGAGGGCATTGGCTGCTCGGCTACGACGTGCCCGGCACCGAAGTCGTCGCTGTCGCGGACTGCGCGCAGGACCGCATGATGGAGACGGTGAAGGCCCATTCGGAGGGCTCGCGCTGGACCCAGTACACCGACTACCGGCGTCTGCTCGATAAGGAGAAGCTCGACGTGGTATTCGTCGAGACGTGCACTCACGCGCGCGCCCTGATCGCGATCCACGCCATGCAGGCCGGGCTCGACGTCTACGCCGAGAAGCCGCTCACGTTGACCGTGGCCGAGGGACTGGCCCTGCGCAAGGCCGTCAAGAAGTACAATCGCGTGCTGCAGACCGGCACGCAGCAGCGCTCCATCCCGGTGAACGCCTACGCCAGCAAGCTGGTGCGTGAGGGTGCAATCGGCTTCGTGCACACCGTGATCGCCTGCAACTTCGAGCCTCCGAAGACCTGGATTCCGCGCGCGCCAATGGCCATGCCCGAGGGCCTGGATTGGGAGCAGTGGTGCAACCAGACGGAGTTGCGGCAGTACCACGTCGAACTGCAGCGCGGCTGGTCGTCGTATCGCGATTACGACGGCGGCGGGCAGTCCTGGGGAGTCTCGGGCTGGGGCACACACGCGCTCGATCAGGTGCAATGCGCACTGGGCACCGACCACACCGGCCCCACGGAAATCTGGCAGGAAGAGACCGGCGCGACCAAGCCGATCTTCATGCGCTACCTGAATGGGACCGTGCTGAAAATGGTCGGTCCGAAACGCGACCACGCCGACCTGGGAGCCGTCTTCTATGGCACGAACGGCAGAATCGAGATCAAGCGCGGGCTGTTCGAGACGGACCGCGCGGATTTGCTGAAGGGCGCGCCCGAGCCCACTCCGGAAGGCCGCGGCGAGGATGCCTTCCACCTGCAGAATTTCTTCGACTGCGTGCGCTCCAGGAAACTGCCCAACGCGCACGTGGAGGTGGGCCATCGCTCGACAACGGTCTGCCACCTGGCCAACATCTGCCGTGAATTGGAGCGTCCGCTGCGCTGGGATCCCGGACAGGAGCGGTTCTTCAACGACGGCGACGCCGACCGCTTGCTGTCACGCCCGCGGCGCAAGGGCTTTGAACTGCCCAAGCTCGATGGGTGAGTTCCGACGCGCCATTGTGAGGCGATGCTCCGGCGCCCGCAGACCAGACGGAGTGCGGGCTCTGAAGAGTCCACGCGGCGCTGGAGCGCCGACCCACCCGGGGGACCCATGACGAATTCGATCACGCGTAGAAACTTCGGCCTTGGCGCCGCCGCAATGGCATTGGGCGCACCCGCCTGGGGCGGCGCGTTCCAGCCCAAAACGCCGCAGCGGGCCATTCCGCGCTGGCGCGGCTTCAATCTGCTGGATCTGTTCCAGGCGCTGACGCCGGAGGAGCGGCGGCAGCGCTCCAACGAGGACGTCTATCGCTGGATTCGCGACTGGGGCTTCAACTTCATTCGGGTGCCGCTCGACTATTGGTTCTGGATCGATTCCGACTGCCGCCTGACGAAGACGATGCGGAAGGCGGACGTGATGAAGATCCGCGAGTCGTCGCTCGAAGAGATCGATGCGATCGTCGAGCGGGGCCGCAAGTTCGGATTGCACGTCAACTTGAACATGCACCGCGCGCCCGGCTACTGCATCAACGGCTCCGAGCGGGAGCCCTTCGCGCTGTGGTCCGACGGCGAGGCGCTGGCGGCTTTTGCACAGCACTGGGAGATGTTCGCGAAGCGCTACAAGGGCGTTTCCGCATACGACCTCAGCTTCAACCTGGTGAACGAGGCGCCCTCGCCCAAAGAGGGCTACATGAGCCGCGACGACTACGCGCGCGTGATGCGAACCGGCATCGACGCCATCCGCTCGGTGAGCCCGCAGCGTTTGATCCTGGTGGACGGGTTGGACGTCGGCAATAGCGTCGCGACGGAACTGATTCCGACGGGCGCAGGGCAAAGCGTGCACTCCTATTGGCCGGGCGAACTGACTCACTTTCACGCCAGTTGGGTGGACCACCGTATGGACTTCCCGCAACCGTCGTGGCCCATCCTGAACGCGGACGGCACGACTAGGCTGGGACGGCAGCAACTGGAGGCGCACTTCAAGCCTTGGGGTGAGTTGGCCGCACAGGGGATCCCCGTTCATTGCGGCGAGATGGGCTGCTTCAACCGTACCCCTGAGCCGATCGTCCTGCATTGGATGAGCGACGTGCTGGAGATCCTGGAAGGCTACGGCATCGGATGGTCGCTGTGGGAATTCCGCGGGTCGTTCGGCATCCTCGACTCGGGACGAGAGGATGTCGCCTATGAGGACTGGCACGGGCTAAAGCTGGACCGACAATTGCTCAGCTTGCTGCAGGCGCACTGACGATTGGTTTCTCTCGGTCATCCTACGCACAGCACCTTCGTACCAGCCCCGACGGCCTGAATGAATGAGACTACCTCAAACGGCCGTGGCACAAATGCCCGAACCGCCGATCTCATCGGTATTAGTTTGCTAGCATAAGCTGCCGCATGGAACGAGAGCGAACTCTCCGCATCTCTGAGTCAGACGAAGCGAAGAGGCGGGACGATTTCACTTGCCAAGCTCAAGCGACGGAATCTCGCGCGCGGGCTCCGGGTCAGAAGGACGTCGGCGGGCGCGTCACCACACGTCGCACTGGAAGTATCGACTTGTCCGTTGAACCGGAGGTCGTATCCGTGGTTGAGTTCGCGGTCGAGGTCGGAGAAACGTCGGGCGTCAGTAAGCGAATTCGCGAATTCAGCCCATCCACAACATACACCTTGCCGCTCTTATCCACCGCGACGCCGCACGGAAAGTACATCGAAGCCGCCAAAGCAGGCCCGCCGTCACCGCTCTTGCCAAACCGGCCGTTGCCGGCGATAGTCGAGATCATCCCGGCCTTGTTGACCATGCGAATCCGATTGTTGATCAGGTCCGCGATGTACAGATTGCCCGCACTATCCACCGCCACCGAACTCGGGTAGTGCAACAGGGAATTGACGGCATAGCCGCCATTGTCGGCTCTGCCCGCCTGGCCCAAGCCGGCCACCGTGGAGATGGTCCCATCCGTCGCTGAGATTTTGCGGATGCGGTGATTTAGCGAATCCGCAATATAGAGGTTGTCGGCGGCGTCGAAGGCTAAGCCGGTGGGGTGATTGAGTTCGGCATAAGCGGCTCCCGCGCCGTCGCCGTAATAAGCGCCCGTTCCGTTCCCAGCCACGGTGGTAATGGTCGAATCAGTGGCCGATACGCGGCGGATCCGGTTGTTGCCCGTGTCGGAGAAGTAGACGTTGCCTTTGGAATCCACCGCGATGCCTGTCGGGTTGTCGAGCTTCGCGGCGGTGGCGAGGGCGACGGTGGTGATGTTGTTCGCCTTGTTGTAGGCGATCAAGTATGCAGTCGTGTCACCCGAAAAGCCCAGGGTGCCAGTGCCCGCGAAAAGAGTTATAGTCCCGCCCGAGGAGATCTTCCGGATCAGGTGACGAGCGGTATCGGAGAAGTAGATATTGCCCGAGCTATCGACGGCAATGCCTCCGGGCGAGCCAATTTCCGCGCTGGTAGCCGCAGCTTTGTCCCCGGTGTCGCCATTCGTCCCGGTGCCCGCGAGGGTAGAGATCTTACCGCTGGTGTCAACTTTGCGAATCCGCAAATTCCCCGTGTCGGCGACGAATAGATTGCCGGAGGCGTCGAGCACGGCGGAGGCGGGGAAATTCACCTCGGCGCTGGCCGCCGCGCCACCGTCTCCGCTGAATCCGGCGGTCCCATTGCCGACCGCAGCCGAGATGGTGTAGACCGGCGCGGTCTGCGCCTGGCACAGCAACGGCGTGCAGAAGATCACCGCTCCCACTACGTACCCGGCTGCCCGCAGCCCCGAAACCCGCAAGCGGCGTGCGCCCGTGATCGATTGCACCGAATTCTGAATCACTTGAAACCAAGCCTCCCTGTGCCGGGTGATGATAACTGAGCTACAACCCCGGCTTCACTACGCGGCGTAACCGGTTCCAGATGGCAAAACAAGCCTATGGCCGACCGGAAAGCGGGACACAAATGGCTCCTGCCCCACTCCACAGGGTCGCCATCCGGCCAGACCTAAGTCAAGTTATATGGACGAAGGTGCACGGCGCCGGGTGTACAGGAAACCTGTTTGAGGGGCGGATTGAGCGCCGGAAAAGCGGTGGCGGGAATCGAGGGTTCCCGAAATACCAGGAGAATCCGTCAGAGTTCTTCCCACTGAGTCATGAGGGGGCCTGTTTTGGCACTGTTTCGAACCCGAAGCGCAGCAATCTTCGGCATTGAAGCTCAGACTATTGAAGTTGAGGTCGATCTGTATCCCAGCGCCTCGCAACGCGATTCCGTCGTTGTAGGGATGCCGGACATGGCGGTCCGCGAAAGCCGGGAGCGCATCCGCAGCGCGTTGTCCAATAGCGGCTTTGGATACCCCTCGAAGTCGGTCACCATCAATCTGGCACCGGCCAACGTCCGCAAGGAGGGAGCAGGATTCGACCTCCCCATGGCCGCCGCCGTTCTAGGGGCAATGGGCACCATACGGCCGTGCAGCCAGACACTTTTGACCGGCGAATTGTCACTTGATGGCGGTTTGCGCCCGGTGCGCGGTGTACTCTCAATGGCGGTTTGCGCCCGCAAGAATGGCTTCCACTCGTTCATCGTGCCCAAGGAGAATGCCGCCGAGGCGGCGGTGGTTGAGGGCCTGAAGGTGTTTGGGCTCAGACACCTGCGGGAGGTAGTCGGATTGTTGAATAACCCCGAACAGTTTCAGGCGACGCTACCGACCCAGCGCGCGGAGAGCGCGCCGGGAGTCGAGGTTCCCGACTTCGGCGACGTCCGCGGGCAAACGACCGCTAAGCGCGCTCTCGAGGTGGCGGCGGCAGGTGGGCATAACGTGCTGATGGTTGGACCTCCCGGGTCGGGCAAGACGATGCTCGCACGCCGGCTGCCCGGGATCCTGCCGCCTTTGACGTTTGAAGAGGCGCTGGAAACGTCGCAAATCCATAGCGTTGCGGGCGTTCTGTCATCTGAAGAGGGACTACTGCGCGATCGGCCGTTCCGCTCTCCACACCATTCGGTATCTGACGCGGGATTGATCGGCGGGGGCATGGGCACCCCGCATCCGGGCGAGGTCAGCCTCGCGCACCACGGCGTCCTGTTCCTTGACGAACTGACCGAATTCAACCGGAATGCGCTGGAGATGCTCCGGCAGCCGGTGGAGGAGCGGTCCGTCACGATTGCACGCTCACAGATGACCCTAACCTTCCCGTCTGACTTCATGCTGGTGGCGGCGATGAACCCATGTCCGTGTGGTTACCACGGTGATCCGACTCACGAATGCCGCTGCAGCGGCGGCATCATCCAACGCTATATGGGCAAGATCAGTGGGCCGCTGCTGGACCGCATCGACCTGCACATCGAAGTTCCGGCTGTCGCCTACCAGGAGCTGCGCGGCAAGGAGACCGGGGCTACCTCGGCTGAGATGCGCGAGCGAGTCCTGGCGGCCAGAGCCATCCAATTGGCGCGCGGATCGATCAACGCAAACACTTCACCAGCCAGGCTGCGGGAGATCTGCCCGCTGGACGCGGCCGCCGAGAAGACGCTGGAAATGGCGGTTCGGAGGCTAGCACTCTCCGCCCGTGCACACGACCGCATTCTCAAGGTCTCCCGCACTATCGCCGACCTGGGGCGGAGCGAACAAATCCAGGCGAAACATATTGCGGAGGCGGTGCAATACCGGTCGCTGGACCGGGAGTATTGGAAGTGATAACCCCGGGGCGAGGCGACAAGAGGGCGCCATCCCGAGCAGTGCAACAACCGTGCCTAGGTCAGGTACCCTTCACGTTTGGTCGGAAGTGGGCAGCCGGGAGACTGCCCCAGGAGGTTGGGTGGCCGAATCCTAGCGGGCGCCCGTGTTCTTTCGGCGCTTCCGGGCATACATGCCGGTAAGGGGAACCAAGCCGAGCAGAGTGAGAGATCCGGGTTCCGGAATCCCAGGCACCGTGGGGTCCGAAACCTGCAGTTCGTAGTAGTAGATGCCCAGGGAACCCGGTTGGCCGAGGCCAATGAAACCGTCGCCGAGGGAACCGCTGCCATAGTTCTCAGCTGAGGACATGTTCGCAAACGAACCCATTGTGGCGATGTAGCTTCCCGGAGTCAGCGTGAAAGTAAGGATGAAGTCCCCACCAGTCGTCCACGCTTGCGTATAGTTCGACCCAAGGAGCGTGGCGGTCCCGTCGTTGCCGGCGAACAGCGAAAAGTAGGGATCCACTCCGCCCGCTGCGAAGCCATGGCTGGTGAAGGTCACCGAGGTGGTCGCCGTGTAGCTCAGGTGAATCAGCGCCAGGTTGTTGGCGATGTCACCGTCGTTTCCGGATAATGGTGCGGGAGCCGTGGTGGGACTCGACCACTGGCCACTACCAATCAACGCCGCATCGGCGTTGTCGTTCAAGTAGCCCTTGTAGCTGACGGAACCAGCCGAACAAATAGACGCTAGCATCAATCCCGCAAATATACGAAATAGTACACGATGGCAGTGGGTCACCACAGTAGACTAGACGAAACTACGATCATTGGCAAGAGATAATTGAAGTAACTGGTACGAAATAGTAAAAAAACGGAAGCGCTCTAGTTCTACGCGCAGCTGTTATCTCCACTGCGAAGACTGGCCGGGATTTCGTTCAGAATCAACGACCTGCCCTCGCGGCGCTAGAATAGCCGCTCACTGCGCTGCCAATTTGGTCGCAGGTCGCGCGCGCAAGGACTGGTGTTGCGGCGCTTGTGCGGTCATGTGGCAGTTCCCTTGAGGAGGCGGCTCAAAGTGCGCTACCTATGCGCGACAGCAACGCGGCCGACTGGCTTGACTCTCCTGTATCTCCAGTGGTTTCAATCGCCTGAGACGTGGATCTCCTGCTCGCACAAGCCCACTTCGCTCCCCAGCAATCAACCGAGGATAGGTACTTCATGGGCACTCCGCGTTGGGGGGTCTGCTTGGGCACCTCACTAGCAGACTATTTAGTGAAGTATAATATTAGTGAATACTGCATTACTGAGCAGGATGGAACTACAGGACTTGACATGTCGTTAAAGTCCGCGCTTCGTGTCGGGGAAGTGCTACGCCGTGTCCCACAACCTCACATCGCGTTTCGGCAATACTGCCGAATTCTTCAACAAATTGAGCAACCAGTCTCTGCCTCTACCTTAATATTTGCCGTCGCAAGCCAATATTAGTTGACAGTTCTGGACAAGGTATGGCAAAGTTGAACCCCATGAAACAGTTTCTCAAGTTCACCCTCTATGCTCTGATCTTGGGCGTGGTGATCGTTCCATCCGCGCTGGCCCAGAGGGCCGCGCTTGTGCAGGATCGAGACCAGGCTGGCCGCAACTACTACACCGCCTCCGCCAGTTGTAGCCAGACGACCTTCGGTTACTGCTCGGTTGTCTTCCCGACGCCGCCCGCCGGCAAGCGTCTGATCGTCACGCACGTCAGCATGCTCGACCTCATGCCCGCGGCGAACACGATTACCAGCATTGACCTCCGCTACCAAAACGGCTCTATCCTGGCCTTCCTCAATTGCCAACTCAACCCAGGAACCAGCCCGACTTTCAATTACGCTGTCAACGACTCCGTTTTCGCCAAGTTCGACAATGGCGAGGTGCCTCAGTTGCTCACATTCATCAACAACAACAATAACTTCCAGATGGTGGGCATCATCAGCGGCTACATGATCGACATCCCCTAAGTAGATCTCTTGGTAGCCGTCAGAAAATAGCTTTCTGCCTGGGAGCCGGACGCCTACGCGGCTAGTCGACCGGCCCCGAGGCTCGCCCTTGGCCGTCCCTTCTAACTCGTCTCCAGCCGGGACGCGCAGGCACAATCGAGGGGAGCACATGGCCAGTGGAGTTGAAGGGCGCGTCAATGCAGCTGCGCCTGCGGTGGTGGGCACTTTAGTTGGCGTCGACCAAGTTGGGACCTCCGTGACAATCGCGGAGGTCACGAATAGCAGCGGATTACCTCGACGGCGCTTGGCCACGGGACAAGCGGTGCTGGGGGTTGCCGCTCCTGGACGGCCAATTCACTGCTGGGATTCAGCCAGACCGGCAACGCATTGACAATCCAGTTGTTCACCAACGGCAGTGGCAACCACATTGCATCGCTCCAGCAGATCACTTACCCGCTGGAACCGGCGCAGTGAACGAACACTCCCGGATCGTCTAGACAAAGGGCAGGGCTCCACCGAACCGCGCGGGCCGCTCTCTATCGGACCGGCCTACAACGCGGATCCCGCCCCCGGCTTGCACCGGTCAGCGTGGGATGCTGCGCACCCAATCCGGCTTAGTCGCTGCGCCCATCGGCTCACCCTTTGGGTCCGGCCCCCGGTTGCCTGAATTCCCCATGCGTAGATTGTACTTAAGGTGCCGTCCGCACCCCAGACAGACGATGTAAGCTCCCTCGTTCCCGATCTGCTTCGCGCGCAGGGCTGGGTCGGGCCGGAAGGTCATCGGCATGGTCGTCTTGCGGTGCCTGCAGCCGAAGATCCGGTCCGCTAGTCTCAACAAGTACATACGCGCGGTATGCGCCAGAACGCTCAATTGAGGCATCGGTGAATCCTCCGGGGGCCGACTCGGCCGCCATCGCTACTTTTCATCAGTCGCCCCATGCGCGCCCCGTTCGGGTTGACTCGAGAGGATGGGCGGTGGCCGAACCATCGCTCCCAACACCTGTCATACAAGGGCGCCAAAAATGACTCAGTTCATCCCGCGGCCATCAGGGTTAGGAATGCGCGTCAATTCTCAATTCCGAGTTTCGCCTCACGCCGGAGGTCGGCATTCGATCCGAGCATCGGCTGGAAGAGCGTGCGCCCCCCGCGCTGCCGCGCCAGTTTCAATGTGTGCACGTTCGTGCCCAACCGTCCAATGAGACGGCCTCAGACGGATTTCTCACGAGCACCGCGAGCCTGCGTTTGGTGGCCGTCCTGGCACCATTCAATGTGGCCGGGTCAAACCGATCTGGCGCAGACGGCAGGAACCGCTGGTCATCAAATGCTAGCGGTGGCCGTGGCGCAGTCCGGCGCCCCAAATTCGGCTCTGCCCGCGAAGCTCCACTCATCCGAGGCCGACGACCCGAGCGAGCGACCGGACTCGGGCGAATGATAGGACCAGCGATGGACCCGGAATCTGCGTGCGATCGCGTAACTCTTACCAATTCCGCACGGAAAGAATTGCCGGTTACCGGCACCCCTTCTCAGTCCAATCGGCCAGCGGCCAGCCATCGCAGACGCCGCTTATCGCTATGGGGCCAATGGTCAGGTCCCTCAACCCTAGCGTGCGGCCTCCGAAATGGACGGCGCCAGACCGCTGCCTCCAGAATGTCGGCCCGCCGGCGACGCCTATCGATTGTCGCGCTGCGAGCAAGCCGAGTGCATTGCGGCAGGAGACGGACGAGCGCGGATTGCCCCATCAAACCAATCCAATGACGTACGACTCGACCAAAGCGAACACCTCAACTCCGCGCCTGCGGGCGATTCTCCAGTTCAGCATCGCGACTGGCCGGGCAGACGAATGCGACGAGCGGCCGAAGGTCCTCCGTAGCTGCGAATACTCGATCGCAGAAATGGAGAAGCCGGTTTCCACAGCAATCCAACGATATTCGCTTTAGATTGAAGCGCGAACTGATTAAGGAGGCTGCAAGAAATCTGTGGAGGAGACACAAGTCTGGCAGCCCTCAAAGTGACAGTGTGCGTGCTGTCACCTAGACGTGCGGATGATTCAATCAGGCACCCAGTGACCTTATCAAGCCACCCGCACGAACCCGAGTCAGAGACGCCCTCAGCCCGACAGCGTTGATTCACTAGTACGCTTAGATGGCATCTTTGCTAACTGTGCAAACAATCGTACTATGTAATCTACGTCTAGTGTACCCTGCACCTTGTCGAGCAATTGAAAGGGAAAAACCTATTCTTATGGAATTGCTGTAAGGGATTGACGAAGTTCCATGTTCGTCGTGTGGTAGTCTCAGCCTACTGCACGCTCCGGCTTCGAGCTCGCACGCGATTCCCGAACGTGCAGGTGCCCCATGCGAAGGCACCTTTCTGAAGTCCATGTCTGCAGTCCATGGAGCCTTGAGGCCTTGCAGCCTGCCTTAGCCCCGTCATGGGTGGAAACTCCTCGTCTTGGCGACACGAGACCGCGTGGCCGTCGGGACTTCCATCGCGGACGAACGGGACGATCCCCGATTGGGCTCGTTTGATGGCCGGAGGTTGACGTCCTCGATTCGATTAGATTCGGCTTTAGAGCCTTGTGCGGAAGTGCGGGCGCGGATACAGTTTAATCTGGGATGATCCGTTGATCCAAGCAGTCGAGGCGCTTGCAGGCGATATACTCCTGCAGTCTGCGTGATTCCGCCTAGGCGACGGTCGTCCGTGGCAGAGTAATGAACAGGAAATGTCGTTAGTTGGTGATCGATGCACAAGACGAGTGTTGAGATAATCGATGACCACGCCGTTGTCCGGGCCGGCGTGCGCATGCTGATCGATTATCAAATCGATATGCAGGTGGTCGCTGAGGCATCCAATGCGTTCGACGGCATCAACTTGGCCCACGAACTTGCCCCCGAGGTCGTTCTACTAGATATCGGTTTGCCCCGATGTTCCGGACTCGATGCGATCGCCCCGCTTTTGCAGGCTTCCCCCAAGTCCCGGGTTTTGATGCTGACGACGCACAACAGCCAAGCCTACCTCCGACTGGCCATCAGCGAGGGTGCTGCCGGATTTCTGGTCAAGAACGCTGAACCAACGGAACTGACCACTGCGATTCGCACAGTTGCGTCCGGCAGATCTTACATCAGTGTCCAACTTTCCGGCAAAGATGCTTTAAAGCCAGTTTTGAAGGAAACTGCGGCCTTCGTGAACCCGCCTCTGGATGTTCTAAGCACCCGGGAAAAGCGGGTACTCACCCTGGTCGCTTCCGGCTACACCAATCAGGAAGTTGCTCAGGAACTAGGCCTAGGCGTGAAGAGCATTGAGACCTATCGTTTCCGGCTCAACGAAAAACTGGGGTTCACCAAAAAGACAGAATTGGTACGTTTTGCGCTTGAGTCCGGGTTACTCACTCCAGATCTCGTTGACTAGATTGCTCGATCTTCCCGGCGGGCCGATGACGATCGCGATATCGCACGTACAACGCCACATTCGCTGGCCCGCTGGCCGACCGGCAGGCAGGACTTCCGTTGCTCTCCTCTCGAGCGAATCGAAGGAGACTCAGACTCGCAAGCCAGGCTCGCTTGCCGCCAGTGCAGTAAAGCGTTCGTCCGCCAGGTCGTCCTCAAGTTCCCCATTTCGATGCATTCCCGGTTCTCGTTGGAATGGACCTACGCCGATTGCAGGCGTTAGGAATAGGATCTTCTTATGAAAAGCCTCCTGCCTGACGCCGACTCGTTCTTCGCTCTCGTTCTCGCCGACGCGGAGTCGAAGCGACCGGAATTGTTGTCCTTCCTGACAACCAGGGGGTGTGCCGTAAGGGTCGTAATGACCCCTGCGATGGCACTGCGGACCATTGACGCGCACCGTCCTGACCTGATCTTCATCTCGGTCGGTGCGTCGGTTGAGAGGGGTTTGCAGTCATGCTACTTGATTCTTTCTAAGGCTACCAATCAGGGAATTCCAGTACTAATTGTTGGAGGGTCGCCAAGCCTCGCGGACAAGTCGGCGGCTTTTACCGCAGGTGCGGCAGAGTGGATTTCCTCGCCAAGTGCACCGGAGGAAGTTTTGGCCCGCCTCTCCAGTTGGCTAGAAATCATCACTCGGAGACTGGATTCGACAAAAACGCTGGAAAAACTGACTCGACTCGATCGGCAACGTCAGAACCTCTTCCACATCTTGAACCACGAAATGAGTTCGCCTCTGAACGTGGTCGGGGGATATCTAGACCTGCTCGCGTCCTATGAAGCGGAGAGACTCTCCTCGAATAGCCTGGCGTTCATCGCCGCGGCCAGAACGGCCATTGATGACGTTGTAAGGATGGTGAGGACAATCTCCGATGTCCACAAACTGGAGTCTGGCGATAAGCGTCTTGAGATAAGTTCGGTCAATCTGTGGTCGCTGGCGCGAAATGCGGTAGAAGCCCTGCATTCCGGCGATGATACTCATACTATTATTCTTGACTCGTCCGATAAAGATTTTTCTATTCTTGGCGACGCCGTTCTTATCTCGCGCGTAATTGGGAACTTGATCGAGAACGCCTATCAATTCACATCAAGCAATGGAGTGATTAAGATCAACATCGCGTTCGAAGGAGAATATGCCAAGGTAACTGTCCAGGACAACGGGTCTGGAATTGAACCGGCGAGACTTAAGAACGCTTTTGAGTTGTTTGGACTTGTTGACGAGATCAACAGGAAGCCCGGCACGGGAGTTGGTTTAGCCTTCTGCAAACGCGTGGTTGAGTTGCATGGGGGTAAGATCGGCGTCAAGAGTGAGGTGGGTCTGGGGAGTTCATTTTGGTTCACATTGCCACTTTCTCAGCCACGCGCGACGAGCAGACCACGCCGG
Source organism: uncultured Acidobacteriia bacterium (assembly GCA_903909435.1). Lineage (GTDB taxonomy): Bacteria > Acidobacteriota > Terriglobia > Bryobacterales > Bryobacteraceae > CAIVVT01. The sequence goes on along the minus strand of CAIVVT010000147.1, from coordinate 93,412 downwards.
CGCTCAGCTCGGGTCAGGCGCGCAACGGACTAAGTCGCCGCTCAGTAGCCGGAATCGCACCCGCGCTTCGAGGCCGGATTCTTGATCGTCCGTAACATCATGATTCCGGCTTCGCGAGACTCACGGAACACGCGACTTGTGGCAATCACGGGCTGCTTCTGATGGATTCGAGCGCGGCAGTCGGCAGCCTTCCAGGGGAGGCCCGGCAGCGGACAGTTCGGCGGGTTTCGCAGTTTGTGTTTTCAGCACCCGTTACAATGGGGTGTAGAGATCTCTCCTACCTACGGACCCTTGTGAAAATTGGATTTGTCAGTTTAGGCTGCCCCAAGAATCTGGTGGACAGCGAAGTGATGATGGGGCAGTTGACCGCCCGCGGCCACCAGCTTACCGCGTCGCCCGAGGACGCCGACGTACTCGTGGTGAACACCTGCAGCTTCATTGACCCAGCCAAGCAGGAGTCCGTCGATACGATTCTCGAGATGGCCGAATACAAGAAAACTGGCCGTGCACAACGCCTGGTTGTCGCCGGGTGCCTGGTGGAGCGTTTTAGAGACGACATCAGGGTGAATCTGCCTGAAGTCGATGCTGTGCTCGGCACCAACGAACTCGATTCCATCGTGGAGCTTTGCGAAGGCCTGACCCCCAAAGCGGACGTGGCGGAACCGTATCTCTATCACGACGCCACGCCGCGCGTGCTGGCGACGCCGCGCCACTTTGCCTACGTGAAAATCAACGAGGGCTGCGATCATCCTTGTTCGTTCTGCGTGATCCCGCAATACCGGGGCGGTTTTCGCAGCCGCCGTTTCGAGAGCGTGCTGATTGAAGCTCGCAGGTTGTTCGAGCAAGGTGTCCGCGAAATCAATCTGATCGGCCAGGACACGACGGCATACGGGGACGACCTGTGCCTGAAGGACGGGCTCGCATCCCTGCTGGAGCGTCTGGCTCAAATTGAAACCCCGCAACCAGTCTGGGTGCGATTCTTGTATTGCTATCCGAACCGCATCACGCAGCGACTGCTCGACGTGATTGCCGAGTACCCATCTCTGGTGAAGTACATTGATATGCCGCTGCAGCACGCCTCGGCCAGCGTCCTCAAGCGTATGAAACGCGGCAGCTCCGGCGATATCTTCCTCAAATTGCTAGAGAAAATCCGCAAGACCATTCCAGGCGTAACGATCAGAACGTCAATGATCGTCGGCTTCCCCGGCGAGACGGACCGTGACTTCCACGAGTTGTGCCAGTTCACGGAAGCCGCGCAACTCGACCGGCTGGGCGTCTTCAGCTTCTCGGACGAAGAAACCGCCGCCAGCTACGCGCTTGGCGGCAAGGTGAGTGCGCGCACGAGTTACAATCGCAAACGCCACCTGATGGCCGTACAACGCAAGATTTCCCGCAAGCTGAATCGGCGTTGGGTAGGCCAGGATATCCCGGTAATGGTCGAAGGCCCCTCTGCAGAGAGCGAGTTGCTGTGGGAGGCTCGCAGCACTGGGCAGGCACCCGGGATTGACGGCGTCTGCTACATCTCGGACCCCGGCCCCTCACCCCTCGCGCAGGGTCAGATGCGCGTAATGCGGATCACCAAGGCACATGACTACGACCTCGTAGGCGATCTGGTTGATGAAGTGATCGAGCGACCCATAGAGCCCGCAAACCCGTTCCGCGTCCTCCCTGGCGGTTTGGTCTCGGGTCATGCTGCCGCCGGGCTTCCGCACCGGTGAAGCAAACTGCCGATTCAGACTCGAGCTTGGAGCCAAGCCATCTTTGAAGCCGTAAAGAACGGGTGTCACCGCTGGCAATACCCCGCATCCTGGTAAGTGAAGGACAAGCTATGGAACTCACGGTGACCTATCTTGGTGGCGTCCAGTTTGAAGCTGAGGCTCGGGGGCACAGAATCTACGCTGATCAGCCGGTATCGAACCAGGGCTACGACGAGGGCATGACCCCGCCGGAATTACTGCTCGCCTCGGTCGGCACTTGCGCGGGATACTATGCGGCCGAGTACTTGAACCGGATGAAGCTGCCAACTTCCGGTCTACGCGTTAGGGTGACTGCGGAAAAGGCAACTGGTCCTGCACGGCTTGCGAAGTTCATCGTTGTTGTGGAGACGCCTGGGGTGGAGGATCCAGAGCATGTGGAGGGCGTAAGGAAAGCAGTAGGCAAGTGTCTTGTAAAGAATACTTTAGCCATGCCACCGGAATTCGTCGTTGAAGTTGAGTCGTTAGTGGCAACCCGGGCTTGATAGGGTCCCCTGCATATCTCGGCGTCTAAGATGCCGGGCCGCAAAGCCGATACCATGGTGGGGTGGATGCATCGTTGAATTCTGAAGTGGAATGGGCGAAACGCCTGCTGGAAGGCGACGCTTCTGCCTTCACTCCCTTCGTGGAGAGTTTTCAATCGAAGATATTCCAGTACACGTGGATGATGTGCGGGCAGCGCGAGGATGCCGAAGAGGTAGCGCAGGACACGCTGCTAAAGGTCTTTGAGAGTTTCGATCAACTGCGCGAGCCGGAGCATGTGAAGGCGTGGGTATTCCGGATCGCGAGGAATTACTGCCTGATGAAGCGGCGGCGTAGCGTTTTCGCGCCGGAACGGGAACTGTCGTTGGACGAACTCCGGCCTGGAGCGGACTCGCCAGGACTTGCCGCGTCCGAGCGGGTACCCGACAAACGGGAACAGCCCGAGCAGCGGTTGTTGCGCGCGGAATTGAACCAGGAGTTGGAGACGGCACTGCAGGAACTGCCGGCGAATTACCGATCTGTGCTTTTGCTGCGCGACGTAGAAGGACTCTCCACCGCAGAGGCAGCTGAAGTGCTCGAACTGAGCGAGGACGTCACCAAACAGCGGCTTCACCGAGGCCGCCTGGCACTAAGAAAGCGATTGGCGGGCTACCTTACCCCCGCCGGAAAGGTCTCCGAATGAGCTCAGCTGGACATGGGCCGGGCCGACAGGGTGCGCTTCCTCCGGAAGACTGCCTTGAAGTGTTCGAAAGGCTCTCGGAGTACCTGGACGGTGAGCTCTCCCCTGGGGATTGCGCGGAGATCGAAGAGCACATCCAAGACTGCGAACCGTGCGTCGCATTTGTCGAGTCGCTGAAAACGAGCATTCGAGCCTCAAGAGAACTGCGGCCTCAATCGGCGCCTCCAGCGCTTCCCGAAGAGACGAAGGATAGACTGAAAGCCGCCTGGAAGACGGCACTGCAACGCCGAACCGGGTGAGAGATGCGGCTCAGAATTCAGATCAGTCTGGCACCTGCCATTCACCCAAAGTCATCAACTCGTTAGCAGGTTGGCGCCAAGGTGGTTCGCCTGGCGCGCACCTCTGGACGGTTGACTTTAGTTCGCGGCAGAGAAAATGACAAAGAGCGATCCAGCGTATTGCATGGACCGCTCTTCGTCGTTCGGCACAACCGACTGCGACTCCCCGCATTCCTAGCGGGTGCGGAGAAGGTCTTACTTGCCCGCCTTAAGGTAGGCCAGTAGGTCCTCCATTTCACCATCTTTGATGGCTGGCCATGTCTGTTTGGACGACTCCATTTTCTGGATCATGCCTGGAGCATGCCGTGTGAGTGAGCCGATCAGGGAATAGGCGTCGGGAATTTGACCTGCAATCTTAGGACCCGGGCCGTTGGTGTGGCACCCAGCACAGGCTTTGGCAGCGAAAACTTTGCCGCCGCGAGCCGCGTCACCGGATTCCGCTGCGAACTGGAGCGACCAGACGTAGCCGACCAGTCGTTTCATTTCCTCCGGGCGAAGCTCGCCGGATTGCTTCATCATGCCAGAGTGATTCCACATTGAGGCGGAGAAGTCGCTGACCGTGCGGAAGGCCACGCGTTTGGCGAGACTGCGGGCCCCTTTGTGGCAGTCGGCACAACCCTTGACCTGGAAGAGCATCTCGCCCGTTTCCGCCGAGGCAGGCTGGAATACGGGTTTGTTCGCTTTGGCCTGCGGCAGTGCTCGAAGGTAAACCAGCATGTCGTTCATCTCAGCCGCCGTCAGTGTGGGCGTCTTCACGCCCTTGGCCTGCATTTCCGCGCGCATGGCGGGACCGTGGTTCCACATTTGGCGGCTCAACTCGATAGGATCCGCGAGCGCGTCCCACTGAAATCCCCGTTTGCCCGCTGCGCCATCAAGCGAGTGGCAGTCCGAACAGCGTTTGGCAGTAAACAATTGCTTGCCGCGAGCCGCGTCGCCGGGAGGATCCATGTAGCGCGCGGCGTAAAAGTACGCAAACATATCCGCACTGTCCTGAGCAGACAGGTCCACCTTGGCTGAGGACTTGGCCAGGGCGCCCCACATGCGCGGAGCGTGATTCCAGAGCATGGCTGCCAGCGACGCCGGGGTGAAGCCGGATCCGCCGCGCTTGCCAAGATCGGGGGCCAGTTTGGCGCCCTGTCCGGCTACGCTGTGGCAGGTGACGCAGTTCTTCGATTGAAAAAGAGCGGCGCCGCGCGCGGCGTCGCCGTTCAAAGACGGCGAGGCCGCCGCAAGTGCGGCGGCCGTCGCAAATCCGACAAGAGTTCTGAGCAACATGACGTTTATACCTTACATCAGGAAACGCACGCCGGTCATCAGCGTGTGCGCGCGGAAGCCCTCGTAATAGTAGAGTGGCTGGTGCAGCGCGTACCACTGCCACTCCGCATAAAGTTGAACGTGCCTATGGAGGGGCAGCAGCAGTTTGCCTTGTGGTTGATAATACCTCGATGGCCGACTGCCTTCCGTGGTTACCAGGGAACCACCGAAGCTCAGCTTCGGCTTTAGCAGGCCCTTGCCGGGCAGGGCCAGTTCGGCCATCAAAGACGCGGAATGGGCGTTGTCCTGATAAAGCGACCGGTTCGAATCGCTGAAGGGGAAGATGATCAGGTAGTTGATATCGGACTTGATGTCGGAGTGCGTGTAGTCGGCGATCAGGCTAATCTTGTGGCTGGCCGGGAGCCATTGCAGGCTCGCCGATTCGACCGCAGAAGTGTATTTCGCGTAAAGCCCGACGTCCGGGTTGCGATTGTCCAGGAAATTCACGCCAGCCGTGAAGAACAGGTTCTTGGGCAGCGTAAAGCGCGACTGCGCGCGGAATTTCAGGTAGTTTTGCAGGCCCGTGCGATAGAACGTCTTCACGCCGTCCGATTTCTCAAAGTCGGCGTTAACGACCGCAATCTGGGAGATTCGGAACTGCGCTCCGGCCAGGCCCACATGCCGAATCAACTGGCCGCTCTCGTCCGGGCTGGTCGTGCTGACGATACCGGAAGGCACATCGGCGGAACCCCATTCGTAGCGGTAGCCGCCGCGCACCATGAGTTGCTTGTTCACGTCCACCAACAATTCGGTTTGCGAGCGACGCTGCTGCACTGCGAGGCGGCCGGTGTAGGGGCTATTCACACTCGCGTCGAGTCCCGAGGACAGGTAGAACAGTTGGCTGAGCGTGGAAGAACTGTCGTTGTGGAACGAATCCAATTCGACGGACTGGCGGAGGCGGAGACGGTCCTTCAAACGCAATTCCATGGACACCGAACCCGAGGTTCGAGGCATCGCCGCGCTTCCGTACATCTGATCGAAAGCCGTTGAGTAGAACGCGAGATTCGGCGTATACGAGGGGATATTACCTTGTGCCAGTTGGTTGAGCGTTGAGGAGGTATTGGAATCGGAGTGGTAGAACTGCCCGTAGAAATCGACCCACGATGCCGGGCTAAACGTGCCGTATCCCTTGGTGAAGTTGCCTTCGCCACGGATGTAGTAGGCTTGCCAGCCATTCGTAAGGTTCAGTGTTTGCCCAATGTACGGCGCGGTCCGGTCACCGAGACCGGGCCCATTCGAATAAAGGCCCTGGTCGTCCTTGAACTGGACGGAACCCTGTTCAAATGTGACATGCAGCTTAGACAGTTGGACGCGAACGCCACCCCGGAAGGTGTTCTGACCCCAATGGATGTTGTTCACGACTGGATAGTTGTTGTAGCTGCTGTCTACCAGCGTCGAAATGCCGGTCCCACCATCGGTATTGCGCGAATATGCGATGTACGGCTGGATCCAGTAGCCCGGCAGGAGCAGCAGTTCGTTTTCGAAGTCTCGAGTCTTGGTGTCGTAGGCACGCTGGTTCATGAACACGCCGGTCGTCAACAGGGTCGTATCGGCGAATGAAGGCAGGTAGTTAAAATACGAGACATTCGAATAGCTGCTCGTCAGCCGGTAGATGCGGTTTCGCTGCATGTCGAGCCGCATCGAGTTGTATGGATCGCCCCAACTGTGAGCCTGCAGCAGGATGCTGTCCGCAACATTGTTGTCGTGCGGCCCCGGAACCAGTCTCAGGTCCACGCCTACAACGCGCGGCCCGGACTCCAGGTTGACGATGCTGCGATACGTGTTCATGTCGCCGCCGACCTTTGAGACCCAACGTGCTCCGAGGTCGATGGAGCCTTCGAGCAACTGCTCCTTCTGGGGCGTGGCTGCGTCAGCAGCCGCAGGGGCCGCCTCCGCCTTCTTCTCTTCAGGCTTTTGCGTCTCGGCCGCTGGGGTCTGGTTGGCGCTCGTATCTTTCGCCGCATCCTGGGCGGCGGCGAATGCAAAGACCCCGGTGAGCATCCACAAAAGGGCTATTCTCTTCATCGCAGCAACCCCTTACCGGCGTTGGAGCCGTGAATCTTCTGATGGCAGGTGGTGCAGTTGCGGAAGCGCGGCGCGAGCATGTTGTGGAACGCCGGCGGCACTCCGCCGAGGCTTCCGCCCGGCGACGGCGACTGCAGGTTGGAATGGCACTCCATGCATAGGAGCGAAATGTCCTGGCGGATTAGCATGCGCGGATTCACCGAGCCATGCGGCTCGTGGCAGGTGTTGCACCCGTCGGTACGAACCGGAGCATGCTCGAAAACGAACGGTCCGCGCTTGTCACCATGACAGTTGACGCATGCGGGCTCCGAACCCGTGCTGGCCTGCCGGAGATTGCGACTCATGAAACTGGAATGTGGATTATGACAGGACGTGCAGGCCATGGCGCCTTCGGGCACCTTGTGATGATGCGGCTTCATAAACGCGGCGGCCGCCGCCGTATGGCAACTGCCGCAAAGCTGATTGATCCCGGCGTTGCGCTTAAGCCGGACGAAGGAACTCTCCGCGCCAGTCTTGTGCATGTCGTGGCATGACGTGCAGGCGATCGCGTTGCGCGAATGCCCGCCCTGGATCCGGCCGACTTGAGTGGACTGGTTGCGGTGGCAGGCGAGGCAGATCGCGTCGGTCTTACCCGGCGTCTGCTTCGCAGGGTTCACGATATCTTCCGCCGATGCAGATTCGGCGTGCTTGGAGCCCATGCCGTGACAGGCTTCGCAGGCTTTGCCTTCCCAATGCTTGTTCTTTTCGAGGTTGAAATGGGGGTTCTTGGCAAAGGCCTTGCTGATGTCCTCGTGACACCCCGCGCAGGCCTCCGAGCCGGCGTATTCCGCCTTCGCGGGCGGCGCCTGCTTGGCTGCTGCCTCCTTCGGGTCCTGCCTGGCCGGGCCGGCGGCTTGCACAGTGAAGGCGAGCGCACAGACGGCCAGCGGGATGATGAGATTTCGGAATCGGGTCATGGAAACTCCCTGAAACTCGGATCCACAAAAAGGCCGGGCCGCCTAGGCAACCCGGCCCTCTCTTCCGTTGACTTAGTTGGACGCGTGCACCTTAGCCACGGAGTAGTCCCCATCGGGGCCGTGGCAAACGAAGCAGCTCTCACCCAGCGTAGTCGTGTTCACCAACGCATGGGAAGCCGCATCGATGGACGCGTGGCAGCCCAGGCAGGCGCCGGTAGTGGGATGAACCGGGTTGATGTAACCACGGGTGTCGTTGATCATGGCGGTGGCCCCGATCGGCAACACGTAGGTACCCGGCAGGTGGCACTGTTCGCAATCGTTCAAAACGCCGGGGTAGCCGACGTCGTTGAAGTTGTTCTTAGAGCCGCCGAAGCCATAGATCGTGAAGTCGCGGCTCTGGTTCGGGCCGGAGTGAATCCGGTGAATCATCAGCGCGAGATCGATGCTCTCGGGCGGGTTCGCCGAGCCGTCGGCCGGGCGGCGCGCTGCGTCGTTCTCGACCGGGTTGTGGCACAGCACGCACTGCTCGATCTGGTTGCGATTCTCGCCGTGCAGAGAAAGGTTCCAGTGGCAGCTATCGCACTTGGAGAGTGCAACAACGGCGCGGCGTGGCGCAACTTCGCTGCCGTCCACCGAGAAGTTGTAGACGACATTCTTCATGCCGTATTCGATGGTCCGGGCCTTGGTGGTGCCGGCCAACACCGTATCGTTCCTGCGGCCTTCCATACCGATGCTATAGGTACCCTTTGCATTGGCTGGAATTGGCGTGGTGAAAGTGTAGGTGTACGTATCACCGTTCAGGACCGAGGTTTTGCTGGCGTCTTCACTGATGTACCCGTGGGCATTGATGCCGGTGTAGTCAGTGGTCGGGCCAGCGAGCACGAGTGCGAGGCGGTGCACCGGCTTCGAGAAGGTGGCCAGCGGGATCGTGACACCCTTGCTGTCCTGCACTTGGAACGCCACGACCGGCTTCTGGCCCGGGTTGGTGTTCGTGACGGACAGGATCTTGCCTTGGATGCCCGGCAGAAGGCTGGACTGATTCCCGTTCACGTGCGCGCCGAGGATGGAGGCGTCGAAGTCCACTTCGCCTTGCGGGATGTGGCAATTCGCGCACTGATTGTCATTCGCAGCGGGTCCACCGAGGTGGTTGACACCGGACACGAAGTTCACGTTGTCATGGCAGGAGCCGCAGGCGGCTGCTGTCGGGTGGGTGGTAAAGGCCGAAGCCTGCTTGGCGTCGGCGGCGTGGCAAGCCTGGCAGGTGTTGGGGTTGGCCGGGAAGGCGATATCGGAATAGTCGTTGCTCCCGTGCGAGCCGTTGATCTGATAAGGTGTTCCCGCTTTCACGCTGGGCAGATTCTCGCCCATGTGAATCTTGTGGAACATCACTTTCATGTCGATCGAATTACCCGTCTGCGGGTTCACGAAGCCGGGGACGTGGCACAGGATGCAAATTTCCATCGTGCGGCGCGATCCGCCGTGGAATGCAATCTGGCTGTGGCACTTGTTGCAGGTGGCCGTGGTCACGACTTGCCGCACGTCAGGCGTACCGCCGCCCAGTTTGAAACTGGACGTCGCGTTCGCGTAATTCGTGCCAAGGTCGAACTCGGTCAAATTGCGTGACGCGGTCATGCCGACCGTAAGCGTCGAACCCTGCGGAACCGAGTTCGGCACGGCGGTCTTGAACGTATACGCATAAGTGCCGTCGGAATTGGTCACCAGCGTTCCGCCGGAATCGGTTCCCGGCGCACTGACAGTAACCCCGGGGACCGTCGTGTTCTTCGTGGTTGTGATGTTCACATACTGGCCTCCCGGCGAGGCAGCCGGGATGTACGAAAGTATGTACCGGACGGAAATCGCCCCGGGTGTCTGCACGCCCGTCAAGTCCAGAAGGGCGCCCTTCGGATCCACGAGTTTGTAGTTCACGGTCAGCGGGTTGCCAGTCGTGAACTGGATGTTAGTAATTTGAATTGCCACTCCAGGACGCACGAAATTGAGTGCGGCCGGATTGGCAAACGACGCCTTTTCACGAGTCGAAAACGGGGATTTGGTCGAGCTTAGCAGAGCAACGCTCCCTGCCATCAGCATCGCTACCAGAATGAACCCCATAGAAGCACGTGAGCGAGAACGCATTTGCATGAAAGCTCTCCTTCTCAACCCCAACAGAGGGATAACGCACGGACTCCCCGTCGGCTAACAGTCGGCGGAAAAATCGCAAAAAAGGCAGTGCATCTTCCACTCCAAACCGACGGACAGGGTATGGAATAATTCTACAGTGCATACTTTCAATAAGTTACAGCAATTAAGATTAACAGATCTCAATCATACTCTCACAAAAGCAAGGCACCAGGGTCTGCACTGGGTGAAAGCCCACAGTCTGCGCATTGCCAGATGTGAGAAATGACGCGATTTCGTTGCACTCAATCTGCACGAATGTCATCTTCCAAGGCAAATCCTGCGCTGAAGGCGGTCCTTGGACCCTGCGCTTGGCGTTTTGAGCGGTTGTGCCGTTTCGGGGGATGTCCGTCGCCTGTTCCTCGCCCTGTCACTGCGTGCTTTCGCGCAGGTGGGTTGAGTGTTAGCCCAACGGGCTAAGGCCATCCCAAAACGGATAAGTAGCTCCTCGGGTAGTCGGTTCCCATTACCAGCGGACAGCCGTTCCGGGTTGCAGTTCCCAGACGTGCACCCCGTCCGCCTTTACCAGGTCAGCTAGTTCGGCCGGGGTGCCTGTCAGAATCGGGAAAGTGCCAAAGTGCACCGGGATGACCGTCTTGGCGCCGATCAGGCGGGCGGCAAGCGCGGCTTGCCGCGGGTCCATCGTGTAGTGATCGCCGATCGGTAGAAATGCAAGGTCCGGAGCGTAGAGTTCGCGGTACAACGCCATGTCGGAGAAGACCGACGTATCACCCGCGAAATAGGCCTTGCTCCCGTCGGCGAAGTGCAGAATGAACCCCGCTGCCTCACCGCCGTAGAGCATTGAAGTGCCGTCCTGAATTCCGCTGGAATGCAGCGCGTGGGTCATCGTGACCTTGAGCGATCCGGCCGTCTGGCTCCCGCCTTTATTCATCCCGCCGGTGTTCTGCACCCCCTTGGTTTCCAGCCAGGCGCAGATCTCGAAATTCGCGATCACTTTGGGCTTGAACTTCTTCGCCAGTTGCACCGCATCGGCCACGTGGTCGAAGTGCCCGTGGGTGATCAGCATCGTGTCGATATGGTCGATCTTGAACCCTTGCGGAGACTTCGGGTTGCCGTTGATCCAGGGGTCGATCAGTACGATCTCCCCGCTTTCCAGCTTCAATTGAAACGTGCCGTGCCCCAGCCAGATGATTTCGATCATGACTCAATCCTCATCCACCAGAATGTCTCAAATCGCAGCCAGTCGTGGCTGATGGGTGCCGCCGGCTCGGGTCTCCGTTTGGTCGCAACGCTCGGAGAAACTCCCCGCCGGCGCAAGCCTGTATCCTGAAGGGACATGAAGCGGTTGCTCTGTTGCACCTACCTGTCCGCGTTTTTCGCGGTCGCCCCATTCGCATTCGCCGCTTCCAAGCGCGAGGTCGCGATTACCGTAGACGACTTGCCGTTCGCGCAATCAGGACCGCGGGCCTGCGGCTTCGGAGGCCTGCAGATCCAAACCCTGCACCTGCTCGAGCAGTTCCTTCGGCAGAAGGCGCCCATCACTGCTTTCGTGGTAGCGGGGAACTGCCCGGATCTGACCGACGACGACCGCCGCACGGTGCTAAAACTCTGGCAGGATGCGGGTGCGGAACTGGGCAGTCACACCTATTCGCACCTCGACTTGAGCAAGGAGGATCCGTCGGTCTTCGAGGCGGATATTGTCAAAGCTGACGGGGCGCTGCGCCCAGTGCTGGGCGGCCGTCCTCTGCGTTATTTCCGCTACCCGATGCTGCACCTGGGGCCAACGCCCGAAATCAAAGCGCGCGTCGCCAGGTTCATCGCGAGCCGCGGCTACACCAACGCTCCAGTGACGTTCGATAACTCGGATTGGATGTTCGCGAACGTGTACGCCTCAGCCTTGGCTACGGGCAACATGGAACTTATGGCGCATGTAAAGGACGAATACGTGCACTATATGGAGACGGTCGTCGACTTCTTCGAGCAGCGCACGCTGGAAGTGGTGGGGCACGAGATCCCGCAGATTCTGCTCATGCACGCCAACCGCTTGAACGCCGACCTCGCAACGGACCTGCTGACCATGCTGAAGCGCCGCGGCTACCGCTTCACCACGCTGGAGCAGGCCCTCAAGGACCCCGTCTACCAGTCGCCCGAGAACTACGTGGGCACCAACGGCATCTCCTGGATCCACCGCTGGTCGATGACCAAAGGCATGCCGGACAAGAGTGAGCCGCAGGAACCCAGGTGGCTTCAATTGGAGTTTCAGAAGATCCCAAAGGAGTGAGTGGTGGCACCGCAGCGTCGCGTCGGTAACTCGTGCTGGTGATGGATGGAATCCGGATGCCGCGATCGTCCTGGTTAGCCTGTATATTCGTTGGTGAAGAGACATGCTCAATTCATCCGTTCGAGATGAACTAGTCCGCATCGTGGGGTCGCGTTTCGTCTTCGACCGACCGGAGGACTTACGCCTGTACGAATACGATGGCGGCGTGGACAAAGCCCGTCCGGACGCTGTCGTCCTGCCGCAAACCACCGGGCAGGTGAGCGCGATCGCCCGTCTTGCTTCGCGCCATGGCCTGCCGCTCGTCGGACGCGGCGCCGGCACGGGCCTGAGCGGCGGCGCCATCCCGCGATTTGGCGGCATCATGGTCGGCTTCGCCCGCATGAACCGCATACTTGAGATCGATTTCGCCAACGAGCGCGCCGTGGTGGAGCCTGGCGTGGTCAACCTTGACCTGACCATCGCGGTTCAGCCCGGCGGTTACTTCTACGCGCCCGACCCATCCAGCGGGCGAGCCTGCACCATCGGCGGCAACGTCGCCGAGAACGCTGGAGGCCCGCACACGCTGGTCTATGGCGTTACCACCAACCACGTGCTCGGACTTGAGGTTGTACTCGCGGATGGAGCCGTCGTGCGCACCGGTGCATTCTGGCCCGACTCCCCCGGCTACGACCTGACCGGTCTGCTCACCGGCAGCGAAGGCACCATGGCGCTGGTGACGAAAGTGATCGTGCGGCTGATGCGCCAGCCCGAAGCCGTTAAGACCGTGCTCGCCATTTACGACAGCGCTGACAATTGCGCGGCCACCGTCAGCGAGATTACAGCCCGGGGCATCACCCCGGCAGCGCTCGAGATGTTGGAAGGTAAGCTAATACAGATCGTCGAAGAGGCCACCCACGCCGGCTATCCGCTGGATGCCTCGGGGGTCTTGCTGATCGAGATGGAAGGGCTGAGCGAAGCCGTGGAAGAGCAGGCCGAGAAAGTCCGCGCCGCCTGCATGGCTTGCAACGCGCGCGAGTTCCGCGTTGCCCGCACCGAGGCTGAGCGGGCATTGCTGTGGAAGGGCCGCAAGAACGCGTTCGGCGCGATCGGTCGCGTCAGCCCCTTTTACTACACGCAGGATGGCGTGGTCCCGCGCACCAAGATCGCTCAAACACTGCGCGAGATCGGCGCGATCGGCAAGCGCCGCGAACTGATGATCGGCAACATCTTCCACGCCGGCGACGGCAACATGCACCCCATCATCACCTTCGATGCCCGCAAGCCAGGCGACCTGGAGCGGGCGCAGAGGGCGGGTTTCGAGATCCTGGACTATTGCATTTCGGTCGGCGGGTCCATCACGGGCGAGCACGGGATTGGCATGGAGAAGATGGAACTCCTCGGTCACCAATTCTCCGACGAATCGCTCGACCTGATGCGCCGCATCAAGCAGATGTTCGACCCGCTCTGCCGCCTGAATCCCGGCAAAGTCCTGCCCACCGGCAAGGGCTGCGTCGAGATGCGGCAACCTCCGCTGATAAATCTGTCGCAGGAGATGTAGCCCGGATGCGGGATGGTCAATGCAGGCCGCCGGTCGGAGCCGGGCCCATCAGTTCTCTCCGCTGCGACAGGTCACCGTCGGGCACCACCACCGCGACCCAGGGGGAGTCCTTGGCAACGATGCGAGCACGCCATGTGAGGGTCTGAGCCTCGCCTGACTTCAGAGTCACTCGCCGTAAGGCATCCTCAAGCATGAGATTGTCTGAGCGAAGGGCGAAGTCGTGGCTCCCCTCGCCGCGGACCCCGGCGCGTATGAGCACTTCGCCTGCCTCGGAGCTCTCCTGGGACAGCCGTAGGTCCAGCACCCTTCCAATACGCAGGTCCAGATGGTAGGAATCGCCAGGCAGAAACGTCCGTGTCCCGACGCTCTCGCCGGAGTGCACCTGATAGACGCCCTGCGGCAGCGTCACCCGGAAGCGGCCTGTCCCGGGGACCGGCTGAACCGTGGTCTTCTGATTGGTCGCCGCATCGACAAACTCCACTGGTCCGCTAGCCTGCCCTTCGACAACCGCCGGCCCGGAAAGATTCTTCATTAGCCAAATCCAGCGTGCGACGGGATGAACCCAGACTTCTTTGTAGGTCCAGGTGGATTGCACCGGCCAGTACGGCACATCGGCGTCGCCGCGCGTTTGAATGCCCACGGGCAGCGACCCGACCATGTCGCCCGACGATGGCGTGTATTGCGGCGTGAAGTCGTAGCCATCGCCGTACATCATGCTTTGCGCGAAGGGATTGCGCCCGATCACCCACTCAAGCTGCCGCTCCGCGACCTGAGCCGCTGTCAGATCGCCGCGCAGGTGTGCCGCCTCGCCCAGCGCCTGAGCTTGAGGCAGAATCGTCCCGAAATGACCGCGGTAGTCGAGCCAGACCGGGAACAGCCGCAGGTAGTGCCCCGCACCGAGCGGAGTGCCGTTCAAGACCTGCTTGCGGAATGACTCGCGCCGGCTCTCAGGCACCTGCAGGTAATCGTCGTCGCGATAAATCGAGGCCGGCATCACGCCGTACGGCTCGGTGTACTTGGCGATGGTCTTCTGATACTCCGAATGCAGCGCCACCGCCGAATACCACTTCATCCAGTCGGGGTGATCGGGCAGCGCGTTGCAGAGCGCACCCAGCGCTTCAATGGGTGCCTGCTCGCGGCCCCGATGGCAGTAATGGAGAATGCGATCCTTTGCGGGACTCGTGTAGAAATAGCCAGTCAGCGGCACCGTCCAATCTGGGATACGCCGCTCCTGCGAGTCGAGGATAGTGCGGGCGAACGTCACTGCTTTGTCGGCATAGGCACGATTGCCGGACAGACGAAACAGATCCACGCCGGCCAGCACGGCGATCGACAGCGGTTCGTGGACCACGCCGGCGGAGTCGAACGAACCGGAGAAAATCTCCTTGGACTGATGTGCGCCGGCTCGTTCGAGGCCCTCGATTCCGTAACTCCAATCCTGCTCCGCCATGCGCAGTGCGTACGCCGCCATTCGCGGATCCCGCTCCTTGAGCACGCGGGCTGCGACCGCTTCCGAGGCTGCTGCCAGCAGGTTGGTCATGGGAGAATTCGATGCCGTGGTGATGACATCGTCGTAGTCTCCCAGAATGCCGTTCGTGTGACGACTGTTGATCGACCCGGAGACACGATACCCTTCGCCGAAACTCGTTTTAAGTATCCAGTCAAGGCCCCAACGACCCTCTTCGATGAGGCGCTCGTACAGCTCAGGATCCTCGCCGCGCGCGTGGAGTCGCTCGGCGAGACTGAAGAGCGCATAGACGATTTCGGCTGTGTTGCCCATGCCTTGCGTCAGGTCGCCCGCGTCGTGCCACCCCCCGTTGATGATGATGCGCCGGTCCCCGTGCACCGCCTGCCAGTCGCGGTGACACACGCCATGCACCCCCGGGACGGCAAACCCGCAACGCTCCGCATAGAAGAAGTTCAATGCCTTGAGAATCGATTCGCGCCACACGTCGTTGCCAATCGCGAACGGCGGCGTCCGCAACTTTCCGACTTCCAAAACATAGTTACCCGCTTGTCGCGCATCGGAAAAATCCAATACCTGAAACTCGCCCAGATGAGTCTTCACCGTCTTAACCGGTTTAGCGAGAACCGGTTTGCCGGACTTTGCCTCGATGAGCCGGAACTCGCGCGCGGACAAACCGCTGGCGACCGCGCTTTTGAGTGCGCCAACCGCATAGCCCGCCTGGCTGTAAGAAATGCGGCCGGGCCATACGTCCCAGCCCTCGATATGGTCGGGTTCGACCCGCTCGAGCTCCATTTGGTCGAAGTCGAAGGTCACGCTGTCGGCGCCGTCGAGTTCGTTGCCCGCCATGCCATAGACAATCTCCAACCCGGTGACCTTGTCGCGGGCCACGTTTGACATCTCCCACACCACGTGATTCCATTCGTGATTCTTGAGCACCAGCGACGTTTCGCCCTCCTGGGCGAAAGCCGCGGGAAGTTTCTCGACGCCGTCGTTGCGTAGATGCAAGTCGAGCGAGGCCACGTAATGTCCAGGACAGTCCGGATAGATCCAGAGCGAGATGCGATTGAACTCGGTCCAATCCTCGGCCTCAAACTTGCGCAGAATGCCGGACTCGCCCCAGCCCCGTCCGTTCGCGGGACCGGGCTTTGGCAACCGGGTTGGATTGCGCAGCCGCAGCGAGTGGCCGCTGTCCCGCGAACGTTCCGCGGTGAGCGACATTTCGGCAACCACCTTTGCCTCGTCAACGACCTGCGAGGCGAAGCGCGCATCCACAACGAGCGGCGCACTGTTCGTAAATGCGCTCCAATTGTCCAGACTCTCCATATCGTCCAGCAAGCGGCTTTGTAGAACTCGTTTGTTCAACCAGCGCTTGGCGGCGGATTTGTGTGCGTCGGCCGGCAGCGGCGCTCGTTCCGCCGCGGGCACGCAAACGCACCACAGCGCAATGTTGCTCAGAACAAAGTTGGACCATTTCATCCGGTCTCTCCCCAAGCTGATACAAACCCCTGATCCCCGGCGCATTTTTGCGCTGACGCAGGCTGCACAACCATTCCCCCCGCGGCCGCGGCTCAGTTCCAGCTAGCCGACGACTTCCGTATAGAGTTGTTCGTAGCGGGGAATGATCTTTGTGCTGCAAAAAACTGCCTGGGCCCGGTCCCGCGCCTTGCGAGCCATGCTCGAGCGCAGAACCGGATCGTCCAGCAACTCCCGCACTCGCCCCGATTGCGCCACGATGTCGCCAACTCCTTCGAGAAACCCGCTTTCGCCGTGGATTACCACCTCGGGTAGTCCACCCACGCGCGTGGCCACCGGGACCACTCCGCAGGCCATGGCTTCCAGCGCCACCAGACCGAACGACTCCTGCCGGCTGGGCAGCAGCAGGATGTCGCACTGCGGCAACAGCCGCTCAATGTGATCCTGCTTCCCGAGGAACTTGACGTATTGATTGACCCCCAGTTCGTGCGCCAGGTTTTCAGCCCCGCTTTGCTCCGGGCCATCGCCAGCCATCCAGAGTTCGACGTCATGGTCTTTTCGGACCTCAGCCAGAATCCGCACGCAGTCGCCAACGCGCTTGACGGCGCGGAAATTCGAAACATGCAGCAGCCTCGGCCGGCCCTCGTGCGGCTCTTTCGCGGGTAGGTAAAGATCGCAGTTCACGAAGTTCGGAATCACGCGGATCTCGCGCCGGATCTTGAAAACCTCCACCGTTTCGCGGCGCAAGTCCTCGCTAATCGATGTGACCGCGTCGCTTTGCTCGATCGTGTATTGGGTGATTGGGAAGTAGGCGCGGTCGGTCCCGACGATGGTAATGTCGGTGCCGTGCAGCGTGGTCACGTATGGCAGCCGCCGCCGTGCGGCCAGCATTTGCCGGGCCAACATCGCCGAGGCGGAGTGCGGGATGGCGTAGTGCACGTGTAGCAGGTCGAGGTTGTGCCATTCGGCAATCTCGGCCATCCGAGACGCCAGCGCCAGCATATAAGGCGGGTGTTGGAAGAGCGGATAGGAACTCACCTCCACCTCGTGGAAGAAGACGCGGGGTTGCGCCGGGTCCAGGCGGATAGGATTCGAGTAGGTAATGAAGTGGACTTCGTGCCCGCGCTGGGCCAGTTCACTGCCAAGTTCCGTAGCAACGATGCCGCTCCCGCCGTAAGTCGGGTAACAGGTGATTCCAATACGCAAATTGTGCCCCTCCCGGAACTGCCTCTAGGATAGGCCAAGAAAGTGCTCGAACGAGCCGCGACGCACGACTCCAATTGGGACCAGTCAGGCCGCGCGCACACATTTGGTCCGCTTCCACGGCGTCGTCGGTCCCGGAGAACCCGCTGGCCCAAGCCGCTATTTGTGGATCACGTACAGGTAGAGGGTATGGCTGCGGCCCGCGCCGTCGTCTTCGACGTACTCCTCGCGCTCAGGCGTCCAGCCGCGGAAGACGAAGTCGTGCGCGACGATACGCGTACCGTTACGCAGCTCCTTTTCAAGCAGCGGACGCAGCCTCTCGTTCGAGCGGGGCAGCAGGTAAACCGCGAGCACATCGGCGGACGAGTAATCCTGCCGCAGCAAGTCGCCGCGGATGATCCGGGCGCTCTTGTCCAGCCCGAGCGCGCGAATGCGGTCGGAGCTTTGCTTCACCAGTTCTGCGTCGAGCTCCACCCCGGTGGCATCGGCGTGGAACTTCTGGGCGGCAATCACGACGATGCGGCCGTCCCCGCTTCCCAGGTCGAAGAGCTTCTCTCCCGGCTTCAGCCCGGCGAACTTCAACATGCGCACGACCACAGATTCCGGAGTGGGATAGTAGGGAGCGAGTTTCTCGCCTTCGGGCCTTTGTTCCTGAGCTGGAACCGGCGCGGAGCGCGCCAGCAGGATGGCTGGCACGATCAGGAGCAGAACACAGGCTCGAGTCGTTTTACCGGACGCCGTCCGGCAGCTCGAAGCTTCAACCCGTCTCCGCAAAGAACCTTGCTCAGACTCCACCGGTCCTCCGATCCTTCGCCGCAACGAAGGCAAACCGATCACTGCGCGGCCATATAGACCCGGACCGCGTTGCTCGACTGGCCGGCAGCCTCGATCGCTACCTCGGCCACGCCGGTGTTTACGAACTCGGGCGCATCGAACTCCACCAGATAGAACCCGACATAGCCCGGCGCCAGCACCGAACGAACGACTTTCGCGGGCACGCCGTCCAGCAGCACCCGCAGTCCAGCCAGCACCTCTGGAGGATGCTCGGCGGGAGCCGCCATGCCGGCTGGCCAATCGGGCCGGACCCGGCCTAGACCCGTCGCTAATATCTGTAGACGCGCGCCGGGGCGCGCCGGGTTCAAGGCGTCGATTTGTATCCCGGAAGTGGCGTCCACAATCACCGGGAAACCGTCCCCATCAGTCAGGATCGCGGGCGCAACCTGCCGTAGCGGCAAGCCAAAGCTCAACGCGACCGCACCCGTTCGATTGGCGGTCACCCGCAGGGAGTCGCCGGAAGCCTCGAATGGCACTTGGATCTGAGACTCGGCAGCATTCGACGACAGGACGATGCCAGGTTGGCTGTTCACCGTGACGCTCTCCACCGCGCTGCCGACAATCGTGAGCAGCGAGCCGGGGGAGGCCGGTCCAGCGGCGTAATCGGCAGCTCGCAGCAGCAGCGGCTGGCGGGCGCGATGCGGGGCCGGGGATTCATAGACCCCGTATCCGTCCACGGCCGCGAGCACCCGGACACCGGCCTCGTCGAGACGGACATCCATCGTGGGCGCGTCAGGCAGGCCGCGCATCGGCGTCCAACGCGCGGCAGGCTCAGGAGCCCGCAGCCCTTGATAGGAGAGAAACACGCCCTGACTTGTGGCGGCGTAGACAGCTCCGGTCGAGCGATCAAACGCCAGCCCACGCACGGGCCCGTCCGGCAGATCAGTCGAGATGTCGTCCCAGGTCGCACCGCCGTCCAGGGTGCGCAGAACTCTGGATCGACTTCCCGCCGGATTGCCTGCATTCGTGGAATTCGCCAACGCGGCCAGGGCGAAGCGGCCGTCCTGGGGGTCGCTGACGATTCTCTGCACGGGGCCGGAACCGGACGGAAGCGTCGCCGGTCTCCACAACGCGCCGCCGTCCAGGCTGGACCACATCCGGCCATCTTCCGAGGCCGCATAAAACACACCGGGGCCTTCCGCCGCGGCACTCAGTTTCGTGTGCAAGGACAAGGAAAACCCAGCCTTCAGGACTTCCTCGGCGTCTCGCGCCGGCGCAGGCAGCCAGCCCGCGCGGAATCCCGGCGCCCATTCCAACGACTTAGGCGAGCCCTCGCCCCGCACCTGCACCTGCAACCCGTGCCCACCCGCCGGCGCCGTCAGGATGCGTGTTACACGGAATGCGGGCAATGCGTCGTTCCAGCCCTGCCAAGACAGTCCGCCGTCCAGAGAAACCCAAACTCCGGTGGCAGTCGCCACGGCGATCCTGTCGGCGTTCTCCGGATCGACCGTCAAGTCGTTCACTGCGGCGCCCAGCACCGAACTACCGCGACTGTCCCGCAGTTGAGTCAAATTGCGCCAGGTTCTCCCGCTGTCTTCAGAGCGCCAGAGGTGGCTCCCTCCGGCGAAAAGCAGGGTCGGCCCGCGTTTCGATTCCCGTAGAATCGCCCCGGGCTCCGGCACACGTACCGCGTTAGCGGCCCGCTCGGCAACCGGCATCGTCTCGGCCGGAGTCCAGGCTTCTCCATCGGCCGTTTGCCAGATCCGCCCACCCGCGATAGCCACCCGCAGCCGGCCATCCTCAAGGAAGTGCACGCGTTCCACGGCGCCACCGGAGGATGGCGATGCCAGTCCCTCGGCCAGCGTCAAAGTGCCGACGCGGCGCCAATCGGTCTTGCTTTGGGTTGAAAGCGTTGTCTGGGTAAGGACGCCCTGAGCAAACAGGCTTCCCGCCAGCACGCTGCTGACACACCATAGCAGGAGCTTTCCGGCCGCGGAACGGGTTGGGGCTGGCTGCCGCACGTCTCAGATTGATTTTAACCTGACTTTCCAATTACAGAGTGCTCTTCGGGCAGCCTCCTCTCCCTAATTTCAACGATTTACAGTATTCCGAGGCACCCGTGGGCCTCGCATATCGCTTGCCATGGGCTTGATCGGTGATAGACTTATCGTCGAGAGTTGTGTAGGCGCACGACGCGATATTGCTGTTCGTTGGCAATGCTTTGGGAGTTATTTGGCATGAAGTGGGGCTCAGCTGTAATGCTGCTCGCATCGCTCACGCCGGTTGTGTGCCTGGGCCAGGGCTTGCCCGGCATCGAAAGCTTGTTCGGCGATGACGTCGCCGCTCGCGTAGTGAATCGCGAAGGCCAAGTTTCCCTTTACAAAGACAACACTTATTGGGCTATCGACACCGGGGATTCGGTGCACGTGCGCCAAGTCGTGGTCACCGGCGCGGATGGACACGCCACATTTCGAGTTTCCGACGGCAGCACGTTCGAGATCTTTCCGAATTCGCAAGTGACGTTCCGGGCTAACCCGGGCAGCCTGCGCGACATCCTGGACGTTTGGCTGGGCCGCATAAGGGTTCACATTCAGCGGCCCGGCGGTCAGCCTAACCCCAATCGTATCTTTACGCCAACGGCCATAATTTCGGTTCGCGGAACCATTTTCGACGTCACGGTTGACGACGAGGAGGAAGCGACGGTGGTCCTGGTGGAGGAAGGTTCGGTGGGCGTTGAGCACCGGCTCATGCCGCGCTCGTTCGAGCCGAAAGTTTTGAATGCCGGGCAGGAGTTGACCGTTCACAGGAATCTCCCGCTGGACGAGGCGCGGCATTTCGATACCGGCCGCGCTTTGCAGATGGCTTCCGACATTTTCCTGCAGATCATGATTCGTATGCCCCGGACCGGCGGTAGCGGCGGCATCCAGGTGCCGGGCGGCGGCAGTGGCGGCGGCCTGCCGGGTGACACGGGCGGCAAACCGCCTGCACCTCCCCCGCCCCCCCATCACTAAGCCATCCGGGTAGCGGACCTACCGCGTCCGGGGATCCCGATGCGGGACTGGACAGGGAAACCCCTCAGCCAGGACCTTCCGGCATTACACTGGTGGAAGACGTGCATTCAGTTCTCATCTCCCTGATCCTGTTCGTTCAGTCCGCCTCTCCGGCGGCGCAATCCTCGCCCGGTGCTCCCGCCGATTGGGAGATGCGCCCCCGCATCGAGCAATTGGGCAAGGATGTCGGCCAGTTGAAGCCCGTCTTCGATCGGATTCAGCCCGGCTCATGGGCTGTGGAAGGCGGGCCAGCAGCCTACCAAAAGCAGCAGAAGGCATGCGCCGACGGCCTAGTTTACGTACAAAATGCGGTCGCGCGCTGGTCGGCCCAGCCGGACAAACTCAGCTTGATGCTGGAGACGCTGATCCGGATCGAGAGCATGGATCAACAAGCGATTTCACTGAGCCAGGGAGTCCGGAAGTACGACAACCCGGCCATCGCGGATATACTCGACTCGCTGTTGAATTCGCTTTCGGGCGATCTGGAGTGGCTGCGGTCTCAATCGCTCGACATGGCCCGGCAGCGTGAAAAAGAACTGGAAGTTGCGCAGAAAGAGGCCCAGCGTTGCAGAACTCAGATACTCCAGCCCAACTCCCCGAAAAACTAGCACCAGCATCCGGCGAGCAGGTGTTCTTATGTTCGGTGTGCGAGGAACCCTCCCAGGACATCTGCGTCTGGTGCACTTTGGACGCCTGCCCCAATCATCTCTGCGAGAAGTGCTACCGTTGCACCGACTGCTGCGAATGTCCGCAGTTGCACGAGCACGACACCCTGTAGGGCACGCCTCCAGCTCACCATGCCTGTTCGAATCCTCGCTATCCACGCCCATCCCGACGACCTGGAGTTGTTCGCCGGGGGGACCCTCGCGCTGCTTGCGCAAGCGGGTCATCAGCTCACTTTCGTCACTCTCAGCAACGGAGATTGCGGTTCCACGGAGTACGGTGCCGGGGAGCTGGGCCGCATGCGCAAAGCCGAAGCTGCGGCCTCGGCGCGCCTGATTGGAGCGGAATATGCGTGGGGAGGGTTTCGCGATCTCGAGATCTTCCAGGACGACGCATCGCGCCGCATGGTCACTTCCCTGCTCCGGCGTTTCCATCCGGACCTGATCCTGACCGCGTCCCCGGCCGACTACCACTGCGATCACGAGGCGACCAGCCGCCTGGTGCAGGACGCGTGTTTCGCCGCACCGGTCCCCAACTATGACACTTCGGCGTACGATCCCGCCCCGGCGACAGATTCCATCCCACACCTTTACTTCGTCGATCCAGCCGCCGGCATCGACCGGGAGCATCGCCCGGTTCGACCGGAGTTCCTGGTCGATGTCAGCACGGTATTGGCGCTGAAGCGCGAGATGCTGGCGTGCCATGCCTCGCAGCGGGCCTGGCTGCGGCGGCAGCACGGCATGGACGACTACCTGGAGACGATGGAGCAATGGGCACTCGCGCGCGGCGCAATGGCGGGCCTGGGGGCAGCCGAGGGCTTTCGCCAGTATGCGGGCCACCCGTTCCCTGCATCGCCGATGCTGCAGGACTTGCTGCAGGTCCGCGTGCACGCTCTACCCGCGTAAGCCGCGGCGCTCGTTTACAGGCGTTCCAGAAGACCTGTCAGGAACGTCCAGAATGGCATGACCGACGAGATCTTCAAACGCTCGCTAGGGCTGTGCACGTCCACGATGTGCGGACCAAACGAGATCATCTGCATACCCGGATGCTTCTCGCCGATCACCCCGCATTCGAGTCCCGCATGCATCGCGACAAGTTCCGGCACATGGCCCAGCAGTTCTTCGTGTACAGCCTTGGACTTGCGCACGATGTCGCTCGCGGGCTCGGGCTTCCACCCCGGGTAGTTGCCGCTGTGGGCGACTTCGAACCCCAGCATCCGCAACTGCGTCGCCACCCTGCGCGCGACGGCCAGTTTCGCGCTCGCCAGCGGGCTGCGCTGGCTGGTTTCGATCACCACTTCGCCGGCGCTGGTGGCGACGGTAGCCAGGTTCGTTGAAGTCTGGACCAGACCGGCCACATCCGGGCTCATCTCGACAACGCCGTGCGGCAAACCGGCGAGCAATCCGGCCACCAGGTCGGCATCCGCTTCGCTCAACACGAGTTCGGGGAGATCAGCAGCCTCTACCGTGATCCGCAGGCCCGGGTCGAAAACGCCGAGTTCCGACTTCACCTCGGCTTCGACGGTTGCGGCCAGCGACTTCAGTTCCTGCTCGTGAATCAGGTCCAGCGCGACGATCGCAGACGCCTCGCGCGGTATCGCGTTGCGCTTGCTGCCGCCCGTCAGGTCACCGAGGGCCAGCGGTAAACGGTCCAGCAGAACCTGCAGAACGCGTCCCAGAATGCGCACCGCATTCCCGCGTCCTTTGTTGATGTCGATTCCAGAGTGGCCACCCTGCAGGCCGGCAACCCTTAGGCGCCAACCTGCGGCCGCGCCGGCAGGCTGCCGAGTCACTTTGCGCCGCCCCACCGTGTTGATACCGCCTGCGCAGCCGATGCAGAGCGTGCCTTCTTCCTCGCCGTCGAGGTTCAGGAAGTACTTGGACTGCAGCAGCCGCTCGGGGAACTCCGACGCGCCGGTGAGCCCACTCTCCTCATCGATGGTAAACAGGAACTCCAGCGGACCGTGGGCGACATCCTCGCTCTCCATAACGGCCAGCGCGGCGGCCACGCCCACGCCGTTGTCTGCGCCTAGCGTGGTGCGGTCAGCCTTCAGCCAATCGCCGTCCCGCACCAGCCGGATCGGGTCCGTGTCGAAGTTGTGGACGGTCCCCTCGTTCTTCTCGCAGACCATGTCCAGGTGGCCTTGCAACACGGCCGGCACCGCTCCCTCGCGCCCCGGCCGCGCCGGCTTGCGGACCACGAGGTTGCCGACGCCGTCCTGCGTCGTTTCCAGGCCCAGCCGGGCAGCCAGAGCCAACACGTAGTCACGCGCAGCCGCCTCTTTTTCCGAAGCGCGCGGAATCGCAGATAGCGCTCCGAAGTGCCGCCAGAGCGGCGCGGGTTCCAGGTTGTCCAAAGCAGTGCTCATAGGTTTTACGTCCAGTGTCCGACCCTTCATCCTACAGCGGCGGGGTAGGCGTCAACCGCGACCGGTCAACTTCCCTGCAGCCGGCCTTCCAGTTCCGCCCAGCGTGCGTAGAGCACGTCAACCTCTGCTTGCGCCGCCGTCAGTTCCGCATAGGCGGCCTCGATCTTCACGTGGTCGCTAACTACATCGGGCGCGTGCAGCCGGGCCTGAGCCGCAGCCAGTCGCCCATCTGCCGCCAGGATCTTCTCCTCGATTGCATCGTACTCCCGCTGCTCGATGTAGGAGAGCTTCTTCCTCGAACTGGCCGACACCGGCCTCTGGGCTTGGGTTCGCTGTGACTCGCGCCCGCTCTTTTCGCGGCGCTTCTGTTCGAGGCCCGCCTCCCACTGCGCAAGATCGGCGTAGATAGTCGCGCCGCCATCCCCGTCGAGTCCCAACACCGCGTTCGACACGCGATCCATGAGTGCGCGGTCGTGCGTGACCAGCACCAACGCACCGGTGAATTCGAGCAGCGTCTCCTCCAGAACTTCGAGCGTCGGGATGTCCAGATCGTTGGTCGGCTCGTCCAGCAGTAGCAGATCGGCTTCTTCCAGCATCAGCCTCGCAATGTGGACGCGCGCCCGCTCGCCGCCAGAAAGGCTTCCCACCGGCTGCTCCAATTGCTCCTCTCGAAACAAGAACCGTTTGGCCCAGCCGATCACGTGGATGGTGACGCCGCCGTAGGACACCGAGTCGCCTTCGGGCGCCAAGGCTCGCCGCAGAGTCAGCGTGGGGTCGATCTGTTGCCGCGCCTGCTCAAAATAGACAGTCTTCAACGCCTGAGCGCGCTTGACCTCGCCGAACTGCGGCAGCAATTCGGCGGTCAACAACTTAAGCAGGGTCGTCTTGCCGCTGCCATTGGGGCCCGCCAGGCCCAACCGCTGACCCGGGCTGAGCACCAGCTTGAGGTTCTGGAACAAAGCGGCGCCGCCGAACGAGAACGAGACCCGGTCTAGTTCGATCAGCTTCTTCGTCCGCCGGTCGCTGCCGGTGAAGTCGATCACGGCGGTAGAACTTGACCGCCGCTCGTCGAGGTCCCCCAGATTCTCGATCATGCGATTGGCCTCGCCAATGCGCGCCTTCGATTTGCGCGTGCGCGCCTTGGCGCCGCGCCGGAGCCAGGCCACTTCCTTGCGCACTACCGTAGCCAGGGCTTCGCGCTCCTTGGCCTGGGCCACCAGGAAGTCACCACGCTTCTCAACGAACGTGCTGTAGCTGCCCGCCACCCGCAGGATGCCGCCGGGGTACACCCGGCTGAGCTCCATCATGAACGAGGCGGCGTTTTCCAGGAAATAGCGGTCGTGACTGACGACGATTGAGGAGAATGGCGCCGCGCCCAGCAAGTCTTCCAGCCACTCGATGCCTTCCAGGTCGAGGTGATTGGTGGGCTCGTCCAGGAGGAGCAAATCGGGTTGCCGGAGCAGCGCCTCCGCGATGGCCAGCCGCTTCTTCCAGCCTCCCGAGAGGCTATCTACGGCCTGCGACGGGTCGCTGAATCCGGCTTGCCCCAGGATTGACGGTATCTGGGCCTGCTCGCGCGCGGCGGCCTCGAGCACGGCACCGATGGTGATGCCGGGCATGAATTCGGGGTCCTGCGCCACGTACACCATGCGCACGCCTTTGCGCAGCGCGACTTCGCCCGCATCCGGCGTTTCCAACCCAGCCAGCACCTTCATGAGCGTGGACTTGCCGGCGCCGTTGGGACCAATCAGCCCATGCACCTCGCCGTCGTTGATAGCAAGCGAGACGCCTTCAAACAGAATGCGGGAACCATGTTGTTTCGAGATTTCGCGCGCGGTGAGGAGAACAGCCATCGTCTTTCTAAGTGAACCACAAGCAGGCCGCACATCCGGAGCCAATCGGTTGCGTTACAATGAAGGCGAGGGAGGTGCCGCCTTCTCGAGTTTTCGATTGCCGAGAACCGAATCGCTGCTTTCCTGGTCAAGAATGGCCGGGTCTCGCTTTCTTGCGCTGCTCTTCCCCGCCGATTGTGCCATTTGCGGCACTCCTCTTCATACCACGTCGGCTGTTCCGCTATGTCCCGACTGTCTCACCCCGTCCGAACCCTTCGCCGCTGAACACTGCTGCGCCCGCTGCCGCACGCCATTCCTGAATTCGAGTCCGCTCGACGACCAGGGCCTGTGCTCGCTGTGCCGGCTCGGCTTGACTGAGTTCGACTGGAGTTGGAGCTACGCCCTTTATGAGGGCCGCCTGCGCCAACTGATCCACTTATTTAAGTATGGCCGGATGCGCCCGCTGGCGCGGGTTCTCGGCTCCTGGTTGGCGAATGCCTATCCGCGACTGGAGCAATTCGACGCGATCGTCCCCCTGCCCCTGCACTGGTGGAAGCGCATGCGGCGCGGGTTCAATCAGAGCGATTTGCTGGCTCGCGAACTCTCTTGCCGGGTCGGTGTCCCCGTGCTGAATGCGGCACGCCGGTGCCGCCGTACGGCCACCCAGGCCAGCCTTACGCCTGCGCAACGCCGCGACAACGTGCAAGGCGCCTTCGACGTCCCCGCGCCCGCCCGGATTCGCGGGTTGTCGCTGCTGCTGGTGGACGATGTGATAACCACCGGGTCCACCGTGAACGCTTGTGCCAAGGCGCTCAAACAGGCCGGTGCCGCCCGCGTGTGCGTGCTGACAGTCGCTCGCGCCGGGCGTCAAACGGATGCGCGCCTGCTGTCTCTTTCGGGTAAGTCCAAGGTCGGGGGAGGGGTTACCGCATGAACGTGATGCCAGAGCGACTGCACCGGCCGGTGCTAGTGCTCAACGCGAGCTACGAGCCGATCAATATCTGCGCAGCGCGCCGCGCGCTGGTGCTGGTGTTGAAGGGACTGGCGTCGGCGGAAGCCCATGCCCCCGGGCAGTTCCATTCACAGCGCCAGACCGTGGCCTTGCCCAGCGTCATCCGATTGCTGGAATACCGCCGCATTCCGCATCAGACCCGCGCCTTGTCCCGCAAGAACATCCTGATGCGCGACCGCTACACCTGTCAGTACTGCCAGAAGGTGCTGAACGCCAGCGACCTCACGCTCGATCACGTGATCCCGCGCTCGCGCAATGGCGAGACGACCTGGGAGAATCTGGTGGCGTGCTGCAATCCCTGCAACAACAAGAAAGGCAACCGGACGCCGGATGAGGCTGGCCTGAAACTGCTCCGCCCACCCCGCCCGTTCAGCGTGCACACAGGAAGGCAACTGATGCGTCTGCTGGCGCGCACCGACGAGCAGTGGAAGAAATACCTCTGGTATTGAGGGTGCCCCAAACCGTTACATCTTAACGGCCTTATCAGCCGGGATCGCAGCAGTGGCTGGCCTCGCCTGAACAGGCTGGCCATCGCCAGGCTTCTTGGCCTTTTCCTTCACTGCGTCCTTCTTGATCGGACTGATGATCACATGAGCATTGCGCCCTTCCAGCTTGGGTAAGCCTTCACTGGCACCGTGCTCGATGAGATCCTTGGCAAAACGAAGCAGGAGCTTACGGCCGAGTTCCGTGTGCGCGATTTCTCGCCCGCGGAACTGCACCACGGCCTTCACGCGATTGCCCTCAGCGAGGAACCGCATGGCGTGATTCAGCTTGAAGTCGTAGTCGTGGTCGTCGGTGTTGGGCCGGAACTTCAACTCCTTCACCTGGATCACGTGCTGCTTCTTCTTCGCCTCTTGTTGCTTCTTCTTCTGCTCGTATTGCCACTGGCCGTAGTCCATGGCCTTGGCAACTGGCGGTTCGGCGGTTGGGGACACGACGATCAGATCCAGACCCAGTTCCTGGGCCCGGCGAATGGCGTCGTGCGTCGCCATGATTTGGACGCTTCCGTCGGGGAAGACAGCGCGGACCTCGCGGGCCCGAATGCCTTCGTTGACGTTATCTCGGACTTTGATGCGCGGACGGGGATACCTGGAAGGAAACATGCGGTGGGTAGTGGTCTAGCTCCTATGGGTGGCCGAACGAATATCCTTGACTTTCCAGACACAAACACAAAAATCCGGCGTATTGCCGGGCTGTATGTTCGTTCTGGTCGCAATCGTGAGAAGCTGAAGCCTCAGTAGTTGGCCCCCTGCGGATCAGCATACACCGGAAAGTCGCGTAAATGGAAGCAACTTCAAGCGGACTGTGGCCCGGGCGGCGCAGGGCGTTGCACACTGGTTCCCATATGGCGAACGCAAGACTTGGGCAGCCGTCGATTGCCGCACTCAAACGCACGTACCCCGGAATCATGCGCAGGCTCACGGAAATCCGCCGCAATTCTGATCGATTCTTGCGGTCTTTCGCCGTGGCGCCGCTGGTCGCCGCATGCGTATTGGCCACCGTTCCTGCGCTCGCGCAGATTCAAGGCGCGGCGCTGGTTCGGCATCCTCACCCCGGCGTGTTGACTTGGGGCACTGAGTTGAAGTTCTGGCCGCTGGCGGGCGGGCCGCCGAAGTCGCTGAAGCAAGGGACTGGCTTCGGCCCGGGCGGCTGTGTCGCAGACGTCGATGGGGACGGACTGGATGACCTGATGGTGCAGGAACGCCCCGGCAGCGGAGCGTTTCTCTGGCTGCGCGCTCCCAGGTGGGAGCAGCGCGTGATCGAGCGTGAAACCGAATTCCGCGACTGCCTGCCGTTCGAGTTCGACGGGCACAAGGGCGTGCTGGTCCCGCATTTCAACGCGCAGTTGCGACTGTATGAGTACCCCCGGCAGCGCGACGGCAAGTGGATCTACAGCGAAATTTACTCGATCTACACCGCCTCGAAGCAGGGCGGACTGGTGAGTTTCGACGTAGACGGCGACGGTCTCCCGGACCTTTTCATTGGAAATTACTGGATGCGCAACCCGGGCAAGTGGGATCTTCCCTGGCGCCTTTTCAACATGAACACGTTCTTCGACAAGCCCGATGCCGCCCTGGCGCGTCAGGCGATTTACCGGCGGCCCGGGCGCGCCAAACCGGATCTGCTGTGGGCCGAAAGCGAGGCCGCGCCGGCGCGGTTCGCGCTGCTGGAGCGGCCGGAAGACGAGCAGCAGGCCTGGCCAGCACAGCTGGTCGAGCCCGCCCCCGACCATCCGCGCGCCCTGCTGGTACTCGAGTCCCAGCCTGGCGAGTGGCCGCCGATCCTGGTCGGTGCCGAGGACGGATTGCGCCAGTACACCCGCGCTGTAAACGCCTGGAGAATGTCCAAGTTGTGGACAGGCGCGCCGGTGCTGGCGCTGTTCCGGGCCGGCGGCAGTTTGTTGGTGGTCACGCCTCAACGGGTCGAACGCCTGGCGTTGCCCCTCTACCGCCGCAAATAGGCGTCATCGCCGCGAATCCAGTCTTCGCGCCGCGGCGCGAAGATGTCTAGCGCGACGCTGTCTTCGAGCGCGATCACCTCGTGCGGTACGCCGGAGGGAATCTCGAGCGATTCTCCCGCGCCCACCTCGATCGCGCCGGCCGGATATACGAACTGCAGCCGGCCCTCCTCGACGGTGCAGACCTGTTCGTTCTCATGCCAGTGGCTCGGGACGACACAGCCCTGCTTCAGGTTCAGACGCGCGATGGTGAGCCGGTCGGTGTGCACGACCCGCCGTCCCAGCAAGGGGTTCAAATGCTCTTCCGCTATCTCGTTCCAGGAGTATAGTTTCACGCGCAAAAGTGTATCATGATAAGCTTCCAGCGGAGGAACCATGAAAGGCATCGTCCTCGCCGGCGGCAAAGGATCCCGTCTTTATCCGCTGACAAAAATCACCAATAAGCACTTGTTGCCGGTTTACGACAAGCCCATGATCTACTACCCCGTCCAGACCCTGGTGGACGCGGGCATTCGGGACATTTTGATCGTGACCGGGGGCAACCACGCGGGCGATTTTCTCCAATTGCTCGGCAATGGCAAGGAGTTCGGCCTATCGCTGGTTGGCTATACCTACCAGGAAGGCGAAGGCGGCATCGCCGACGCGCTCAAACTGGCGGAGGATTTCGTCGAGGGCGAAAAGGTCTGCGTGATCCTTGGGGACAACATCATCGAGAAGGACATCTCGGCGGCAGTGGACGACTTCCGGCGCCAGGAGTGCGGCGCTAAAATCCTGCTGAAAGAGGTCGACGATCCAGAGCGTTTCGGCGTCGCTGAAATCGAGGATGGCAGGGTCGTCAACATCGTTGAGAAGCCCAAAAACCCCGCCTCCCACTACGCAGTGACCGGCATCTACATGTACGATGCGTCGGTCTTCGAGAAGACACGCATGCTGAAGCCCTCTGCGCGCGGCGAACTCGAAATCACGGACGTGAACAACGCCTACATTCAGGAAGGCACGATGACTTATTCGTTCCTGGAGGGCTGGTGGACCGACGCCGGGACGTTCAGTTCCCTGCTGCGCGCCAGCAACCTGGTCGCGAAGGACAGCAAGGCGGAACCGCATGAGTGAAGCAGCGCTGTCGGAAATCCAGATCCCGCAGTGCGAACGCGGGATCGGCAAACTGATCCTGAAGCCCGACTCGCCCGACCTGATCGCGGGTGTCCGTGTCCTGCCGATCGCCCTGTGGCCCGACGACCGCGGCTATTTCCTGGAAATCTGCCGCTTCGGACAGGGCCTGGTGGATCAATACCCGGCCGCCACGACCCAGGTGAGTGCGGCTCTGACCTACCCCGGAGCGATCAAGGCGTTCCACCTGCACAAGCACCAGACCGACGTCTGGGCTGTCGTGCAAGGTATGTTCCAGGTTGCCCTGGCGGACTTGCGACCCGCTTCGCCGACGTTCGGGGTGAAGAACACCTTTTATATCGGTCAATTGCGCTCGTGGCAGCTCCTGATTCCACCGGGCGTCGCTCACGGATACAAGGTCATCGGAACCACTCCGGCGATGCTGGTCTACCTGACCGACCGGTTGTATAATCCGCAGGACGAGGGCCGCATCCCTTACAATTCCGAGGGGATCAACTACGACTGGGAGTTGCAGCACAAATGAAACTGCTAGTCACTGGCGGCGCTGGTTTCATCGGCAGCGCCTTCGTCCGGCTCGCGGTAAAGAACCGCTGGGCCTCGCGCCTGATCAACCTCGACAAGCTCACCTATGCGGGCAACCTCGAAAATCTGATCTCGATTGAAAAGGACCCCGGCTACCGCTTCGTGCACGGCGACATCTGCGATTCCGCGCTCGTGCGGCTGGTGCTCGAAGAGGAGCGCCCCGACGCGATCGTGCATTTCGCGGCGGAGTCGCATGTGGACCGCTCCATCCTGGGACCGGCCGCGTTCGTAGAGACGAATGTGCGCGGAACCTTCGCCCTGCTGGAGGCCGCGCGCGCTTTGAAGACACCGCGCTTCCTGCACGTTTCCACTGATGAGGTCTACGGCTCGATCGACGAGCCGGACGACGCCGACGAAGCCTATCCGCTGAAGCCGTCGAGTCCCTACTCGGCGTCGAAAGCGGGTTCCGATCTGCTGGCGCTCTCCTACGTCACGACTTTCAAACTGCCGGTGGTGGTGACCCGCGCTTCAAACAACTACGGACCGTTCCAGTTCCCCGAGAAGCTCATCCCACTGATGATCTCCAACGCCATGGACGACAAGCCCTTGCCGATTTACGGCGACGGGATGCAGATCCGCGACTGGCTGTTCGTGGAGGACCATTGCCGCGCCATTTGGGCCGCGCTCAATCACGGCCAGGTGGGCGAGATCTACAACATCGGAGGCTCCCGCGCCCTGCCCAACCGCGAAGTGGTGCAGTTGATTCTGGCGCAACTCGACAAGCCCCTCAGCCTGATGACGCCCGTCACGGACCGGCCCGGCCACGACCGGCGCTACGCCATCACCACGGAGAAGATCGAGCAGGCCACGGGTTGGCACGCCGAAGTCCCCTTCGAGCAGGGCTTGGCGGAAACCATTCAGTGGTACCGCGAGAATCGCGCCTGGACCGCACGCGTGAAATCGGGCGAGTACCTGGGCTATTACGAGAACAACTACAGTCACCGCTAGCCGCATATGGCTACTGGTGCGCCATCTGGTGTTGCCTGCAGTAGCGACTGCCTGGAACTGAAGGGCGCGTACAGCGCTCGCCCTTGGCGGTCATTGCGCCGCAACGGACTGACTTGGGCTTAGACGGATCGGCAGGGCTCGCCGCCACTTCGCCCATCCCGCCGAATGCGGCCGGCTTGCGATTCTGGGCCGCGCCTTTCTGCTCGCTCAACTCCGCGATCATCTGATCCAGTTGGGTCTCGATAGCGGCCACTTTTGCTTTCAGGTCGGACAGCGCCTGGAGCGCCCGCTCGACGCGTTCCAACTCCGGTGAAGGCGCCTGCCCCTGACGGGGGAACGCGCGAATGGCGAACAGCACCAGCATCAGCAGAACGACGGCACGCATGAGGGAGCCCACTGGCAAGTCAGTGGCGGGGGCTGAGCTTTTCTCTCAAGATCCGACGACGGGCCGTAGTTATGAAAATCGACGGAGTCAGCGCGGCGGAACGCCCTCAGGGCTTCGGGGTCGGCTGCCAGAGCTCAATCTTATTCCCATCCAGATCATAGATCCAGGCGAAGCGACCGTAGGATTCATCCATTCGTTTGGCGTCGATCTTCACGCCCTCTTGTTTCAGGCGGTCGAGCAAAGCATCCAGATCGTCCACGATGTAGTTGATCATGAACGATGCGTGGCTGGGATCGAGATAGTCGGTGGAGGCGGGGAAAATACTCCAAACGGTAACATGTTCTTTTTGCGGTTCGCCGTGTTCGCGCCACGGAAGCATCACGCCCGCGCCTTTATCAGCGAGTCCAAGATGCTTTGAATACCAATCGCGCATCTGATCACGATTCGCGGATTTGAAGAAGATACCGCCGATTCCAAGTATGCGGCCGCGCTGCTCCATTTTGATCGGCGGCTTGGGCTTTTCAGGTTGCGGAGATTGCACTTCCTGTCCTCCTATTGCGTGGGCCAAGATGAGCAACAGAAAACTGAGCGTAACTGTGCTCCAAGGTATTCCTTGCATCTGTGGATTGTACATGTTTCGATCCGAATCGAGAAAGCAATTCGGACCGGGATCAATGCCGAAACGAGCCAGGCCTCGCCGGCCGCATCTGTTCGAGGCGAGACCGTCGCCCCCGGCGCCCTTCCATGCTCCGCGCGAAAATTCGCAGACGGCGACCGGCGCCCGTGCTTACCGCACGACGAGATTGACCAGTTTCCCGGGCACCACGATCACCTTCACCACTGTCTTGCCGGCGATGGCAGCCTGTACTTTCTCGTCTGCCAGCGCGGCTTTCTCCAGATCCTCTTTGGAAGTTTCATGCGGGACTGTGATGCGCCCGCGCAGTTTGCCGTTCACTTGGACCGGGATTTCGAGCAATTCCTCGCGCGCCAGGGCCTCGTCGAACTCCGGCCAGGACTGCTTGAAGACCGGTCCGGCGTGGCCCAACAGCGACCACAGTTCTTCGGCGGCGTAGGGCGCAAACGGCGCGATCAGCAGCGTGACCTTCTCCGAGCAGTCCCGGCGAACCGCGGGCGACAAGCCGGCTTCCACCGACTGCAGTTCGTTCATCAACTCCATCAACGCCGCGATCGAAGTATTGAAGTGCCAGCGGTTCTTGAAGTCCGCCGTGACCTTGCGAATGGTCTGGTGCAGTTTGCGCAGCGCCGCCGCGTCGGTCTCGCCCGTACCGGCGGGATTGTCGAAGTTGCGCGTGACCCAGCGGAACAGCCGGCTCAGGAAGCGATATTGCCCCTCGACGCTCGACTCGTTCCAGTCCATATTCTTCTCGGGCGGCGCCGCGAACAGCGTGAACAGGCGGCAGGTGTCCGCGCCATACTTCACCACCATGTCGTCCGGATCGACGATATTGCCCTTCGACTTCGACATGGTCTGGCCGTTGAGCTGCACCATGCCCTGCGTGAACAGGTTCTTGAACGGCTCGTCCACCGAAACCAGTCCGAGGTCGCGCATCACCTTGCACCAAAAACGGGCGTACAGCAGGTGCAGGATGGCGTGCGTCACGCCGCCGATGTACTGGTCCACAGGGAACCACGGCTGCACCTTGGCCGGGTCGAACGGCAGGGAGGTGTTGCGCGGATCGACGTAGCGGAAGAAGTACCACGACGAATCGACGAAGGTGTCCATCGTGTCGGTCTCGCGCTCGGCGGGCCCGCCGCACTTCGGACACGTGGTCTTCACGAACTGCTCGTTCTGCGCCAGCGGCGACTTGCCCTCGCCCGTGAACTGCACGTCGGTCGGGAGTTCGATCGGCAACTGGTCCTCAGGCACGGCTACGACGCCGTCCACGGGGCAGTGCACGACGGGAATCGGCGTGCCCCAGTAGCGCTGCCGCGAGATGCCCCAGTCCTTCAGGCGGAAGGTAATCGAGGCTTTCCCGAAGCCCTGCTGCTCGGCGAAAGCGGCCATCTGCTTACGCGCTTCGGCGGAGGCCAGCCCCGACCATGGTCCCGAGTTCTCGACGACGCCGTAGTCCGGGAAACACTCCTGCATTTCGGACTCGATGGCCAACTCGCCGTCCACCGGGCGGATCACCGGCGTCACCGGAAGGTCGTACTTACGGCAGAATTCGAAGTCGCGCTGGTCGTGCGCCGGCACGGCCATGATGGCCCCCGTGCCGTAGCCCCACAGCACGAAGCTGCCCACCCAGATGGGCACTTCCTGCCCGTTGTACGGGTTGACCGCGGTCGCGCCGGTGAAGAAGCCCGACTTCTCCTGCGTCTCCGGGTCTTTGCGGGACGGGTCGTCGATCATCGTCTTCAGCGCCGCGGCCAGGTCGCCGCTGCAAAGCTGTTTCGCCACCGGATGTTCCGGCGCGAGAATCACGCACGTCGCGCCGTAGATGGTGTCCACGCGCGTGGTGAAGACGCGCAGCTTTTCCCCTGTCGCCTTCAGCGTGAAATCGACCTCGGCGCCCTCGCTGCGGCCAATCCAGTTGCGCTGCATGGTCAGCACCTGGGCGGGCCAACCCGCCTCCAGTTGCGCCATGTCGTCCAACAGTTGATCGGCGTAGGCGGTGATGCGCAGGAACCACTGCACCAGCTCGCGCTGCTCCACCGGAGTGGTCTCGTGACGCCAGCAGCAGCCGTCCACAACCTGTTCATTCGCCAGCACGGTGGCGCATTCCGGGCACCAGTTCACCAGCGAGTTCTTGCGGTAGGCCAGACCCTTTTCGTACATCCGCAGGAAAAACCACTGGTTCCAGCGGTAATACTCCGGCGTGCAAGTGTTGGTCTCGCGCGCCCAATCGTAGGCGAAGCCCATCCGCGCGAGCTGCTGCTTCATGTGGCCGACGTTCGAGAACGTCCACAGGGCGGGATGTTGATTGCGCTTGATGGCGGCGTTCTCGGCCGGCATGCCGAAGGCGTCCCAGCCCATCGGGTGCATCACGTCGTAGCCGCGCATCCACATGTAGCGCGCCAGGGTGTCGCCGATGGAGTAGTTGCGCACGTGCCCCATGTGCAGCCGGCCGCTGGGGTAGGGCAGCATTTCGAGCACGTAATAGCGCGGCTTTACGCCGTCGTCGGCGGCCTTGTAAAGCTCAGGCTGCGCGGCCCAGCGTTCGCTCCATTTCAGTTCGACTTCTTCGTGGTTGTAGGGCGTTTCCGGCATAGAGATTTCAGGGCGTCCACATTGATCCGGTCGTCGCCCTCGTTGTCGATGGGCGTTTCCAGAATAAAGGCCTTGGTTCGCAGCTGCGGGTGGTTCAGGATGCGGCGGAAGCCTTCGAGACCAATGTGTCCTTTTCCAATGTTCTCATGCCGGTCGAGGTGCGAGTTGAGCGTGCCTTTGGAATCGTTGGTATGGATCACCGGCACGTTGTCCAGTCCGAGCACGGCGGCGGTCTGGTTCACGGTGTCGTCGAGCCCTGCTTCGGTTGAGACGTCGTAGCCCGAAACGAACAGGTGGCAGGTGTCCAGGCAGTATCCGATCGGGAACGGCAGCCGGGGAGCGGCCATTTCGCGCAGCGTTTTCAACTCTTCCAGGCTGCGCCCGATGGTCGCTCCGCCGCCCGCGGTGTTCTCGAAAAGTAGGCAAAAACCGTCGAAAGCCAGCCCCTTGGCGGCGGTTTCGAGCGAATTCGCGAGCGTTTCCAGTGCCAGTTCGAGCGAGTCGTGGCCCTTCGCGCTGCCCGGATGCATCACCAGATACTCCGCGCCGATGGTGCGGGCACGCTCCAGTTCGCCGCGGAATCCGGCGATGGACTTAGCCCGGATCTCGGGATCGGACGCCGCCAGATTGATCAGATAGCTATCGTGAATCACCAGCGGGGCGAGGTCGTTCTCGGCCCGTGCGGCTTTCAGCTCAAGCACTTGCGCGGGATCTGGAGGCGATGCTTTCCACATGCGCGGGCTGGCCGAGAAGATCTGAAAGCAGTTCGCGCCGAGTTCGTGGGCTTTGCGGGCGGCATTGGCCAGATTGCCCGCCGTGGAGGTGTGAATGCCGATGCGCATTCCACTGAGTTTAGCGTGGGAACGTCACGCGCCGACGGACTGCCTGTTGCGCGCGGCTTCCGGCCAGAGGCGCCGGACCTCCTCCGGATTGACAGTGGCCCGCCACTGCTGGTCGAATCGCTCGGCAATGTCGGGGCGGTCCCGCAAGGTGTGTTCCAGGCCCAGTCGGGCGTGCGGGCTCAGGAAGTCGTCCAGCAGTTTGAGGCGGCTCTCGATGTCCGCCCAGCGGTTGGTCAGGCCGCCGGCGTCGAGCAGGACGATGCGCTCGCCGAGAATCCCGTAGTTCTTAAGATGCGCGTCGAGCGAGAACACGCCCAGCGCCCAAGCGCGGCGGCGGGAGGCCAGGAAGCGCTGCAGCCAGACCTCGATCTCGTCGAAACGAAGCGAGCGCGCCAGGTCATTGATCCGGTCGTGCAGCGTCGTCTCCACCCGCTCGGTGGCCTCGGACACCATCAGCCATCCGGGCCACTCCCTGACCTGGACTTTGGTGGGCGGGAAGGTCACCCGCTCCGGGATCAGCGCAGTCCCGGTCAGATACTTTTCCGCGATGAGGGCTCCGCGGGCCTCCGATTTCGTGTACCAGCGCCAGTATTCGCCGATATGCGTCGCGAACCAGACGCCGCGCGGGACGGCCTCCACAATTGGCTGAAAGATCAGCAGGAGCAGTTGGATCCGCCGGCCCGGATCGGGAGCCAGACGATCGCGCGCCCAGCGCGGCAGCAGGGCTTCCAAACGGCGCAGCAGCTTCCAGATGCCGATCAGCGCCATGATCTCCGCCGGCCGGCGCTCGCGCTTCACCACCCAATGCGCGGAGGCGTAGACCACTTTGCCGATGCCCTCGCCCAACCGGACCAGCCGCCCGGAGGTCAACTCCGCGGGCGCGTTGGGAAGCACGCGGACCTGACTCGGTGCTTTGAGCTTGGGCGGGCCGCCGTTGTGTCCCGATTGCGCCATGGATTTCGTGTGCGCTCACCCTCCTTATACGCGTATCGGCCTCCCGCCACAAGCTTCCGGTGAGTTTGATTCGACCTGCCTCCCGCACGGCAGCGGTTGTCAAGGTGCCCCTGGACCCTGGTGATACGATGAGTGTTCTTCCCATGAGACTCGCCCGCAAGCCATTCGCTTCAACACTGGTCCTGGCGCTGTGCGCCGCAACCCTGCTGC
Source organism: uncultured Acidobacteriia bacterium (assembly GCA_903909435.1). Classification (GTDB taxonomy): domain Bacteria; phylum Acidobacteriota; class Terriglobia; order Bryobacterales; family Bryobacteraceae; genus CAIVVT01. Next base: position 55,330 of record CAIVVT010000147.1, on the reverse strand, counting down.
CGGCCGCCCTTTCGAGCGAGGAGCAGATTCTCACCGCCGCGATCACCGCCAACGTACTGAAAGCGCACGTGTCATTCCTGGCTTCCGACGCCTTGGAAGGCCGCGGCACACCGTCGAAGGGCCTGGACGTCGCGGCCGAATACATCGCATCCGAGTTCCGCCGGGCGGGACTGGAGCCGGCCGGCGACGACGGGTACTTTCAAAGCGCACCCTACGCCACCATTACGGAGAATCCGGCGGGGCTACAATTCTCGGTTGAGAAGGACGGCAAGACGGTCGAGCCGCCGCCCGACGCTGTGCGGGCCACCGCCGAGACCGGTGTCGAATGGAAGGACCTGCCGCTGGTGAAGGCGGCGTTCGCGGACGGGGACACCGCGGCGTTCGCCGGGAGCGTGACCGGCAAAGCGGTGGTCCTCGTACGGCCGGACTTCCGGTCCCTGCCGGAGGCCCAGCGGGAGGAGACGTACCGGCGGATGAGCAAAGTCCGCAACAGCCTGCGCGAGTCCAAGGCGGCTGTGTTAATCGAATCCGTGACGAACCTGGGACCGCAGGGGCCGCGCCTAACCGACCTGAGCGGGCGCAAGCAGACTCCTCCGCCGGCGATCGTGGTCAGGGACCCGGAGTTCCGGAAGTTCGTCGAGGGCCTGCCCGAGGGGGAGACGGGCGCCACGGTCTCCGCCCGCTGCGCGGCCGCGGATAGCAAGAAAGTCACACTCAGGAACGTCGCCGGGCTGCTGCGCGGATCGGACCCGAAGTTAAAGGACACTTACGTGATCGTGAGCGGCCACTACGACCATCTCGGAATCGAGGGCGGGCAGATTCACAACGGCGCCAATGACGACGCCAGCGGCACTTCCTCCATGCTGGCTCTCTCGGAAGCGCTGGCCCGCCTGCCGGAGCGGCCCAGGCGCAGCGTCCTGTTCATCGCTTACTTTGGCGAGGAGAAGGGCCTGCTGGGGTCGCGCTACTACGGCGCGCACCCGCTGTTTCCGCTGGACCGGACCGACGCCAACTTCAACCTGGAGCAGACGGGCCGCACGGACGACAGCGAAGGGCCGCAGCTCAAGCGGGTATTCGTCACCGGGTTCGATTACACCAACATGACCGACTGGCTGGTCAAGGCGGGCCGCGACCAGGGCGTCACGTTCTACAAGCACGAGACGAACTCGGACGCTTTCTTCGGGCGCAGCGACAATCAGTCGCTGGCCGATTCCGGGGTTCCCGCCCACACGCTGGGCGTGGCCTTCGAGTATCCCGACTATCATCAACCGGGCGACCACTGGGACAAAATCGACTACGACAACATGGCGGAGGTGACCCGCGCGATTGGGGTTGGCCTGGTGCGTTTGGCAAACTCGTCGAAGCCGGTCCAGTGGAATAAGGAGAATCCACGGGCGGCGAACTACGTAAAAGCAGCCGAGGCGCTCGCCGGGAAGCATTAACCTGCTGAATTGATGAGCCTAGGCAGCCGGACCTGGCGCCCGGCGCAGACGGGGGCGTCCGCCCTTCTTAACCTGCGTGAAACAGCGATAATTGCCGGGCTCGTTCCGGGTTCGTTAGGATAAGTAGGATCAATGCTCTCTGATCCTCTTCCCGAAGGTCTTACTTTTGACGATGTATTGCTGAAGCCCGCCCGCAGCGCCGTCACCCCCGCGGAAGTCGAAACGGGGACGCTCATCACGCGCAACATCGCGCTGAATATCCCCATCGTCAGTTCGGCCATGGACACCGTCACGGAATCGCACCTGGCCATCGCCCTGGCGCGCGAGGGCGGCATCGGCATCATCCACAAGAACATGCCGATCGACAAGCAGGCCGAGGAAGTCGACCGCGTGAAACGCTCCGAAAGCGGCATGATCGTCGATCCTGTGACGGTCCGGCCGGACCAGAAGATTTACGAAGCGCAAGAGATCATGCGCAGCTTCCGGATCTCGGGCGTGCCGGTGGTGGACCAGAACAACAAGCTGGTCGGCATCCTGACCAATCGCGACTTGCGGTTCGAGACGCGCGTGGACATCCCCATCAGCGAGGTGATGACGAAGGACCCGCTGTTCACCGTGGCCGTCGGCACCACACTCGAAGAGGCCCAGAAGGAACTTCACAAGCACCGCGTTGAGAAGCTGCTGGTGGTCGACGAGCACTTCACCCTGAAGGGCCTGATCACGGTGAAGGACATCCAGAAGAAGGTCAAGTACCCCAACGCGGCTAAAGACGAGCAAGGCCGCCTGCGCGTGGGTGCGGCGATTGGAGCGACCGGCGACTACCTGGAACGCGCGCAGGAACTACTCGAGCGCAAGGTGGACGTGCTGGTCGTGGACACGGCTCACGGCCATAGTGAAGCCGTGATGGCCGCGGTGGTGAACATCAAGCGACTGATGCCGCAGGTGCAACTGATCGCGGGCAACGTGGCGACCTATGAAGGCGCTCACGATCTGATCGCGCTCGGGGTGGACGGCGTGAAGGTGGGCATGGGGCCGGGCTCCATCTGCACCACGCGCGTGGTCACGGGCATGGGCGTGCCGCAGATCACGGCCATCGCCGAATGCGCCCGTGCGGCGCGCGGCACGGGGATCCCGATCATCGCGGACGGCGGCATTAAGTACTCTGGCGACGTGACCAAAGCGCTGGCGGCCGGCGCCGACGTGGTCATGATTGGAAGTCTGTTTGCCGGTACCGACGAAAGCCCGGGCGAGATGATTCTCTATCAGGGCCGCACGTTCAAGACCTACCGCGGCATGGGCTCGATAGGAGCGATGCAGCTTGGCAGCGCCGACCGCTACGCACAGGAAGCCAGCAGCGGCAAACTGGTGCCCGAAGGGATCGAAGGCCGGGTGCCCGCGAAGGGACCTCTGGCGGACATGGTGTTCCAACTCGTTGGCGGCGTGCGTGCGGGCATGGGCTACTGCGGCGTCCGCACGATCCCGGAGTTGCAGGAGCGCACCGAGTTCATCCGCATCACCTGGGCCGGCTTGAAAGAGAGCCACGTGCACGACGTGATCATCACCAAAGAAGCGCCGAACTACCGGGCGGAATAACGCGGACTCGTTTCCTATCAAGTCAGCACTGAGCGGCACCGAAGCCGGGTCCCCGAGGCCGGAGTGTTGTCTGGTTGCGGGCATCGGGTCAGTTTCCGGGATCGCGGTGGCTGGCGACATTCGATTTGGCGGTCAGCGGGCAAGGGCAGACGCCGGCCTGTGGAGCGTCGAACGAAAGGGCATATGGGCCGACGCCGCCTCGGCTTGGGGTGGCAGCGGCTTAGTCTCTGTGGCGGTAGCCGGGGTGCGCGGCACGGTTGAACAGAGTCTGGACTGAAACCCCAAACGGTCGCATTTGACGGTTTTGAAAACTAACCTATTTATAATCAATGACTTGTAAGGAATAACCGTCAGTAATGACGGTTTTGGGAGGGCGGCGACACATCAATTAACGGCAATGCGGTTTGTCGTTCGCTTGCGCTCGCGATTGCAGCGGAGAGCTGCAGTCCGAGATGGGCGGTAGAATGAGGCATGGCAGATCTGCGACGTTTGACCGCTATCATCGAGCGCGAAGAAAGCGGCTACTCGGCGCTCTGCCCGCAGTACGACATCGCCAGCCAAGGCGCCACGATTGAGGAAGCTCGCGACAACCTGGTTGAGGCGCTGAGCCTCTTCTTCGAGTGCGCGGATGGTTCTGAAGTGGAGCGGCGTTTTCAGCCGGAGGTCCTGGTCACTCAGGTCGAGGTCAGGGTTGCCTAAACTCGGGCCGCTCTCGGGAGACGCCGTCTGTCGCATTTTGGAGCGGCATGGGTTTCAGCGGGTGAGACAGCGGGGAAGCCACATTGTCATGCAGAGGAAGGATACGGCCGGGAGCACAACCGTGCCGGTCCCACTCCATCCAGAACTGACGCGGGGAACCTTGCACAGCATCATTCGTCAATCGGGCGTCCCTCGATCCGCATTTGAGTCGTAGGGTAGGCCAGTTTCCGCAAAGCCGGTTTGCGGACACGCGAGTCGGCAAAACGGGAGCATACTCGGGTTGGCAAGGCAAAGGAGTATCGGCGGGCGCGGACACTCCTCTGCCGTTGCGATTCTGAAAGAGGAGTAAAAGAGGAGAGAATGTCGAAAGTAATTTGGAGGAGCGTGATTGCTTTCTTCCTCGGAGTCTTCGGACTCTTCCTGGGATTTTTCATAGGCGAAGGGGTAGGCATAGCTGCGATGGGCGTTGCGCTGGGCGCCTATTTTTGCCTTTGCCAGTTCTTCCTGTCGCGAAAGAACGCGAATGCCTACCGTGAGGACTGGCCCGTCATGTTGGCGCTGGATGCAGCCTTGTTCTCCATGTTCTTCCTCATGGTTTTCGCGGGGAACCGGGCTGACATTTTGAGCCAAGGCCCCGCCATGGTGCTCGGCGCCTGTGGGGGCACCTACCTTGGCGGCGTCGTGGCATCTCTAGCCGCAAGACGAACAACGGCGGCGCGGTCATAGAACCGACGTAACCGGCGCCGATGCGCCTACAGGCATTCGCGCATCGTGTGCCAGAAGAGCGATTGACCTTCGCGTACCCTGGATCGCTTAGGGTCGCGCTGGAGTCAAGGACTGTCTGGCGAGCGCCAAGCTGCAAACAGAATGGCCATCCCCGCGAAGTGCGCTCATCGTAGACTGGCTGATCGCCTCGTCGCCGCGCCGGATCTGGGTCGCTGAGCCTGACCCGTTACACGTCTTCTGACGCCGCACTTCGCGCGTCCACGAGGGCAAAATGAAGACGTAGTTCTCGTTCCAATTTCTACTTCCAGGGCGCGGGAGTTTCGGTCGAGGCAAATTGAGTTCCACCGGCGAGAACAGCGGGACAAGGATCCCCGCGATCTACTGAAACCCGACCGGCATCGAACTCATTCTGGACGGCTGTCGCGCACTTGCGCGTCGAGCCGTTGTGGGGCGGACCTCCAGGTCCGCGCGGGCTATCCAGAGCCCGCTCCACTCTGGTTAGTCTGCGGGGCCTGGAGGTCCGCCCCACTTAGGTCGGGTCCGAGCGACTTTCGCGGACCTCGGCTTCGAGCCTGCCATCGTGCATCCGGACGCGAATCGACGCGCCGGCGGGTGCGTCGGCGGCTCGTCTGACGACGCGGCCGTCTAAGGTCTGCACGATCGAGTAGCCGCGCTCCAGCACGCGCAGCGGGCTCAGCGCTTCGAGCTGCGATGCCACCGGGGCGTGGCGTGCCGCGGCCCGGCCGATACGCTGACTTAGCGCCGCCGTGAGCCGGTGAGACGCCACGCGCAAGCGCTCCCCGGCTTTGGCGAGCCTCACCCGCAAGTCGCGCGCTCGCAAACGCGCGTCCAGTTGCAACCAGCGCTGGCGGCGCAATTGCAACGTCCGTCCCAGGCGAGTCCGCATGTCGTAGTCCAACTCGTCGGTCCGCTGCTGACCACGGTGGATGCGCAATTCGAGGAGCCGCCGGCTGCGGTCCACGCCGCGCTGCTCCAGCCGCCGGGCGAGTTGACTGAGCCGGAAATGCACGGCTCGCGAGCAGCGCTGCTGCGCGCTTGCGACACGAAGCAGGACCTCGCCGCGTTCCGGCACAACCACTTCGGCGGCGGCGGACGGCGTAGGCGCGCGCAAATCGGCGGCGAAGTCGGCAATGGTGAAGTCCGTCTCGTGCCCGACCGCCGAGATCACTGGCACGCTCGACGAGGCGATGGCCCGGGCGACACGCTCGTCGTTGAAACTCCAGAGATCTTCCAGCGATCCGCCGCCGCGCCCCACGATCACCACGTCAGGCCAGCCGGAATCGCTGAACCAGCGCAGCCCGGCGACGATGCCCTCCACCGACCCCGAGCCTTGCACCGGCGTGGGGTAGAGCCGGATGTGCAGCCCCAGCCAGCGCCGCCGCAGCACGCTGAGCATGTCGCGGATCACCGCGCCGTGCGGCGACGTCACGATGCCGATGCGGCGCGGGAAGGCCGGCAGCGGGCGCTTGATCGATTCGTCGAACAGCCCCTCCGCGCGCAGCTTCTCTTTCAGTTGCTCGAACAGTTCGTAGAGCCGGCCTAGCCCCTGCGGCTCCATGCCGCTGACCAGCAGTTGGTACTCGCCGCGCTCGGCGCGCACTTCGACGCTGCCGCGCGCGATCACCGCGACGCCATCCTGCGGCTTGAAGCGCAAATAGCGCAGGCTGTTGCGGAACAGGACACAGCGGATTTGCGCCTGCTGGTCCTTGAGCGTGAAGTAGGCGTGCCCGCTGGCCCAGACTTTCCATCCGGAAATCTCGCCGGCGACTTTGATGCCGTCGAAGCCACGGCTCAGCAGACGGTGGATCTCACCGGTCAGCGAAGTGACGCTGTAGACTTCCGGGGGCGGCGGCGGATCGAAGGGCAGGCTGGTCATGCGCGGTGGTGAGATCCCTAGCGTCCATTATGGGCGGCTGGGGATGGCAGCGGCGGGGGCTCGATCGCAGCCCCCGTTGAACGTGCCGTTCGAAAGCGACCAAGACGGCGCTCCGACGCCTCGCCCCGCCCGTTTGTACAATGGTTCGGGGATGCCTCTTACCGTACCTTGTCCGACCTGCAAGAAGCCTGTGGATTACGGGACCACCTGGTTCCCGTTCTGCAGCGACCGCTGCCGCCTGATCGACATCGGCCGCTGGCACGACGAAGAGTACCGCATCCCGGTCGCCAGCCAGCCTTCCGAGTCTTCCGCCAGACCCGAGGGCGGCGACGAAAGCGAATAGCCCTTCCTTTCGACCGATCCCCAGTTGGTTGGCTAGCTGAGAATTCGCTGACTTGCGCGCTGCGATAAGCTCTTCAGTGTCCCGTCTCCACGACCGTTTTCAATATGACTACATCTCTGCGCGTTCTCTGCCTCGGACTCCTGCTGGCCGCCGCCGCGCCGTGCGGCTGGATCTGGACCACGCCTGACGAAGCCGCACCCAGGAATCGCTTCACGTATTTCCGGAAAGTCGTGACACTCGACCGCGTGCCGGCCAACGCGACGCTCCTGCTGTCCGCCGACAGTAATGCGCGGCTCTGGATCAACGGCCGCATCGTGGTCCGGAAGGTCACGCGCTATCACGAGCAGCTGGCGACTGCCGACGCGATCGACGCCGCGCCCTACCTGCGCGTGGGCCAAAACGTGATCGTCGTACTGCATCACAACTGGGGACCGATCGTCACCTTCCAACGCTCCGCGAACAAACACGCCGGGCTGTACCTGGAGAGCGACTGGGCGCGTACCGATGCCACCTGGCGCTGGATCACCGCGCCCGAATTCGCCGCGCACGCCAAGCAGATTGTCGGCATCACCGGCGACCAGCGCATCCGCTATCCGCAGATTACCGACGGGCGCGAGGTGATCTCCGGAGACATTCACGACGCCGCGTTCGACGATTCGTCCTGGCAAAAGGCCTATGAAGTGAAAGTCGGGCCGTGGCCCAACGCACCCGCGAAGAACGAAATCCCCAGCCAGCGCGAGTACATGGTCCACCCCGGGCACATCGTTGCAGCAGGGCGCCTGCTGCCCGCGCAGAAGGTCTCGGACGATCCGCTATCCATCGCCGCCGGCATCCGCACCGCCCGCTGCAAGCCAATCGATGGCATGAGCGCAGCGGCGATCGAGGGGCGCGCGGGCGAATCGCGCTACGTCACGTTCGACTACGACCGGCCGGTGCACGGGTACCCGTTCATCGAGCTTGCCGGAGCGCCTGAAGGAACGGTGATCGACTTCGGCTACGGCGAGATCGCCTACACCCAGTACAAGGGCGAACGCCCGGTACACACCGATGGCTGGCTGAATCCCGAGGCCGTCGTGGGGCGCGGTTACTCCGACCGCTACATCACACGAGCGGGCGCCCAACGGTTTGAAGTCCCCGACGAGCGCACGGCTCGCTGGCTGACGCTGCACATCCACTTCCGCCACGACGGGACGGTCGCATTTCGCGAGACCGGCATCGTCAAGTCGCAGTACCCGATCCGGATGCTGGGCAGCTTCGACGCGGGCGACGAGCGCATTTCGCAAATCGTAGAACTCTGCCTCACCCACGCCGAAGTGACGATGGTCGATGGCTACGTGGATACGCCCGGCCGCGAGGACGGCACCTGGATCGAGGATGCGCGGCTGCGCGCGGTGATCGCCTCGCGCTGGTTCGGCGACACGGACCTGCGCCGCCTGGAATTGCGGCTCCACGCCGAAAGTCAGAAGCAGGATGGCGCATTTCACTGCTTCCCGCCGAGCAACTACGCCGCCGATTCGTGCGGCTACGACTGGAGCGTGCAGTGGGTCGCGATGCTGCGCGACGACTACATGTGGACGGGCAAAACGGATCTCGTCGCGCGTTACTGGGAGCAGCTGCGACGCTTCTGGAGCGAAACGCTCTCGCACGTCGATTCGAATGGCCTGTGGCGCACCAGCAAGGTGTTCGGCGACATCCGGGTGGGGGTTCACCCCAGCGGCAAGCAGTCCAGCGGCATCGTCACACCCTACCTGATTCAGCGTCTGAAGTGGTCGGTCGAGATGGCCCGGGCCGCTGGTCATCAGGCGGAGGCCGCCGAGTGGTCTGGCATCGCAGAGAACATGAGCGCGGCGTTTCTGCGCGACCACATCGTCGCGGCCAGTGGAGCCGTGCCCGAGCACGTTGACGACGTCTTCGATCCCGATGATCCGGCTGCGTCGCGCGGCTTCAGTCAAGCCGGGCAGGCCATGGCCGCCGCCTCAGGCTATCCGGTGAAGGCGGCAATTGATTACGTCTTCGGCGCACCAGACGGCAGGCCGCCGGCGGGCATCCCGCGCTGGAACAATCCGACCTTCGCCTACCGCGCGCTGTTTGCGCTGTCGGAGAATGGTTTCCCGGAGCGCGCCGTCGCGCATGTGAAGGAGCGGTACGCGCCCTACCTGCCCGGCAACGCGCGCAACCGCGTGCCACTGGAGTTGCAGGGCCCCTACGGGGGACCGTTGCCAGAGTATTGGGTCAGCCGCGAAGATCTTGGGTTGAAAGAGGGCGAGGTCAATCCAGCACAGCCGGTGGACGACACGGGTTCGCACGGTTGGCAGGCCGTGCCGCTGCTGTGGCTGCACGATTCGTTGCTGGGGGTGCGCATCGCCGAGCCCGGCGGTGCGCGGCTCACCGTCGCTCCACAGACTGCGGGACTGCCGTACGTCTCCGGCTCCACCATGACGCCCAAGGGCCGGGTATGGGTCTACTGGGACGGCCGTAAGTTCGAATTGGAACTGCCCGCGGGCGTGACGGCGGAAGTGACGCTGCCGGGGCAAGCCATGTTCACGAGATCGGGTCCGGCCCGTCTGTAGTGGAGCCGGGCGGCCCGATCTCGTGCCACACGGCGAAAGGAAACAACACAGCGCAGACGTAACCGTAGAAGTGCATGGCCGGGGTCAATACCAACTGCCATAGCGTTGTCCACGGGTAGGTGCGCCACGCGCGCGCGAATGTTTGCTCCCACCACTCGACTTCTCCGAGCGCCAGCCTGTAGGAATCGAAGCCGCCCGTCAACAGTCCGAGTAAAGCGAGGCTCGCGGCGATCCAGCGGGTCCGCTGTGCCCTGGGATCATGCGCCAGAAGAACCATCAGGTTGATCCACAGCGCCAAGGTTGTGTAGCTGAGGCCCAGGCGCCACGAGACTGAAACGGCCCAAACCATTGTCCCTGCCGCGAACGCCCCCCTATTCGCCGCCACGTAAAGCAAGAATTGTACGGCTGAGGACACGGCGGAGAGCGACAAAACCGAGGTGGTCCAAAGCGTGATGGCCCACAGCGAGATGGGGTTCCGCAGGTGCGACTTTTCACGGAAGACGACTGCGAAGTACGCAGCCCAACTGAGCGTCACCAAAGAGCCAAAGAGCAGAAGCCACCAGCCGGAGAAGATCAGAGTGCCGAAGGGTGGCCACGCGTGCCAGAGCAAGGCCCTCAACTGCCACTGAAGAGCCGTTGCGGTCGCCAGTACGTATGAGATGGACAGCAGCAATGCCGCGCGCTTTACCGTCACCAGTAAGCTCCTGCAAGCCAGTCCCCGGACTTGGGATGATTCGCTTCGCTGGACGAGATCATTCACGTAGGCGGCGCGAAAACCGTGGCTGGCTGACTGCTGGCCACTCTATCACCTGGAAGCGGATTCATTTTTCGGGGAGGGTCCCGTCATGGGGGCTTCTCCGGGGGTCAACGAGTGAGTTGCGGTGCTTGGGTAGGGAGAGTGGATAGAGGCTGATTTCGATGCGTCCCACGCAACCCGGCTGCCTTGAATGCTAATCTGTCCCTGATTCGATCTTTCGGCGCTGGATGCGTGCCGGACCTCTTCGCCGGCTCGTTGAGCGCGCGATGGGATGGCAGTCAGGGAGGGTTCAAATGGCTCGTGGACCGATTGATCCAAACAAACTTCAGCCATACCGCGAGGACGGTTATGTTCTGGAGCGCGGCCTTTTTGACGCGAACGAGATCGGCCTGCTGGGCCGGGCGGCGCGCGAAGACAAGGCGCTCGACGAGCATGCGTTCGGGCGGAAGGACGGCGAAGGCGGCGAAATCCGGCTCTCTCTATGGAACCATCCGGGCGATGGACTCTACGGAATGTTCGCGCGCTGCCGCTCCATTGTCGACTCCGTTGAACTCCTGCTGGGCGGAGAGGTCTATCACTACCACTCGAAGATGATCATGAAAGAGCCGAAGATCGGCGGCGCGTGGGCCTGGCACCAGGACTACGGCTACTGGTATCAGAACGGCGTGCTGTTCCCGCTGCTGTGCAGCGTCTTCATCGCCGTGGACCGGGCCACGAAGGAGAACGGCTGTTTGCAGGTGCTGAAGGGCTCGCATCTGGCCGGCCGCGTGGACCACGTGCTGGCCGGAGACCAGGCCGGTGCGGATCTGGAGCGGGTACGCGCGTTGAGCGAGCGGCTGGAATTGGTGCATGTGGAGATGGAACCCGGCGACGCGCTGTTCTTCGATTCGAACCTGCTGCATCGCAGCGATCAGAACCACTCGGACCATCCACGCTGGTCGATGATCTGCTGCTACAACGCCGCCCGGAATGATCCGTACAAGGACTCGCATCATCCGCGTTACACCCCGCTCAACAAGGTGGACGACGCCATGATTCTGGCGGCCGGCAGCACCCGTTTCGCCGGGTCCAGCGCGGAGCTCGCGTGGCTCGATCCGGCCAAAGACGCGAGCGCGGCATCGCTGGCGGAAACGACTGAAGCATGATCCGAAACACAAACTACGCCACCGCCGCGCCGCCCGCCCTGCGGTGCTACCTGAACCTGATGTCGCTGGAGGACTTGCCTGCGTTTTCGACGGCGCCGAAAACACGCGAGCCCGAGGCGCTATTTGCGGCGATTCGCGAAGCGGGTTACAGCGGAGTCCAGTTCACCGCTCCCGCCACCCCTGCGGAACGAGCCGCCTGCACGCGCCTGGAATTGGGCTACGCATCGTCGGGTCGGGTCAACACGCCCGCCGAGATGGCTCCGCTGGCGGAGCGTTTTGCGGACGAGGGAGTCGAGTGCGCAACCCTCCACATCGGTTGGGGCATGGAGGACGACGACGACGCGTCTCACTTGATCGAAGCCGTTCTCGCTGCCTCGGACCGCTCGCGCGTGCCGCTGTACGTCGAGACCCATCGGGCCACCATTTTTCAGGACCCCTGGCGGACCGTTCAGTTCGTGAAGCGTTTCCCGGAACTGCGCTTCAACGGCGATTTCTCCCACTGGTATACGGGGCTGGAGATGGTCTACGGCGGCTTTGAAAACAAGCTGGAGTTCATCCGGCCCGTGCTGGAGCGGGTGCGGTTCATTCACGGGCGCATCGGCAACCCGGGGTCGATGCAGGTGGACATTGGGGACGGCGACACGGATAGGCATCCCTATGTAGGGCACTTCCGCGACCTGTGGACCCAAGCGTTTCGAGGATTCCTCGGCAGCGCGTCGCACGGTGACTACATTCTCTTCGTGCCCGAACTGCTTAGCCCCGGCATCTACTACGGGCGACTGCTACGACAGGTCAGCGGCGAACTCGTTGAAGAGTGTGACCGGTGGGAGCAATCGCTCGTGTTGTGCCGGATCGCAGCGGCGAGTTTCGCGGCGGCACATCAACCGTCCGCACAGTGAGCCGGCGACCGGGACTATGGCAACCGCGCGAGCAACTGCTGGAATCGCGGATGGTCGCGCAACGTCGCCAGATTGCTGTCGTTTGCGTACCAACCGCGCTGCGTCAGCCCGCGCGCTGCCGCCCGCTCCAAGCACTCCAGCGCATCCTCAGACCGGCCGAGCATCGAGTAGATACAGCCGACGTTGTAGAGCAGCATGGGGTCCTCGGGGCGAGCATCAACAGCCCTTTGCGCATACTCCAGACCGCGTTTAGAGTCTCCCAGAGCGACGAATCCATTGGCCGCCATGTACAGCGCCCGGGCGTCCTCCGGGTTCACCTTCATGTGCTCCTCCGCGAGCCGGATACCTCGGCGGCGGGCTGCAATTGCGTCGGCCGGGCGCCTGTAATCGTCGTAGATCTGAGCCGCCAGCAACGGCGACTGATAGTCGTCCGGCCGGACGCGCATGGCCGCCTCGTAGAGTCCAATCGCCTTCTGCCCCTGATCTCGAACGAAACAATGGCGCGCGTAGAAGTACCACGCCTCAAATAGCGCTGGATCGAGGCGTGCGGCGGTCTCGAAGGCCTGCTCTGCCTCGGCGTCCCGTCCCGAGACGGACAGCGCGAAACCATAAGAAGCGTGTGCATGCGCCGAGTCGGGCACCAGTTCCAGGGCCTTGCGACTGGCCCACTCGGCCTGCTCCCGAACCGTCCCGCTGCGATCGGAGTAAAGGTAGATGTAGCACCAGCAGTCGGCCAGACCCGCGTAGGACTGGGCGAAATTGGGATCGAGCGAAATCGCCTGGACAAAGAGATGAACCGCCGAGTCCATGCTCCTCGGGCCGAACTGATAGTAGTGCTGGCGGCCTTGGAGATAGTATTCGTAGGCGCGCAAATTGGAGGTCGGCAGGACCTGCAGTGCCGCTTTCTCATTTGCGGATAAGTCCACCTCCAACGCCTCGACCACACAGCGCGCGATTTCATCCTGAATCGCAAAAACGTCGCTGAACTCACGGTCGAATCGCCCGGACCAGCGCTGATAGCCCGTTTCGACATCCGACAGTTGGACGGTGATGCGCAGCCTGCCGCCCGCTTTGCGCACGCTTCCTTCGAGCAGCGCACCCACGCGGAGCCTGCGGCCCAATTGGCGCGGATCGCTGGCCAGTGCATTTGCGTGGAATGCGGAGCTGCGGGAGACTACTCGAATTGCCTGGACCTTCGTCAGGCGGCTGATGATCTCCTCGGCAATACCTTGGCAGAAGTACTGCTGGTCCTGTTCCTGACTCAAGTCGGAGAAGGGCAGCACCGCTATCGAGGGAGTGGCTGTCCCGGCGCTGCCGGCTGGTCTGTCGAGGTGCGCTCCCCGGCTCTTCCACCACGCGTCAAGTTCGCTCTTCCAGGCGTATGCCGAGCCGAGTTTCTCGTGCTGCAGCCGGTGCACGGGGAGCCCGGCTTCGCTTTCCCAGCGTTGCACCGTCCGAACTCCCCGCTTCAGATAGCTCGCAATCTCCTTCCAGGAGTCCAGCCTCGCCCCACGCGCTTCAATAGTCTGATTCGCGCCATACGGTGGGGCCGGTAGAGTGTTCGCGGACTTGGAGTCGCTCATGGTTCGCCCGGCGAGCGGCGGCAGATTCCACCCCGCAGGACCGGGGCCGCACGCCCGTCCCAGCAATAGACGCCTTCCCCGCGTGGTTGTTCCGTTTTTCGAGCGTGACTGATTAGGGATTCGTCGCAAAAGAAAGCCCGGCTGGATCTGCCCGAAGCTGCCCTTTTCGGGCCGGTTCGGGGAGATCCGCCGGGAATGCAGGTGGGGAATTGGCCGGGCCCAGGCTCTCGCTGCGCGCCACGGTCCTGCGCCGGGCTGAGCAGCAGACTCATGCGGCTCTCACATGCCGGAGACGCCGACCACCACGGTCTTGACGGGCTTCTCCACTTTGGCCAGCTCCCGCTCGGCCCGGCTACTGAACAACTCCGCTGCGCTGGTCGCACCTGCAGGAGTCACATGCGTCAAAAAGTAGGAACTCCCATATTGATTGAATACCAGCTTGCCCTGCCCCGTCATACCCGATCCGCTGTAGGACTTGACCGCTGCGAAACAGCCGGCTTTGCCTTCCAGTTGAGTCAGCGTGACGCGCCGATTCTGTTGGCTGACTTCAACGTTGTAAGTGCCTGCCGGAAGCAATTGCTGGCCGGCCCGGAACCCGAACGGAACGGAAACGCGCATGCTCTGCGCATTGGCTGTGGAGATGAGCGCGAGGGCGATCACCGCGCTCGAAATTGCCAGCTTCGAGATGACTCTCATTGTATCTGCTCCTTGTTTCTTCAACGGCTGTGTGCCTGTCTGTATCCATTGACGATCAGTTTCGGAAAAAGCGAGAGCGCCTTAGCGCGCCACTGGAGCGTTGGCGCACTTTGGCGTGTCATGGGCGGAGTTTCAGTCTCCATCCGGAGGCGGGCGCAACAGGCATTTCGAAATAGGGGAGCAGGGCCGGTCAACTCGTGGAGGCTGAGGCTCCTCACAACGAGGGCAGTGGCCGGCGGGCCGAGCGGAAAGTTGCCTGTCTTGTCGCGGGCGAATGCGCCGTTGGTCAGTTTAGTAACTCAAGCAGGTACTAATCGCCTACGGTAGCCCCACCAGCAGTTGCTGGAATCGCGGATGATCGCGCAGGGGCGCCAGGTCGCTGTCGTGCTCGTACCAGCCCCTTTGTGTCATCCCGCGCGCCGCCGCCTGATCCAGGCATTCCAGGGCGGCCTCAACGCGGCCCAGCAGCGAGTAAACACATCCCACGTTGTAGAGTAGCATCGGATCTTCAGGCGAAACCTGCAGAGAGCGCTTTACGTAGGCTTCGCCGCTCTCGCGGTCTCCCAGCGCTACCAGTCCGTTGGCCGCCAGATAGAGCGCGCGAGAGTCCGACGGATTCACTTTCAGGTGCTCTTCAGCGAGTTTGATGCCCAGGCGCCGCATGGCAGCAGCGTCTTCGGAACGGCCGCCATCGCTGTACAACTGCGCGACCAGCAACGGCGACTGGTAGTCGTCGGGGCGAACGCGCATAGCCGATTCGTATAGCTCTGCCGCCTTGTGCACCCGGCCTCGTACAAAGCAGTGCCGGGCGTAGTAATAGCGCGCTTCGAACAACTGCGCATCGACGCGGGCCGCAGTCTCAAAGGCACCTTCCGCCTCAGCATCGCGTCCGGAGATCGAGAGGGCGAAGCCATAAGAGGCAAGGGCTGAGGCTGAATCCGGAGCCATCTCGATGGCTTTGCTGCTGGCCCACAACGCCTGCTCGAGGATGGTTTCGGTCCGGTCAGAGTAGAGATAGAGATAACACCAGCAGTCGGCCAACCCGGCGTAGGCATGAGCGAACTTGGGATCGAGCGAGATCGCCTGCACGAACAGATGGACCGCCGATTCCATGTTCTTTACGCCGAACTGGTAGTAGTATTGGCGGCCGCGCAGATAGGTGTCGTATGCGCGCAAGTTGGAAGTGGGCAGCAGGTGCAGCGCGGCGCTCTCGTTCGCAGTCAGGTCCACCTGCAACGCTTCAACGACGCTGCGCGCGATTTCATCCTGAATCGCGAAAAGGTCATTGATTTCACTGTCGAATCGGCCGGACCAGCGGTGATAGCCCGTCTCTACATCGGCCAATTGGACAGTGATGCGCAACACATCGCCCGCTTTGCGCACACTCCCCTCCAGGATCGTCGCCACACGCAGCCGGCGCCCGAGCTCCCGCAGGTCGCTGGTGAGGGCACTCGCATGGAATGCAGAGGTCCGCGAGACAACGCGAATCGCCTTGATGCGAGCCAGACGGCTGATGATTTCTTCGGCGGTGCCTTCGCAGAAATATTGCTGATCTTTCCCCTGGCTCAGGTCGGAAAAGGGCAGCACGGCGATGGAGGGGGATTCCGGAGCATCTTCCGCAATCGGTTTATCTACAAGCGAACCGCGGCTCTTCCACCATGCGTCAAGTTCACCGCGCCAGGCGTACACGGATCCGAGCCTCTCGTGCTGCAGTCGATGTACTGGCAGTCCGGCCTCGCGCTCCCAGCGCTGGACCGTTCGAGCCCCGCGATTCAGGTAGCTGGCGATTTCCTTCCACGAATCAAGCCTCCCCTCGCGCCCATCGGCAGGCTTCTGAGCCGCGTGTGGCGAAATGGGAGCAGGCTTCGAGGGTTCGAGGTCGCGCATGGTTTCCGTGCCGGAAGTCGTAGTCGCAGCCTGCCAATGCCAATGCTGATTGCCGGCTTGTATTAGAGACGAGATCCCCCCGTTTCGGTTCGCTGGTTGGATGTAAAGTTTTTGAGCTCCGCTGGAAGGGGCCTGGCGGATCTCTCGGCTGCCGGCTGTTGCGGGCCGGTCAGCAGAGATCCGTCAGGCCGAAGTTTTTCGATGCGCGCGGCCGGTGACAGCCGCGCACGTCGCGTAGAGCGGCAAAATGGGCTTACCGTCCGAGTGCAATCACTGTCGTCGGCCTCACCGCGGGCTGCGCCTTGGCGAGTTCACGTTCGGCCCGGGTTGTAAACATTTCCGCGGTGCTGGCACCCACGGCACGCACCTTTGAGAGGAAGTACGAACTGCCGTATTGGTGAAACACCAACGACCCGTTGTTGACTTGGCCCTTTCCGTCAAAGGCTTTGACCGTGAGGAAGCAACTCGCCTTCCCGTCCAGTTGACTCAACGCCACGCGTTGAGAAGTCAGATTCAGATCGACCTTGTACGTGCCTGCGGGCAGGGTCGCGTTGCCGGCTCTGAAGCCAAACGGGACATCAATGCGCATGCTCTGTGCATTGGCGGTGGAAATGAAAGCGAGGGCGATCACCGCGCTGGTAACTACTAACTTCGAAAAGAGTTTCATGGTTCCTTGTTCCTTAGTGGCTCTGTGCGCCTCTGCATTCATGTACGATGTGTTCTACAGAAAGTGACCACGCCTTAGTACGCCTGACGTGAGATGGCGAGGTTCGGCGAGGTATGGCTGGGGTTCAGGGAGGATTTGAGCCGTGAGAGTTCTGGGAAGGGACCTAGTGACGGTCGCGACCATGCGCGATCTGTGCCGGTTGCGGCCCGAACGCGTCGCCCCCGCCCTGGCTCGGGAAAGACGCCTGCTGTCGTCTACTCCAGTTCCGAGCCGGGAACGTCAGAGAGCGGTCCAGTCCGCGCGTAGGCTCCGGTCCTGCGCGGTCCAGGTGCCTGGACGATCGCGCAGACACGATGCTCAACAGATGAAGCGGCAGTTGAGCGAAGAGCCAGGCTACTCGCGCGGCTCGTAGAAGCTCATCGAATTGTCGCCTTGACTCACCAGGCGGACCCGCCTTAAGGCTCCGTATTGCTCTTTGAGCTGGCTCGTGAATTTCGAAGTGTGCTGAACGACGATCAGCGGCCGCGGCTGCCCGCCCAACGCCTCCAGGCAGCGTACGTATTCAATCTCGCGCGGGTACGGTGGGTCGAGGAACACGATGTCGGCCGCAAATCGCGTGATCACTGTCGACGCGCTGTCGGGACAGACTTCGCACCGCTCCTTGATCCCTAGCGCGGCAATGTTCTCCTGCAAGGCTCGTAGCGCCGCGCGGCTCTTCTCGATGAAAATCGACCTCTTCGCCCCGCGGCTAAGAGCTTCAATGCCCACCGAGCCGCTACCCGCGTACGCATCCAGAAATACCGAATCGACGATCCGCGGCGACAGGATATTGAACAGCGCTTCCCGCAGCCGGTCGGGGGTAGGCCGCACGGAATCGCCGGCCGGGGTCTTGAGCTTCCTGCTGCGGAACTCTCCGCCAATCACACGCATAGTAACTTCATTCTCACTCGAAACTGGATGGCCGCAGGTCCGGAACAAGTAGGACGGATGATCGCTTGCGTCCTCTGTCGCGTGCTGTTCGCTGGCACGGACAGACAGACGACGCAAGCGATCGTCTGTCCCACTATCCGATGAGCGCCAACCCGTAGCGCCGCTGCCATTGGTCGTGGACGTATCGCAGCGCATCGTCCAGCGCCTCAGGCGATGGCGGGTTCGCCACGAAGCTCTGGGCCTCGTGCCGCGCCAGCACCAGAATCTCCGAGTCCCTGATCAGGTTACCGATGCGGAACACAGGAAGACCAGATTGCTTGGTGCCCAGAAACTCTCCCGGCCCCCGCAAGCGCAGGTCCATTTCGGCGATCTTGAATCCGTCGCACGAGTCAACCAGCGTGCGGATTCTCTCTCTCCCCGTATCGTTCAGTTTCTCGGTGACCAAAACGCAATAGCTTTGCTCGCTGCCGCGCCCTACCCTGCCCCGCAGTTGGTGGATCTGAGCCAACCCGAAGCGCTCCGCGTTTTCAACCACCATGACCGTGGCGTTCGGTACGTCCACACCCACTTCAATCACAGTGGTGGAGACCAGTACCTGCACCTCGCCGCGCTGGAATGCAGCCATCGTGGCTTCCTTCTCTTCGGCCGGAAGCTTGCCATGCAGCAGGCCCACTTTCAAGTCGGGAAATACGTGCGTCGAAAGCTCGGCATACGCCTTTTGCGCGGCTTTCATGGCGATGGTCTCTGACTCCTCAATGGCCGGATACACGATGTAGGCCTGCCGACCCTGGCGCACCTCGCGCAGCACGAAGCTATACACCAGCTCGATCTCGATGTGCGTTTTGTGAAACGTCTGGATCGGCTTGCGGCCCGGGGGCAGGCTATCGATGGTGGACACGTCCAGGTCGCCGTAAATCGTCAGCGCCAGCGTGCGCGGAATTGGCGTAGCGGTCATCACCAGCACGTCCGGGGAGACTCCCTTTTGCTGCAGCGCTTTTCTTTGCAGCACGCCGAAGCGATGCTGCTCGTCGATGATCGCCAGCCCGAGTTTGTGGAACTCGACGTCCCCCTCCAGCAGCGCGTGCGTGCCCACAGCGATCTGGGCGTACCCGGACGCTAGCGAGCGCTTGACCAGTTCCTTCTCCTTCTTCGTCATCGATCCCGTAAGCGGCACGATGCGATAGGCCAGCGGCTCGAAAATCCGGCGCAAGTTGACGGCGTGCTGGGCGGCGAGGATCTCGGTCGGCGCGAGCAGAACTGCCTGATAGCCGTTTTCGATGGCGATCACGGCCGCCTGCGCTGCCACAATCGTTTTGCCGCTACCTACGTCCCCTTGCAGCAGCCGGCTCATCGGGATGGGCAAGGCCATGTCGCGTGCGATTTCGCCCAGGACTTTCTTCTGCGCCGCCGTGGGCTTGAACGGCAGCATCTGCTTCACTTGCTCGCGCACGCGATCGGTGAGCGCAAATGCGATGCCGTGCTCGGTCTGAGCCTGCCGCCGCTTGAGCGAGAGGCCGGTTTCCAGCCAGAAGAACTCCTCGAAGATCATGCGGCTCTGCGCGGGGGAGCGGAAGTTGTTGAGCAAGCGCAGATCGGTGCCCGCCGGAGGGAAGTGCAGTTCGCGCACGGCGGTTTCGAGCCCCGGCAGTCCTAGGCGCTGGCGGATCGTCTCGGGCAATGCGTCGGGCATGGACGGCAACTGATCGGTCAGCCGCTTCAACACCGCGCGGAACAGCCGCGTGTTCAGCTTGCCTACGGCCTCGTAAACCGGGACGATCCGTCCCGTGTGCAGGCTCTCGTCACCCTCGTCTTCGTCGCCGCGCAGCACTTCGTACTCGGGGTGCAGCATCGACAGTTCCCGCGAATACGTGTCGAATTCCACTTTTCCGTACAGCGCGACACGCACCCCGGGTTCGAGGATTTTGGTTAGAAACGACGCCGCGTGGAACCACTTGCCCACCAGCCTGCCGCCCGCTCCGTCGGTGAAAACCACCTCCACGATGCCGAGATTGCGGCGGCTCAGTTTCGGTGTGGCGACCGAGTGTACGGTTGCCATGGCGGCCGCCATTTCACCAGGCGCGAGATCGTTCAGGGGTTTGACGTTGGTGCGATCCTCGTAGCGGAAGGGGGCGTAAAAGAGCAGATCGCCGGCCGTCGCGAGCCCTTTGGCTTCCAGCGCTCCGGCACGCTGTGGACCGACGCCCTTGACGTAGGTGATCGGAGTCGTGAGGTCCACGGGAACCCTCAGTGTACAATGCCCCCTGGGGGGTATCCCGAATTGCTCCGTTACTTTACGCTCGTGGCCGGATTGATCTTGTGCGCGCGCCACCAGGCTTTTGCCGCTGATCTCCGGTTGGGGATTGTGGGCACAGACACGTCGCACGCCGTCGCTTTCACCTCGCTGTTGAATGATCCTGCTACGCCCGAGCACCTGCCGGGGGCTCGCATCGTCGCAGCCTATAAGGGCGGCAGCCCGGACGTCGCGGAGAGCGCCAGCCGGGTAGACAAGTACGCCGAAGAATTGCACTCCAAGTACGGTGTGGAGATAGTGCCGGACATCGCAACCCTGCTGACCAAGGTGGATGCGGTGCTCTTGGAGAGTGTGGACGGACGCCCGCACCTCGCGCAGTTCCGCGAGATACTCAAGGGCCACAAGCCGGTCTTCATCGACAAGCCGCTGGCTTCAACCCTGCGCGATGCGCTCGAAATCGCGCGGGTCGCGAAGGAGGCGGGCGTGCCGTGGTTCACGGCTTCCTCGCTGCGCTTCAGCGACGGGATCCCCGCGCTCCGCATCGCCGGCCTGCTCGGGGCATCCGTGTGGGCGCCCGGTCCGCAGGAATCGCACCACGAACTCGACCTGAGTTGGTACGGCATCCACGGCGTCGAGATGCTTTACTCAATCCTCGGCCCAGGCTGCGGGCAGGTCTGGCGCACCTCCACCGCCGACCAGGACGTGATTGCCGGCCGCTGGAAAGACGGCAAAATCGGCGTTTTGCGGCTCATCCGGCCGTACTCTTCCTACGGTGCTACGGTCTTCTCCGCCAAAGAGGTCCACACGAATGAGAAGGACCTGTACACCGGATATCGGTCCCTGGTGGTTGAAATCCTCAAGTTCTTCAACACCGGCGTCTCCCCGGTACCGCAGCAGGAAACGCTGGAGATGTTCGAGTTCATGGACGCCTCTCTGCGCAGCGTGAAGGCCGGCGGCTCGCCCGTGCCCATCCGCTAACCCGCTATCCCCCGCGTCAAACCCTTGTGTTTATGCGGGTTTACAAAGTCCGTGCGTTATACTGGATAATTCATGTCTCAGCTTCTCAAGGACAAAAATACCCTGGTTCTTGGCCTCGCCAACCGGTGGAGCATCGCTTACGCTATCTCGAAAGCGTTCCGCCGGGAAGGCGCGAACCTGATTCTGACCTACCAGGGCGACCGGCAGAAGGACACGGTTGAGGAACTGGCCGAGGAACTCGGCGCCTCCCGGATTCTCTCGTGCGACGTGACGCAGGAGGCCGACATCCGGCACCTCTCGGAGATCCTGCTGGCCGAAGGCGAACAGTTGGACGCGGTCGTGCATTCGATCGCCTTTGCCAACCGTGAAGATCTGGCCCGGCCGTTTTCGGACACCTCGCGCGAAGGCTTTTTGCTGGCCCATGAGGTGAGTTGCTACTCGCTGGTGGCCGTTGCCCGCGCCGTCGCTCCGGCCATGGTTGCGGGGGGCTCCATCATGACGCTGTCGTATCTCGGTTCGCAGCGCGTCATCACCAATTACAACGTGATGGGTGTGGCCAAAGCCGCGCTCGAGGCCAGTGTGCGCTACCTGGCCGCCGACCTCGGCCCAAAGAACATTCGCGTGAATGCGATTTCCGCCGGACCGATCAAGACCGCCTCCGCGCGCGGCATCAAGGACTTCTCGACGATTCTGGAGTTCGTCGCCGAGAAAGCACCGCTGCGCCGCAACGCCGAGCCGGCCGAAGTCGCGGACACCGCCGTGTTCCTGGCCGGCAATCTCGGCCGCGGCGTGACCGGCAACGTCATCTACGTCGATGCCGGCTACCAGATCATGGGCTATTGAGCCCGTCCGGAGCCAGCGATCTCATAGCGTGCGCCGCCGGCGCATTTCCGAACGGACGAAGCAGATCAGCCGCTTGGCCGAAGCGTCGAAGTCCGGAAACAGATCCACGCACTGGAGTTGCTGCTCGATGCGTAGCGGAACGGAGCAGTTTTCCAGCCGGGCAGGCACAAAGTAGACCTGATCGAACGGCATTCGCCGGGCGCAATCCAGAGCGAAGCGCATCTCCCCCTGGAAACAACTCCGTTTGTTCACCGCGTGGCGCGAGAGACAGGCTACGAAGAAGTCGGCGTTCTCGATGGCACGCTCGATGGCGCGCGGCCAGTTCTGTCCAGGCAGGAGTTTCAGGCGGTCCATCCAGGCGTCGAATCCGGCCGCTTCCAGGATTTCACTGAGACGCTCCACTTTTGCGGCGTCCTCGCTGACATACGCCAGGAAAACGCAGGGTCTGTTCTCCGGCACGAACCGGAAGCCGCCTCCACAAACCGGGCGAAATTCACCCAGGCGTTCGATCTCAACGCGGCGGCCTTCCCTCAGCGAAGCTTGGATGACCGCTGCGACGTGGCGTGCGGACGCCAGGTCTTTCGCCGGCAACGACGGAGACGGGGCTTCAACGGCGGCGTTGCTTGGCGCTGGCATCTGGCTCCTCCTTCGGCTCGGCGACGTGCAGCAAATCAAACAGGACCGAGTTCTTAGGGCCGGGGCGCAGGATGCCCAGGCCGGGCAGCCGCACGGGAGTTCCGGCTTTGAGTTTCTGCAAAATCTGGTGGACGGCAGCGTCCAAGCGGTCGGCTGCAGCAGGTTCGGGAGCCGGGCCGCGCTTCAGCTTGGGTCTGGCGGGAAGTTTGGAGGGTTTGCGTCTCGTCACGCCATATACTGCACGCGCCGGAGTGCGCTCAGCGCATACCGGCGGACGGCACCGCATGGAATCCAGCCAGTAAAGCGTTAAAGCGTTTGAGGTTACGAGCGAGTGATCAAATTCGCGGAATAGCGGCAGGAGGTGTGACCGCCGCCATTCATTAAGAACGGTTCACCTAGCCGTCCTGGACCGCACCGCGGATCCGTCAGAGTCTGCGCCGTCTCCCGCCGGTCCAAACCCCGGACGCAGCGGGCCGCGCAGCCGCAGGTGGGGTCGTCGCACGGATCCCGGGAGTAGTCTTGGTGGCTGACGTTCCCGCCGGGATTCGGCCTGGAGACTCCGTGAGTGCGGTGCCAACGCCGGGATCCGCGCCGAACTTACGGTCGAATTGGAGCAGGATCACTCCCAACACCACGGCTAGGATTGGGTCGGTGGTTTCAGCCGTTCTTCCGGGAATGAAGATCTGTGCCAACTCCAGCATTCCAAGTTCAAGCGCGACAAACACCAGCGCTCCAGGCACTCCAAATCCAGCCCGCGCGATGGCCCAAACCGTGGTCCCATAGAACGCCGCCTTGCGGAACAGAACCAGCAGCGTCGGAAACCAATCGGGAGAACCAAGCATGGATAGGAAGGGAATCCACTGGAAACTGGAAACGTGGCTGGAGAAGTTCCACGGCCGCAACTCTTCTATCATCAACCCGCCGGCGAGCAGGCAGGCGACCATCGCCGTACTCAAACGCTTTCTGAGCACGGGCACGCACCAGATGCAGATGGCCGCTGCCGACCCAATGAAATCATGGAGTTCAGGGTGTTGACCGGGCACGAGGAACCTGATCGGAGTGGCCAGTCCGGCGATCAGCAGGACGATGGCCGCGCGCTTTCTGCCCATGATCGCAGCCGCCAGAGCTCCCATCCCCAGCCACTGACTGAGGCAGACCAGAGCCTGTCCGGGGGCTAGGTGCGGCGCTGCCCGCATCGCCCGGATATGAAGTAGCGCGCCCGACCGGCCCCAATCCCCCGGAGTGAACAGCGCGGCAAACCAAAGCAATCCCAGAAACAGCGCGGACGACGGATGGCCCAGTACAGTCTCGGACAGCGTATCGAAGGCTTGCCTGGCCCGATGAGAAAAGAGCAGGCCCAGCACCGCCCCGGCGCCCGCGCTAATCGTGTTAGTAAGCAGGTCGATCAGGCTCGGCTGGCGTGATTCGACCCAGTATTGAGCGGTTTCCATGCACAGCGACAGGGCCGCGCCCGCGAGAGTCGCATGCAGGCACCGTCTCCAGGCGGGACGATGATCCCGCTCGTCGAGCACAAAGAAGAACCCCACCGGGATGTAAATCAGGAGATTCAACAGCAGATCGTGGATTTCGCCCCGGTCCAGGCGTACATGCAGTGAATTCGCGAAGACGGAGAGCACGCCCAGCGGTGAATTCCGCGCGACGAAATGGAACGGGTAAAGCGACCCGTACGCGATGAGAGCGCAGGTTAGATAGAAGACTCGACGCATTTACAGTGCTAATCCGGGGCGGAGGATTCCCGCCGTTCATTTCGGCTGTTCTGTTCCATTGTCCACCGTCTGGAGAGCCGCGTGATACCCCTGCCTTGGGGCCTCCCCGACGGCGCAGTTCCACCCGCCTTGAGTAACCGGCCAAAGCGCGAACTGGGATACTCATCCGTGCGAACCGCCTATAATCTTCAAAGCAGGATCTTTCGCGCCAAGTGAGCCACAAATTCAAATTCGGCGCTGGAATCGGGTTGCTGACCGTGCTGCTGGCCGTGGTCCTCTACCAGGGTTCGTTCAGCACCGGCGAGTACGGCCCGACCAGCCCGCAGCAGACCTACGTGTACTGGGGCCTCTCGACCTTCACGTTCCTGCTGACCGTGCTGCTGGCCTTCATCCTGTTCCGGGACGCCATCAAGCTCTACATCGCGCGCCGAGCCGGGGTCGAGGGCTCAAAGATCCGCACCAAGATCCTGGTGGCGGCCTTGAGCCTGTGCTTCCTGCCGACCATGTTCCTGGTGCTGTGGAGCGTCGAGGTGCTGAACCGTAATCTCGACAAGTGGTTCAGCCGACCGGGCCAGGCGGTTCGCCTGAATCTCGAGGACATCGGAGCAACGCTCGAGAAGGAGACGCATCAGCGTGCCGCAGCGCTTGCACTGTGGCTGGCCGACGCGGACGAAACGCAGGACTTCGTCAGGTCGGGGCACCTGCCGGCCGAGTTCTTCGCGGGCGCCTGCTCCGGCACCGGCGTCGAAAGAGCCTGGATTCAGCGGACCGATGGCGGCCAGATCATGGTGTGCGAGGCCGCTCAACCGCCGCCGGGGCAGAAGGCGCAAACGCGCGGTCCAGGCAAGGAAGTACGGGGCCAGGCACCCATCCCCAGCTTGGGCGAAGCCGTCGTCGTCGTGCGGATGCCACTCGACATTCAGGAAACCACCCAGCAGTTGAACAGCTACATCGCGGATTACGATCAACTGGCTGCCACAAAGAAAGGTACCCGGCGTTTCTACCTGCAACTGCTGGTTCTAATTACCCTGTTCGTGCTCTTCATTGCGGTTTGGGTGGCCTTGTTCCTGGCCCGCCAGGTCACGGGTCCGGTGACGGCCCTGCTGGATGCGGCGCGGGCGGTGCGCGGCGGGAACCTGGCGTATCGAGTGCAGGTCGCGGCGACGGACGAGTTCGCGACCCTGGTCCGGGCATTCAATGAAATGACCCAGGACCTAGAGACCAACCGCAACGAATTGGAGCGGCGGCGGAGATTCATCGAGGCGGTGCTGGAGAGCATTCCGACTGGCGTCGTATCGCTTGACGCCGACGGCACGGTCCGGCTGACCAACCGGGCGTTCCACAGCATCTTCCCGCGCGCCGCGGACCCGCAGCATCTGGCCGAACTGATTCCCGCCGACATGGGCGCGGACCTGGGGCGCCTACTCAAGAGCGCGCGCCGCACCGGGTCCTCCTCGCGTCAGCTTGAGTTCCCGGTGGCTGGCGGCAGCCGCCACCTGTCTGTGACCGTAGCGGCCCTATCGCCCGCCGTGACCAGCGGCTACGTGATCGTGATCGAGGACACTACCGATCTGCTGCGAGCCCAACAGGCGGAAGCTTGGCACGAGGTAGCGCGCCGCATCGCCCACGAATTGAAGAACCCGCTGACACCCATCGCCCTCAGTTCTCAGAGAATTCAACGCCAGATCGACAAGCTGAATCCGCCCGCGGAAGTGCGGCTGATCGTGGAGAAGTGCTGCGAGACCATCCGCCGGGAAGTGGACAGCGTGAAGACGCTGGCCGACGAGTTCTCTCAATTTGCGAGGTTCCCGTCCGCGCATCCGGTGAAGGCCGATCTCAATATTGCAGTACGCGAAGCGCTGGCCGTCTTTGAAGGGCGCCTGGGCGGCGTGACCATGCGAGTAGATCTGGCACCCGACCTGCCTCCCGTGCTGCTCGATGCGGGGCAGTTCAAGCGCGCGGTGGTAAACCTGGTGGACAACGCGGCGGAAGCGATGCAGGACGTCCCCTACAAGGAACTCGCGATATCCACGTCCCTGACCGCGCCCGACACCATGGAGCTCTGCATCTCCGACACCGGGTGCGGCATCTCCACAGAGGACAAGTCGAAACTGTTCCTGCCCTATTTCTCGACCAAACAGCGCGGGACGGGGCTGGGTCTGGCGATTGTCAGCAATGTCGTCAACGAGCACCGGGGCACGATTCGCGTCGAGGATAACCCTCCCGCCGGCGCGCGCTTTATCATTGAGCTTCCGGCATATCTCCCCGCCGGGAGCGAACCGCAGCCCAAGACCACGGTTGCGCCGGCATAGGACTGAATGAAACGCAATCGAGTTTTGATCGTCGATGACGAGCCGGGTATCCGGGAGTCCCTCTCAGGCGTGCTTGAGGACGAGGACTTCGAGACGGCCACCGCAGCCAGCGGCGAGGAGTGCCTGGCAATCCTCGAGGCAGAGAAGTTCGACGTTGCCCTGATTGACGTCTGGATGCCCGGCATCGACGGCTTGGAAACACTCCACAAGATAGAGCAGCGGGCGGACCCGGAGCGGCCGGTGGTCGTCATGATCTCCGGCCACGGCAGCATTGAAGCCGCCGTGCGCGCCACCAAGCTTGGCGCATTCGATTTTCTGGAAAAGCCTCTGACCATCGAGAAAGTGATGGTGGTGGTGCGGAACGCCATCGAACAGCGGCGGCTGCGCCTGGAATTACGAGAACTGCGGACCATCGGGCGGGGCAACCTGACGATCATCGGTGAAAGCGTTCCTATGAAGGCCCTGCGGCAGCAGATCGCGCTGATGGCCCCGACCAACGGGCGCGTGCTGATCTACGGGGAAAGCGGCACCGGCAAAGAACTGGTGGCGCACGCGATTCACGCCTGCAGCGCCCGCGCCGAGGCCCCGTTCGTCGAACTGAACTGCGCTGCCATTCCGGAAGATCTGATTGAAAGCGAATTATTCGGCCACCGCAAGGGCGGGTTCGCGGGCGCGAGCGAGGACAAGTCCGGCAAGTTCGAAAAGGCCCACGGAGGGACGTTGTTCCTCGACGAAGTGGCCGACATGAGCCTGCGCACGCAGGCCAAGGTGCTGCGTGTGCTGGACGAGCAGCGCTTCGAGCCCATCGGTTCGTCCGAAGCCGTTCAAACCGACGTGCGGGTGATCGCCTCGACCAACAAAACGCTGGAAGACGAGATCGAACGCGGCAACTTCCGGGAGGATCTGTTTTACCGCTTGAACGTAATCCCTTTCGCCGTTCCGCCATTGCGCGAGCGCGTTGAGGACATCCCGCTGCTGGCGGAGCATTTTCTGCACGAATTTGCCACCTCGTATGGCCGGAAACACAAGGAACTGACGCCCGAGGCGATTGAGGTGCTGCGGTTCTACAGCTGGCCGGGGAACGTGCGCGAGTTGAAAAACCTGATGGAGCGGATCGTGATCATGAATCCGCAGGTCCGCGTCGATGAACGGCACATCCCGCTGCCCGCGCCCCGCCGGCCGGAAGCCGCGCGCGGCCCGGACCGTCCAGCCAGTCTCCACGACGTGCGCCAGGCCGCTGAGCGCGACTACATCCTGAAAAAACTGGAAGAGTCGGGCGGAAACGTCTCCCGCACGGCGGAAGTGCTGGGCCTCGAACGCAGCAATCTGTACAAGAAAATGCGTGCGCTGGGTATTGCCCCGCGAGAGTAGACGCCGTCCGGACATTTTCTGAGGGACGCAACCGTCGGTGCGCGGCACGGAAACGTTCAATCGCAAGCGCATCTGAGCAAGGCCATCCGGAAAGCCGTTCCAGCAGAGTACCGCGATTCAGGATAAACTCCTCCATTTGTGTGCGTGCTAGGTTAGAATGACGGTTTGGCTGGTTCCGCCAATATGGGTCACCTCCTCAGCGTCATCCTCCTCACTCCCCTAGCCGGGCTCCTCGTCCTGTTCTTCATCCCAGCCACGCAAGAGCGGCTCATAAAGCTCTGGGCCAACGCTGTCTTTCTCCTCGGATTCCTGGTTTCCCTGCCGTTGTGGTTTAGTTTCAACGCCAAGGCGGATTTCCAGTTTGAAGAACGAGTGAGTTGGATTCCGTCGCTCGGCGCTTCCTGGCACCTGGGTGTGGACGGGTATGCGGCCCTGCTGATCCTGATGACCACGCTGGTCGGGTTCCTGGCCATGCTCTCCAGTTGGAACGCGATCGGCGAACGGCTGAAGGAATACTACGGCCACTTCCTGCTATTGCAGTTCGGCATGCTGGGCGTGTTTGCGGCGCGCGATCTGCTGCTGTTTTTCCTATTCTGGGAACTGACCCTGATCCCGATGTACTTCATCATCGCGATCTGGGGAGGCCAGCGGCGCGGTTACGCTTCCATGAAGTTCGTGATTTACACGCTGATCGGCAGTATGCTGATGCTGCTGGGCGTGCTAAAGCTGTACTTCCAGTACTACGACCAGTTCGGTCACTACAGCTTCGACATGACCGACCTGATCGCCGTGAAGCTCAGTTCCGGCGAAGCGTGGTGGGTCTTCTGGGCGCTGTTCATCGGCTTCGCCGTGAAGGTGCCTATGTGGCCGGTCCACACCTGGCTGCCGGACGCGCATACCGAAGCGCCGACGGCCGGTTCCGTCGTCCTGGCCAGCGTACTGCTGAAGATGGGCACCTACGGCCTGCTGCGCTTCTCGCTGCCGCTGCTGCCCGACACGGCCAAGGACCCGCGAGTGGTCAGCATCATCGCGATCCTGTCCATCATCGCCATCATCTACGGCGCGTTCGTCTGCCTGATGCAAAAGGACTGGAAGAAGCTGGTGGCGTACTCGTCGGTCAGCCACATGGGCTTCTGCACGCTCGGCATAGTCGCCCTGAATCCGGCCGGGATCTCGGGCTCGATCATCCAACAGATCAACCACGGCATCTCCACCGGCATGTTGTTTCTGATCGTGGGCATCGTCTACGAGCGGCGCCATACGCGCGAGATCGCCGAATATACGGGCCTGTACCGCGTGATGCCCATCTACACCGCCGTGTTTCTGATCGCGGCGCTCAGTTCCATGGGCTTGCCGCCGCTGAATGGCTTCATCGGCGAAATCACCATCCTCAAGGGCGCATACGAAGTGTCCGTCCTGTGGGCGCTGGGCTGCGGATTGGGGATCGCCCTGTGTGCCGCTTATCTGCTCTGGCTGTTCCAGCGGACGATGCTGGGCGAGTTGAACGATAAGAACAAATCGCTCAAGGACTTGAGCTTGCGCGAGATCGTCGTGTTCGCGCCGCTGTTGATCGCCGCTTTCTGGATCGGTATTACGCCCAAGCCCTTCTTTACGATGATCGAGCGCAGCACGGCCCAGATCGTCGAACGCGTCCAGCCGGGCTATTACGAGCAGCACCACATGGTGAACCCGCTCAAGGCGGATTCGGCCCCCGCTGCGATTGACATCCCGGCCCGCTGAAGCCATCGGCCGAACGCTTACACCTGAGCGCGGTGCACGGACATCAGTCTAAGTGTGCAGGAACGCGTTCGCGCGCTGAATCAAGCGACCATTAACCCGAAAGCCAGTTTCGTTCTGTACTGGTCTCAGATGAACCGGCGCGTGGACTCGAATCACGCGCTCGTCCACGCCGTGAACCGGGCCAATGAACTCGGCCTGCCCGTGCTGTACTACGAAGCGCTGACGTGCACATACCCGGGCGCGAACGACCGTCTGCACACCTTCATCCTGGAGGGCGTGCCAGAGCAGGCACGGCGACTGCGGCAACTCGGCATCGGCTACTGTTTCTACCTGCGCCGCCGCCTATCCGACCCGAATGACGTGCTTTACCGGTTGGCCGGAGACGCCGCCTGCGTAGTTTCGGACGACTATCCCACCTACATCGCGGCCAAACACAACGCATCGGTTCCGCAGCGGCTCGGAGTGCGCTACGAGGTAGTCGATTCGAGCTGCATCGTGCCCATGAGCCGACTGGAGAAACGAGAGTACGCGGCCTACACGATCCGCCCAAAAATCAGGAGGCTGCTGCCGGGGTACCTGAAGCCATGCCCGGCGGTTGAAGTGGCTCATGAATGGACGTTGCCGGTGCCTGCTTTCCATACGGAAGTCACCGCCAGCCTGGTCCCGTCGTTGGTGGCCGCCTGCGAGATCGACCACTCGGTCCGGCCTTCAATCAGTTTCACGGGAGGCCGACTGGCCGCTGAGAAGGCCCTGGACGGGTTCCTCGAACGGAATCTCAGGCGCTACGCGCGTGACCGGAACGAGCCCTCCGCGCACGCCACCTCGGGGTTGAGCCCCTACTTGCACTTCGGTCAGATCTCCTCGCTCGAAGTCGCATTGGCGGCCCAGCGCCATGCCTCGGAGCACGACCTGATCGCCGACGAGTTCCTGGAAGAACTGATTGTTCGCCGGGAGCTTTCGTTCAATTACGCACGGCACGTCGAGTCGCTCGCAAGTCTCGAGAATTTGCCAACCTGGGCGCGCCAGACGCTGCTACAACATGCTGACGACCGGCGCGACCCCAGCTACAGCTACGAGCAATTTGAGCAAGCGCAGACGCACGACGCACTGTGGAATGCCTGTCAGAAGGAGATGCTGCTGCGCGGCAAAATCCACGGCTATTACCGCATGTATTGGGGCAAGAAAATCATCGAATGGTCGTCCACCTGCCAGGCTGCGCTGGAGACGATGGTCCACATACACGACCGCTACGCCCTGGATGGCCGCGATCCGAACACCTACACCGGCATTTTGTGGTGTTTCGGCCTGCACGACCGGCCCTGGCAGACCCGGCCGATCTTTGGCAGTATTCGTTACATGTCCTACGAGGGGATGAAGCGCAAGACCAGCGTCGATGGCTATCTCAGAGAGATTGCGCTTCTGGAACTGACAGGCCAGGATCCTCTCCGAATCGCTTAGCGGGGTGGCATCCGGTTCGTTTCAACTTCGGCGCCAGCCAGGTGTAGCGCCGGATTCAGTGTGATTCGAAATTGGGGTAAGCTCAACATGGGCTTAGCAGCGACATGAGAATCACCATCACGGGAGCGACCGGATTGATCGGGGCCGGATTACGCCGGCACCTCATGGCCAGCGGGCACGAACTCCGCTGTTTGAGCCGCAAACCGTTGGCCCAGACCGGCTGGTTCGCCTGGGACACGCTGGCTGGTGGACCGCCCCGCGAATCGCTGGAAGGTTCGGAGGCGGTAATCCACCTGGCGGGCGAGCCAATCGCTCAAAGGTGGAGCCTGGAGGTCAAGCGGCGCATCCGGTCCAGCCGCGCGGAGGGCACCGCAGCCCTGGTAAAGAGTCTAGCCGCTTTGCCGCGGCGGCCCAGCGTGCTGGTGAGTGCCTCGGCGATTGGCTACTACGGCGACCGCGCTGACGAGTCGTTGACCGAACAGGCGCTCCCCGGCTCGGATTTCCTTTCGGAAGTTTGCGTGGAATGGGAGCGCGCCGCAGAGCTTGCGCGTGAGTCGGGCATTCGCGTGGTGTGCGTCCGCATCGGAATGGTACTCCACCCGCGCGGAGGCGCGCTCGGCCAGATGCTGCCCATCGTGCGCGCGGGACTGGGCGGCCCTATGGCCGGAGGTCAGGCGTGGCTCTCCTGGGTCCATCGTGAAGATTTGATGCGACTTTTCACCTGGGCTTTGGAAACTTCGACGGTTCAGGGACCCGTGAATGCCGTCGCTCCTGGAGCCGTACGCAACGGCGAATTCATGCGCACTCTGGGGACAACCCTGCACCGGCCCGCGTTCCTGCCGGTACCTGCCTTCGCCCTGCGCCTGCTGTACGGAGAGATGGCCGGTGTGATCCTGCGCAGCCAGCATGTGATTCCAGAAGTAGCGGAGCAAGCCGGATTCCAATTCTCCTGGCCACAGCTCGCGCCCGCTCTCCAGAACCTGCTTGGCTGACGAGCCCCGGATTGAGGCGCCGTGTTATATTGGTATCGTTATGGCGATCCCGAATGTCCGTCGTTTTCGTATTCAGGGTCCGGCTGGCCAATGGGCGACGCTGATGGCTGTCGTACCGAAGGGCACGGACTCAGATGCCTACCTCGAAGATGCCAAAAAGCGCTTCGACTGGAAGGCGTGGGAAGAAATGCAGAATAAACAGTTTAAGGTCCGCGTCGGTCAGCAGAAACAGAAGAAGGCGAAGTAGCTTTTCGCTGATTCAAAAGATCAAAAGAGGCAGGCCTTCGGGCCTGCCTCTTTTTTTTGCGTCAGGGCGAGGGATTCTGCACGATCCATGTCAATCACTCCGCGAGAGGGGACTGGAGCGTCTCCTGCTCTCGGCTCCGTTCAGGCGCGCGGATTGACGTTCCCTCAAGTTCGAGTTCTGATCAACCGCAGTGCGCGCAGGGCTTCTTTGCTGACTGCTGGGTCAGCATTCCGCGATAGCTGCTCCAGCGGCGCTATCGAGTCCTGCCCGCCCGACTGCGCCAGCACTCCCGCGAGGCCCATCAACTCGTCTTTGTCGCCAAGATCGGTAAGCAGTTGATGGATGACTTGCCTGACCTGAGGCTTGCGCGCCAATTCCGCTAGAAACGGGGCGGCGACGCCCTTCCACGAGCGCGACGTCAGGTTTGAGCTGAGGTATCGTAGTGGGCCATCCGTGGCCTCGTCGATATCGCCCAACCCGGCCAGTGCGAAGGCCAGCGAAAGCCGCAGCGAAGCCTTCTTCTCGCTCTGGAACATCTCCTGCACTCGAGCCCTGTCGGCCGGAGCGCCCACGCGGCCAATTCCCTCGGCTGCAGCGGCGCGCATGCCCTCGTCCTTGTCGTTGAGATAACGCTCAAAGTAGCCCAGACTCCCGGGATCAGCAATCTGCCCCAACGCTGCCAGCGCTGCGCGGCGCGGTTTTTTATTGCCATTTTCAACTACGCGCTTCAAGTCGGGTGCAGCATCGGTGGTGCGCAGCAGGCCTACCAGGTCGATCGCGGCGAGCTGTAGTTTTTCGTTGAGATCGCGAACCAGAAACAACGCGGCCGGTCCTGAGGAAGCATCCCGGATCTTCTGCAGGGCGATTAACGCTTCGAACATTAGCCCATCGCTTTTCGACTTGAGAGCGGCCGAAAGGGCCGGTACAGCGGCGCGGGCACGGAGAATGCCGGCGACGCGCGCGGCATTGGCGCGGGCTTCGATCGACGCCGCGCCGCCTATCTGGCGGATCACTGCCTCGATCACCTCCGGACGAACCGGCGTGTCCGGGTCGATAACCTGGTCATTTTGGTCGCCGAACATGCCGGCGACGTTCGATCCCACCTTGCGGACCGAGTCCATCCAGCCCGATCCGACGTAGCCCGGGAGGTAAAAATTCACCATTCCGTCTACGGCGCGCTGCTGGATTTCCGGATCGTTGTCGCGACTGGCGGTGACCAGCGGGTCGAGGGTAGAGAGCCCGCCGACGCCGACGAGAGCTTTGACCGCCTCGCGGCGCACGTCGGAACTCTCATCCGTCAGATAACCGGATATAGAGGGGATGCCCGTCGATCCCTGTCGCGCGAAATCCTTGATTGCTCTGATTTTCTGTTTCGCGTCCCCATCGGGGGCCGCCGCGGCACAGAGCGTAGCCGCGAGTACGATGGCGATAAGCCTCATGCTTCCATTGTAGAAAACACCGAAGCCGCCGAGTCGATTTTGAGCGCCGTGGCGCGGATTTGAGGCCGCTGGCTAGCGAACGAATTCGACTTCGACCCGGTTCGGAATGATGCCGGCTTCAACGCCAAGGTCCAGCAGTTTTTGCGCGGCGCGGGGGATAATGTCCCCAGCGTCCACGGTGTAATGGTTCACATACATGCCGACGAACTTCTCCGCCAGCGGTTGCTCCAGGTCTCGCGCGAACTGCATGGCGTAGTTCAGCGCCTCTTCGTGGTGCTCGAGGGCGTAAGTGATGCTCTCGCGCATCAGACGGCAGCACTCGTCCCGCTCGGCGCCGATAATGTTACGCCGCAAGGCGTTAGCGCCCAAGGGCAGGGGCAGGTCGTAGGTCTTGCGAAACCACTTGCCGAGGTCGGCGACCAGATGAAAGCCGCCTTTGCCGTAAGTCAGTTGCGCCTCGTGGATCACCAACGCGGCGTCAGCGACTTTTTCCCTTACAGCATCCAGGACGTGGTCGAAGGGAACCACGACCGGTTCGAAGTCGGGCTGCATGATGCGCAACGCAAGATACGCGGTCGTGAGCTTGCCTGGAATGGCGATCCGTTTGCCGGCCAGTTCCTCCACGCTCGTCGGCGAGGAAGATACCAGCATCGGCCCGTAGTTGTCCCCAATACTCGACCCGCTAGCCATCAAGACATACTTGTCGGCGAGGTACGGGTAGGCGTGGTAGGAGATGGCGGTGATCTCGTAGACGCCTTCCATGGCCTTCCTGTTCAGGCTCTCAATGTCCTCGAGCACATGTCGGAATTGGACTATCGGGCTGCGAATCTTCCGCGTTGCCAATGCATAAAACATGTAGGCGTCGTCGGAGTCCGGGCTATGCGCGCAGACTATCTCCATCGGGCCGGCAGGGTTCATAGGTCGAAACGCCTCACGAGTTTGCTATTCAGAACGTTCATTTCACGGCAGCGGAGGGATCATTCAACCAGTCCGGCCATTTGGGCCAAATCAGTATGAACTCGGCGCATCGCCTCTTCTAGAATCTGGAGATTTTGGCGCAGCGACGCCAAGTCGCCCTGACGGGCAGGCAATTCTACAGCGTAGGCCGCCTGACGGGCTGTCTCGGCCCCAAACTGGGCCAATAAGCCCTTTAACTGGTGGGCCGCGTTGCTAGCCAAAGCTGCATTCTGCCCGGCCAGTCCCTGGCGGATATCCTCCAGGAGCTTAGGATATTCTTCGAGGAACATCCCGGCCAGTTTTTGCAGCAATTCGGCGTCACCACCGACTCGGGCCAAGGCCGCGCTATAGTCCAGTTCACCCATCCGCTTATCTCCAGTGTCTCCTAATTGTGGCTCCAACGCATCTTGCTCAAACGCCGATTCCGCCCGTCCCGCGAAATGGCCAACCGCCCGAAGCAGGTCCCCGATTCGAACCGGCTTGCTCAAGTAGCCGTCCATCCCGGCGCGCAGGCATCGCTCCTTATCACCTGGCATCGCGTGCGCCGTCATGGCCAGGATCGGAACGTGCGAATCCGTCCCGCGCTCCAACTCGCGAATGGCGGCCGTCGCCTCCAATCCGTCCATCAGCGGCATCTGGACGTCCATCAGAATTACGTCGAACTTCTGACTGAAGGCCAGTTCCACGGCTTCCCGGCCCGTGGCCGCCAGTTCGCAGGAGTGCCCGGCGATGTCGAGCATCTTCAACACCAGTTTCTGATTGACGGGATTGTCCTCGGCCACCAGGCAGTGGTAACTCTGTGCCGGGATTTTCAGTTGCGCAGTCTCCTTGCGCTCCAGCACCAGATCCTCTTCCGAGAGCGAGACCTCCGGACCGTGCTCCGCATCAATGCAGAATCCGAAGGCGCTCCCTTCGCCTGGAATGCTGCCAACGTACAAACGGCCACCCATCATGTCCACGAGCTTCTCAGAGATAGACACGCCCAGGCCTGTGCCCCCGCGCCTGCGCGTCGTCGATGCATCCAACTGCTTGAATGGCTCGAAGACATCACTGGTGCGGGCGGGATCCATGCCTATGCCAGTGTCGGTGACTACGAACAGCAGTCGCAGCCGTTCGCCGGAGCCTCCGCGCAGCGACACCCTTATATCCACCGAACCCTCGTCGGTGAATTTCAGCGCGTTGCCCACAAGATTAATCAGGACCTGGCGCAATCTTCCTGCGTCGCCTTGGATCGAGTCCGGCACGTCCGAATCGACTTCCCATTCAACCGCGATACCCTTCTCGATCGCTTTGTGCTTCATCGGGCGCAGCAGCTTGTCCAGGTGCTCGCGCAAACGGAATGGAGCGGGGCGAAGGTCCATTCGCCCCGCTTCCATTTTCGAGAAGTCCAGGATGTCGTTGAGTAGCCCGAGCAACGACTCGGCCGAGCTGTGGATCGTCTCCAGATACTCTCTTTGTTCCGCATCGAGTTCGGTGAGCAAGGCTAGATCGGTCATGCCGATGATGCCGTTCATCGGCGTTCTGATTTCATGGCTCACGCTCGCCAGGAATTGGCTCTTTGCCGCGCTGGCCACCTCCGAACTGGCGGCTAGCTCCTTGGCCCATTGCGTCGCACCCGCCAGGAACGCGTTGGCTTCGCGCAATTCACGCTCGGCCAGCACCCTCTCGGTGAGGTTCCTGACCGCCAACAGCACCAGCGGCACGCCCTGCTCGTTGTCTACGACACCCCAACTGAATTCGAGCCATAGGGAGGCTCCGCCGACTTCGAATTCCTCCACACGCCGGCTTAGATTGTGCTGCTCGACATCTCGCTGGAACTGCGAGCGGACCTCTTCAATGGGCTTCTCAGGCTGCACCAGGATGGTGAAGACCACTCGGTCCAGAACCTCATGCTCCGGCAGGCCGCAGAGTTCAAGAAAGGCCGCGTTGACGCTGATGACCAGGCCGTCGGCGTTCAACAAGGCAAGCGCCTCGGGCACATTCTGCCAGACCGCATCTAAGGTCCGCTCCAGGCCGTCGCGCTCCATTTCCGTTCGCACGTTGCTGGTCTCGTCGGTCCCGGTGAACAGAAATCGAGCGGGCTTGCCAGCGCTTGCGTCGCTGGTTTCCGTGCCACGCTTTAGCCCGTCCAGCGTCCAGGCGACCCAAACTCCGTCCGGATCCTGGCCTGATCGCATCCGCGAAGTACCGCTCGTTGGGACACCATCCCGGGCCGCGGTGCGGAAGCGACTTTCGAGTTCCCGCGCGTCCTGGGAAGCCACGTCTCCAGGCATGCACCGGCGCCACAAGAGGCTGGCCGGATCGGAATGCGGCAACGGCCCAAACAGCAGGGTGCAGGCAGGGTTCTGACGCAGAATGTGGCCGTCCTGGTCCAACACCATCAGCAGCACGGTCGCAGTCTCGAAGATCTCGCGCTCAGAATCCAATCGGGCTAACGCATTGGCTTCCAACAGTTTGTGGTGTGTGATGTCGGTCAGGACGCAGGCCACCACCCCGGCTCCCCCCGGCCATCCCACGCTGGATTGCCTGCTCTCCAGGCACTTGGCGGGAGTTCCGTCCCTGGCCGGTATGTGGAATTCCTGCTCGACTTCGCCCTGCCCGAAGTTCGGGCGTCCTAACTCAGCCTGGCTGCTCTCCCGCGCTTGACCTTCGATTCCCGGAACAGTGAGCTTGGGGTCGCCGCTTGCGCTCGATGCGCTCAGTTCTTTTGCGAAGATCGTCCGGCCATCCACGCGGCTGCGGATCATCACATCAACGGGCAATTGCTCCAGCAGTGCACGCAGGCGGGCGACAACCGCCTTTCTGGGCGGCGGCAGAAGGTATCTGGCGACCGCGAAGCCAGCGCCCGCACCGGCCGCCACACCGGCGAGCCAGCCGATCACGTCCATCCTGCAACTTCCTCCTGTGCCGGACTTCGCAGAGCGCGCAGAATCACTCCGCCTTTAGCTGCATGGTACAACTCCTCGTATGGCAAGTGCGCTCTGGTCATCGTCGGTTGAAGTCAGCCGGCCAATACGATTTTGCTCCGACACGCCTCCCGGGACGGCGGCTCCCCGTCTCGTCATCGCCCTGCACGGCTACGGTATGACCGCCGCCAGAATGCTGGAGCTAACCCGCTTCCTCGTCGGCGTGGAGCCGGCGCTGGTTGCCGTGGAGGCTCCCAACGCGGCGCATCTCGGACCAGATCCCCGTTCGGCCGCTACCGGATACAACTGGGGTATTCGCGAGACCACCGAGTTTCATATCGACTTCCATCATCGAATCGTGAGTTCTGTCTTGGAATGGGCCCGGAAAAACTTCCCCATAGACCCGCGCCACACCGTGCTGGCTGGCTTTTCGCAACCGGTGGGGTTGAACTATCGCTACGCGGCTGGTTTCCCCGAGAATATTGGTGGAGTGCTCGCCCTGTGCGGGGGCGTTCCAGAGGAGTGGGACCAGCGTGCGGCAGGGCCGCTGCCGCTCTCCGTAATGCACGTCGCGCGCGCCCAGGACGAGTTCTATCCGGTCGAAACCATGGATGTTTTTGAGCAACGTCTGCGCCGCTCGGTGGAGGACGTCAACATGCTGCGACTGTCCGGTAAGCACCGCTTCCCCCTGCAGGCCTCCGCGAACGTACTCGCGTGGTTGAGCCAATTCAGTTGATGCCCTGGGTTTGCCCCTGGCGCCCGCCAATCTGTACTCCGGGTTGATTGCGCCCGCCCCCGAATGCCATGCTCGTTGTGTGCCTTACGAGCTTGGTCCGATTGAACTCCGCACGTTGGGCGCGATGATCGAAAAAGATCTCGCAACGCCCGAATACTACCCGCTGTCGCTGAACGCACTCACCAACGCCTGCAATCAGAAATCGAATCGCGATCCCGTAGTTGCCTTCGATGACGTCACGGTGCGCAGCGCGCTGGAGTCTTTGCGCGACGAAGGCTTCGTGCTGTTCGTCTCCGAGTCGGGCAGCCGCGTGCTGAAGTTCCGCCATCGTCTCTCCGAACGCCTAAACCTGTCGTTGGGAGAACTCGCGGTGTTGTCGGTGCTGATGCTGCGTGGGCCGCAGACCATTGGCGAGCTGCGCACCCGCACGGCCAATCTGCACTCCTTCGCGGACCTCGACGCGGTGCAGCACGCGCTCGATAAGCTGGCCGCCCGCCAGCCCGATCCGCTCGCGGTCCAGATGCCCAAGCTGCCCGGCACGAAAGAGCCGCGTTGGTGCCATCTGTTCGCCCCTATGCCCGAGACTCCGGAGCCGCTCTCGCCACAGGCCGTGGCGTCCGTTTCGGCGGCCGGCCCGGGACTCCGCGAACGCGTGGAGGAGTTGGAGGCCGAGGTGAAACGACTGCGCGAGTCGTCGGATGCGCTGCGCCGGGATCTGGACGAACTCCGCTCAGCGCTGTTATAAGCTCGCTTCCGCAGACCAAGCCCAGTTCGCGAGATCAGGGGTGGGGCGTGGGTCTACGCGCCTCGCTACTGAATCCGATCTGCGAATTGCTCTGGCCAGGGCAGGATCTTCAGCGCCAGGCTCTTCGATTCTCCAGCCGCCAGGGATACAGCCGTGCCCTTGCTGGCCAGGATGGCGAACGACTCCGGGTCCTGAAGCGACGCGTAATCGTATTCCTCAAACGCGAAGGCGATATAGTCGCCCGGCCGGATGTTCTTCAGGCTGTAGCCGTTGTCCTGGTCGAGTTGCGCGATGTTGCGCTGGTCCGACTTGCGCAACTGAGCGTCGGCGGGTACCAACACGACGGACGGGGATCGCAGGAACGCCTTACGCTCCTCCGGCACCTCCACGCTTCCCGTGATTGACGCGGCGTCGAGGCGGAGGACGATCTTGACGCCACCGGCAACCAGCGCGTTGGCATCGACCTCCTTACCGAAGACCTCCTCCGTGCCCGCCAGTATCGTCTTGACGTAACTTCCGCTGGATCGCAAATTGAAAACATCCAGCGTGTAGCGGCCGGGGGAGAGTTGGGACACGGTGATCGTGCCGTCGGACTTCGAATCGCCGAATCCAGTGTTGAAGCTGGCCTCGTTCACAGGTTGCACGACCAATTGAATCCCAGAAAAATCGAAGTCCTTGCGGTCGGAACCTTCGAGCACGATCTGGCCCTTCGCTTCCAGCGCCGGTTGGATCTGCACGACGACATCCTCCAGGCCGTTGTCGCCGATAGTGATGCTTGTTTCCCCCGATTGCCAGGTCGAGCCGTCGCCCTTCATGGCTCTGACGGTGTACTGACCCGGCGGGACGTTGTTCGCCGCAAACACGCCATTCTCGTCCATTGGGGCAACCACACCGCTGAAGCCGCCCATGGACGCGTCTTGGTGCACCAGACTGACGAACGCCTGCTTTGCCGGTGCTCCGTTCATGTCCAGAACTTTGCCGCTCACGCGGACCACTTTCTCCTTCCTGAGACCGATGTCGCGCCCAGCGAGTTCCTGGCCTGCCTGCACCTCGATTCTGGTGGCTTGCGCGATCTCCGTGGCGTTCGGGTAATAGGTCGCAACGAACGCAGTCCGCAGCTCGCCGGGCGCGGCGGATGGGACTGGCGGCGCGCTGCCCGGCATCCCCGTAAATCGCTGTGCGTCGGCCTGCAGATAGTACCGGCCCGGCTGCAGGTCGATGAACCGGAACTCGCCGCGGTCATTGGTTTGCTGCGGCCGCATGTTCGACGTCAAGTGGTAGGACCCACGGAAGAAGCGGTACCGCAGCAGTGCCACCGGAACACCCTGCACCGGATCGCCCTCGTCGTCGAGCACCCGCCCCGTGAGGATCGCCTGGGGCTGCAGCGAATAGCGCAGGCCGGTGAGGGATTGGCCCGCCGCGAGTTTCAGGATGCGTGTCGAGAGGCCGTAATTGGCGCGCGTCGTGACGAAGCCGGCCTTGCGATGATTCAGCGCATAGTCGCCAGGATCAATGTTCTCAATGCGGAACTTGCCGGACGGGTCCGTGACGGCGGAATAGGCGGCGTTCGGTCCGCGACCCACAACGTCGCCCGACTTGCCCTGCTTGTACAGGCTGATTTCCGCTTTGCGGATGGGTTCCTTCGTGAGTTCGTTGACCACGATCCCTTCGATGACTGCCGTTTTCGAGGTATCGACTGTGGCTGGCGCTTCCTGCGCCCAAGCGAGAAGGAAACAGAATATGAGGCAAAAGCCAACTCTGGGCATAACCGATTCACCCCCCGTCGTGCGCGACCGGCTCGCAGCCGGGAAGCCTGCTGAGGCGCGCAATCCGCTACTTAGAATTATCGTGCGAAACGTCCTATGCGGGCGGTGCTTCGCGGTGAATTCAGACTGCTGTATCTTCTGAAACCCTGCTTAATGACACATGACGTACGGATGGCAGGGATCGTTGTGCCGGTTCGGGCGCGTTCTGTCCCGCACAGGCCGTGAGGAAAGTGGGGCGGGAATCGGCCCGGCGGGCGGCTCACACGTTCGCCGTAGATGGGCTCAGCCCACCATATCCAGAACGTTCCTATTCATTTCGCCCAGGACGCGAAAGGTCCGGGTGTTGGCCTCGTAGTCGTTCCTGGCCTGCAGGAGGTTCACCGCGGCGGTGCTGAGATCGACCGTGTCCTGGGGAAGGTCGCTCTTCTGGGCGGGAACGGAGGCGCGTGCGATGTTGGAGGCGGCCCGATCAAAGT
This sequence comes from uncultured Acidobacteriia bacterium, assembly GCA_903909435.1. Lineage (GTDB taxonomy): Bacteria > Acidobacteriota > Terriglobia > Bryobacterales > Bryobacteraceae > CAIVVT01. Next base: position 13,916 of record CAIVVT010000147.1, on the reverse strand, counting down.
CGGCCGACGCCCGCGACATGCCTTGTGCTGGAATCGAGAAGTCTGCCATTTGGACCTCATCGGCCGGCGCGAGGGAATCTCCAGGAAATCTTCCGCTGGCTAGCCTTCCCCCGCTGCGTCCGCTCCCTCGCCCTGAACCGCACCATAGCCGATCTCGCGAATCCGGCAGGAGTCCGGATAGCCGCAGTAGGCGCACGAATCCCGGTCGATGGGGGCCACCGCGATGCGCCCTTCGAGAATCTCGCCGGCGGCTCGCGCGGCCTGCTCCCCGGCGCTGGTCATCAGCGCCTCAAGATCTTCCCGGTTGTCCCAACCCTTCAGTTCGCAGGCGCTCTTGACCGCCACATAGTGGAATGCCAGCGGGCGCAGGGCTTTGTGCCGGACCGCCTGCAGGTAGATGCCCGACTGCAGGCCGCGCCCCATCGATTCGTCCTTCACGATGCCTCCGACCGTCGAGGGCCGCGAGAACTTGTAGTCGTAGACTACGCAGTCGTTGTTGGGCCCTACCTCATAGCGGTCGATGCGCCCATGCACCTCGATGCCGCCAGATGCAGGAACCTCGATCGACAGCTGAAACCGCTCCTCCATGTGCTGCGCCCACCCGGGATGCTCGGGCGCCCGAAGCGCGTACATGCGCAGGCTGCGCTCGATCAGAATCCGTTCGAGTTCGAGACGGTAGCCCACGGGAACGCGCAGTTTCGCCAGAGTGCGCACCCAATCCTGCCGGAACATCTGCAGCAGGTTGCCGTGCAGGCGGTGGTATTGGGCCAGCAGGGCGTGGACCAGCATGCCCCGCTCCAGGGCGTCGAAGCGATCTGCCGGAGCTTTGGGCGGGTCGGCCAGTTTCAGCGTCCTGCCGGCGAAGAAGCGGAACGGGCACTCGATGTAGTCCTCCAGTCCCGTCGGCGAGAAGCTGCGGTGCTGAGCTGCCAGCGCCGCCAGCAAGTGAGGGGACTGCAAGGAGGGACGGACCTGGGGCAGGCCGGGAACATCCACGCTCGCAAGATCGCAGGGTGGCGCTTGCTCTTCAATCAGTGAATCCACCTGCGCCAGCGCGAACGCACCCAGCGTCTCCTCGCCTTTCCCGTTTAGGCGCGGATAGCTCAATACCAACTCTGATGTCGCGCGGGAGAGCGCCACGTTGAAGAGGAAGCGCTCCTCCGAACTGCGGTCGGAGCGATTGCGTACGGCGATCTGACGGCGGCGCAGCGCGCCCCGCAGCGCTTCCCCGAGAATCGGGTCGGGCTGCGGGACGCGCGGGAACGCGCCTTCCAGCAGGCCGCAGACGAACACGACGGGCAACTCCCACTGGCGCGCTTCCTGGGCGTCGATCAACTGGACGGCATCGCGCCGGAACTCGGAGGCGGGGAGACCGGCGTCACGCAGCGCGGGCCGCGCGCGCTCCAGGAGCACGTCGAGAGCGATGGGCTGGTCCGGAAGATAAGACGCCGCTTCGACCATGGCTCCCAGCCAGGCTTTCGACGCTGCGGAGCGGGCTCGCCAGATGGAGACGCGCTCGGGAGTCAGGGGCTGCTCTGTCGAGACCACGGGAGGTTGTAGCAGCGTCTTCAGACCGCTCAGACAAGCGGCCCAGTCGGCGGGGACGTGCTGCTCGGAGCGCCAGGCCTCGAAAGTGGCAAGGTTGTCCAGGAAATCGACCACCGGCGCGGCACTCTTCAGCGCAAGTGCGATCTCGCGCAGCCGCTCCAGGCCATCTCCCGGCATTTGCTCGCGAACCTCGTACTCAAACCGGGCGACTGCCGGGCAAGACCCGGCCAGACCGGCGGGCGAGAGCGCGGCAGCGAGTACGGGCTCCCACCGCCAACCGGAGAGCAGCGCCTCCAGGGCCGCCGAGAATAGTCGCGAAACCGGATGGCCCGCCAGCGGCTGTGAGAAATACGGGCGGACCGGAATGCCATGGCGGGCGAATGCCGCTTCGATCAGCGGGACGTACGGGTTCCTCCCTCGCACGACGATGCCGATCTCGTGCCACGGCCGGCCCCGGCGATGGTGCTCCAGCGCGCGCCGCGCGATCTCCACCACTTCTTCGTCTTCCGTGGACGGCCGCACCAGGATCTTGCGCGGGGTAGGACGGACCGGGGTAAAGCGCTGGATGGTGAAACCGGACCGGCGCAAACTCAGCAAACCACCGCGTGCAACGCCGGTCCAGGCCGGCAGATTCACGTTGACATCACCGCGTTCGCCGTGTGCCGCGATCAGGTCGAGTTCGGCCGGCCCGAGGCGCGAGAATCCGTCCCAGAAGAAAGTGCTTAATCCCGGCAGGGCGCCGCTGCGCAGACCTTCGGCCGCGCTGCGCAGCCATTGATGGCGAGTCACCAGCCCCTCGCCGCGCAGTTGTTCCTGAACTTTGATCCAGACGCCACTCAAGTCCCGAAGCAAGGGCCTGACGCCCGGGGCAAGACTCAGGAAACCGGACCAAGTGTACGCATCGCACCCCGCGTTGATCAGTTCCTCGAGCGTTCCTGCCAACTGGGACAGGAAGCCGGGCATGGAGCGCGTGGGTTCGAAGGCTGGCGGGCAGTTCGCTGCAAGCGCCGCGCCGAGAGCCATTTCGAGGGCGGTGGCGCTCGTCAGTCGCACGCCGGGAGCGAGTTCGCGGGCGTGGCCGGTAACGGTCGCAATGCTGTTCGAGCGGACGGTGAGGCCCTCGCGCGCGAGCCCGTTGCGCAAATGCTCGGCCATCGTTGCCGTGGGAACAACGATGCGAAAGTCGTCCTTGAACTCCCGCAGACGGCGGCGCACAGCTTCCAGCATGCGGGTGGTCTTGCCCGATCCGGGGGGGCCAAGCCAGATTGTGCGCGTGGCCATGGGTTGCACTGCCTCCTCAGGTTCGCATTTGCGCCATCAGGTAAACGCCCGCCAGCGCGAAAATACCGTCGGGCGCCCATGCCGCCATTACCGGCGGCAGCTGCCCCGCCCCGCCCAGTTGTTCAAACAGATAGTTCAGAACGAAGTAGGCGGCCGCCACACCGAGACTCACGCCGACTCCCGTCATAGCGCCGCGGCTGCCGGTCATGAACGCGAACGGAACGGACAGCAGCGCCATCACGAACACGAACAAGGGCACGGCGAACTTCTTATGGAATTGAACCTGGAGCGGCACGGTGTTGAAGCCGCTCTGCCGCAGTTCGGCGATGTACTCGTCCAGTTGCAGGAAGTTGAGCTGCTTGTAAGTCTTAACCTCCTTGAGGAACCAACTCGGTGGTTCGTCGATCTCTTTGAACGTCGCGACCGAACCCAGAAAGGGGCTGAACTTGTCGCTGTTAGTGCCCACTTCACGGACCCACCCGTTCTCGAAAATCCAGGTCTTCAGCAGCGGCTCCCAGTGGGCGCGCTCGGCCAGCAGATGCCGGGTAAGCTTCCACTCTGTGGGATTCACATCCCAGACCTGCACTTCGCCCAGGACACCCTGATCCTGGTCGAAGTGCTTGTAATAAAAGATGCGCAGGGTCTGCACGGCACTGCCCTTGATCCACTTACGGTTGGGGTTCAGGTAAGTTTGCGTGGGGTTGCCCTTAATCTTGTTGCGCAGTCCATCCTGAATGATGTTCGCCCGGGTCACTACCGCGTGGTCGAAAACGAAGAGCGCGCCACTCATGGCGAGCGTGATCAACAACACCGGTACCGCCAGACGGTACAGGCTAACGCCGCAGGCCTTCAGCGCGATGATCTCGTTGTTCTTGGCCAGCACTCCAAAAGTCACCAGCGAGGCCACCAGCACACTCACCGGCGCGGTGTCATAGATCAGCTTGGGTGCCAGAAAGAACAGGTATTCAAGCATTTCGCTCATCGCGATGTCGTTGCGGAAGACGCTTCCGAGCAACTCGAAAAAGGTGAACACCTCGATCAGTACGACCAATCCCCCGAGAAGAACCGCGAAGTAGTAAACAAAGGCGTTGAGGACGTACGTGTCCACGATTTGCGGCAGAAGAAAGAACCGCACGTGGGGCAGCGCGCTGCCTTGTCCACGCTCCGCCTGCCCGCGTGTGACCCACCGCAGCAGACGCTCCCACAGGTGAATGGCGCGTGCACGCAACCCACGCAACGCCTCTCCTGCGGCGGGTTTCTCCATGCGCGAAAGCAGGATGATGGCCATGATTGCGAAGATGGCGTCGGGCGTCCAAACGGCCACTTCGGGCTTCACCCGGCCGTCCTTGGCCAGCCCGATCAACCCCAGCAGCACCGTGTAGTACAGGAATGCGAAGAAGACCGTAATGGCGAGGGCGGCGGACTTGCCGCCTTTCTTCGACGAAATCCCCAGGGGCAAGCCGGTCAGCGCGAGCAGCAGGCAGGCAAGGGGCAACGAGAAGCGCTTGTTCAGTTCAATCGCGGCCTCCACCGAGGCGTGAGCGGCTGGTATAAGGTCCCGGGTTGGCGTTGCATCCACTGTCGGCTTCTTCTGGGGACCTCGCTCGGCCGCTTCCAGCACCTGCTCGCCGTGGGGCGAATTGACGTGATAGTAGCTGCCTGGGTCCGCTGCCGCTTCGTAGCTACTCTCGCGCAGCAAGGTCATTTGCAGCTTGTTGCCACGCTTGTCCGATTCGACCAGCGCGTCGCGTCCCAGCGTGATGCGCGGCCCCTCGCCGTGTTCGACAGCGGCGCTCTTGCGCTGGTTCGCCGGAGTCGTATCGGCCATGAAGACACCGCGCCAGTGCGCCGGTTGGCCCGGCAGCACATCGCTCACATAGAGGATCGTATTCGGGAACGACTCGTCGAAGATACGAGGCTGAATGTCCGAGGTCAGCTGCGAAGCGGCGATGTCGTTGGCGATTTTGACCAGCTTGGTCTGGCACCAGGGAGTCAGGTACAGCGTGCAATACCCGGTGAACAGCATGGCGAGAATGGCGAACGCCGCCACCGGTCGAGCCACACGCCGACTCGGGACCCCGGCAGCACGCAGAGCGATGATCTCCCCATCGTTCGACATCCGGCTGAGCGTGATCAGCGTCCCGGCGAGTACGCCCAGCGGGATCGCGAAGGGCATGGTGGCCGGGAGTATCAGCAGAAACAGCGCAGCCATGGTGCCGGGGGTGGCTGAACTGTTGACCAGGACCGCGAAGAACTGGCTGGCCTTTTGCAGGAACAGCACCATGGTGAACAGCGCCGCGCCCAGACTGGCGCTCGTCGCAATCTCAAAGAAGATTGAGCGTGAAAGGAGGCCCATCGAGCATCACTTTGCCACGGGGGGCGGGGGCACCAGAGGGGGTCTGGCGGTCTCGTCGGAGGACGGGTCCAAATCCAGATCCTCGAACAGGAGGGCAGGAGCGACCGAGGAGCACCCGACGATGAACGAACCCGCGCCAGTGAGCGCGGCCGGCGCTCCGTTGTCCACGTACTGGAACAGGGCGGGCGTGGAGCCAGCAGCGAGTATGTCCCTGAACGCGCGTGTGCCGAAGTTCTTGAACCGCAGGCCTCGCACCAGTTCCTCACGGCCATCGGGGAAGAGGCGATAAGCCAGCAGCGGGGCACTGTAGATGTGCGAACTGCCGCCCGACCGCATCTGCCGCATGGCCTGCTCCCGCAGTGCCGAACCGGACGCGAGCGAAGGATAGTCCATGCGCCGAATGACCAATCCGTAGGGCTTGCCCTGCTGTTTGATCATCTCCAACAGGCGCTGTTTCAGATGCGCGTCGGGGACGGTTTCAGCCGCTTCCACGAACAGGTTGCCGTTGCGTGCGCCGCGCGACCCGAATGCGCCGGGCAGCCGGCCGTGGCCGTTCGAACCATCCACGCCCTTCACGGGCTGGCGCGTGGTCAGATAGCTCTTCAGCGTACCTTTTTCAATCAACGTGACCGGAACGGGAGCTACGCCTTCCAGGTCGGTTTCGTAGAAGCCGGCCAGCGGCGTGCCGTTCCATTCACGCTGCGTCGAGTCGTCGCGCAGGCTCATCCAGGAAGGCAGCACTCGCGAGCCGAGCTTGTTTTCGAGGCTGCTCTGCGGCACGGGCACGTCACGGCCCTTCTCGGCGACAGGCTTGCGGAGGATCGACAATTCCTGCCCGAAGACCTCGGCAAACAATTGGGCAGCGGCGCGCGCCTCAAACAGGACCGGGCCGGAGTAGGCCTCCGCTTCGGGCGCGGCGGCAAGTGCGCTCAGTTCAGCGGCTGTCGCGGCGGCAACGCGCTTCAATTCCGCGTCGTCCGGCAATCCTGCCGGGTCGGGAGCGATGAACTGGACCCCATGGTAGACGTCCCCACCCTTTGGAAGGGACGCCGTCGCCCTCAGTTTCAGGAGCGCCATCCGGTCCGGCACCCGGATCACCGAGGTGTCGGAGTTGCAGTAGTAGTAATTCCCTGCCGACCAGGTCATTTCGGCATCTGCCGAAAGGATGCCGGGCACCGCACGAAACTCGGCGGAGAGCGCGCGGGTTCTCTCGTTCCAACGGGCCTCGTCGAAGGCCGGCTTGCGGAGATCCTGCACGATGTTCACGCGCGGGGCGGCCTGAAAATCCGGCAGCCGGTCCTGGGCAGTGTAGTAGCTGAGCGCAGCCTGTTTCTTGCCAATCGAATCGACGCCCGTTTTGTAGGCGCGATCGAGGCCAAGCCAGAAGGAAGCCCGCAAGCTATACAGTTCGTTGTCGGACGAGATCAGTTCGGAGTCGAAGTGCGTACCCGTGTAATAGCCCGAGCCGATGTAGCCGGTGTTGTCCAGGCTGGCGGCTCCTACGCGAACGGTCGGCATCTGGATGCGGAACCGCGCGCGCTGAGGGGCAAACGACACACCCAACGAGGATGTCAGCGTGACGTTGTCGGCTTCATCCACCCCCAGTTCCACAAAATAGGGAGCGACTCCATAGCCGACGAGTTTGCGCGCGCGCACCACTTCGGCGACCATCGCCCGCAGCAGTATGTCTTTCTCGCCATGGTCGGCTGCCGGCAGCAGGGTCAAGCAGGTGAGCGCTGCCAGCGCCGCGGCCAGAAAGCGCCTCATTCGAGACCTCCCTCTGCCGGGCGGGACAACAGCGGCGGCCTGTCGCCGGTATTGCGCTTGCGCTGGATTTCGATCTCGCTGACCAGCAGCGCAGGAGAAATCGCGGAAACCGGCACCTGGCCCGACTCCGCCCCGCAATAGCCGTTGAATACGCCCGGCTTGTCGCCGGCCGCGATAATGCGGGCAAAGCTCGAAAGCGGCGTTCCCACGATGTCCACGCCGCGCACAAGTTCGTCCGGCCGTCCGTCGGTATACACGCGGTAAACCACCAGCGGGATTACGGTAAACGACTGCAGGGTTTCGCGGCGGGTCTGGGTGTATCCGCCCATCACCACGTCGAAATACAGCCCGTAGGTCTTGCCCTGCTTCCTGGCCTCTTCGAGTAGCATCCGGCGCAACTCGGTCTCGGACACGGGGTTGGCCGGCACGACAATCAGGTTGGACTGTCGCGACACTGCCTCGTAGCCGGCCTGCTTGCGGCCATGGCCGTTGGAGTGGTCGAAACCGGGAGCGGGCGTCCGCGAGAGCAGGAAGGTCTTCAAAATCCCTTTGTCCACCAGGGTCACTCGGCGCGCGGCGACACCTTCGTCGTCAAATGCGTACCAGCCGTTCAAGTCCGCGTCCGAAGTGGTGTGGAGGGTAGCGTCGGAAACAACGGTAAGGAACTCAGGCAGAACGGGCTTGCCTACGCTGTTCGAGAACGTCTGGCCTTCCTGCATGTCCGCCTGGCGGTGGCCCTCGATGCGATGCCCGAAGATTTCGTGAAAGAACACGCCGGCGGCCCGTCCGGAGAGGATGGCCGGTCCGACGAACGGGTCAGGCTGGGCCGCATTGCGGAGTTTTTCCAGGGTGGCGATGGCCTTGCGGACAGCGGCATCAAGCGCGGGCGGCTTGGGCAGTCGCGAGGGATCCTCGGCGTCGAAGCTTTCAAGCGCGACCAGATCCTCTCCGTCGGGGGCTTTGCCGCGCGCGACGATAGAAATGGTCGCGAAAGTCCGGCCATGCTGGAGTTTCGTGCCTTCTGAATTCACCAAGGTCTTCAATTCGCGCCGCCAGTTGAGCGACACCGTGGAAGAGATCGCCGCAGGCGTGTCCTTGAATAGCACGGATAACTTGCGCAGCCGGGTCTTCCACTCCTCGGCGTTAACCTGCATCGCGGGCACGTCCACAACCGACGCCACGGGAGGCTCCGCGCTGAAGTCCGCGATGGCCTTGGCGGGAGTCTGTTTGTTCTTGACGGCTGTTTGCACTTGTTGAAAACGCTGATCCGCGGAACGTTGTGCGGCATCCGTCAGGCGCCAGAAAGCCAACCGAATGGCGGCCGGGTCGTCCTGCTCGGGTAGAGGCGCTGTCGCGGTGTAAGCGGGACGATCGCCATCCACCACGTGGAAGTTGTCGAAATCGGGGGTACCAACCCGCAGGGTGCATTCGCCGAGCCGCTGGTGCGAGCGGCTATCCGAGGTGATCCCCCCAAGCGACGCGGAGATGGAACCGGAATCCTCGTCGGTCACCGAAAAGGCCATGTAATAGACGCTGGGCTGGGACTTCGTGCTGAGAATTGAGAAGTTGCGCTGGAGTTCGCCGTCCAGGATGGCGGTCAGGGGCGATAGCGTCGCGCTCGTCTGAGCCGAAAGCGCGTAGACGAACGACAGCGCCACGACCGCAATTCGACCTGCCCACAAGACCACGATTCACAGAATAGCATGGCGGCACCCAAGCCTTTCCGGCAGAGACGGTTGCACCCGCTGTTTCGGCGGACCCGGTGGAGGCGAGACGCCGGGCCAACGGGCAAAAGTGCAGGCAGCGAAAGCTCGAAGGACTGGTCACTGTAAAGGGGAGGAAACGTAAGTTCGTCGCCTAGTCTCGCCACGCCGGGTAGAGGAGGAGATGTCCCGCAGGTGAGGAGGCAGGAATCCCCGGCGCGGCGAAAGTAGGTTTTCGCCCTGGATACGGTGACCTTTGGAGTGGACCCTCCGGAATCACTTGGTTATTGGGTTATCTGCTGATTCAGTGGCGGCGCGCCCGAATTCTCTCACACCCGAAGGCGGCGGGATCGCGTTATCGGCCTTTTGTTTTTCTGCCCGATTTCGACGCTTTCCCACCCCGCTTGGCCGCCGCCTGCTTGCGGGGCTCAGGCTTCAGGTTGATGGTCCCGCGGCATTGCTCCGCGCCGCAGGCGCACTTCACCTTCTCAACCTCAGCCTCAAAACGGTAGTCGATGGTCAATTCCTGCCCGGGCCGGATGTCGCGCGCGGCCATATAAAGGATATGTCCGCGACAGATCCAGGCATAGCAGTTCGGATCGCAGCTGTGATTGACGAATTCGGCTCCGCTGCCGCCCACGCTGCCGTCGAGCGTCCAGTAACTGTCCAGGGTGAACATGTAGTTCAGTTTGCCGCCCGCTCGGATCTTCGTCTCCCGGCGATTACAGCGCTCTCCGGTGTACTCGATGATCTTGCGGCCCTTGGGAATGAACTCTTCCGCATAGACGCCCCAGCGATGGATTTCCGAAGGGCGCACGGTGAGCCGGAAGCAGGCGTGTTTTGGGTTGACGGATGGCGCTGGCGATACGCTCGCTGGCTTGGCTTTTGGCATAGGTTGATCGGGGATTCCGCACTGGAACCGATCCACGGGGCGGTCCTTGCTTGGAGAGAGGTTATCACGCGGCGAGGCGCTTGTGTGGCCCCGCCGCGTGAAATGTGAACTAGATGCCGGCTTTTTGCTTCAGCACGTCGATGAGTTCCTGGACGCCTGCCGCGCTGCGATCCAAGGCCGCCTTTTCGGCATCCGTCAACGCAAGTTCATAGATCTTCTCGATACCGTCGCTCCCGAGTTTCACCGGCACGCCGGCGAAGATGCCCGTGTGCCCGTATTCGCCTTCGAGATAGGCAGCGCAAGGCAGCACTTTCTTCTTGTCTTTCAGGATCGATTCGGCCATCTCGACGGCCGAGGCCGACGGAGCGTAATACGCGCTGCCGGTCTTGAGATACTTGACGATTTCGGCGCCGCCGTCGCGCGTGCGCTGCACGATGGCGTCGATCCGCTCCTGGGTCAGCAGTTCGGTCAACGGGATGCCGCCAACGGTGGTCAGGCGGGGCAGGGGAACCATGGTGTCGCCATGGCCGCCGAGCACGAGCGCGGAAATGTTCTCGACCGAGACACCGAGTTCCGCCGCCAGGAACGTGCGATAGCGAGCGGTGTCCAGCACGCCGGCCATGCCGATGACCCGGTTACGGGCGAACTTCGACACCTGGTAGGCGACCCAGCACATGGCGTCGAGCGGATTGGTGACCAGGATCAGAATCGCGTTCGGTGAGTACTTGGCGACCTGCTCGGTGGCGCTCTTGACGATCTCGTAATTGGCCAGCAGAAGGTCGTCGCGGCTCATGCCGGGTTTGCGCGGGAAGCCGGCGGTCATGATGACGACGTCGGAATTGGCGGTTGGCTCGTAGTTATTCGAGCCCGTGATCGACACGTCGTAGCCCTCGACGGGACCCGACTCGAGAATGTCCAAACCCTTGCCCTGGGGGACGCCTTCCACGACGTCAACGAGCACCACGTCAGCGAGTTCCTTGCCTGCCAGACGGAGCGCGCAGTTGGCGCCGACATTGCCGGCGCCGACAACTGTGACTTTTTTACGCATAGATTTCCTTCCTGAAGAGAGACGGCGGCCGCGCCCCCGCGCTGATGCGGTTAGATAAAGAGGCGGCCTAGTCCGAATTATAGCCCTCCTGGGTTTGCGATTCGCGCACCAGGAGAGAGCGATACAATAGACGCGTCTCTCACCGGCGCAACCCGGCCGGTGCAGTCTGCCTGGGCCCCTGTCCGCCGGAGTAAAACCGCGCGCTGGCCGGCCAGGCCGCCAGCGGCCTTATGGATCAGAAGCTTCCCTTCCCACTCATTTACGGTGAAGGCTACGACCTGAATCTCGGTGATCACGTTTTTCAGTCGTCCAAGTACCGATTGACCCGGGACCTGCTGCTGCGGCGGCGCGTTGCCGGCCCGGCGGATTTCCTGGCGCCGGTAGCCGCGACGCCGGAGCAGTTGCACACGGTGCACGCGGCCCATTGGATCACGCGGTTGGAACATGGACGGCTCAATTATCACGAGATCCTGCGCCTGGAGGCCCCGTACTCACGGACCATGGTGCAGGCTACGTTTCTAGCGGCGGGCGGTACCATTCAAGCGGCCCGCCACGCGCTGGATTGCGGCGCGGCGATCAATCTCGGCGGCGGTTTTCACCATGCCTTCCATGCGCATGGGGAGGGCTTCTGCGCGGTAAACGACATCGCCGTCGCCATCCGCGTGCTGCAGCAGGAAGGGCGCATCCGCACGGCCATGACCATCGACTGCGACGTGCATCAGGGCAATGGAACGGCGGCTCTGTTTGCCCGGGACGATTCGGTCTTCACGCTCTCGATCCATCAGGCCAACAACTATCCCAACGAGAAGCCGCCGTCGGATCTGGACGTGAATCTCGAGGACGGGAGCGGCGACCGCGAGTACCTCGCTCGCCTACGCGCGGCCTGCAATGAGTCCATCGACAAGTTCCAGCCTGAGCTGGTCATTTACGTCGCGGGTGCTGACCCGTTTTTCGACGATCAACTGGGCGGACTGGCGCTCTCAAAAGAGGGGTTGCTGATCCGCGACCGCGTGGTTTTCAACGCGTGCCTGCGCCACAGGATCCCGGTCGCCGTGGTACTGGCGGGGGGCTACGCGCGCTACATCGAGGACACGGTCGAGATTCACGCAAATACCGTCGTAGCTCTGCGCGAAAGCCTGCGCGACCTATCCGGCCAGACGGTGATCGAGCGCTAACAGCCAACGCCCCAAACTCAACCCGCTGAAATCGAGCGGGTTGAGTGTTCCCGGCGCAGCCGCCGACGCTCCTTGAGCCGATGCGACATCAACCGGAACAAAGGCCGGAGAGGCGTCATTCCCTCGCGATACGCGGTGATCCAGGACCTTGCGGACGCCTGCGCGGCGCTCTGAGTGCGGGGCTACGCGGCTTGAACAGGGGCGGACGGCCTCCCGCGTTGCGGTCATTCCGGATAATTTCTCGCCGGGGTAGAATATTCTGAAGGAAAACGCCAACCTTTCGGCGCTCCAGGCATCCAAATTTGGGTAGGATACTGTTCGCCCCCATGAATTCACACCCGGTCCTGTACCGCCTGAGCTTATTTCTCGCGGCTTGCACCTTGATTCTGTTGGTCGCTGGCTCTTTGATTGCCGGGGCCGGATCGCCGCTCGGGGCGGCGGCTGAAATCTCCCCTTGGCTCCGCATACACACCGCGGCGGGCGGAACGATGACGGGAGTGGCGCTGGTCACTTTGATCGCGTTCTTCTTTTCGGACGTAGCCAAGTGGCTTAAATTGATTGGCTTGGGATGCCTGACGGCACTAACGGCGTCAGCGGTGCTGGGCTGGCTTCCGCGCGAGCCGGTCACGGGTGTGGCGCATGCGGTTGTGTCACATATCCTGTTCGCTTGGGTGGTTTTGCTCTCGTTGGGGGCCTCTCCGGCCTGGAATCGGGAAGCGACGCCGCTGGAGGATCGTGGCTGGCCGTCTCTGCGAACACTTGCATGGCTGACACCAGCGGCTGTACTGGTCCAGATCGCCCTGGGTGCGGGCTACCGGTACGGGGTGATGTCCGCCATCCCGCACGCCATGTGGGCGTTCGCGGCGATTTTGCTGGTTTTGATGCTCGCTCTGTTCACTCTGACCAGCGCGCCCGCCGAGGAGCACTCCGGTCTGCGTGGAGGTTCGCTCGCAATTATGACATTGGTATGCGTACAACTGATCCTGGGTATAGTCGCATTTTTGGGCCGCATGGATCCGCCCCTGAGTTTCCTCCAGGCCGGCGCGCTGGCAGCGGTGCGCGCGACGCACCTGGGCACGGGCGCGCTGGTATTCGGCTTCACGGTGGCACTTTCCACCCAGGTACTGCGCTGCGCGGTGCCGGCGGCTTCCGCATCGACGCAGTCCGATGGAGACTTGACCGCGAGTGGCACTGGAGACGGACGGCGCGGATGAAGCACTACTTGGCACTGACGAAGCCGCGGATCACCTGGCTGATCCTGATGAGTACGGGCATCGGCTATTTCTTCGGCCAGCATGGCCCGCTCAATCTCTGGCTGCTGTTCCACGCGCTGTTGGGCACCGCGCTGCTCGCGTCCGGGACCGCAACTTTGAACCAATGGTACGAGCGGGACGCCGATTCGCTGATGCACCGTACCGAATCGCGGCCGATTCCCTCCGGGATGGTGACGGCTTTGAAGGCGTTCTTCTTCGGCCTGGCCCTGATCGTGGCCGGTGAGGTGGAACTCGCCTGGGGCGTGAACGCCCTCACGGCCTGGATTGGCTTCGCCACCGTCGCCAGCTATCTGGTGCTGTACACGCCGATGAAGCAGCGCACCTGGCTCTCGACAGCTGTCGGCGCTTTCCCGGGCGCTACGCCGCCGCTGATCGGATTCGCCGCCGCCCGCGGGGTACTGACCTTCGAAGCGTGGATCCTGTTTGCCATCATCTTCCTTTGGCAGTTCCCCCACTTTTACGCGATCGCGTGGATGTACAAGGACGATTACGCCCGGGCCGGCATCCGCATGTTGCCCGTGGTGGAACCGGACGGAGTATCCACCTCACGCCACATTCTGGCGTTCGCCCTGCTGCTTTTGCCGGTCAGCCTGCTGCCCGGTTTCCTGAACATGACGGGAAATTGGTACCTCGCGGCGGCGCTTTTGCTGGGTGCTTTCTTTGTGCGCGCAGCGGTGCGAGTGGCTCGCGACCGGACGCTGTTCAATGCCCGTCTGGTCCTGAAAGCGTCGGTCATTTATCTCCCGCTGCTCTACGTGGCGTTGATCCTCGACCGGCACGCCCGCCTCTGAGCTAGCAGCCTTTCACTCAAGAATTCCCCATGCCTACTAACCACGGCTCCCTCACGGTCGCGGCTCCGGTCCGGATCGGAG
>CAIVVT010000146.1 GCA_903909435.1 uncultured Acidobacteriia bacterium | reverse complement strand
CGCCCTCAGATGTGGTGCGAAGCCGACTCAGTTTAGTACTGTTTTACTAAGCCTAATTGCGCCAGATACTTAGCGGTGGGACGCATCAGGACGTCCCATCCGCCATCCGCCCATCCGCCCGCCATCCGCCATCCGCCATCCGCCCATCCGCCCATCCGCACCATCCGCTCATCCGCGACGACTGCGCGGTTGTTACCGTCGTGACCTTAAGCAAAACGGCTCCTCGGGAGGCTACGGCCACGACCAGGATCTGCACCAGAAGGTCCGCCACGTCAGGCCGGGACCGTCCACGCCGCGCCTTTAGAAATCGGAGGTCGCGCCTCCGCCCCCGGAATCTCCCCCACCGAAGCGGACATCGGGACTTCCCGTTTGTGGGCCTGCCGTGATCGAGTGGGGCGAGACCGCACCAAGTACGGCGGCCCCTGCGTCAAGCCATTGCTTGTCCTTTCCGGAGAGGCGCCGGGCGGTAAAGCCGTGGCGGATTCCGCCCGGTGCAGCGCCGATCCAGCGTCGCATGAAGAGCGCAACACCCATCAACGCCACGCCCAGTAGCATGGGATCCCAAGTGTGCCGCGGCCAGCCGAGATAGGGCTTATTGGTGACGAAGGTCAGGACGGCGACGATCGCGCCCACTGCGAGGACAAACCGGTCCTTCCGGCGAACGCCGCGGACAAGCACGGTGGGCGGAAGGCACCAGGTCAGCGCCCAGGTGGCCCAGTAAAATGATCTTGAGAATTCGTTAGGTGCCTGCGAACCACCCCACCACTGCCCGAGCAAGTTCAAGGACGAAAGCTGCAGGTTGAACGCGAGGTAGATGCCCAGCCAGAGGAGCGCCTCTACGAGCGAATAGGCCGTGTTGAGGTAGTCGAAGCGGTGGCGTGAACGCACCGCAGCCACGCACATAAGGCCGGCTGCGTAGAACGCCGCCGCGATCAGATGCTGCGCCGCATGAGAGGACGTCCAGTAGCCTGGCAGAAAGACACCGAAGATCATCGCGGCGGGAAATGCATAGGGGAGCCCGAAGCGGCGCCAGATCCAGAGTGACAGGATGGCTGCAGCGGCGGGAACCAGGAATTCCGCTTCGTTCGGCTTCTGCGAATAATGCCTGCCGCTGAAGAAAGCAAACTCCATCCCTACGTAGAGGAAGCCGACCGAGCAGACGGCCAGAGCTTCCTCGATCCCGTAGCGGTAGAGCCGGAACTGCGCAACTGCGAATTCGGCAGCCATGTAGCAGCCGGCAGCGACGATTAGCAGAAAAGCGCCTGTAGCTTCCGTCGACGGGCGCGAAAGAAAGACCACGAAGAACAAACCGCCGGCGGCGCCCACGATGATCAACGTGAAGAAGAACAAGACGAGTCGCAGGAAGATATTGGTGGTGCGCAGCGGACAGACGGTTTCACCTTCCAGGCGCCGGTGCTGCGCGTCCGAGAGGAGCCCTTCGCTGGCCCAGTCCTTCAGGAGACTGCGGGCGCGCAGGGCTTCAACGCCGGATGCGCTGTAGACTCTCACGCTGCCCTCCCGAAGCGGCGCGCGATCTGGACCAGCAGGACGAGCATGGCGATCCCGGTGATGACGAAATAGCTGAGGACGGCAGTCTCCCCGCTGAGGTCGCGGATGAGGACCGAACTGACACCCACATAGCCGTAAACGGCGGCGTAAGCGACGAAGGCAAATTGACGGCGTCTCAGGCCCCAGGCGAGGGATGCGCCACCGGCTGTAACGAGCAACAGAAACCATATTCCGTAGCCCTGCCGGTTGAAGACTCCGGAGAGTACGGCCCAAAAGAAGACGTTGGCCGCGATGTTCAGATAAGTGTCGAAGAAATGCGGCTTCACGCCGCGGCGCTTGAGCAGTACGCCTGCGATGCCGGCGATCAGGCTGTAGAGCAGGGCATATCGGCGGTACGATGCGTCCTGATGCGACGGCCAGTGTGAGATGGTGAGCCCGAACCAGCCGGCGAGCGAGGACAAAGCCAACGACAGAACGAAGCGGTTGTCGAAGCGATAAGCGAGGAAGAAGTAGAAGCCGGCGGTCCCCAAAAGATAGAGATCCCATTGGCCGGAGAGCAGATGAAAACGATTCTCGACGTAAGCGAGTGCTACGGACCAGGTGAGGCTGCCCAGGTAAAGTACATAGTCGAAAATCAGGTTCGGCGCGGGCGTTTCCGCCGGGGACCAGCGAGGCGCACGGGAGAAGCAATACCAAAAACAAGCGGCAAGCAGTGCAGAGAGGATGGCCAGGACCAGCACGTCACCCA
Source organism: uncultured Acidobacteriia bacterium (assembly GCA_903909435.1). GTDB lineage: Bacteria > Acidobacteriota > Terriglobia > Bryobacterales > Bryobacteraceae > CAIVVT01. The sequence goes on along the minus strand of CAIVVT010000146.1, from coordinate 8,841 downwards.
GTTGCTGCGACCAGGTGGTGACGGTCCAGCCGAGGCCGCCAACGAACGCCAGCACGCCTGCGTAGAGCAGGATGTTCAGTTCGAGGAAAACGGAGAAGGGTTCTCCGCGGGAGAGGCCTGCCAGCTGCGCATGCTGCTCCGGCGAGATAAGGCCGATCTCCTTCCACTGCTCCAATCGCGTGAGTATGGTCATGTGGTCTTCGTTCGCCGGATTGCGGCAACGCGCGGGTGGCCCGGCATCCGGCCAGGGCGCCGCTTGTTTGGCCGATGCGTGTACTTATCGTACATTCCATTTGACTCGAGGCGCTGAATTCGCACCTGCCAGGAATCGGGTGTAAGGCTTCGACCCCTTTGGGAGACTATCTGATTGTGGATCACCAAGCTCCCCTGGAAGTGCAGTTCGAGGAACTACTGCAGGGCAACGCCCCGGCACTGCGGAGGTTTTGCTGCGCTCAACGGCGGGAGTCAGGCGATCCGCAGGATCATTTTCAGGAGCTTGCGCTGGCCCAGTGGGCCTCACTCCCGCGCTTTTGTCGCGATGCCAGCGAGCGGGCCTGGCTCTACCGCGGCGCGCACAACGTCGCTTTTACGGATGCGTCTCGACGCCGGCGAAAGCGAAACCGGGAGGTTCAGGTCTACGAGCTCCCGCCCTGGTCTGCTCGGAAGACACCTGCGAGGAGAACTCCTTGATGCCGTACGGCGTCTGGAACCGATAGAGTGAGGACTCGCATTGCTGTATCTCGAGGGCCTGACCACCCTGGAAGTCGGCGATGTGCTCGGGATCACGGAGGGTAACGCCGCAGTCCGCCTCAGGCGGCTTCGGCAATGGCTGGAAGCGAAGCTGCAGCAAGTCAAGCAGACGCTTCAGGTACAGGATGCACGAGCCCGTGGCACAGATGGGGGAGTGGCTCGGACGTTTGCTGAATGGCTTCCACCAATACCACGCCGTGCCAGGCAACTGCGCGATCTTGTTCCGTTTCCGGGCACCGCTGAGCCGCTGCTGGCTGCACGTCTAGAAACGGCGCAGTCAGAAGGGCCGACTGCGCGCGGAGCGGGCCACTCGATTGTGCAACCGCTGGCTCCCCCGACCCCGACTCGCGCATCCCTCTCCCGACGTGCGCTGTGACGCATACATCCGAGGTAGGAGCCGTATGCGCTAGTAGCGCTCGTCCGGATCTGTGCGGGGGGGCGGTCAGCGATGGGCGTCCTTTCAGCCCTTAGCGACCCTTCCGCCTTGCGTTCCCAATCGAGCGGAGCCTGCTCAACAAGTTCGCCCCGACGGCGGCCAATGCGCAGACGCCGGCTAATCGTTTGGGCTGGTGGCCGGCTTTGACGCAAGCTCGATCAGCGCCGCGACTGTCTGATGGCGCTCGATTTCGTGGCGCAAGTGTAAGTCCTTGTTAACTCGATAGATATTGCTGCGCGCGTTTTCTTTTTGCCGGGAACGTTCGATGTAGCCTGCCGCCTGAAGTTCATCCAGGATTCTCTGGACGGCACGATAGGTAATGCCGACGTGATCCGCTATGTCCTGAATCCGCATGGCCGGATCGCCAGCCAGACAGAGGATCACGTGGGCATGGTTGGTCAGGAACGTCCACGCCGGAGCAGCCAAATTGCTCGAATTGGCTCTTGCCATGCTGCGAGAACCTCGCTATTATATGAAAAACGAAACACGTATCTTAAAGCATGCTTTTTAAAGCGCGTTTATGGATTCGTTCGTTTGGCCCCAGCATATCACGAGGTAAAGGGAGCTTCCGGTGAGTACACTGCAACTACTTCAGATCAACCTGTTCTCGCCGGTGGTGCTGGCATTCGCGCTGGGCGTGGTGGCACGCCTGGTTCGCAGCGAACTCCGGCTGCCTTCGGCACTCTACCAGAGCCTGGCGATCTACCTCTTGCTGGCGCTCGGACTCAAAGGCGGGCATGAGCTCTCCAGCGCAGGATGGGGTCCGATCGCCAAACCGGCCGTTGCGACGCTGATTCTCGGCTGCATCACGCCGTTGAGCGCCTACTTCGCCTTGCGCCGCCTAGGCAAGTTCCCGGTGGCGGACGCGGCGGGCATCGCAGCGCATTACGGGTCGGTGTCGGCGGTGACGTTCATCGCCGCGCAGCAGTTTGTTTCCGCCGTTGGCGGCAGTTCGGAGAGCTTTATGCCGACGCTGCTGGCACTCCTGGAGAGTCCGGGCATCCATGTCGCCTTAGCTCTCGGTGTGCTGGCCGCGGTGAGGCAGCCGGTACAGGAGCCCGCGCAGCGACTGGTGGCCAGCGCGCTCGCGGGAGGCGGCTCCATCGAGTACCTCCCAGAGTTGGAGGAGCCCGAGCCCAAACCCGCCCGCCCGGTATGGAACGCCCTGCACGAGGTGCTTACTGGACGCACGATGATTCTGCTGGCAGGGGGCCTGGTCGTGGGGTGCCTGGCGGGCGAGGCGGGCTGGAAGCAGGTCCAGCCGTTCTTCGACTCCGGGTTCAAGGGCGCGCTGATGCTCTTCCTGCTCGAGATGGGCATGCTGGCGGCGGAGCGTTTCGGAGATCTCAAGAGGACCGGATTATTTCTACTCGCGTTCGGTGTTGTGACGCCACTCGTGCACGGTTTGCTGGGCGTGACTGCGGGCCACCTTGGCGGGCTTTCTCCCGGCGGGGCGACGGTGCTGGGCGCGATGGCCGGCAGCGCATCCTACATCGCGGCTCCGCCGGCGGTTCGGGCGACCTTGCCAGAAGCCAATCCGACCTATTCGCTGACACTTGCGCTGGGCATCACGTTCCCATTCAACGTGGTTGTGGGAATTCCCCTGTTGTGGCGGTTCGCGAGTCTGATGGGAGGGCAGGGATGACACCGCTCGTTGGAATCATCATGGGCAGCCGGAGTGACCTGGAAGTCATGTCCGCTGCGCGGGACACCCTGGCGGAGTTAGACGTGCCGTACGAACTCAAGGTCGTATCGGCCCATCGAACTCCGGGCCTAATGGCGGAGTATGCCAGCTCGGCGGAACAACGGGGCATTCGGATCATCATTGCCGGGGCTGGCGGGTCGGCGCATTTACCAGGGATGGTGGCCGCCCTGACGACACTCCCCGTGTTCGGTGTGCCGATTCCGTCAACGGTGTTGAACGGGCTGGACTCGCTGCTGTCGATCGTTCAGATGCCGGGCGGAGTGCCCGTGGGTACGTTGGCGATTGGCAAGCCGGGCGCGCGCAACGCGGCGCTGCTGGCTGCGCAGGTGCTCGCCCTGAACGACGCCAAGCTGCGGCGGCGATTGGAAGAACTGCGCAAAACGGCTGCGAACACGGTGGTCGGGGAGTCGCTCGAATGAAAACCACGGCGTGCACGAGAATCATCGAGCCAGGGGCGACGATCGGTATTCTCGGTGGAGGGCAACTGGCCCGGATGACGGCCCTGGCTGCGAGGGAGATGGGCTATCGAATCGCGGTGCTAGACGCAGATTCCGATTGCGCGGCTGCAGCGGTAGCGGATTATTTGGAGACAGGCGCTTTCGACGACGTCGAGGCTGCCGCACGGCTGGCGGCGCGGTGCGCGGTTGTGACCTACGAGATCGAGCGGATCGCGCCTGCGGTGCTGTGCCGGGTAGCCGAAGCCGGGCTGTTGCGCCCGGCTCCGGAGGTGTTGGGCCGCTTACAGAACCGGGTGCGCCAGAGAGCGTGGCTCGGCGGGAAGGGCTATCCGGTTGGCCCGTGGCGCGAGGTTCGAAGCGCCGCCGAGCTGCGGGCGGGCTGCATGGAACTCGGAACGTGCCGAGTGAAACGCGCCCAGGGAGGCTACGACGGCCGGTCCCAGGCGCGGCTGCTGCGGATTGAGGATTGCGCTGATGTGCTGGAACTGCTCGGCAGCCCATGTATCGCGGAACAGGAGTTGGCGCTTGCCGGCGAGTATAGCGTGCTGGTCGCGCGTTCGCCCTCCGGCGAGATCGCGGTTCACCCTGTTGCGGAGAACTGCCACCGCGACGGGATCCTCATCAGTTCGCTGCTCCCGGCGCGTCTTGAGCCACGGATCGAGCAGCGGATCAGAGCGATTGCGGTCTCGCTGGCGGAAGAGCTGCACCTGGAAGGCGTGCTCGTGGTCGAGACCTTCCTGACCGAACGCGGAGAGTTGTTGGTGAACGAACTGGCGCCCCGGCCGCACAATACGTTCCACGCCGCGGCAGCCTGCTGTACGACGGGGCAGTTCGAACAATACGTGCGGGCGATCTGCGGGTTGCCGCTTGGCTCAGCGGAGTATCATGGGTCGGCTCTCCTGCTTAATCTGCTCGGCCCGGACGGACCCTTCGACACAGCAGTGGCAATGCAGGTTCTGCGGATTCCCGGCGTGTCCGTGCACCTCTACGGAAAGGCGCCCAGGCCCCGCCGCAAGCTGGGGCACGTGGTCATCCGCAGCAACCGCGACGAATCACTGCTTGAGCGCGCTACCCAAGTGATGAGTATTTTAGGCATCTCAGCGCCATCGCCGACTGCCGTGGCCTGATCCCAGCGCCGCGATCCCCGCCTCCACAGACGGGGTTCCCAACACGGGCCGGCATCATCCGGCCAGCGGCATAAAAAGCACTCCGTGCGCAGCTTCATCCCGACGCTCGCCAGCCAGCACGGACCTGCGTTCACCAGCACGAGGCGGGAGGCGGATCACGCCCGGGTCCAGGCCAGCGTCAGGTAACAGGCGCCTTTGAAACGGGATTGGGGGGATGGCGTCCCACTTCTCCCCCAGTAGAGATCAACTCCGATCAGCGGCTTAGGCGGCGACCTGCGCCACCGCTTGCCGTCCGCCAACGGCGCGGGCCTGCCCAGCGGGCCGATTCGGCTAGCGCTCAGGAAACTGAAAAACCGGTTGACAAGACATCTGCTCACTGGTATATATGTCTAGACCATGTTGTCCGTGCCGTCAGTCCGCGTAGCGGCGGCACGCGATGCGGAGTCGATGTGCGGCGCTTGGTCCGGCCCGGCGTTGGTCCGCTGCGGCGAGACTCAGCAGGCTCCATCAAGCTCCGTCGGGTGCGCGCGTCCTACGGGAATTTCAGGTTGTGCATGGGTTCAGGAGGCATATGAGGAACATTCGCACAGGGTCCAGGGCCGTCGTCCCGATGGCCACCCTGGTGGTCGTATGGCTCACGTCCGCAGAGATCTTCCGCGGCCGCGTCACTGGCATCGTCACCGATGAATCCAAGACCGCGGCTGCCGGCGCAAATGTCAGATTGACCAACGTAGGCTCAGCCTGTCCAGCCAGGCGGGGCTCAGCTCATGAGGAGAAGTTATGAGAAGGAACATGTTTTCGGGATTCCGCAAAGATCTGGCAGGCGTCTGTCTCGGGGCGGCGCTGCTATTGCTTGTCCTTGCTCCGTTTAGCCTGCCTGGTCAAACCGGTTACGGTTCGATCCTGGGCAGTGTGACGGACTCTTCCGGCGCGGTTGTGGCCGGGGTGACCGTCACGCTGCGCAACGAAGCCACGAACGTCTCGAACGTGATGCAAACCAACCGGGACGGAGAATATGTGTTCGCCAATGTGATGCCGGGAGCATACGAAGTTACGGCAAGGCAGGAAGGCTTCGAACTTTTTGACGTAAGTCACATCGAACTGCTGGTTGGCGGGACAGTCCGTCAGGATGCCCGGCTCACGGTCGGCGCCACCACCACCAAGGTGAATATTACTGCGAGCGTGCCGCTGGTCCAAACGGACACTTCCTCGGTGGAAAGCGTCATCGACTCGAAGCAGATTTCCATGATGCCGCTCGACGGCCGGTCGAACATCTTTCCCTTACTTGCCCTGGCTCCCGGCGTGCAGGGTGGAGCCTGGGGCTTTTACACTCCCAAATTCGGCGGCTTTACCGTTGAAGGCAGCTACAACGTAAGGATCGACGGCACGGACGCGTCCGAAAGCGAGAACGAATACATCGGGATCGGGAACCCTTCGCTGGACGCGATTGCAGAAATCAAGGTCGTTGACAGCATGGGATCGGCGAAATACGGATCTGGCGCCGCCTCCGTGATTATGGTCTCGAAGTCCGGCACCAACCAGTTCCACGGCAGCGCGTTCGAATACAATCGGGTCAAGCAACTCACGGCCCAGAATTTCTTCGCCACGGGTTTACCCAAGTCGCCCTACACCCGGAATGAATTTGGCGGATCCCTGGGAGGGCCGATCAAGAAAGACAAGCTGTTTTTCTTTGGGAGCTTCGAGGGACTGACCTTCAGATCGTCCAACACCGCCCAATCCGCGATGCCGACCACGGCGCTGCTACAAGGGAATTTCTCCGGCCTTCCGGCGATCATAGATCCCTCCAGCGGCGTGCCCTTCACGGGGAACCAAATCGACCCCAGCCGATTCAGCGCTGCGTCGAAGTTCTTCATGAAGTTCTTTGACACGCCGAACCTGCCCAGCACCGCGCCAGGAGGTTTGGGGACGAACTTCGTCGTGAATCTAGGAACCAAACAAGACGAATTCAGGTATCAAGGGCGGGGCGATTACACGATCGACGAAAAGAACCGCTTGTCGGTGATGTGGTTCGATGCGCGCTATGTCCCCCGGATTTACGCTGGATGGAGCCCCAAGTTCGGCGGCGTCACCAACCCGGCTACCTATCAGAACGTCGCCGTCAACTACACCAGCACAATTCAACCCACGCTGGTGAACCTGGCCACCTTTGGATTCCACCGTGTCTGGGACCGGGTTGCCGCGCAAACCGCCGGCCAAGTTGATATGAGCAAGGTGTTTCCGCAGATGCCGGCCCCGCTGCCGGGGTTGGGCGGACTGCCCAACGTGACCATTTTCGGGTTCAACGGACTGTACGACACGGGAGGCGGCGGAGACAACGAGCAGACTTATGAATGGTCGGACACGTTGACCTGGGTGAAGGGAAAGCACACGGTCGAGGCCGGCATGTCCGTGATGCACTGGAAGTTCTACAACTACGGGGTTGACGACAACGGTTCCTTCACGTTCACGGGGCGCTACACCGGGAACGCGTTCGCCGACTTCCTGCTGGGCGACCTTTCCGCCTCGAACTACGCCGTTTTGCCCGTCGCAGCTACGCCGACCAATGACCGGTACGGATTCTTCGTCACGGACGATTGGAAGCCAACGTCCAAGCTAACTTTGAACCTGGGATTGCGTTATGACCGCCCCACGCTCTATCAGAATACGACCGGGAACATGTCCAACTTCTATCCAAACCTGGACGCACTGGTTGTCCTGAAAGGACAAGGCAGGCCCGACCTGTTCCCTGGCGTTCCGATCATTGCAGGATCGAGCGTCGGTCTTAACGCAGGAAACTATATCGGAACCGATCGCAAGATGATTGCTCCGCGGTTTGGGTTTGCGTATCGTCCGCTGAGCAGCAGCCGACTGATTGTGCGCGGAGGTTACGGCCTCTATTACGTGTCCATACCGTGGGTCTGGGGCTCCTATCAGCTTGTGCGCAATGCGCCCTTCACGGCCGAGTTGAACTACGAGCCTGCGGCCGGCGCAACGCCATCGCTCACGTTTGCCGATCCGTTCCCGACAGGTCAAGGCAGTAACTCAGCCGCAGTCGGCCCCAGTGCGAATGCCCTGCCGTCGCACTACCGGTATCCCGCCACTCACCAATGGAACTTCACGCTCGAATCTCAGATTACGCACGATTCGTCCGTGCGCATCAGCTACCTGGGAAGCGAGGCGGAACACGTGACTCAGCAGTTCAACCTGAACGATCCGGCTCCGCAACCGGGTTCGGTTCAGGATCACCGGCCTTATCAACCATTTGGGCCGATCACCTTATGGTCGAATAGCGCGACGGCAAGCACCCAGCAACTTCAGCTGTCAGCGCGCCGCAGCTTCGAGGCAGGGCTTACGTTCCAAGCCGAGTTCAGCTGGACCAAGATGCTCGACCTGGGATCCTACCCGGCGGGTTCCATCCCTACGGACAACCGAAATACCCGTCTCGACCGTGGAAACGACTCTACCGTTCGCCCCAGGTACTTTGTGGGGAACTACGTGTATGAATTGCCGTTCGGCAAGGGGCATCGCTACCTGGCGGCCGCCGGTCGTGCGCTCAATGCGATTGTTGGCGGATGGCAGACCAGCGGGATTCTCACACTGGGGAGCGGCCTGCCTTATTCGGTAACTTTTGACAGCAGCGTTCAGGGCTGGCCCAGCAGCCGTGCCGACATCGTCGGCAATCCGCATGTGAGCAATCCGTCACTGTCGCAGTGGTTCAATCCAGCAGCGTATGCCGTGCCGCAGCCTTATACGTACGGCAATTCGGCCCCCAATTCATTGTTCGGCCCGGGCTTTGCCCAGTGGGACACGGCCCTCTTCAAGCAGTTCTCGCTCACCGAGAAAGTCAAAATGACGTTCAGGGGGGATGCCATTAACGCTTTGAATCACACCAACTTCGCAAATCCGAACAATGACATCAGCAATCCGAGCCAAGCGGGAACGATTACGTGGATCTCGGGTCCTCCGCGAGCCATTCAGTTCTCACTGCGGCTGGCCTTCTGATGTAAAACGATGATGGAGGCGGCAACGCAACAGATTCCGGGGTGAAGTTCCCCGGAAAGGGGAAGGTGGCTGGAACCAGGAGTCATTTACCGCGCCGAGATGCCCTGCAAGCTCTCGGCGCAGCACCTCTGGCCGCCTTCGCTGCTGTTTTATGAGACGCGCGCACGCTCGAAGGCGCTCGCATTTGGTTTGGCTGGTTGGGAATCGCCTCTTTGATAAACTGGTTCCTATCCGAAAAGTGTAATGGCACTTGAGGTCCTTGGAATGCCTGGAGTTGCGGGTTGACAAGGGGTTGAGGAGCACCCCGTTTCAGGTTACTTTCGTGGTTTCCGACCAAGGAATACGAAAGGACGGATCCGAAGT
>CAIVVT010000145.1 GCA_903909435.1 uncultured Acidobacteriia bacterium | reverse complement strand
GCTATACGCCGACGACTCGGCCAACTTCCAAGCCTTAATTGCCGCGCTGACAGCGACCGTACAGACGGTCGTGATGACCATCGGCAACGTGGTGGGCAACATTCACACGTTCACGCTCGCCGGCATTCTGTTTGACCGCCAGAGCATGGACTCGTCCGGGCGGAACTGGTCGATCAAGATCAAGGGCAAGGCCTCCGGCACCAACCTCGACGAAGCGACTTACGTGATCACGGAGAGGAAAACATGGACTTCAAAACACCGGTCGAGATCGAATCGAAAGCCGTGCCGGGCGCGCACTTCACGGTGCGGGTGCTCAACCGGCGTCAGGCGCTGGAGCTCGAGTTCGGGATCCTCGAGGCCCGGACGAAGATGGCGGAGATCCAGGAGCAGATGAGCCAACTCACCGGCGACGACATCTCGCTGGTTGATGGAAAGGAAGTCCGGCTTTGGCGCATCAACCCCGGCAGTGAGGCCGACTACCGCCGATTGAACATGTGCTGGGAAATGGAGCTGCGTGGCGTCGTGAGCCCCGCCTACCTTCGCGCCGGCCTGGTCAGCTTCGAGGGCTACACCGCCGATGGCGGGAAGCCGCAGACCATCGAGGATCTGATCGATCACGGTCTCGACTCCTTCGTGGACGAGATTACCTGCGCCTGTGTGGCGCACTCCTGTATGAGCGAGGCAGATCAAAAAAACTTGCAGTCGCCTACCACTTCAACGCCGGTGGATGGGCAGGCGGACTATTCTTCGATTGCGTTGACTGTGTAAGAGATGACCGGCGCGGCCGGACCTGCCGGAAGCCTGGGCTCGAACCACTGATCACGCCGGGCTACCGGTGGCGTCCTTCCTACGATGTGGCGCGGGAGGGAAAGTTCGTCAATGTGGACGTAGGGACGCTCAGCTGCGAGGAGTGCCCCGTGTCTTACATCACTCCGCGCTCGCGCTGGCTGGTTCAGATTCTCCTCGAAAACAAGCTGCACTCTGATGCGGCGGGAGCCTGTTTGTTCGGACCGGACACCACGCTGTGGCCGCAGTGGTGGGCTACGGCTGTCGCCATCATCCAGGCGCAGTCGTTGATCGTCGACAGTGTTTGCGGAACCCGATAACACCATGGGCGCCATCACCAATTTCCGTCTCGGCATCGACGCGCAGGTTTCCGGCGAAGAGCAGATCAAAGCTCTGCAGGACCGGATGAACGAGTTCGCCTCGCAGCTCGACAACCACCGCAAAACCGCCGCCGCGTTTCCGGAAGGGTTTGCCGGGTGGAGCGACAAGATCAAGGAGGCGATCTCGAACCCACTCCAATCCGCCGGGAGCGCGATGGGAGCGGTGCTCGACAATATCGGCCCGTTGGGCACGAAGCTGGCGGCGACCGCTGGCATCCTCGCCGGGGTGGGCATCGTGGCTTTCAGCGTCGCCCGGCAGATGGGCGAGCTCGCTTCGTCGATCAGCAGCACCTCGCTGCGCATGGGACTCGGCACGAAGGAGGTGCTGGAGTATACCTTCGCCGCCAAGGTGGCCGGGTCCGACGTCGGGACGCTCGAACACTCGATGCGCAATCTGTCGCTCGGCCTGGCGGATTCGAGTTCCGAGGGCGACAGAGCCCGTCTGGGTCTCGCTTCCTTGGGCGTTTCCGCGCGCGATGCTTCCGGCGAACTCCGGCCCACCAACGACATCTTTCTCGATATTTCCCGGAGCCTCGCCGGGATGGGCAACGCCGCCGAGCGCAACGCCGCGGCCGTGAAGATCTTCGGTCGCGCCGGGATCGACCTGATTCCGGTCCTGCTGGGTCTTTCGGAGAACGTCGCGCGGGCCAAGGCGCTTGATCTTGGGATCGACGACAAGACTATTCAGCAGCTGGAAGGCGCGCACAAGGAGCTGGCCGGCATCGAGGCCGCCTGGGAGAAACTCGCGCGCGAGCCCAAGATCCTCCTGACCGTCGAAATCGCCCGCCTGCTGAAGTGGATGCGGGGAGATGAAACCGAAGACAAGGGTCCAATGACCCCGCAGGAGAAGGACGTTGCGCGGCGCAGGCAGGAATACGACGCGAGTCCGCAAAGCAAAATCGACAGCATCAATTCTTCGCTCAAGATGTACGAGCGGTTCGGCGACCCGCTTTCGGTCGCGCGCACCGCCAGCTTGCGGAAGCAGTTGGGCGAGCAGCAGGAGCTGCTGTCGGGCGAGGGCAAGCGGATCCTCGACCAGGCGCTCGGCGGCGGCGCTGTGGGCCAGCACGACTTGAGCAAGCAACTGGAAGCGGCGCGCAAGAACCAGGAGAACATCGAGGGCGAGGCGCGCGGAATGCAGCAAAACAAGAGCGGCGTGATGATCGAGCCAGCGCAGTCGATGGCCGCGCGGGTGGCAGAGGCACGCCAGGAAGTCGCGTCCATTGAGGCCAAGATCAAGGCGCTGCATGATCTCGCGGAGAACGCGAAAAAGGTGGCGGCTGCGCTGATTGAAATGGACAAAGCGGCCAGCGTCGGCGAATCGCCATTCCTCAAGCAGACCCAGGGCTGGGTCGAAAAGTTGAAGGATCTGAAGCTGACGCCCGCGGAGTCGGAGAAAGCCTATTCGACGCTCGGGCAAATCATGACCCAGGAAGACCACGAGGAGCGGGGCAAGCAGTCGGCCGAGTGGGAGAAGACGGTCATGGAGTCGAACCGCCG
>CAIVVT010000144.1 GCA_903909435.1 uncultured Acidobacteriia bacterium | reverse complement strand
GGTCGCGCCGGATCACGATCCACGACTGCCACTGGCCGGGAGCCTGCTCATGAAGGACTACAGGGGCAAAACCATCATCGTGCGAGTGCTGGACCGCGGCTTTGAATACGACGGCCGCAAGTTCACCTCGCTCAGCGCCATTGCGCTGGATATCACCGGCACTAAGTGGAATGGCTGGGCATTCTTCGGGATGGTCAAGAAGGAGCATCGACTTGCCAGTTGAAAGCCGTGGGAAAGATACGCGCCTCGCTGCACAGGTTCGCACGGCGGTTCGCTGTGCGATCTACACCAGGAAGTCGACCGAGGAAGGGCTGGAGCAGTCCTTCAACACGCTCGACGCGCAACGCGAATCGGCAGAAGCGTTCATCACGAGCCAGAGGCATGAAGGCTGGACGGTCTTGCCGCAGAAGTACGATGACGGCGGCTACACCGGCGCCAACATGGATCGGCCGGCGTTGAAGCTCCTCCTGGCAGACATTGAAGCAGGAACCGTGAATTGCGTCGTGGTTTATAAAGTCGACCGGCTCACGCGGTCGCTGCTCGACTTCGCACGGATCATGGAGGTGCTGGACAAGAGCGGCGCGACGTTCGTGTCGGTGACGCAGCAATTCAACACCACCGCGTCGCTCGGCCGCCTCACACTGAATATCCTGCTGTCCTTTGCGCAAGTCGAACGCGAGATGATCTCGGAGCGTACGCGGGACAAAATGCGCGCGGCGCGCCGCAAAGGCAAGTTCGTGGGCGGCAACCTGGTCCTCGGCTACGACGTGGCCCCGCAGGGCGGGGTGCTTGCGATCAACGAAGTGGAAGCCCGGCGCGTGCGCGAGATCTTCCAGCTGTACCTGGACTTCGGCGCGTTGATTCCTGTGGTCCAGGAACTCGACCGGCGCAATTGGACGCTCAAGGCTTGGACCACGCGGGAGGGGCGAGCGACCGGTGGCGGGGAGTTCACCAAGGCCAAACTATACAATCTGCTGACCAACGTCGGCTACACCGGCAAGATCGACTTTGACGGCCAGATCTATGAGGGAGAACATGCACGCATCGTCGAGGACGAGACCTTCGTCCGCGTGCAGGAACTGCTGAAACGCAATGGTCGCACCGGCGCGCGCAACATACATAGCAAGTACTGCGCGTTGCTCAAAGGCTTGGTAAAGTGCGCGTCTTGCGATGCGGGCATGATCCACACGTACACGAGGAAGGGCAGCCGACTCTACCGCTACTACGTTTGCGTCAAGGCGCAGCAGCGCGGCTGGAACAACTGCCAGACGCGGTCGGTGTCGGCGCCTGCGCTAGAAGGTGCCGTGGTCGAGCAGATTCGTGGTATCGGCCGCAATCCGGCCGTGCTCGCCGGCGTGATGCGGCAGCTCTCGGAAAGGAATAGCGCGAAGTCGGCCGATCTGGCGCGCGAGCTGGCTCAGATTCAAAGCTCTCGGCAAACACTGTCCTCCGAGATGAGCGTGCTGGCTGGCGCGGCGAGTTCGCCCGGCCCAGGCGCCAAGGCGGCGATGGATCGCCTTGCTCAGACGCACGAACGTGCCGCGGAACTCGACAGACAGTTCGCTCAACT
>CAIVVT010000143.1 GCA_903909435.1 uncultured Acidobacteriia bacterium | reverse complement strand
GATCCCAGGAACATCCCGCTCGATGCCAACACCGTGGCCCTGAACACGCTGACCGCCGCCATCACGGGCCGGGCGATTGCCGGTGCGGGTGCCGGTGCCGGTTCCGTCGCTTCTGGAACGGGCGGCCTGGTGGGCGCGTTCGCGAAGTTGTTCTCCACCGGCGCAACTTCCACCAGCAGCCAGGGCACGGCCTGGGTGGGCAACGGCAACACTTACGGCACCGACGCCTATGGCAATCCGACCTTCGGCAACCCCACCTACCAGGAGCAGTCGCAGGGTTACGCCCTCGGCGCGCCGACCTCGTTTGCGCCCAGAGGTGCGGGCGCGGCCAAGTGGGTGGCCGGTGGTGCGGCGGTCGCCGGTGGGGCGTTCGCGGCCTACAACGGCTTCAGCCACGGCGGCGGTCAGGGCGCGATGGAGGGACTGGGCGGCCTGGCCGGTGCGGCGAGCGGGGTTCTGGCTCTGGCCGGTGTCACGGGTCCGGCCGCGCCGATCGTCGCCGGAGTCGGGCTGGCTCTGGGCATGGTCGCCGCGTTAATGGGCGACCCCCACCAGCGGCGCGCCAGCGAACTCTCGCAGGAAGCCGTGCATGCCGCCTACAACATGCCCACGGGCACGCAGTATACGGTCGACTCCTATGGCCGCAATGTGAACTATTCGTCGGCGGGCCAGCCCCGCGTGGTGATCAATATCAACGCGCTGGACTCGAAGTCCATCACCGACCGCGCGGCCGACATTTCGGAGGCGATCCGCATGGGCCTGAACTCCTACCCGCCGCTGCGCGCCGGGATCCTGGCCGCCATTCAATCCTGATGCCCACCTATCCGACGCTGTCCACGGGCACGACGCTGATTGCTAGCCTGAAGCAGTCGTTCTGTTCGCCGGTGCGGGTGAAGCAGTTCGCCGGTGGGCAGGTGCAACGCTGGCGCGTGGCGGCGGCCTTTCTGCGCTTCGAGATCTCGCATGTGAAGCTGCGCTGGTCGGACGTCGTCACACTGCGCAACTTTTGGGACGCCCAGGGGCTCGCGGGCCCATGGAGCTTGCCGGTCGGCGCGGCGACCTACAACAACTGCGTCTTCACGGACAAGCTCTTCACGGCGCAGGAGCAGCAGCGCGGCCTCGTGAACGTGACGCTCAAGGCGCGCCAGGTGCTGCCCGAATCGACCATTGCTCACCCTGCTATCGGGGGAGCGCAGCCTTCGTTTCCCGCAGGCCTCATCCAGGCGCCCTACAATTCCGCCAAGCGCAGGAGCGCCATCGTGTCCGATCGCGAGACCGGGCCCCGCTACGAATACGACTACGACGCAGCCTCGCTGATTGCCTTCGATGTCACTTTGAACGCGCTCACCCAGACCGAGCGGGACTCGCTCGTCGCGTTCTTTGCGAGCGTCGGCGGCCCCTGGGCGCCCTTCAACTTCACCGACCCTGACACGGCCACCGTGTACACCCACATCTACTTCGCGATGGATGAATTGACGGTCGAAAAGCTCGCCTCGAACGTCTACCGTTCCGCCTTCACGCTCGTGGAGAATCGCTAATGCCAGTTGCCCTCACCACCATCAACGCCGCCAAGGAGCAGTCCTCCACCTACCAGCCAATTCTGCTGGCGGATTTCCTGTTCTGCGACGGCTCGAAGCTCCATTTGAGCACGCACCCGTTGAACAGCGTGGAGGGTGGGTTTCCCCTGCCTGGCACCCCGCCGACCGATTACAAAGCCCGGCTCTCTTCCCACAACATCGAGGCCATCCAGTCGCTGTCGCAGCAAGGCATTTCGCTCATTCCTTCGATCACGCTGGCCATCGAAGACCCCGACGCCGCGATTTACAACACCAACGAAACCACCATCGGATTCCGCGGCGCGGTGGTCACCTTGACGCTCGTGCTGTGGGACGTGGGAGCCAACACCTTTTCGAGCGACGCGCGGACCATCTTCACGGGCCTCTGCGAGAAAGCCGTCATCAACGCGACGACGCTCTCTGTCACTGCGGTGTCGGAGGTCGGCAAGAAGGTCCTGCCCACGGCCGTTCACCAGGCTTACTGCGTGTGGCCAAACCCCGCCACTTTGGCCCAGCGGCTCACCGCCAACAACCCGGACTCGCAGTTCTACTGGTGCGG
>CAIVVT010000142.1 GCA_903909435.1 uncultured Acidobacteriia bacterium | reverse complement strand
GCGGCTGCGCGCCCGGTGCCCGGCTCGGACTGGTTTGTGGTGGCCAAAATCGACCGCGCCGAAGAGTTCGCGGCGGCGGACAGCAACAACATTCAGCTGATCCTGCTGCTCGTCCTGCTCGCGCTCTCGGTCAGCAGTTTGGTTGGGTTGTTCGTTCACCGCCAACGGGAGCGGCTGTATAAAGACAAATACGCGGCTGAACGCGAGCGTAAGATCCTGCTGGAACGGTACGAGGCCCTAACCCGATTTGCCAGCGACGCGATTTTGGTCTGGGACCACTCGGGCCGAGTCCTGGAGGTCAACGACAGGGCGCTCCAGATGTTCGGCTACACCCGGGAAGAGTTGGTCTCGATGACGATCCCAGGCTTGAAGCCCGTCCCGGAGGCAGGAAAAGTCCAACAGGTTCAAGAGCATATTGAAGCAGCGAAGAGTATCGTCGTGGAGACCAGGCACCTGCGGAAGGATGGCAGTTCGTTCCCGTCCGAACTGAGCGCGGGCCTGATCGAGTTGGAAGGAATGCGCCTGTTTCAGGGCATCATCCGGGACATTTCCGGACGCAAATTGGCGGAGCGGCAAATCATCCGTGCGAACCACCTGTATGCCGTGCTCAGCCGGTGCAACGCCGCTATCGTCCGGGCCCAATCCGAAGCAGCCCTGTTCCAGGACGTGTGCAAGGTTGTGGTGGAAGCAGGCGGCTTCCACATCGGTTGGATCGGCAAGGTGGAGCATGACAAGAGCGTGTCTGCAATCGCCCGGGCTGGAGCAGGGGCGGCATACCTGGACGAAATCAAAATCTCGGTTGCGGACGGCCCGCTGAGCGCCGGTCCGACCGGCACATGCATTCGCGAAGGCAGGACGATCGCGGTCGCGGATATCGCCAGTGACGACAGGATGCTGCCGTGGCGCGAGCCTGCCGCACGGCATGGCCTGTGCTCGTCCATTTGCCTGCCCCTCAAGCGCCGGGGCCAAACGATTTACTGTCTGGGCATGTACTCGTCCGAGGCCGGGTTTTTCCAGGGAGAGGAGGTCACGCTAGCCGAGGAGATTGGCGCAAGCCTGTCGTTTGCGTTAAATCGATTGGACTTGGAGCAAGAGCGCGAGCAGGTCGAGCGGGAACGCCGCCTGAGCCAGGAACGGCTGGAACTGGCCATGGAGGCATCGAACGAAGGCTATTGGGACTGGAACGCGGATACCGACGAGTGGTACATCAGTCCGCGCTTCTACACCATGTTGGGCTATCAACCGGGCGAATTGAAGGTCGATCGACTCGCGATGCTGGAGATGACGCATCCGGAGGATCGTCCGGGGGTCGAACTGGCGCAGGACAATTTGATACAGCGGGGCGAAGCGGCATATTCGGTCGAGTTTCGTGTCCGCCACAAGGACGGACATTACATCTGGGTTATCGGCAGGGCCAAGCTAGTGGCCCGGGACGAGACCGGCCGCGCGCGGCGGATTGTCGGAACCCGTATCGACATCACGGAGCGCAAACTGCTGGAGCAGCAGTTTATTCAGGCGCAGAAGCTTGAGTCGATCGGCCGCCTGGCAGGCGGCGTAGCCCACGATTTCAACAACATGCTGAGTGTGATCAACGGCTACAGCCAGTTGATGCTTAAGACGATGCGGAAGGACGACCCCCTGTGGGAGGGGGTCGAAGAGATTTTTAAGGCGGGCGAACGGGCAGCGGCGCTGACACGGCAACTGCTGGCGTTCAGCCGCAAACAGGTGCTGCAGCCGCGCGTTTTCGATTTCAACGACGCCGTTCAGGACATCCGGCCGATGCTGGCTCGCCTGGTGGGCGATAACGTCGATATCAAAGTGCGTTTTCACTCGGGAGCGATGCCCGTCTACGCCGATTCACACCAATTGGAACAGGTGGTCATGAACCTGGTGGTGAACGCCCGGGACGCCATGCCGCGCGGCGGGAAGATCATCATCGAGACCGCCGACTTCGAGAAGGAGGAAATGCCGGCGAGCGCGGGCGAGGTGGTTACAGCGGTTATGACGCGCCCCGGACGCTACAACCTGCTAAGCGTCAGCGACAGCGGCGTCGGCATGGACGAGGAGACGCTCAAGCACATTTTCGAACCGTTCTTCACCACCAAGGAGGCGGGCAAGGGAACGGGCCTGGGGTTGGCGGTGGTTCACGGGATTGTGGAGCAGAGCGGCGGATTCATGGAGATCGAGAGCGAGCCGGGCCGCGGAACCACTTTCAGAGTCTTTTTCCCAAGGTCGGCTAGCGCGGCGCTTGCGGAGGAGCAAGAGCAAGGCGGTACCGAGCCGAGAGGCAAGGAGACGGTACTGGTGGTGGATGACAAAGCGGAAGTCCGGAAAGTCGCAGTCGCGGCGCTCAAGGACTACGGCTACCGCGTGATTTCAGCGGGAAGCGCCGCCGAAGCTTGGGCGGAATGCGAACTGGAGCAGATGAACATCGACCTGCTGGTGACCGACTTGATCATGCCAAACGAGGGCGGCCTTGAACTTGCCGAGCGGGTACGGAAACGCTGGCCTGAAACCAAGATCCTGTTCATGTCGGGACAAGTCGACGATACGGTGGTCTTTCACAGTCTGATAGACGGGTACACGGAGTTCATCCAGAAACCGTTCTTGCCCGCGGAACTCGCGACGCGGGTCCGAAAGATGTTGGACGAAGAGGTAGCCGAGCGCTGAGGCACTCAAAGCCCGCTTCTTTTTGCGATTGCCCCGAGGCAACGTGGACATTCCGCAGTGCGGCTTTGAAAATGGGGAAAAGCCTTACGGAAATCAACCACAAATAGGGATAGCCCGGACAGACAATATGCACATATCAGCGGAGAATGAATGCAGCCATTAGGCTTCTGCATGCGGCGTAGCCGCAGCATTCTTCAGGCGGCCGCGACTCTAACCCCTTCTGCGGCCGCCGCTTATTCAGCCGGCAACGGCATGCGCGGAATGCATGGAGGCATCTGTCTGGCGTGGAACACGGATCGGAGTTCCGTTCCCGATAGCTTGCGGATGACCGTATTGCACAAGCCTCAGCAGCTGCCTGCGGCGGCAGCGGCAAACCGCTAAAATTAGCCGTTTGCGAAAAATTGACCGTTATGATTCAACAAGTTGAAAGGCGAGGCCGCTTGCGCTCAGCGGTTTGAGGCGTGCCGCCAAATACTCCAGGCGGGTAGGCTTGTGGGACCCCTTCTCGAACGTGAGATGGCCGAATGAAGCTGAGATGGACGGACTCGAGGCCATACGCCGCATCCGGAGCCTGGAAACGAACGTGCGAGATCACGCGGTACCGATGGTTGCCCGCGCTGCCAATGCGATGCAGCGCGCTGCCGCGCTGGCTGCCCGCCGAATCGGCCTGCCTTCCATCTCGAAGGTGAATTACACCCGTCGCCGCACTGCCTCAGCGATGGCGGCAATGTGGCCGGGGGTGGTCCCGCAGCAGCCGCCGATGATGTTAGCACCAGCCACGATCAGTTCGTTCACGCGCGAGGCCATGTACTCCGGCGTCTCTTTGAACACCGTCTTGCCGTCCTCGACCTCCGGTGCGCCAGCGTTGGCGTGAATCAGAATCGGGGTATCCGGCGCGGCCGCCCGCATCTGCTTCGTGATCTCGATCATGTTGGCGATCCCGTTGCCGCAATTGGCTCCGATGATGTCGGCGCCGGCGGCCACAGCCTCGCGCGCCGCACGGTCGGGCTTCGTACCCATCATCGTGCGGAACCCTTTCGCGCCGCGCTCGAAAGTGAACGTGCAGATCACGGGGAGGGTCGTGTTCTCCTTGACCGCCTTGATCGCCTGAACGGCCTCGGTCAGCGACGACATCGTCTCGATGCAAATGGCATCCGCCCCGCCCTCAGCCAACGCGACCACCTGTTCGCGGAAAGCCGCGTACAATGCTTCCGGCGTGGTGTCGCCGCCTTCTTCCTCGACGATGTGGCCGGTTGGCCCCACCGACGCGGCGACATAGCCTTTGCCGCCCGTGGCCGCCTTGGCCAATGTGGCCGCAGCGCGATTGAATTGGACCACTTGCTCCGAGTGACCGTAGGGCTTTAACTTGAACGCGCTGCCTCCAAACGAATTGGTCTCGACGATGTCGGAACCCGACTCGACGTAGGCCGCGGCGATCGATTGCACCACGTCCGGATGCGAGACGCACCAGGACTCGGGGCACTCCCCGGCCTGTAATCCCTTGGCGTGCAGGAATGTCCCCATCGCGCCGTCCGAAACCAGGACTTCCCCTTGGGCGATCCGTTCAAGCAGACTCATCATGCTTCACTCCTCTTTCTGTCAGCCAGCATCCTCGCGACGGTCGGAAACCGCTCCATATCCGTGTGCGGCAGGAACATCGATTTCACGTAGCTGTCCATGTAGCGAGGATCGGAACTCAAGTCCATGTAGGTGATGCGGGACGCGATGCCCGCGAGTTTCAGTCGATGCTCCCGCGAGAGCAGGGCGATGTAGGCCCCAGTCAACGCGGAGTTGCCGATGTAGCGGAATCTACCGTGCGGGAGATCGGGCAACATGCCGATCAGGATCGCGTCCGCGACTTGCAGATAGCGGCCAAACCCACCGGCGATATAGACCCGCGAGATGGCCTCCCAATCGAGTCCCACGCTCTCGAGAATCAAGGCACAGGCAGCGTAGATGGAGGCCTTGGTGCGCAGCAGGTTCTCGATATCCGCTTCGGTAATCGTCAGGTCTTCCCCGCCCGCGGTATTCGATCCCGTTTCGAGCACGAATGCCAGGCGGCTCTCGCCCTGATCGATGCG
>CAIVVT010000141.1 GCA_903909435.1 uncultured Acidobacteriia bacterium | reverse complement strand
CCCAGCGCAGTTCCTCCGGAGTAAAGCCGACTTGGACGAACAACTCGTCCGGCAACAGCGCGGCACTGTGTTCGTGCGCAATGATCTCCTGGGCCATTGCTGGTTCCAGATCGATGGCCTGGCCAAAGGTCTTCAGGGCCACATGGCCGATCTGCAATTCGGAGCCGACAAAACGAAACGTCATAGGATGTGCACCTCCAGCGGGAATTGGATTTGAAGGACCTGCTGATAGCCGTCCGATACCTGAAACAGCGGTGTGGTGCTGCTTTGCCACACCAGCCCATACACGACACCGGGAAGCCAGAGCGCGGTGGCGACGTCGGCGTGCAGGACCGTCATGGCGGTATCCTCCACGGCCGCAATGAGCGATTCGGTATCGCAGCCTTCCATACCCGAATCTTGAGTGTTTCCCGCTAAAGCATCAGCGCGCAGTGCATCGAATCGGCGCGCCTGTTGTCGGATATAGAAATCCAAGTGCGTCAAGCACGTACCGGCGAAGCGGTGACCCATCGAGAGCCCAAGATTCTGTACTTGCGTGGTATATATCACCACGGAAAACGCGTCTGAGATTTCAGCCAGGTCCATATCCGCCAGGCCGGCCAAGTAGGATTTGGCGCAGGACCGGGAGTTGTCGTTGAAGTCCAGATCGTTCGGCTGAACCGCCAACTCCGGATAGCCGCCGCTCGCGTGCACCAGCGGGAAGATAGCGTTGTAGCCGCTCACCGGGTCAGACAGCAGCCGCACCACGGAATCGATCGCCAGCTTGCGGACCGGCAGACCGGAAACGAAGCTCACCAGCCACCTCCAAAGGTGCGCAGCCTCGGACTTTCACCCCAGGGCGGAATCGCTGCGTTGATCTGCGACGGGATACCGGCGAAACCCAGACGGAATGTCTTGGCCCGCTCGTCCACAAGCTTGCGGCCCGCTTCAAACAACTGAGCCACATTCCGCGGCGACCAGCCCCACCAGCCCATGCCGCCCTTGCGCCGGATGGCGTATTCGTTTCGCAGTGCTTTCTCCCGTCCAGCCGTTGTCGTGATCGAGATCTGCGCGCGACGCTCGTCAGCCTGGGTCACGTGGATATCGTCGAGCATATGGCCGGTGCCGGAGCGTTGGTGGATGACCTTGCTCGGGCCACCCAGACTCCGGCGCGTAAACGTGCGGCTGCCGGGACCGAACAGGTTGCGGTCGCTGTTGCCGAGATTCGCCGCTTTCCAATGGGCGTAACCGCCGACCCTGGCCGCCAGGCTACCGGCAATGCGCTTCCCGGACTTGGTGTAAAACTCCGAAGATCCGGTGCTCAACGGAGGCATGGGCGAGTCGCCGGAGTCCTTCATGCCATCAATGCGCTCGCGAAGGATGCTCACGCCATACTGCGCCAACTGAAACATGCGGAACTTCAGCGGATCGTCGCTGCCCAGCGGCAGCCGGACCTTCGCGCCGTTGTAGCTGATACGGACATAGTTCTTGAGGGCCATCAGATCCTCGCGCCCGCGCCTCGGGCCAGGCGGCACTGCAGAGTCGCGTGGCCGTGCTGATCGGGCGGCGCGTTCACGACGTTGTACAAACTTCCGTCGTAAAT
>CAIVVT010000140.1 GCA_903909435.1 uncultured Acidobacteriia bacterium | reverse complement strand
TGGTCGTGAAACCGGCATACCGGAAAGTGACCCCCGCGCCCGATTCTGAATCCTCACTGGATCGTCTGGTAATCGCCGCGACCAATCGAATTGCATTCACCCAGAACGCGAAAGAGCCCGGCATCGCTGCCGGGCTCTCTCCGCGTTCAAGGGGTTTTGCTACTTCGTAATGGCGTAGACCCGAGCCTGATCTCCTTCCCGGCGCGTGCTGGTGATCACGTGGCCGTGCTTGCTGGCAAGCGTCGAGATGAAGCCTCTGACGGAGTGTTTTTGCCACAGCGTTTCGGCCATGATCTCCTCCAAAGTTGCGCCGCCCTCGCGTTCGAGCAGGGCGAGGACTGTTGCCTTGCGCGTTCCTTCGCGCTGCTTCGGCGCAGGCGCGTCGTCCATGCCGGTGTCGTCCTGGGTTGCCTTCGGCTGGGCGGGCGCCTTGGCGGCGGCCGTGCGCGCGGCTTTGGCAGGCTTGGTCGCGCTCGCAGTCTCCTGCTGGGCCCGGAGCATGTCCTGCTCCGCGATCTTCATCTCTTCCTCCAGCGTCTCGCCCAGGCGCTGGGCGGCGTTCCAGATTCGCGCCACGGCGCTCTTGCGATCCGTGAAGCGTTTGACCTCCTTCAGTTCCGCGAAAGGCGGCGCGCCGGCGAAGCCGTTCCAGATGTCTACCAGGCGGCTGGCGGGCCAGGCCGCTACGGCTTCGCTGAAGTCTGCCTCTGTCTCAAACGCTGCGCCAGTGGGGCCGGCCTCCGTGGTGGCGGCACGCTTGTCGGGGTGAACTGCCAGATTGTGGTCGCCGTCGATGCTGTATGTGGGCATGTGATGTTCCTTCGTGCGTTCAGGTTCGTTCCTGCGCACTTCGATTCATCCCTTCGATGGCGTCGTCAAGTCCAGTGAAAACAGTAGGTTAGTCGGCATGGGCGATGTTTCAGAATGCGGCCAGCGACAGCGCCGCTCTCCAGACCGGCATACGCCATCGGCTACCTGATCCCCTCGTTCAATGGCGACTGCCCATGGGACCGCGATTGACTGGCCGTCGCCGATCTCGTGCTGAGCCTGGCGTGGGTCGCTGCCGCGAAGTCCGCGATGGTTCCCCGCGTGTGGCCAACCGCGAGAACACACAACCTATCAACGCCGCCCGGGCCTTGTGCTTAGCGCTCTTAATGTCCGGGGACAAAAGTCCACTTACCCTAACGCGGCAGGGCTAGTAGAAACTCGTCAGTCAGGTCGAATAGCAAATCACTTGGATCCTCTCCGCGTTGCCTCATGTATAGCATTTTGCAGAGATTGTGGTCGTCAAGCACGAGCATAAGCTTGCCATTCTCTCGCATCGCTCCTTGGACCATTGAGACGGCGCTTCTGTGTGCTCCCTTGCGAGTAACAATAATGGCTACGCGGCGGAGTCCTCTTTCCAGAAGGTACTTTTCGGTCGTTAGGATCTGGCCTTGCTTGATCTGCCCTGCGTAGTTCTTGAATTCAAACAGCACGTATCGACTATTTAGATGGTCAATGAGAAACCGCCAGAAATCCGTCGTCGGCTTGATCCTGCAAACGTAGTCAAACCTGTTAAGGTCGTCATCTGTTCTTTGCTGCTTGCGCCAGCCCAGAAGATCTCTTGGAAAAAGATAGCGCAAGATCTCGGCGCACAGCCTCTCGTAAGCCGCCCACGTACTCCTGCCAGACTTGAGCGCGCGAAGCCGCTGACACAAATTCATCCCAAGGTGGTCTTCCGGAGGGGCTTCATTGGGTAGGTCTTTCTCCTCCGCTGTCGGCGCCTTAGGGCGAGACTGGCCATCAATTGGCGCCGGAGATTCGATTTCCAGGAGCGCCTCGAGTTCGTCGAGCAACGGCGGCGCCTTGGCAGCCCATTCAGTGAGGTCTGCTCGATCATGGATCGTTAGGCCATACCGCTCCTGAATAGCCGCACGCAGAGGAAGGGATAAGCTGCAAGAAACGACCAGCATCGCCTTCCGTACCCCCGCTTTCAGACTGGACGTTAACAAACCTCTGGCTGCTGCCTCCAAGAGAGATGCCTGCTCACGTCTCGTGCGGTAGTACTTCACTTCGACTGCCCAGACCGCATCGGCCCGCCTGGCAAGGAGATCGAAACCCGTGTCCTGCGCCTGCATATCAATGCGCTGGATGCGGAAACCTTGGCTCTCCAAGAGTTTCTGAACTAGATCTTGAAATTGTAGGTAGGCGGAGATGCTAGACGGGGACATACCGCTCCGAGTATATCCGCGAATACTGGCCGCAACGGTCGTGCGCCTGCCATCTTCCCAACCGAGCGGACCCAACGTCCATCCAGAGTCGAACAGACTTCTAGATCTGAATCCTTCGTGATTCAGTGGCTACTTCCCTCTGAGACGAAGAGGCTCCCGGCCAGGCAGATACGCGCAGCATTGACCACAGTGTGGGAGCAGTGGCTGAAATCGGGCCACCGCGCTACCGGCCCCGAGCGATAGAATCACGTTGTGGCAAAACAAGAGGGGTTCGGAATGGTTGAGGGGCTTGCGCGGGTAGATTGCCCTGGGGAGCCGACTGGCGGGTTTGGTTTGGCCGGTGAAGTGGAGTTGACTCGTGCCGATTAGGAAATCCGACCTCTACTCCTCCCTGTGGGCCTCCTGCGACGAGTTGCGCGGCGGCATGGACGCGAGCCAGTACAAGGACTACGTCCTGTTCATGCTGTTCATCAAGTACATCACCGACAAGTACGGCAACAGCAGCGACTTCGCGCCGCCTGTCACGATCCCCAGGGGCGCGAGCTTCAAGGACATGATCGCGCTCAAGGGCAAGAGCGACATCGGCGACAAGATCAACACCCAGATCATCCAGCCGCTGATCGACCACAACGACCGGCTGGCCCGCACCGACTTCCCCGATTTCAACGACCCCAATAAGCTGGGCGAAGGCCAGGCCATGGTGGAGCGCCTGACGAATTTGGTGGGCATCTTTCAGAAGCCCGAACTCGACTTCTCGCAGAACCGCGCGGACCACGACGACATCCTGGGCGACGCCTACGAGTACCTGATGCGGCACTTCGCCACGGAGAGCGGCAAGAGCAAGGGGCAGTTCTACACGCCCGCCGAAGTCAGCCGGGTGATCGCGCGGGTGATCGGCATTTCGCCGGCCAACACCAGGGCCTCCACCACCGCCTACGATCCGACTTGCGGGTCGGGCTCGCTACTGCTGAAAGTGGCCACGCAGGCGGGCAAGCGCATCACGCTGGAAGGGCAAGAGAAGGACGTGACTACGGCGGGCCTGGCTCGCATGAACATGATCCTGCACGATTTCCCCACGGCCAACATCCTCTCCGGCAACACCCTGGCCGCGCCCAAGTTCAAGGATGGCGAGCAGCTCCGCACCTACGACTACGTCGTGGCCAATCCGCCGTTTTCCGATAAGACCTGGACCACCGGCATGATTCCATCGGCCGACCCGTTCCAGCGCTTCCAATGGGGCGAGCCTCCGGCCAAGCAGGGCGACTACGCCTACCTGCTGCACATCGTCCGTTCGATGAGGAAGACGGGCAAAGCCGCCTGCATCCTGCCGCATGGCGTGCTTTTTCGGGGCAACGCCGAGGCCACCATCCGCCAGCAGCTCGTTCTCTCCGGCTACCTCAAGGGAATCATCGGGCTGCCCGCCAACCTGTTCTACGGCACCGGCATCCCGGCCTGCATCGTCGTGCTGGACAAGGAGAACTCCACGGCCCGCACGGGCGTGTTCATGCTCGACGCATCCAAGGGCTTCATCAAGGACGGGGCCAAGAACCGTCTGCGCGAGCAGGACATCCACCGCATCGTCGATACCTTCAATAAGCAGGCCGACACGCCCCGCTATGCGCGCATGGTGCCGGTCGCCGAGATCGCCGACCCCAGAAACGACTTCAATCTCAACCTGCCGCGCTACATCGACAGCAGCGAGCCGGAAGACCTGCAGGACATCGACGGGCACCTGCGCGGCGGCATTCCGGAGCGGGATCTGGACGCACTTAGCGATTACTGGAAGGAACTGCCGAACGTGCGGGCCGCGCTGTTCGAGTCGGCCGGCCGGCCCGGCTACGCGCGCCTGAAGCTGCCGATCGCGGAAGTGAAACCCGCCATCCTGGGCCACGCTGAGTTCAGCGCCTTCCAGCAACAGGCGACGGGCGCTTTCACTGGCTGGCGCAAGGCCACGACGCCGCGCCTGACCGGTTTCGCCAAAGAGGGCCACCCCAAGGCGCTGATCGAGAGCATTGCCGAGGACCTGCTGGACCGGTTCCGCCGCGCGCCGCTGCTCGACGCCTACGACATGTACCAGCACCTGATGGACTACTGGGCCGAGACGATGCAGGACGACGCCTACCTGATCGCCGCCGACGGCTGGCTCACGGGGGCGCAGCCGCGCGAGATCGTTCAGGTCAGGGACAAGAACGGCAAGCTCGCCTGGCCGGAGGAGCACGACTACCTGAAGGGCAGGCGGCGCTTCAAGTCGGACCTGGTTCCCGCGACGGTTCTGGTGGCGCGCTACTTCGTTGCCGAGCGGGACGCCATCGAAGCGCTCGACAACCAGTTCGCCACGCTGGAGCAACAACTGGACGAGATGCGCGAGGAGAACAGCGGCGAGGACGGGCCGCTCGCGGAGGTAATCGAGGGCGAGGGCGACAAGCAGAAGATCACGGCGGCTGGCGTACGGGCTCGCCAGAGAGTGATCCTGATGGACCCGCTGTACGCCGAGGAGCGCGCCGCGCTGGACGCCTACTCGGACCTGCTGGAGCGACTGGTCGAGTCCAAGGCCCAGCGCAAGGCCGCGCAAGTGGAGTTGGACAGGAAGATCGACGCGAAGTATCCCAAGCTGACCGAGGCCGAGATTAAAACGCTGGTGGTGGACGACAAGTGGATGGCTCATCTCGCCTCCTCCGTGCGGGGCGAACTGGATCGCGTTTCGCAGACGCTTACGGGACGCATCCGCGAACTGGCCGAACGTTACGCCACAATGCTGCCGAAGCTCATCGAGGACGTTGAGAAGCTCGCCGCCCGAGTGGACGAGCATCTCAAGAAGATGGGGGCCTCGTGGGATTGAGGGCCGGATGCAAGCAGACGGAGGTCGGCATCATTCCGGACGACTGGCGGGATGCCCTTCTCGACAGGATTGCAAAGCGGGGTAGTGGACACACGCCCGACAAGAAGCACCCGGAATATTGGGACGGCAACATCAGGTGGATCTCGCTGGCCGACTCAGCGGCACTAGATCAGGGCTTCATTGAAGACACGAACTCTACGATCACACCAGAGGGAATTGCACATTCATCCGCCGTCCTTCACCCGGCGGGAACCGTTGTTCTATCGCGCGATGCGGGTGTCGGAAAAAGCGCCATCATGCGAACGGAAATGGCGGTCAGTCAGCACTTCATGGCATGGCAATGTGGGCCGGAGCTTCACAATCTGTTCCTTTACTACTGGCTGCAGTCAGCCAAACCAAGGTTCGAGCGGATAGCGAACGGAACCACCATCAAGACGATTGGGTTGCCATATTTCAAGGACCTCAAGATCCCGCACCCGCCACTCGCTGAACAATGCGCCATCGCGGCGGCGTTGAGTGATGTGGATGCGCTGCTGGACGGGTTGGATCGGCTTATCGCCAAGAGGCGCGACCTAAAACAAGCCGCCATGCAGCAACTCCTGACCGGCCAGACCCGCCTCCCCGGCTTTCACGGCGTGTGGGAGGTGAAGACGCTTGGTGAGGTCGCGACGATCAGGGATGGGACACACCAAACACCGAGGTATGTCGAGAGCGGAATTCCGTTTTATAGTGTCGAGCATGTGACGAGCGGGGATTTCACAAATACCAAGTTCATATCCGAGGCCGAGCACCGTTTTCTCACTAGGTCATTCAAGATCCAGAAGGGTGACATACTCATGACGCGTATCGGATCCATCGGAGACTGCAAGCTCATCGATTGGGGAGTCGAGGCCAGCTTCTACGTCAGTCTAGCTCTACTAAAGATTCGTCAAGGCTACTCCGCAGCGTTCATTTCGCATTACTCCAAGTCAGCGCGCTTCCAAAAGGAAGTGGAGCTCCACTCTCTGCAATCGGCCATTCCAAAGAAGATCAATCTGGGTCCAATATCAAACGTCAGAATTGAGTTCCCATCTCAACCCGAGCAATGCGCCATCGCCGCCGTCCTCTCCGCCATGGACGCAGAACTCTCCGCTCTGGAAGCCCGCCGCGACAAAACACGCAACCTCAAGAAGGCTATGGTGCAGGAATTGCTCACGGGCAAGACCAGGCTCGTGCCCATTGGAGATGTCGATGTCTGAGACTCCCCGCTCCGAGCGTAAGACCCAGAACCGCGTGGTCGCCCTGTTCACGGACCGGATACGACCCGACAATCTTGGGTTCGACTACCTCGGAGATTGGAGCAAGCAGGAACACAACCGCGCCATCGAAACGGCGCTGTTGCGCAAAAACCTGACCCGGCGCGGCTACTCGGCCGCGCACATCTCCGCAGCCCTACAAAAGCTGGAGACCGCCGCCGACTCGACCGGCATCACGCTGTATCAAGCCAACCTGCGCACCTACCAACTGCTGCGCTACGGCGTGCCGGTGCAGATAGGCGCAGGCCAGGCGCATGAGACCGTCCACCTGATCGATTGGGAGCACCCGGAAGCGAACGACTTCGGCCTGGCCGAAGAGGTGACGCTGAAGGGGGGCTACGAGCGCCGTCCGGACCTGGTGCTCTACATCAACGGCCTGGCCAGCGTGGTGATCGAGCTGAAGCGCAGCTCGGTGGACGTGGCCGACGGCGTGCGGCAGCTGCGCACCAATCAGGAAGAGATTTTTAACAAGCCGTTCTTTAGCACGGTGCAACTGGTGCTGGCGGCCAGCGACTCGCAAGGGCTGCGCTACGGGACGACGGGCACTCCGGAGAAGTACTTCGTGGAGTGGAAGGACGAAGCGCCGGCCAGCTCGGCACACCAAGAGGGAGCGCTGCTGGACCGGCCTCTGGCGCAACTGTGCAACAAGGCCCGGCTGCTTGACCTGATCCGGAACTTCATCATTTTCGACGCAGGTCAAAAGAAGGTCCCGCGCCCGCATCAGTTCTTCGCCGTGAAGGCCGCGCAGGAGCGCATCGCCAAGCGCGAGGGCGGCCTGATCTGGCACACCCAGGGGAGCGGCAAGAGCATCCTGATGGTGCTGATCGCCAAGTGGCTGTTGGAGCATGACGCCGAGGCGCGGATCCTGATCGTCACCGACCGCGACGAACTGGACAAACAGATTGAAGGGGTGATGAAGAACGCCGGCGTGATCGGCGCAGAGTCTCCGTCACCGCGCATCACGTCGCGGGCGCAACTGGTGGAGAAGTTCGGAGCGGCGACACCGCGCCTGCTGTGCGCGCTGATACACAAGTTCGACTCGACCGACCTGAGCGGCGAGCGGCCGCGGGTCAGCGGGCGATTCTACGTGTTCGTGGACGAGTGCCACCGGACGCAGGGCGGCGAGATGAACAAGCAGATGAAGCGCTGGCTGGAAGGGGCCATTTTCATCGGCTTCACCGGCACGCCGCTGCTGCGCAAGGACAAGAAGACGACGCGGGACGTCTTCGGCACCTACATCCACACGTACAAGTTCCACCAGGGCGTGGCCGATGGCGTGATCCTCGACCTGAAGTACGAGGCGCGCGACGTGCCGCAACGGATCTCGTCCCGGGCCGCCATCGACCGCTGGTTCGAGGAGAAGACCAAAGGGCTGAACGCCTTTCAGAAGGCCGTGCTGCGAAAGCGTTGGGCGACGATGGAGGAGCTGATGAGCTCCAGCGAGCGCAAGCAGCGCATCATCGCGGACATCATCGAGGACTTCGGCCTGAAGCCGCGCTTGAACAACGACCGCGGCACGGCGCTGCTGGTAGCGGCCTCGATCTACGACGCCTGCCACTATTACCGGCTGCTGCAGAACACGATCTTCGGCCCGTACTGCGGGGTGATCACGTCGTTCGAGCCGAACCACAACGCGATTTCGCGCGAACCCGCCAACAGCGACGAGCGCTTCAAGTTCGACACCTACACCGAGTACGTGCTGAAGGCGCACCAGAGCACCAAGGCGTACGAAGACGAGATCAAACGGCGCTTCATCGAGGAGCCGGCGAACACGAAGCTGCTGATCGTGGTGAACAAGCTGCTGACGGGCTTCGACGCGCCGAGCTGCAGCTATATCTACCTCGACAACAAGCTGCACGACCACGACCTGTTCCAGGCGATCTGCCGCACCAACCGGCTGGACGGCGACGATAAGGACTACGGCCACATCGTCGATTACAAGGAGCTGTTCGAGGATGTGCAAGAGTCGATCGCGGTGTATAACTCGGACGAACTGGACGTGGACGAGGGATCGGGCGGCGAGAACAACGTCCACTTGAAGGACTGGCGGGAAGAGGGCAAAAAGCAGTTGGACCAGGCGCGCGAAGCGCTGCACTACTTGTGCGAACCCGTCGCGCCGCCGCGCGAGGTGGAGCAGTACCTGCACTACTTCTGCGGGGACGCCGCCGACCCGAACGCGTTGAACGACACGGAGGCGCTGCGGGTTTCGTTCTACAAGGCCGTCGCTGTGTTCGTGCGCGCCTTTGCCGCCATCGCGCAAGACCTGACCGAGGCCGGATACAGCGAGGCCGAAGCGACGGCGCTGCAGCGCGAGGTGGAGTATTACGGAGAGCTGCGTGCGGCGGTCAAGCATCACTCCAACGAGGAGTTGGACATCAAGCCATTCGAGGCGGACATGCGCCACCTGCTGAACACTTACGTGCAAGCCGACCCGGCGGCGGAGCTGGGCTCGCTGGGCGAGATGTCGCTGACCGAGCTGATCATCGAGACGGGGATCCACAACGCGATCGCGATGAAGCTGAACGAAAAGGGCAAGCTGTCGCGGAACGCGATTGCCGAAGGGATCATCAACAACGTCCGCAAGACGATCATCCGGAATCAACTGACGGACCCGCGTTTTTATGAGCAGATGTCGAAGCTGCTCGACGACCTGATTAAGCAGAACCGGGCCGACACGGCGGCGTATGAGGAGTTTCTGCGAAAGGCCGAAGCACTGGCGAGGCGTTTGGTGGCGAGACAACCAGACGAGGGCGTACCCGCGGCGCTGTACGGCAAACGCCAGGCGACGGTGATCTACAACAACCTGCCGCAGATTCTGGCGGCCGGCGCCACCGGGGCGGACGCAGCCGCCTGCGAGGCCGGGGGCGGCGACGATGAGGCCCGCGCGCAACTGGCGCTCCAGATCGACCAGGTGATGAGGGAGAACGCTCCAGCGGGCTGGAAGGGCGACCAGGCCCGCGAGGCGCAGGTTCAGAATGGCCTCTTCCCGCTGCTGAATCGCAATCGCGAGGCCACCCAAGCGCTGTTCGAGCTGATCAAGAACCAGCCTGGATACTGATGCCCGATAAGATCCAACTCGGCGAGATTGCCGTCGCCGTGACGCGCAAGGACATCAAGAATGTCCATCTGTCGGTCCACCCCCCGGACGGCCGCGTTACGCTTGTGGCGCCCAAGGGCACGCGCCTGGAGGTGGTACGCGCATATGTGGCCTCGAAGCTGCGCTGGATTCGCGAGCAGCAGGAGCAACTGCGCGGGCAGGCGCGGGAAAGGACGCGCCAGTATGTGGAGCGGGAGAGCCACTCACTGTGGGGCCGGCGCTACCTGCTGAGCGTGCGCGAAGTCGAGACGAAGCCCACGATCCGGCTGGACCACCGCAGGATCTTGCTCACGGTCCGGCCCGGTACGGACAGGGCCAGGCGGGAGGAGATCGTGCATGAGTGGCACCGGTCGCTGCTGCACGCAGCGCTGCCCAAGTTGATTCAGAAGTGGGAGGCGCGGCTGGGGATCGAAGTGGCCGGTTATTACCTGCAGCGCATGAAGACGAAGTGGGGCAGTTGCAACCACAGGGCAGGCAACATCCGGCTGAATACGGAGCTGGTGAAGAAGCCGAAGGACCTGCTGGAGTATGTGGTCGTGCACGAGATGATCCACTTGATCGCACCGACCCATAACGAGAAGTTTCTTGAGCTGATGACGAGGCACTATCCGGCGTGGCGCGAGGCCAGGGCGGAGTTGAATGCGCTGCCGCTGGGTGCGGCGGGATGGAGCGAGTAGAACGGCAAGCGGCGAAGCGCTGAAGCTGTCGCAGGATGCGCTGGTCGAAACCGGGGGCGGCCGCGATTACCCCTTTGCTGTTGGGCTGTTGACGAACGAACTATTGCGCAAGCTTCTCGAGACGGATCACCCAACTGTCAAAATGCGGGCATTCCGCTCGAATAGGAGATAAGCCAATGTCCAACGCTGCCAGCACTCCAAGGAGGGGTTTTTCATAGCCTGGGACGAGACCTATTATGCGTTTCGACGGCGCTGTGTCCGGAGAGTCGTTGATCTCTTCTGGCGTGGCAAATTGGTCACGAATCTGGCGAAACTTCCCCTCCAGCATGGGAAGGCCAATGGCCTTGCTGAACGCGGCGCAATCGCTGAAGAGCAAGCCCTCAAACTCGTGCATCACTACATATGGAACAAAACGCTCAGGGTTGAAGCGGTGTCCCATCTCGGCCACGACGTCCTCGAGCAGTGCACGCTCTACAAGCGGCGCCTTTTCACGGTGCCGCGGTCTGCGAGAAGCTTCAGCACGACCGGGCCATGCTTTCTCGCCCAATTGAGGAAGGGCATAATAGTCGACCATCGTCGTCGCGACCACCGAGGGATCCTCCCTCAGATGGCTGAGTATTTCCTTTCGGACAGAAGGCCATCCCCGGATCCCGCCGCGCTCGCGCCGCTGTCGGTTGTTCCCTACGATGCGCGCGCTCACAGCTGAGTAGCCTTGCCGCAGAAGATGTCCCCAAGAGGAACGCAGGTACGAACGCGCGAATGGAGAAATCGGGCTGAGAGGGTTTCTCCGTAGTGTTAACCGGACGGGAGAATTCGGAGATAGGTCGCGCGACCATCGAGAGGTTAGTACCGGAAGACCGAGCTGGGGTGGCCCGCCCCGCGTTCATCGCCCGATCCACGACTGGCCTCTCCGCGACTATGCCGCGGCGCTTCCTACGCGCCTGCTGAACCGGGCAACTCGGCGACTGCAGTCGGTTTCGTGGGCCGCTGTCGCTGCCGGCGCGATCGCCTTTTGGTGGGTACGCCGGATGATACGCATCTAACATCAAACCCGGCGACGAATCACTTCTTGCCTCACGAACCGCAGCAATATAAAAGACATTTCGCCAAATGTCCCTAAGTGATTGAAATGATGGGTGCGACCGGCGAGGCTCGAACTTGCGACCTTTTGCTCAGGAGGCAAACGCGTGGGTGGCAGCTCCCTCGGATTGAGACAATTCGCGTCGGTCCAGATGCGTAGAATTGGCGCATTCGGCGTCATTTGGGTAGGCATTTCGGTAGGCAAACACCCGCGCACCAAATGGGACTAGGCGGAAGCTTCAACCTGGTCTCTCGAAATGGAATGCGGCGTCGGGCTGTTCGCATGCCACGCGTCAAATCATCAATACAATACCGGCGGCGGTGAGCGCAAAACACACGGAGACCACCCCCGGCGCGAAATGCTGCACAACGGCGGTTCGCCCGGCTTTTCACAGCAAAGACGATAAGGCCGGCCAGCACACCGCCACAACCGCGACGGCGACGCCCAAGCCGACGATCGTCGCCAAGAAATCGAGCTTACTCTGGCCAGACCTTTGATCAGTCGGGTTCGAATCGCGCATGCGCTCTTGCAGGGCCGCCGCTCCCACACCCGTGGTTTTTAGCAGCAGCGGAGCAAGCCCTAGCTGCCGCAGCATTCCCGTGCCGTCCAAATCAACGATTCGTTTCAAAGTATTCTGAAAATCCGCGTCATCATCGGTGGAACGAATAAACTGGGTGATGTCTCCGCTTTTTTGTACTGCATATTCCTTCAGGCTGTTTTCAAGCTCCGGCGACAGGGAAAAACCCAGCTGCGCGGATTGCTCCACAAGTCGCAGGACCTGCAAGGGACGCAGGCGATCGACAAACACCGGCTTAAGAGTCCGCAGTGTTTTCGTCTTTAAGTCGTCGAGTCCCCGACCATCGCCGATTAGATTTCCATCGGAATCAATCCCCAGGGAATTAATGGACACCATAGGGTCAAGACTTTCCATTTTTCCTGACGCGTTGAATATTGCACCGACGAGCGAACTGCGTACCCGGCGACCCTCCGCCACTTCATACTCGAACCAATAGGGACCGGCGTAATGGATCGCGAGGTCGCCAAACCGGGCCCTCCCCGCCAACAGATCCTCAACGGTCACGCCCAAGGCAAACGCAAGACAGCCAATCCGTTCATCCAATCTTGATGCGAGCGCCTGATTCCACGCATGCTGCTCAATTGAAAGGCGACGCTCATCGTCGGAGATCGCCAATTTGAAGTTGATGTCCAAATCCTTCGCCGCGCGCCCCAAAAGCGCATCCCTGACCGCCCCGCCCATCACAACAACGTCTGTCAGACCTTCCTTTCGGAGAAAGCGGTTGAATTCAATGAGATTTTCCGATAAGCGAAGCGCTTGCGACTCCCGTCGCCCATGTGAGTCGAAGTCTTCCGCAGGCTCCGGCAGTCCCGCCGGCTCTTCTTGGCGAAGCTTTTGGAAGAGGTCGGCGAAGGATCCTTGATTGACAAGCGAATGAATGACATTGTCGATTTCCTCCCTTCTACTCTTGTCAGGATCAAACGTTACATAAGGACTTTCATCAACCCAAGAGTCGGATCCATAGCTCCCTCCTGACTCCCAATGCCCATGAGGTCCCACATCGACTGAATAAGGCGTCTGCAAACCATTTCGGTCTTCCCGCAGCCGCTCAAGAAAGAAGTCGCGGTCCCAGAACTTCTGAGACTTCGCTTTCAGCAACTGCATTTCGCTCAAAACCGCATCGCCGCCGTATGTCCGTGCAATCGCCGCGAGTGCCCGCGAATAATACTCGAGATCCTGCGGGTTGTGGATGAATTCGGCGACAATCATTAGTCGTGCTTTTGTCGACAGGCGGCGCGTTTCGTTCTTTTGCAATGGCACCGGAGCCACGGAGGCAAGCGCTAAGCCATATGCTCGTAAATCTGCCGAGTTCTTGATCTGGCCCCTCAGGACGGTCAACTGCTTAACAATATCCGCCAAGTCAGAGTAACCGCTGCGCTTGGCTACCCCTGCGATTTCCGAAAACACGTCTCCGTAATCAATCAAATCCGCAGGAGTAAGTTTTCGGTCTTCCAAGAGTGGAATGACATGTTGAATAACGCCAGGATCGGCACGGGCGACGTGCGCAATCGCCAAGCCGTAGTCGATAACATCGTTTGTCTTTTTGAACTGGTTTTCAAACTGCGGGAGTCCATATTTAATGGCTCCTGTCCCCAAAGTGTAATTAGCGCTCGACGGGCAACGGCAGCTGAGCGCAGCAGTGATAGATCGCTGCGATGAAGTTCTCGGCGCTGCGGAAGCCGAATGAGCGATGACTGATGGATTTGATCTTGTTGTTCATTC
>CAIVVT010000139.1 GCA_903909435.1 uncultured Acidobacteriia bacterium | reverse complement strand
CCACTTACTTGCGCTCGACCCTTCCCCGCGACCTCGGCATAAAACATTCTTCGCGCCACGTCTCCAGCCTATCGGATCGTTATCATGGTTACTCACGGAGCGTGAAATGATTGCACACCTGCGCGGTATCCTGCTCGAGAAGCATCCGAATCAGGCCATAGTTGAGGCTGGCGGAGTCGGCTACGACGTGACGATCCCGATATCGACCTTCACGGCGATTGGAGAGACTGGTGCCGAAGTGTCTCTGCGAATTCATACTCAGGTCCGCGAGGATGCGATCGCGCTGTTCGGCTTTACCACGCTGCAGGAAAAAGCGCTGTTCGAGAAGCTGATCAGCGTGAGCGGCATAGGTCCTTCGTTGGCAATCAAGGTGCTTTCCGGAATCCAGGCATCGGACCTGGTGCGAATCATCCGCAGCGGCGACGTGCCGATGCTTGTGCGCGTCCCCGGTATCGGAAAAAAG
Source organism: uncultured Acidobacteriia bacterium (assembly GCA_903909435.1). Lineage (GTDB taxonomy): Bacteria > Acidobacteriota > Terriglobia > Bryobacterales > Bryobacteraceae > CAIVVT01. The sequence continues at coordinate 23,296 of CAIVVT010000139.1, read as the reverse complement.
ACAGCGGAGCGGATCGTGCTTGAGTTGAGGGACAAACTCGAGGCTGTGGGAACGGCGCCCTCAGCGTCAAAGGGATTGCCCGTAAGCATCAAGGAACCCATCGAAGCTGACGTGATCAGCGCTCTCACCAACCTGGGTGCGCAACAAGGTGCAGCCGAAGTCGCGGTTCGCAAGGCCATCGAGGCGGGAACCGCCAAGGAGTTCGAGCCGTTATTCCGACGGTCGCTAGAGCTGCTGCGATAACCTGAAGCTTCAACTTATGCCCGACCCGCGGTTCCATTCCAAGCCGCCGACCCGCATCGTCACGCCGTCGGCGACACCGGAAGACACTCAGTTCGACTCGAGCTTGCGTCCCCGCCGGCTTGACGATTTCACCGGCCAGCCCAAGGTGAAGGAGATCCTGTCAATCGCCATTGAATCCGCTACACGCCGCGGCGACGCGATGGACCACGTGCTTCTGATCGGCCCCCCGGGGTTGGGCAAGACGACTCTCGCCAATATCATCGCGCAGGAATTGGGCGTGCTCTGCGGTCAGACCAGCGGTCCCATGCTGCAGAAGAAGCTCGACCTGACCGGCATCATGACCAAGATGGAGAGCCGTCAGGTGTTCTTCATCGACGAAATCCATCGGCTCTTGCCCGACGTGGAAGAGGCGCTCTATTCGGTAATCGAGGACTTTCGCATCGACGTGGTTGTAGGCGCCGGAACCTCCGCGCAGACTCATTCCATTCCTATCCAGCGCTTCACGATCATCGGCGCCACGACGAGACAGGGCCTCATCAGCGCTCCGCTCCGTAGCCGTTTCGGTCTGGTCCTCTACCTTAAGCCGTACGACGTGGCGGAGCTAACCAAAATCGTCGTGAGAGCGGCGCGTCTACTGGAGGCGTCTATGGATGACGACGCTGCGGAAGAAATCGCACGTCGCAGTCGCGGTACACCGCGCATCGCAAATCGCTTGCTCCGTCGTGTTCGCGATTATGCTCTCGTTCGTGCCAGCGGTCATATCACGCTTGAAGTCGCGCGGGCTGCGCTCGACCTGCTCGACGTCGATCGGTTTGGGCTCGACGAGATCGATCAGAAAATCATGCTGGCCGTCTTGGATAAGTTCAATGGTGGGCCGGTTGGGCTCAGTACCATCGCCGCATCGACGGATGAGGAGCAGGACACCATCGAAGAAGTTTACGAGCCGTACCTTATTCAACTGGGGTTTCTGGAGCGCACTCCACGTGGCCGTGTTGGCACACCGCGCGCGTTTGAGTACTTCGGAATCCGGCCGCGCGGCCTGCGCGCTAGCCAGGACAGCCTCTTCTAACGGCAATGGACGCCCATCATATGATTCTGGTCCCCGGCCACGCCGTCTGGAGTGGTCATGACGACCCGTTCGACTCCTCGACTTGGTTCGTCAAACCGTTCCAGGTCGATGAGCCATCGTTCTTCCTGGAACATCTGAAGGCTGGCGTCAGCCTGGCTGCGTCGGACCCCGGTAGCCTCCTCGTTATCTCTGGCGGCCCCACGGAATTGCGAGCCGGGCCGCGCAGTGAAGCCCTCGGCTACTTTGACGTTGCGGAAAGCATCGGCTTCTGGGGCCATTCGGAAGTGAAAAAGCGCTGTGTTCTCGATGAATACGCTCTCGATTCCTTCCAGAACCTCCTTTTTGGTCTCTGCCGGTTCCGGGAGTTTTCGGGTTCCTGGCCGACTTGCATCACCGTCGCCGGATGGGGCTTCAAGGCCAGACGCTTTGCGGAGTTGCACCGTGCCGCGTTGCGCTGGGAGTTGCCGTTTCGGACATTGGCCGTGAACGACCCGATCGACCTGAAGTTCGCCGCAACGCGGGAGGCACTCACCCGGCTTCAGTGGACCGCTGATCCGTATGGCTGCAATCCTCCGCTTTCAGTCAAACGCAGGGAGCGTGACCACTTTCACCGCGTGCCGCCGTATTCGTCATCCTGCCCCGCACTGTCATGCCTGCTGCGTCATCGGGGTCCCCAGCTTTTCCCGGGGCCATTGCCGTGGGACGCATGACACGCCCTACGCTGCGGCTTCGAGGCCTTGCGCCGTGGCCCGGTGCTCTATCGACAGGGAAGCGCGGAACGCCCCGCCCGTGCAGCCCGCCAGCACGCGAGTAGCTTCCAACAGGTAAACCGCTCCAAGCCCGCGGCACGTCTGCGCGGGATAGTGTCTACTCAATCCGCGCCGGCTGGCCTTTACGATCTCTTCCGCCGCTTGCTTGAGCTTTCGCAGCGCCCGCGCGGGATTGCGGGACGCGAGCGCTCGGAATTCGCGGCAGACCGTCGTGATCTGAAGGCAATGCTCCCACAGAAACAAGTCGCCCGCGAGCAGCGCCGTCAGCGTGCGCGGCCGTCTCTGAACGGCCGAGATGATCAACTCGGCCCGCTCGGGTGAGTAGCATTCTGCGATTTGTGACCGTCCCGATGCCAGCAGGCACTTGTAGATCTGCTCTAGCAATTCCGGCAACTTGCCCCTGGCGGAGGCCGCCGCCTGTTCCACCCGGCGCGGACTCAGTGGGTCGTACCCGAATTCCGCCTTCCTTTTGCTCACCTGAGGCTGCGACGCCGCGTAGACCAGCAGCGGAAGCACGGTTCCCGGCGCGTCGAATTGTTCGGGCGTCGAAAGGTGCAAGGCCGGGAGCCAGTGTCGCGCCATTTCCTGCATCGCCACCGAGAGCTGAATCGACCTGCCCAATTCGCCCGAGGCACGTTTTGCCGGCGCGTCCGACCACGCTTCGGCCCAGTTCCAGGGGAGATCCGCTCGCAAAGTTGCCTCACATGGCATGGTTTGCTCTTCCGGTATCGCCAGACCGTAGGCGCGAACCAGGCGCAGCCACGTGACATCGGCTTCGTTGCCCACCAGCGTGCGGTGTGCCTCATGGCTCATGCGCAGCATGTCGTCCGCTGGCGCTTCTGCCCGGGACGTGAAGACCGCACCCAGCAGCATTTCCGCGCTCTCCTGGGCGAGGCACTCCGCTGCGGCTAGGCAGCTTCCTGTAACCGTCAACTGTCCGCTGCCGGTGTGCTGAATCTCCGTTCTCGCCAGATCCTCGCGAGCCACCGCCCAGTCGCTCTTCGGGAGCAGTGGCAGCAGTACCTGAATGCCGATCCGTCGGCCCTCGATACTATTCAGCAGCCCGATGAGGGGTCGCACGCCGGAGCAGCCAGGCACGCTGGCAACCAGGCAGGGCCGCAGGTCGCCACTCAGGATTCGCTCCAGAGTTTCATTGTTCTTCGGGGTGGAAGCGCAGCATAGATCGGCTAGTAACAGCCTCTCGCCGCCGCGCGAATCCGCTGTCGCGGTCGCCGTCGCAAGCGCTTCTTGCACCGCAACGTGCGCCGCCTCCCAGGACCGTTGGAGCAGTCGTGTTTGGAGCTTCTTCAGCCATAGGTTCACTTCATCGATCACTTGCCCGGGGGCTGGATTCACCCGCAGCTTGCCGCATGACTCCGCGAGCCGGGAGCGGTACCAGGAACCCAAACTGGCCCATTCCGAGTCGGCCGCCGCGTGCAGTCGCACGAGCATCTTCGCCAGATCGTCGCGAATCAGCAGCGAGCACAGCTTGCGAGCCGAACCTGCGAGTCGCAAGGCAATTTCCGTCGAGGTCAACCTGCCCAATCTGCCGCCGGCCACGCCGTTCAGCCACTCGCCCAGCGTGGTCCGCCAGAAGGCGGGGCCAACCCGGTGCAACTCGTCCCGCAGCAGGTCTTCGAACGCGCTCGGTCGCCCATCGATCAGCGCCTCCGCGCATGGCTTCAGCTCTTGCAGACTGACGGCGCTGGCTGAGGCCCGCCACAGCGCGTCTTCCTCGCTGGTGGTCAGTGCCCGGAAGAACACGCGAAGGTCGTCCAACTGGTCTGGCCGCGCACTGATCTGTCGCGCCAATTCCTTCCAGCGCAAACTGCACGAGTCCGCAAACACGCCGCGCAGCCACTCCACGGATGTGGTACCGGTCAAAGCGCGCAGCAGTTCGTCCAGGACCACAGGTTTCTCCCGAGCCATCTGCTCCGTTGCTTCGAGGACGATAGACGGTACGCGGCGTTTCACGTTCAGTGCCACCTGGGCTCGGGTGTCGCCCGCAGCGCTGCGCCACACTAGTGATAAAAAGTCGCCTTGCACCCGGACTGCTGCCCGCACCGCCTGCGCTGTGTGGACCCGCACCGGTCGCACTCCTAAGGGAAAGCCGGGGGTGATCTCGCGTAGCCAGTGCAGGTCCAATGCCAGCGGCCATTCGGCGTCCCAACCGGCGCTTCCGCTCCTCGCCTGCAACCGGATTGCGCTGGCCGGAGGCAGGCTGGACGGCGCGACATGCAGCAGAGCTTCCGCATCCAACTCCGGCGCGCACCACACCGTGGTCCGGTTCTTGCCTGCGCCGGCGGCAGCGTAGGCCCACGTTTCGTTGATGCCCAATCCGGTGATTCCGGCGAGTTCGGACACACTTAGGTCGCATGAGTGCATGGCGTTCTTCAGAGCCTTTCGGTCAGTCCTGGCCGTGGGGAAGGGGTTTCCAACTCCAAGCTAACCCGCGGCTCCTAGGAAACAACCGTTTCAGCCGGTCTCCCAGCCAGCGGCCGGTGTCGCTAAAAGTATGGCGCGACTAGGCTTTTGTGCTTTTGGATCTTTTTTCGCACCGTCTGTGACCGTCTGCGGAAGGTGGCCAGGAAGTCGTTCATCTGCCCCAGCGAGGCGAAGTATCCCGTAAACCGCGGATCGTAGCGGGGAGGCGCGCTTCGGCGGCGGCTGAAATCGCGCGCAGTGAACGTCCCCAGGCTGCTGATCACCGCCGCGCCCAGAGGTCGGTACTCGTGCGTGCCCTGCGCCCAGATCGTCTCGCCGTCAACCCACAGGGCGAACCCCATCTCAGCGCAGTCCTCCCGGGTCCAGAGTCCAGGCGGACGGATGTTGGGTCAGCCCGATGTGCGGGTAGTAGGTCACGGCCTTCGGTGCGGAAAGCAGGATCAGTTTGCAGCCCCCCGCTTCCAGCGAAAGCCGCAGCAACTCCCGCCCGATCCCCAGCTTCTGGTGGCTCTCGCGCACGGCCAGATCGCTGCAGTAATTGGCAAAGGCAAAGTCGCACAAGCAGCGCGAAACGCCCACCAGTGTGTCGCCGTCCCAGGCCGTAATCAGCAACGAGGCGTGCTTCAACATGGCCCCGAGCCGCTCCGGTTCGTTCACGGGCCGGCGCTCGCCTAGCGTGGATGCCACCAGCAGTTCGCGAAACTGCTCGGCGCTGATCGTACGTTGCGCGGAGTAAGTAATCTCGAAACTCATCGATCCACCTGGCTGCCTGTGCGCCCTCGTGCTGGTCTCATTCATGTAGGATATCCCGAGGGGTCTTCCACCCGACGAGGTTCCAAATACTTATGACTCGAAGACAACTCATCGCTTCCGGCGCAGCCCTGCCGCTCGCCGCGCAAACCGGCACGCCCGCAAAGAAAGAACGCAAAGGCCGGCTCAGGCAGGGCGTTTGCGGCAGCGTTTTCGGACGCGGCCTGAGTTTCGAGGAGCAATGCAAGCAGGCCTCCCTACTGGGCGTCCAGGTGATCGACCTGGTCGAGCCAGATCGCTGGGCCACCATCGAGAAGTACGGGATGAAGCCGAACATGATTCCGGGTGGCGGGCGTCTCGCCGACGGGCTCAACGAGGAGGCGAACCACACGTGGATCGAAAAGGCCTTCCAGGAAAGACTGCCGCTCTGCGCGAAGCACAAAGTGACCACCATGATCGCGCTCTCCGGCAACCGGCGCGGAAAGACCGACGAGCAGGGCTGGGATGCCTGCTTCAAGATCCTCAAAAAGGTCGTCCCGATCGCCGAGAGCGAGGGCGTGACCATCTGCCTCGAACTTCTCAACTCGAAGGTCGATCACAAGGACTACCAGTGCGACCACACCGCCTGGGGCGTCGAGATTGCGAAACGCGTCAATTCCCCGCGCTTCAAGCTGCTCGATGACATTTACCATATGCAGATCATGGAAGGCGATGTCATCCGCACCATCCGCGACAACATCCAGTACATCGGCCACTTCCACACCGCGGGTGTGCCTGGCCGCCACCAGTTCGACGAGACGCAGGAACTCAACTACCGTGCCATCGCACAGGCCATTGTCGATGCCGGCTACACGGGCTATATGTCCCATGAATACTCGCCAACTGCGGGCAAGGACGCACTCGCGGTGTTGGACCAGATGCTGACTATCTGCGACGTCTAGCGCCGCTTCGCCAGTCAACCGGGCTCCGTCCCGTCCGGGACGGAGCCACGACCGTCCGGAAACGGCGTTCCGCCGCAGATCCAAGCGGGCCCGCATCCCCGCTATACTCCCGCCTCGCCTGGTCCGGGAGCCATTCTGCGGCCCTTTGTCAAGATTCCTGATCGCCTGGGCTTGCACCGGATCGTCAGAACATTGTAATCTCTACTAGGATTAGGGAAATGCTAGGCCCAGGACTTATCAACGTCTCCGTTAAGTGTGAGTACGCCTTGCGGGCGGTACTCGATCTCGCGCTCGCTTCCAACGCGGATCCTATCCGCATCGCCGACATCGCAACCCGCAGGCGCATTCCCCAGAAGTTCTTAGAGACGATCCTCTCGGATCTTCGGAAACAGGGTTTCCTGGAGTCGCGCCGGGGTGCTGAAGGCGGCTACCTGCTGGCCCGATCCCCCGACTCCATCACCGTCGGGGAGGTTGTGCGCGCCGTCGAAGGCGGGCGCAGTTCCAGCACGACCGAGGAGCACGGACCTATCGAGTTTTTGTGGAGTGAGGTCGATGCCGCGATCGCATCGGTCATAGACCATAAGACGATTGCTGAGCTCGCCCGCGAATGGCGCGAGCGGCAATCGCAGTTCGTACCAAATTGGGAGATCTAATCCATGCCAGTATTCGCTGATAACTCTCTGAGTATTGGGCGCACGCCGCTCATTCGCCTGAACCGCGTGACTCAGGGGTGTCACGCCACGGTTCTAGCCAAGATTGAAGGCCGCAACCCGGCCTATTCGGTGAAGTGCCGGATCGGTGCTTCGATGGTCTGGGACGCGGAGAAGCGAGGCATCCTCGTTCCCGGCAAGCGCCTGGTCGAGCCCACCAGCGGCAATACGGGCATCGCGCTCGCGTTCGTTGCGGCGGCGCGGGGGTATCCCATCACGCTGACCATGCCGGATACGATGTCCATCGAGCGCCGCAAGGTGCTGCGGGCGCTGGGCGCCAAGCTGGAGTTGACCGAAGGCGCCAAAGGCATGAAGGGCGCCATCGCCAAGGCCGAAGAGATCTACCAGTCGGACACGGCTAACACGGTCCTGCTGCAGCAGTTCCAGAATCCGGCCAATCCCCAGATCCACTTTGAAACGACCGGTCCCGAAATCTGGGACGACACCGAGGGCGGCATCGACGTGCTGGTTTCCGGCGTAGGCACCGGCGGCACCATCACCGGCATTTCCCGGTTCATCAAGCAGTCGAAGGGCAAAGCCATTACCTCCGTTGCGGTCGAGCCAACGCACAGCCCCGTGATCACGCAAGTTCGCTCGGGCCAGCCGGCCCAGCCGGGCCCGCACAAGATCCAGGGCATCGGCGCGGGCTTCATCCCGGGGACGCTCGATTTGTCGATCGTGGATCGCGTCGAGCAGGTGACCAACGACGAATCGATGGAGATGGCCCGCCGTCTCGCCCGGGAAGAGGGCATCCTGTCCGGCATATCCTGCGGCGCCGCCGCCGCCGCCGCCGTGCGTCTGGCCAAAGACCCGGAATTCGCAGGCAAGACCATCGTGGTTGTACTGCCCGACTCCGGCGAGCGCTACTTGACGTCGGCCCTGTTTGAGGGCCTGATCAACGACTAGCCACGCCTCGCGTACTAAGTCTGGTTTGGTTTAATCAGAGGGGTCCCGGCCTGGGACCCCTTTTTCGCGTTGCATCGGTGCCTGCTGCGCATCAAGGCGGTGCGCGGCAGCCTTCTTGCCTCGCTCTTGCTCAGGTGAATTCCGGCAAACCTACCACTCCCTCGCGGTCGCGGCTCCGTCCGGACAGAGCCGCGAGCGTAAGGGAGTGGTAGACTACCCGGCAAACGGGCTTCTGAAGATGGCCGCAGCATACGCAATTCACTTCTGCCTTCGACGCGTCCAGGCCGCGCTGTATTCGTCCGTGCACAGCCGAAAGGAGCACATCCTAAGAACCTGGGCAGCCCCCTCCAGATTCCAGGCCAGGCGCCTGGCCGTGTTTTTCGGAGCCATGCTGGCCGCCGTGCCCGCGAGTGCGGACAAGCGATTGCCGGTGAATCTCAAACACCCGCCAACGCTTGGGAATTCCTTAGCGGCCGCCCGCGTGGTGGTGGGGCCGGTGGCGGGGGACTGTGCAGCGAGATTCAGTGAAATGCTGACGGTGGACATGGCTGCTCACGGTGTCCTCGTGATGAGTTCGCTGGAACTGGCGTCCGTAGCAACCCGGCATCACATCCCGATCCCTTCGCCGCTCGACGCCGCGGCGTCCGCGCAACTGGCGGGCGCCATCGGGCCGGCAGCGCTGGTTGCGATTAGCGTGACCCGCTGCGAGGCGCGTCAACTCCCGACGTTTCTCTCCGGCGGCCTGCCCGCCACGCACGTCTCGCGAACGGAGGGCCATTTCGAGGCGAGTGTGCGCTTTACGGACCTCGCAAACGGTCAGGAGATCGCCGCTCAGAACATCCGCGTGGACGCGCACAAGGACAACGAGAGCCAGACCGGGGTGGCGGATCACCCGGCCGCGCCAGAGGTGCGGGAACTTGCGGTAAACAAAGCACTGCAGGACGCGCAGCATCTCTACCTGCCCTGGATCGAACATCGGGAAATCGCGCTGTCCGACGAAAAGGACTGCAATCTGAAAGCAAGCTTCGATCTGGTCAAAACAGGCGATTACGAAGGCGCCGCGCGGGTCGCACGCTCGAATGCGCAAGCCTGCCAGTCGAAGTCGGCTGCCGCCGCCTGGTACAACCTGGGAGCCGCCGAGATGCTCGCTTCCCACTACGAAGCGGCGCTGCCCGCGTTCGACGAGTCACTCAAGCTGCGCAACAACCGGGCCGTGGCAGAGCTCAGAAGCGACTGCAGCGCGCTCGCCAGTGCGCAGGCGCGGCACAGCCTGGCCAAAGGCGTGGAGCCAGCCAGGGGAAGCCAGCCAGCCAACGCGCGGACCGGGATTCTGCTCACCAACGACTTCATCATCAAGCTGGTGCAGGGCAGTATCTCAGGGGACGAGATCATCCAGATGATTGCGACCCAGCCCGTGCAGTTCAAACTGGAGCCCGCTGACATTCAGGTGCTGAAACAGGCGGGAGTTCCGGACGCGGTTGTTGCAGCGATGCGCGCCAGATAATACGATTACCCCACGAGCCCGGCGGAACCGGAGCGTGCTGCTCCCAGGCCCGAACCTTGAGAAGTTCGCAGCTGTTAATCGGTGATCGATTACAGATGGGAGCGCAGCGACGAGATGACTTCCGCGCTGGTCCAGTCGCGATTCGCGATAAACTTCTCGACCACCTTGCCGTCTGGGGTGATCACGTAGGTCTCGGGAATTTTGTACGTTCCGAAACTCGCGCTGATCAGGGAAGTCGGGTCGCGCGAGGTCTCAAAGCCGATCTTCATGCGCTGCACGAAGGACTTGTAGGAGTTTTCGTTGCGGTCCACGCTGACCCCGACAACCACCACTCCCTGGGGAGCCAATTGGCGCGCCATCTCATTCAAAGACGGGGTTTCCTCGATGCAGGGCGGGCACCAGGTAGCCCAGAAATTCAGAACCAGCAGTTTGCCGCCGAACGACTTGGCGGTGACGGTCTTGCCCGAATCGGTAACCACCTTGAAATCGGGCGCCGTCTGGCCTACATCGACGATCCGTTCCGTGAACGCGTCGTTCACGACCCAGAACAGGCACGCGGCCAGCAACACGACTCCGGACAACAGATATGTGACGGTGCGGCGGGAATCCATACAACTCCATTCTACTGGTATGCGCGAGTCTAACGGACATTGTATCTGGATCCGCATTTGGAGCATCGTAAAGGTGCCCCATGATGTTGATCACGCGCAAGGTCGAGTTTTCCGCTTCGCACACGTGCTGGAATCCCGCTCTGGACCGTGCCGCGAACGAGGCTGTGTACGGCGCGGAGGCCAACCCCAATGGGCACGGGCACAACTACCGGCTCGAGGTGACGCTGCAGGGCGAGCCCGATCCGGTAACGGGCATGATTATCGATCTGAAACAGGTGAAGCAGGTACTCGAAGAGGCCATCGTCCAGCCGATGGACCACCGCCACCTGAATCACGAGGTCCCGCCCTTCGACAAGGTCGTCCCGACGGCCGAGAACCTGGCCGTGGAGATCTGGAGACGGCTGGAACCCCTGTTCGAGGCGACGCAGGGCCGGTTGAAGCTCATCCGGCTTTACGAAACCGACGATCTGTACGTCGAATACGAGGGGCGCTGAACATGCCCCGCGTCACCCTTACCCGCCGCTACAGGTTCTCCGCCTCGCATCGCCTGCACACGCCGCTGCTTAACGAAGCCCGCAATTTCGAGGTTTACGGGAAGTGCAATAACCCTTACGGGCACGGTCACAACTACGTGCTGGAGGTCACCGTCGCGGGCGAGCCTGACCGGATCACGGGACGCCTGTTGCCGCTGGCGGATCTGGACGGCTTCGTCGAGCGCGTGGCGCTGAAAGCACTGGACTACCGGGACTTGAATACTCAGGTGGAGGAGTTTGCGGCCGCCACGCAGCCCCTCGTCCCGACCACGGAGAACCTCGTTGCCGTGGTGGCCGCCAGGCTCTCCGGCCAATGGCCGCTGGCTTTTCAGGACAAGGCAGCCCGGCTCGAACGGGTGCGAATTCACGAGACAGAAAGGAACACCTTCGAGGTGTTGGTAGGTTCGGCTGGGCAGCCTGACGAGTTGTTCTGCGCAGGCGCCGAAACCCCAGAGGAAATATGCAAGTGAAACGAGCAAAGTCCGTAATCCCTATGATCGGCCGCGGGGAGGGTCGCGGCCCCATCGCCCAGAGCGTCGAACGAATCCTCCGCGAACTGGGCGAGGATCCCGCGCGGGAGGGCTTGGTGAGCACCCCCGAGCGGTCCGAGAAGGCTCTGAAGTTCCTCACCTCCGGCTATGAAACGAACCTCGAGGAACTGGTCAACGGAGCGATCTTCAGCGAGAAGTGCGACGAGATGGTGCTGGTGAAGGACATCGAGTTCTTCAGCCTGTGCGAGCACCACATGCTGCCTTTCTACGGCAAGGCGCACGTGGCCTATCTGCCCAACAACAAGATCATCGGCCTGAGCAAGATTCCCCGCATCGTGGACATGTTTGCGCGCCGGCTGCAGGTGCAGGAACGGCTGACGCAGCAGGTGGCGCAGTGCATCCAGGATGTCCTGCAGCCGCGCGGCGTCGGAGTGGTCATAGAAGCCCGCCATTTCTGCATGATGATGCGCGGCGTGGAGAAGCAGCACTCCGGCACCGTGACCAGCGCAATGCTGGGTTCCATGCGGCAACGGAAAGACTCGCGCGACGAGTTTCTGGCGCTTGTCCGGCTGAATTCTCTGCACGCGTAACCGGCGCACTGCGGTTGGATTCCGGACGGTCGCCGTCCCCGGGCTTTGCGTTAATATGAGGATTGCATGCCCGACAATTTCCGCCGCTTCACCGTCGATGATCCGTTCGGGCGCAAGTGGGACGTAGAGTTCCGCTGGCAACAGAACGCGATCTCCATCCGCCATGCCGACGCGATCGACTGCAAGTATTACGCCTCGACCGGCGCAGAGAAGCGCGAACTCGTGGTCAGTCTGCCGCACACGGCGCTTTTGGCCGTGGCCGGGCAGGCCGGGCGTGAACTCACCGATGCCTGGGTCATCAAGCTTGCCGGTCTGCACGCGGAGCGCATGATCTCCAACTGGGAAGACCTGGATAAGGCAGTTGCGGTGCTCTCCGCGGACGAAATCTACGGCTACAATCGAGCTCTGGAAGAAACGGCCGCGCAGGCTGCCGCAGCGCATCGTTAGAGCATGAATTTGGCACCCTTCCAACCTGCTGCGCGATCCCTGTTTTGCGTGGTATATTTCTCGCGAGTCCTTCCGGAGGTCAAGCGGTCATGATCAGCTGCCCAGAGTGCGATGCGGTCCTAGAAGTTGAGGAGAGCGGGTTGGAAACGGGCGACACCGTAAGCTGCGAAGAATGCGGCGCGAGCCTGGTTGTTGTCACAACCGACCCGGAATTGGAATTGGAAGTCGAGACCGAGGGCGACCTCGACGCCGACGACGAACTGGAAGACGATTTAGACGATGAAGACGCGGACGATGACGAGGCCGAGGAGGAAGAAGACGAGGACGAGGATTGGCACTAAGCCCCTCCCGCTGCTCGCTCTGCTGCTGTGCCTCTGCGGCGCCTTCGCGGGAGCCGCGGAGAAACCCTACGCCGTCGTTGCCGGCACAGTCTTTCACGACCCCGGCTTCACGCTGCCCGGCGCCGAAGTGGTGCTGCGAATGACCGTCCCGCCGCCAGGCGTCAAACACCCCAAATCTCTGACTGCCCGCAGCGACGGGCGGGGCGAGTTCGCCTTTCACGTGCCGGCGGGCAAAGCCGAATACCTGGTCAGCGCCAGGGCCGACGGCTATGTGAGCGAAGAAAAGCCAGTAAAAATCGAATCGGAAGAACGCGTTGACGTCTATTTTTCGCTGCACGCCGTCAAGTAATCAGGGAGGTCGTAATGCGCCGCATATGGTTTGCCGTTGGACTAGGCTTGGTACTGTTCACGCTGGGGGCCGCTGCGTTCCAGTGGACGAGTGAGAAGAAGGACAAGCCGCGGGACCGCACTCACCGCGATGTGGCCGGCATGGTGATGCTGCAGGACGAGACTCCCGTGAGCGGAGCAGTGGTGAAACTCAAGAACCTGCGGAACCTGCAGGTGCGCTCGTTCATCACGCAGGCCGATGGGAAATACGTCTTCCAGAACCTGAGTTCCAGTGTCGATTTCGAATTGAATGCCGAGTACAAGGGCATGTCCAGCCCCAAGCGGGCCTTGACCATCTACGACACACGATTGGATCCGATCATCAATTTGAAACTGGAGCCAGCCAAGAAGTAGACCGAAGCGCGTCCCGCTTGGGGCGCTGCGGACCGCGGAAGACTCATGAAACGAATTGCCACACTGACACTGGCGCTTGCACTGGGCTTGACTGGAATGCAGGCCTTCGCCGCGGACCTGAAGCCCGTTGACGAAGCGGGCTACGCCAAACTCGTGGCCGCGTCGAAGGGCAAGGTGGTCCTGGTGAATTTCTGGGCCACCTATTGCGTGCCTTGCCGCAAGGAAATGCCCCAATTGGTGGCACTGGAGGCCCGCCTGCGTGCGCGCGGGTTCCAGTTCGTCACCATCTCCGCGGACGAACCGGAGCAGCAATCCGCGGCCGGGATGTTTCTCGACAAGCTGAAGGTGCCCGCGCCCGCCTACATTCGCCGCGCGAAAGACGACGAAAAGTTCACGGCTGGGGTCGATCAGAAATGGGACGGAGCGTTGCCCGCTTCATTTCTCTACGACCGTCAGGGCCGCAAAGTGAAGTCCTTTTTCGGCGAGGCTAATCTGGCAGTAGTCTCCGCCGCGATCGAAAAGCTGCTTTAGATTCCGTGGTGGGAAGGCTCTTCAGAGCCTGCATGAACATCAACCGGGCGCGCACAAGAGCGCCATCGTGGCGCTCCCGAGCCGCCCCAAACGACCGGACTCAACTCCGTCCCAGGTTCAATACAATCAAGCCCGCGAAGATCAGCGCCAGCCCGCCCAGCTTGCGTCCCGTGAATGGTTCGCCGAAGAACAGCCGGGCCCACAACAGCGTCCACACGTAGCCCAACGAGACCATCGGGAAGAGGATCGAAAGCTCCCCGTGTTTCAGGGCCATCAGGTAAAACACAGTCGAAATCAGGTACAGCGCCACGCCCGCGGCGAGTCGCCAATTGAGCAGCATCGACTTGAGATTCAGGCTCATCCGGCCCGCGCCCCACTTCAGAAAGACCGCTCCGAACGAACCGAGGAACGACGCGAACAACACCAGCAGCATCGACTCGATGGGGGTCTTCATTGTGCAGGCTTCTTTCCGCCGCTGCCTAGGAAGGCAACACCGAGGCAGATCAGGGCAACTCCTGCCAGTTTCCAGGGCGTCAGCGGCTCGTGCAACACCAGCACGCTCAGAAAGACCACCCAGATGTAGGTCAGGGAGATGACGGGATACAGCACGCTCAGTTCGCCGTCCCGCAGCGCCAGCGTGATCAGCAGCGTGAAGATCCCATAGCAGGCCAGCCCGATCCATAGCGGGTAGTTCGCCACAATGGCAAGCCAGTTCACGCTGCCGTTTTCAAACGTGAACGCCGCGTGGGTCGTGCTGATTTTGAAGAGATACTGGGCCACGCCGCCGAACAGGGTGCAGCAGAACACCAGCAGCAGCGATTGATTGTGGGTGAAGCTGAACGCTTTGCGCGCCGTGCTGCCGGGCGCGGCTGAGGAATTACCTGGCACGTCTGTTAGTGTAACTGTCCGGACGGCGCGGGCTCCGGGGCGGCGGCTTTCGGTTGGTAGCGGCACGTTCCCGCAGCCACGGAGAAGGCGGCCACCGTCTTCCACACGCCACCCTCGCGCCGCTCGATCCGGAACGCTTTCAAACTTGCGTCGGCCACGATTCGAGCCAGCGGCGTGGACTCCCTGGCGGTGCGCGCCGGCCGGGTTGCCGAGGACTCCCTGATCGCCCAGGAGTCCCCACCGCTTTCCGTTTCGAGTGTCGCGTAACGGGTCACCCCGGGCCGGCGGCGATCCACTCCCAGCGTGCCGTGCGTCGCCGAATCGAAGTGGAATTGTTCGATCAGCCCGACCGCGCCTTCCTCAAACAGAGGCTTCTTGAGCCAGTTCTTGCCGCCGTCAGAGGTGCGCAGGATGAACGGGTCCTTGTCCAGGGTCCCGGCCGTATGTCCCGCGACGAATCCGGTCGCGAAGCCGGGGAATTGCATTTGCTCGAACGAGACGCCGCGCAGTCTCTCGTAGGGCTCGGTCCACGACTCGCCGAGGTCCTCGCTGGCCAGCAGAATCGACCACAGGGTCGCCGTGCCCGCGTGGAAATTCCCCGCCAGAAACAGCTTCGAACCAACCGCTTCCACGGCGGCCAGTTCCAGGTAAACCGGGCAGGGCTCGTCCTCGGTGCAGCTCATGCCGTAGTCGGCGATCTCGGCGTCGCCGCAGTGGGCTTCGACCACGATCGGCCGGCCCGAATAGCGATAGGCCAACTTCAGGACTGGCGGTGGAACCGTCTCGGCGGGCGGCGTGAGCGGGTCCTGCGCCGCAACCAGGCCGGCGGCGAGGGCGAAGGTGAGGAAGCGTAACAGCACCACGCCGATTGTACCCGCTCCCGCGGCAGGCAATCCAGGGCGGGGAAGACGGCAACCGCGGGAGGCGTCACAATGGGAGAAATGCCCGCCTGGCTTGATTGGCTGCTGAACCCGAAGCCTGCGCGTGGCGAACGCGAGACGCTGCTTGGCGTGCCCGCCGTCCGCCGCGTCAAGAACTACGCCGCGTTCAGCGGATACGCCTACGAGTATCTTTTCGAGGGCTACCGCGACCAGCCGGAGGGCAGGGAATACGCCTTCTCCGTTTCAGGTGATCGCAAGTCCTGGTGCCCGTTTCTGGTGCGGGTTCCCACCGGCGCGACGCAAGGCTGGGAGCGCGAGCGGGCCATTCCGCTCGGCGACCGCGAACGCTACGCGCTGGCGAAGCTGGCGCTCTTTTCGGCCTTCGACGAACGGGCGAATCCGTCGGAACTGCGGGGCAGCCTCGACGTAACTCCCGAGGTTGCCGCCGCTCTGCTCGACAAACTCGACCTGTAGACGGTGCGGCGGGTCTGCAGTTCCCGCGGCTACGCCTTTCCGGCCTGTTGCGCCTCCACCACGGCCAGCGCCGCCATGCACACGATGTCGTTCACTTCTGCGCCCCGCTGCAGGATATGCACGGGCTTCGAGAAGCCCATCAGGATGGGTCCGATCGCTTCGCAGCCGCCCAACCTCAGCAGCAGCTTGTAGGCCATGTTGCCGGCCTCCAGCGACGGCGCGATCAGCACGTTCGCGTCGCCCTTCAGCCGGCTGAACGGATACTCGGCCATCAGGTCCGGCGTCACCGCCGCGTCCGCCATCAGCTCGCCTTCGCACTCCAGGTCCGGGCGCAGCTGGTTGACGATTTCGGTGGCGCGCCGCACCTTCTCGGACAGCGGGTGCCGCGTCGATCCGAAGGTCGAGAAGGACACCATCGCCAGCCGCGGGACGATGTCGAAGCGCTTCACGGTGTCTGCCGCAGTGATCGCGATCTCCGCCAATTCCTCGGCGGTCGGCTCGATGTTCACAGTCGTGTCGGCCAGGAAATAGACCTGACCCTTGGGGGTAATCAGCATGTACATGCCCGACACGCGCTGGATGCCGGTGCGCTTCGGAATCAGTTCCAGCGCCGGACGGATCGTGTCGGCGTAATGCTGCGTGATGCCCGCAATCACGGCGTCCGCATCGCCTTTGTGCACCATCATCGCGGCGAAGCGCGTGCGTGCGCTCATGTGCCGCGGCGCCTCCGACATGGTCACGCCCTTGCGCTGGCGCAGCAGCAGATACTCGCCGAGGTAGTCGCTCCACTGCGCGCTCAACGCCGGGTCGATAATCTCCACCGGCGCCTCCAGGTGGAGCCGAAGCTCGGCGGCCCGCGCGCGGATGGCTTGCTCGTTGCCCAGCAGCACCGGGCGCGCGATGTGCTCGTCCACCAGGATCTGCGCAGCGCGCAGAATCTTGTCCTGATCGCCCTCGGGGAACACCACCCGCTTGGGGTCGCGCTGGGCCTTGTGGATGATCATGCGCATGATCTCCTGCGACTTGCCCAGGCGGCGCTCCAGCGCCTCGCGGTATTCATCCGGATCGAGCTGGATCTGTGCCACGCCGGACTCCACCGCCGCGCGCGCCACGGCCGGTGCGACGCAGGTGAGCACCCGCGTATCGAACGGTTTCGGGATGATGTAATCCGCGCCGAACTCCATCGTCTCCACGCCGTAAGCTCGCCGCACCGAATCGGGCACGTCCTGCCGGGCCAGCTGCGCCAGGGCATACGAAGCCGCCAGCATCATCTCCTCGTTGATCGTCGTGGCCCGCACGTCCAGCGCGCCCCGGAAGATGAACGGGAACCCGAGCACGTTGTTCACCTGATTCGGGTAGTCCGAGCGGCCGGAAGCCATCAGCAGGTCCTTGCGCGTGGCCACCGCCAGTTCGTAGTCGATCTCCGGATACGGATTCGCCAGGGCGAACACGATCGGCCGGTCCGCCATCGATAACAACATCTCGGGCGTGACGCAATTTGCAATCGACAAACCCAGAAAGACGTCGGCACCTTTCATCGCGTCGGCGAGCGAGCGGGCCTCCGTCTCGCGCACGAACTTGTCCTTGTACTTATTCATCCCGTCCGTGCGCCCGGAATGCAGCACCCCTTTGCTGTCGCACATCAGGATGTTTTCGAGTTTCGCGCCCAGCCGGACGTAGTGGTTCGCGCAGGAGATCGCGCTGGCGCCCGCGCCGGAGAAGACGATCTTCACATCGCCGAGCTGCTTGCCCACGATCTCCACGGCGTTGATCAGGGCGGCGCCGGAGATGATGGCGGTGCCGTGCTGGTCGTCGTGGAACACCGGGATGTTCATCGTGCGCTTGAGTTCTTCTTCGATTTCGAAGCACTCGGGGGCCTTGATGTCCTCAAGATTGATCCCGCCGAAGGTGGGCTCCATCAACTGGCAGGCGCGGATGATCTCTTTCGGATCCTCGCTGGCGAGCTCGATGTCGAACACGTCGATGTCGGCGAAGCGTTTGAACAGGACTCCCTTGCCCTCCATCACGGGTTTGCCCGCGGCGGGGCCGATGTTGCCCAGTCCGAGCACGGCGGTTCCGTTTGTGACGACGGCCACCAGGTTGCCTTTGGACGTGTAGTTGTAAACGAGCGAAGGATCCCGATGAATCTCCAGGCAAGGCACGGCCACACCCGGCGTGTAGGCCAGGCTCAGGTCGTGCTGCGTGCGGCACGGCTTGGTCGGCGTGACGGATATTTTCCCTGCCGGCGCGGACGAATGGTAGCGCAGCGCTTCTTCATCTCGATTTCGCATGGTGGATACTCCCCCGCCTTCTTTCTACTCCCAATTGCCGGAAATAGGAACCACGTTCCCACTGAGGATTGTAGCGAGGAGGCGTTTGGAGTGGCGGAAGAAGGGCAGGGAACTCCACTGCGGCGCCGCGAAACGGAGCAGTGAGGCGCACGAGTTGGCGTGCGCCTTAGTCGAATGAAGTCCGGCAGTCCGCCGGGTTTGCGCGGTGATCGGGCCGGCTCCGGCTTAGAGTTCGAGCGCCTTCACGACGTCGGCGAAGACCGCCTCGGGAGTGCCCACGCCTTCGATGCGGTGATAATCGCCCTGGGAGTAATAGCCGATCAGGGGCGCGGTCGATCGCTCGTAGGCGACCAGCCGGTTGCGGACCGTATCTTCGCAATCGTCGGCGCGCTGCGACAGGGCCGCTCCGCATGCGTCGCAGGCGCCTTCCTGTTTGGGCGCGTGGCTCTGCAAGTTAAAGATCTGGCCGCAGGCCGTGCAGTAGCGGCGCTGGCAGGTACGCGCGACCAGCAGGTCGCTGGGCACGTCGATGTGCACGATGGTGGGCAGCGGATAGCCGAGTTTGGGCAGCAGTTCGCCGAGGTACTGCGCCTGTCCCAAACTGCGCGGGTAGCCGTCCAGCATGAATCCGCCGGCGCAATCCGGCTTGGCCAGGCGCGAGGCGACGATGTCGTTCACGATTTTGTCGTCGAGCAGACCGCCCGTGATCATGATGGCCTGGGCCTTCTTGCCCAGTTCCGTTCCGCCGCGGACTTCGGCGCGGATCATCTCCCCCGTCGAGATCGCGGGGATATTCAGGTGTTTCGCCAAGCGTTCCGCTTGCGTCCCTTTGCCGCTTCCGGGGGGCCCCAGCAGCAGGAGAACCCGGGTCACCGTCGTTCCTTTGCAGGCCGAACTCAGAGTTTCTGTCGATGTCATGGGATTGCTCTTAAGCGCTAATTTTACCGAAAAGAGATAGATTCAGTCAAATGAACCTGTTTCTCTGATTTTGGCGCATGGAATCCTGCCTGATCGAGGTCTGCCAGCAGCCAAACCGCTGATTTTAGCGGCTTGCGAAATTTGCGCCTTATTATTCAATGACTTGAAAACACAAACCGCACAGATTAGCGGTTTCCGATTTCCGGTGTGAATTGTCAGGCCACGCCGAGGAGCGTCCGCTCCAGTCGTTTGAACCCTTCCCGGAAGACGGCAGGTTCCGGTAGGAGGCTGGCCACCAGCAGCGCTTCGCGCTCGAAATCGTAGAAGAACCCGGGCTGCAGCAGCACGCCTTCGCGCTCCAGCAGCCGCAGCGTCCACTGCTCTTCGGTATGGAAACGCGGGACGTCGATGACGACGCACCAGCCGCCCTCCGGTTGCATGATCCGCGCTCCGCTTTTCGGCGAAAACGCAGCGCGCGCAGCCGCAAGATTCTCAAGGCAGCGGGCACGAATCGCCGCTTGGATTTGCGGCACCAGTTTCATCCAGCGCACGGCCGCATGCTGAACCGGCGCGCTGACGGGCAGATAGGCGTCCGCGATCCACTCCAGCCGTTCCAGCGCCCCGCTCAGCAGCGTGCGCGGGCCGGAGGCGTGAATCCAGCCGAGTTTCATCTGCGGCATCCCCGCCACTTTCGACAAGCCGCTGAGGGTGAAGACAAGCGCCTCGCCGGTCGCTTCGAAGGTCGAGATCCGGGCTGAGCCGCTCTCGCTCTGGGGTCGTGCGCCAGGTGTTTCGCATTCGAAGCCTACCGCTCCCTCACGGTCGCGGCTCCGACCCGATGGCAAGCGACCCGAAGCGGAGCCGCGACCGTGAGGAAGCGGTGGCTGCGCCCCACCCGCTTCGCGGGTCAAAGCATCCACGCGTGTCCCACCCGCCTCCCAGGCGTAGTCGGCAAAGACCTCGTCGGCAATGATGGCGAGACGCCGCGATGCCGCCCAGGCCTGCAGCCGCTGCCACTCGGCGCGCTTGAGAAATGCGCCGGTCGGATTGTTGGGATTGACCAGCACCAGCGCCCGCGTGCGTGCGGTCCGCGCGCTCTCCAGGGCGTCCAAATCGAGGCCCCAATTCAGATCCTCCGGCAGCGAATACTCAGCCACTCGGACGGCGTCGAGCGTGGCCAGGCATTCGAACAGCGGGTAGGACGGCCGGGGCACCAGGACCTCGTCGCCCGGTTCGCACAGCAGTTTGAAGAGCCAGCCATAGGCCTCGCTGGTGGACCCGGCCAGGATCAGCCGCTCCGGATCGGCGTGCTGGCCGCGCAGCACATGGTGCGCCGCGATGGCGTCGCGGGCGGCCGGCAAGCCGCGCGGCGTGGGCTCGTAAGTGAGCGAGCGCGCATCGCTCAACGCGTCCAGGATCTCCGCGTTGGGATAGTCCAGGCCTGCGCGCGTGGGGTTCGAGAGCGTCAGGTCCAGAACCTCCTGGCCCGCGCTTCTGCGCGCCGGCAACGCCACATTCAGCCGGTTGGGCTGGAAGTCCCCCGGCGTTCGGGTCGAAAACACGTTTACGCTTCCGCGACGACGGGGTTGCGCAGCGCGCCGATGCCCTGGATGCGCACCACCACCTCGTCGCCCGCGCGCAGCCAGCGCGGCGGTTTGTGGGCGAAACCGACGCCGGCGGGCGTCCCGGTGGAAATCACATCGCCGGGTTCCAGCGTGATGGCGCTGCTCAGGAACTCGATCAGGGCCGGGATCTGGAAAATCAGGTTGCGCGTATTCGAGTCCTGCATGATCTTGCCGTTGATCTCGCAGGAGATGTCGAGGCTATGCGGGTCCGCGATTTCGTCCGCGGTGGTGATCCACGGTCCCATGGGGCAGAACGTGTCGAAGGTCTTGCCCATCAGCCACTGCGAGGTCGCCAACTGATAGTCGCGGGCGCTGACGTCGTTGATGCAGGTGTAGCCGAAGACGTGATCGCGCCAGCGGTCTGCCGGGATGTAACGGCCGCCGATGCCGATCACGACGCCCAACTCCGCTTCGTAGTCGGGTTTGGTCGAGTGATTGGGCAAAATCACCGGCGCGCCCGGCCCCGTGATGGCGTTGCCGAACTTGCTGAAGATGGTGGGCACGGCGGGGACTTCCAGTTTCGCCTCAGCCGCGTGGTCGCGGTAGTTGAGCCCGACGCAGATGATCTTCGGCGGTTTGGGGATCGGCGCCAGCAGGGTCACGGCATCGAGCGCCACACTGGCCGATGCCGGGGCGGCGGACAGATAGGACCGGATGGCGGCGAAAGCCGCGGCGCCGCTGGCGATCACGTCCACCACGCGATTGAAGCCGGCGTGGTGCAGGCAATGTACCCGATCTGCAATCACGACACCGGCCTGAGCCGGCCCGCCATGCGCGGAATAGGTCACGAAACGCATGAGACGATGCTATCGCACCGCGGCGGCCGAGGGGATTGCCGCGAGTGGAATCCCTTGCGGGTAAACGGCCGTTTGTTATAGTGGTGAGTGACCGTGGCGCTATCGTCTAAGGGTTAGGACGAAGCCCTCTCAAGGCTTAAATAGGGGTTCGAATC
This sequence comes from uncultured Acidobacteriia bacterium, assembly GCA_903909435.1. GTDB lineage: Bacteria > Acidobacteriota > Terriglobia > Bryobacterales > Bryobacteraceae > CAIVVT01. The sequence goes on along the minus strand of CAIVVT010000139.1, from coordinate 1,644 downwards.
CCCTTAGCGCTACCATCACCCTCCCCACAGAACTTTCCTGAAGAGCAAGCCTGGTCCAGGTGCGACTCGGTTGCATCGATTTTGGAACGCGCGGATCGCGCGCCCGGCCCCCTAGTCCGAACCAGCACGGCCATGCGAGTTCCGGAGGGCCGCTCAAATCGTACTTTATAGTGCAGCGAGCAGTGTGGCGACGCATTCTGCTCTCAAGCCATACTTTATAGAAAAGTATTTGTGAAAGTAAAAATATTGTCTAAAGGAGTGAGATTTTTCTTGATAGTACCAACGGGCAAAAGTACTATTGGCTAGGGAGTACTTCGAGAGCTCTAGTACTGGCGGCGGCGGCCAGTCGGGGCAGCGGAGTTGGAGAGGAACGGAGCGCAGGACTAAGCGCTCACCCGCAGTGCAGTGGCGCAGTGTGTCTTCAATTGGCTTCGAGTTCGCGGCTACGGGGATCTTCGCACCTCTGGGCTCCCAGGAAAACGCTGGCGGCGTACAGCCAGGAGCTAACCTAGCATGAAGACCCTTGCCCTATTGGGTTTCTTATATTCGGCCTATAGCACCAGAGAGTGGATTCACTGGTGCCAGTATTTCGTCGCTTTGGACAACGTCGGCAAACTGCAACTCGGGTCGCGGGCCGTCTTCATCCTCGGCACCTACTCAGTCAACTTCTGGCTGTTGTTGCGCTAGACCCACCTATTTGGCGGTGTCCGGACGCCGGCGGGCGCCCAGTGCGCGCACATTCGCAATCGCCCACACCAGCATTCGCCCGACTTTCCTGTCCGGCGGCGCGTACCGCGCGATTTCGACGCAGAGGCCTCCCGATCCACCCGACAATGAGACCCCCAGGCTGTGATCGACTGTGATCTGCGCTGACTTGCCCCAATATTCCGGAATGCTGATTATCCAGTCTTCTTTTCACTACTAAACACTGAACTTCCAAGAGGGCAAGCAGGAATGAGTGCCGCGCCTGAAAAGGCTAAGTTATACCTTATATAAAAGTATTGCTGCACAATAGTTAATTCCTCAACATCTTGTAATTCTCTTGCTAGTACTAACCATGCCGGTGGTACTATCAGTCAGGCAGTACTCTTGTTGCTCAAGTACCAGGCGATGAGGATCAGCGGGTCAGCGAATTTCGAGAGCGATGGATCGTATGACGGAGTGATCTCCCGCGAAACGTCAGCGCCTGAAGGCAAAAAGACAGTTCCAGCTGAGGACGCCTACCGTAGCGGGACTGCTGTATCCGGCCCGCGGCGCCAAGCAAGGGACTGCTGGACTTACGGCCGTGACCAGCGGCAAGTCACGGTGAAACAATTAACCTACTCAATGTGAAAGTCAGACAGGATTATGCAGTACCTCAAGAATTTCATCAACAATGAAGAAGGCCAGGATCTTGTGGAGTATGCTCTGCTCCTCGCGTTCGTCGCTGTGGCGGCAGTAGCGGTGCTCACGGAACTTGCCAGCAACACCGCAATTGTATTTGCAAGAGTCTCAGGCCAACTGTCCTAGCGGGAGTTTACTGCGAGCTGGCGTAGCGCGCCCTTTCCTCATCGCATAAGTCCTTTCAGGTTCGTGGGTTGGATGGTTGTGCTGCCATTTGTTTTTGTATTACCCTGTATAGAAGATTTCTATCGACGATCGCAT
>CAIVVT010000138.1 GCA_903909435.1 uncultured Acidobacteriia bacterium | reverse complement strand
CGTGGCCTGCGGTGGATCGGACGATCCGATCATGGCGAACGAGAGAAGGGCGAGCAGGGCAATCGAGATGAGTTTCATAGTTATCCAAGCCTCCGTGCGGAAACGAACCAGTCGTAGGGTAGAGCCGTACAGGTGGGCAGCGTCGTGGCGAAAGTCGGCGCAACGGCGGACCGCTGGACGAATTGGAACGCGAAGTTGTACTGGCCGCCGAGCGTGGTTCCACTCGCCGCCGCCGAGGAAAGACTGCCGTAAGCGATGCTCACCGGGCTGTAGGAGTTTGTGCCGCGCCCGTCCGTCCAAGTGACCGTCGCCGCAAATGTGCCGGCCGTGCAGGTGATGGTGCCCGTGAAGATGACGGTGCCGGACACCTCCCACATCTGGCCCACGGTGGATCCTGGCGCAGCCGCGAGATTGACGCTCGCAGTAGTGTTCGTGAGCGACCCACCCGTGGAGAAAGAGATGGGCTGCACACCGAGTTTCTGACCCGTACCGGAAGGCGCCAGCGTGTCGTACATCTCCATAACTGACGGCGTGCCGGATGCACCAAAACCGTGATTGGCGTTCGTGCTCCGGTTGAAGTACCCATCGGTTGATCCGGTGTAAGCTGCCGCTGGCGTAATGTAGCCCGCGCCCGTCGTGCCGGAGTTTAACTTGATCGCTGACGTGAAGTTCTGCAGCGCGGTCCAGGTATTCGACAGATTGGCTGCAGCAAGGAGATAGGTCGTAGCTGCTCCGCGGTACTTCATGCCCGTCCCGTTCAGCCACAGATCGCCCGCCACCGGTCCCGACGGATCCGTGGTGATGGCCGAGCCGATGTTGAGGCTGGGGCGGACGGGTGCTGTGCTCGAAGCAGTGAACGTCTGCGTGGTGCCGTTCAAGAAGGTGTTGCTGTTCGCCTGGTAGACATCACCCCCGCCACCGGCGCCACAGGCAGAGCCGGAGTCGTGGACGCCGTTTGCCGACCAGTTCAAGCAGTTGCCCACCGTAGGCGTGGTGTCCACCGTCGGAACTGTCGTCCCTGCGCCGGTCACCGGGAGGTTCGCAATGGGCACATCGCTGCTCGCATTCAGGCCGGCATAGCCGTTGGCGATGCCCTTGTTGGCCGCGTTCTCCGCGGTGAAGCCCAACGCCGCTTGAAAGTCCGTTCCCGGCGTGGCGGCAATCGCGTTGCCTGCGCCGTCGCCCTTCAGCACGGCGGACGTGATGGCCACAGTCGCACCGCCGCCGCACACCGCGCTCGACCCATCCACGTGGACGCAGTAGGTTCCGGTGCCGGCCACGGCCACGACGTTCCCGGCCCCATCGCCCTTCAGCGCGGAAGTGGTCGAGGCTACCGTGGGGAGTGTCCCGCACGTAAACAGGTGTGTGGTTGTGGAATACGCGAGCGCGCCGGCGCAGTTCACCAGGGACTTCAGGCCAAGGAGTCCGGAGATCAGCTGGTCCTGTGTGCCCGAGGTGATGGCTGCCTGCTTCGCACCGAAGCTGGTGTAGTCCGCGTTGCTCAGCAGACCAGCGGTGACGGACGCAGTGCTGGCCATCGGAATGTTGAGCGTGCCGGCACTCCAAGCCGGAGTCAGGCCGGAGAATCCGTTACCAAGCACGACTGCGCCGGTGACGCCGTTCACCGTGTTTGTGATGGAGGGGACGCCAGAGAGCGAGCCCCAAGCCCAGGTCGCGGGCCAAGATCCAGGCGCGCCGGTGATGGTCGATTGCCTGGTCGTATCGGAAGGATGGATGTGGTCCGCTTTCGCAAACGTCGTCAATGACCCAATCGTCCCGACACCGTCCATCACGGGAGTTGTGGAACTCGCGACCGGGATCGTCGGCGTACCCGTGATGGAGCCGTAGGCCCAGGTGGTCGGGAACGTGGCCAGCGCGCCCGTGCCGAGAACATACTGCGCAGCCGTGCCCGCGCCGGAGATGGCCAGGGTGCCGTTCGCAATGAGGGGCGAGCCGGTCACAGTGAAGGCGGCCGGAGCGGTCAACCCAATCGAAGAGATGCCGCCGCCGGCTCCGGGGCAGGTGATGAGCGTCACCACGCCGGTCGACCAGTTCGGACACCACGTCCCATTGCCTGGCACGGCCAGCCGTGTCAGCGCACCCGCTGCGCCGCCGACGAGCATGTCACCGGGAGTTGTCATTGGGTTCGTCAGCACCGCCGGGAACGCGGCGAGCGAGAGGTCACCCCGCAAGTACTGCGCGGTTGTGCCGAGCGTGATCGGTGACTGGTACAAGCCAGCCATCGCAGTCGTAACCCGGGCGTTGGTGAAATACAGGTTGCCCGATTCGGTGATCTGCGAGGTATTCGAAGGGATGGTTGGGAACGCCGCGAGGGACAAATCACCGCGCAGATACTGTGCGGTTGTACCCAACGTAATGGCGGCCTGCTTGGCGTCCCAATAGAGGTGCTCTGAATTCGCAACCAGCCCAGCAGTCACGCTGGCCGTGCTCGACAGCGGGATGTTGAGCGTGCCGCTCGACCAGGCCGGGGTCAGGCCCGCGAAGCCGTTGCCCAGCACGACCGCGCCGGTCTGGCCGTTGACGCTGTTCACGCTGCCGCCCCCGCCGCTGGGAATGGCCAGGCCCCACGAGCTGCCATTCCAGGTCGGCACTTGGAATGCCAGCGTTCCGGGCGCCAGCTGGTTCAGGTTGATTTGCATGTTGGGTGGGAGTGGCCCCTGCACCTCCACTGCGGCCACAGTGGTGGTCAGCGGAGTTGACGGAATGCTCCAGAAAGCCGTCGTGCGCTCCGACCCCTGGTAGACCACGGTGTAGGAGTATCCGGGGGTGCAGGCGCCCAACGCATAAAGCTGCATCACTGGAGACGCCACGCCCGAGGTGAGCGTGTAATTGCGCGAAGCCGCTGGAATGGCCACGCCCAGGCACAGCAGGCGCGGGTTCGAAATCGTCATGCGCCCTGTAAACCCGGTGCCGTCGGTGTTGTTGATTGGGCCATTGACAGTCACGAGCGCCGGCTGCGCGAAGGCCGGCGCAACAAATACTAAGCCCGAAAGGATGAGTTTCTTCAATGGATCTCCTACCGGCGCGGTGCGCCGCAAACTGCCGTTACTTGCCGCGCTGCAGCAGCCACCCGATGGTGACCAGCGCCACCGTCAAGGCGGTGCCGAGCGCGGCG
>CAIVVT010000137.1 GCA_903909435.1 uncultured Acidobacteriia bacterium | reverse complement strand
TGGCGCCGGGGTGCAGCAACGGGTTCAACGCGAAGTCGTGCGCCTGCCGAAGGAAGTCGTCAGAGGAAAGCACGCTAAAACTCCGCGAGCATATTGGTTGCCGTGGTGAGGGTGGCGTAAACGCGCGTCGCGCTGACACTGAGGCGCGTGCCAGCCGGGACCGCCTTGTAGGTGACCTGCGCCACAGACTTGACCAGCATCACCGTCACATCGCCCGCGCCGCCGACCCAGATCGATCGCGTGGCGTAGGGCAGGTCGGTCCCGTCACTGGGGACCACGACGCTGGCATCCACGGTCGCGGAGAGATCGTTGCTGGGGATGAGATTGGGGAATTTGTAGCCGGGCATGTTGCACCTCGCGAAGCGGTGGAAAAGGGTGGGAAGAAGGAGAGGAAGAGAGCAGGGCCGCCTACGCGGGCGGCCCCATCATGTGCACAGCCCGCTTTAAGTGACACCGAACAGGCACACGCGTACAGTCGTGTCACCTGTCACCTGCGCCTGTTCGGCGTAGCCGATCTTCTTGTTGGTGGCGACGGTCGATGTGCCGAGTTTGGCCACATTGTCCCAGTAGACGTAGTCGCCGGCCGCGAACACGCTCGCGTCCTTCGCCAGATCGAAGACGCCGATCCGGTCCACGTTCACCTGCGCGCCGTTCAACGCATCGAAAGCCGCGATGCCAAAGATGTTCGTTACGAGCAAGCCGCCGCCCGACAGCACGTTGTAAGGCGCCAGCAACTCCAGCGTCCGACCCTTGTGTACGAAATTCTGCATGATACTCTCCCGTTGAAATCGATCTCAGGGCGGGCCGAAACCCGCCCCATTCGGTCCCGGAGCGATTACGCTCCGTTGTTGCGCTGCAGGCCGCGGAAGTCGATCGCCGCCGCAGCGAAGTCCAGGCGCGCCTTGATCTCGAAGCCGTCGACGTCGAAGCCCTGGCGGGTTTCGATATAGATCCCGTCCTGCCCTTCGAGGAAGCAGAACTCAATAGTGTCGACCAGCCCCGGCGTGGTGGCGAGATACCAGGCGGTGGCGCCGTAGGTGGTCAGCCCGTCCAAACGCGGTTCGACAATCGGGGTCAGCGACCGGATCCACTCAGGGATGATCGCGCCCGGAGTCGTCGTGCCGATCAGGTTCAGCGGGGACAGCAGTTGCAGTCCGGCCGTTTCGAGCGCGGTGGGCAGGATCAGGTAGGACGCCGTCAGGTTGAGGATGGTCCCCTTGGGCCCGACCTGCTTGCGCATGGCCGCGCGGGCGGCGGCGAGACCGGTGACCGCCAGTGCGGAACCGGCGCCGGTGTTGAGGTTCTTGTGGCCGGCCACGAACAGCGCGGCGTTATCTTCGCCCATCACCTGGTTGTTCAGAATCACGTTCCAGACGGTGTTCGATTCGAGCGTGGCGCCCGCGACGCCCAGCATGAACGGGATGCGGCTGAAGGCGTCGAGATCGTCGTTGATGATGGTCTTGCGCGTGATCGCCACAACTTCGCCGAAGGTGGCGAGCGAGTAGGTCTGCTTGCTGTCGGTCGGTGCGGTGCGGTGATACTCGCCCTGCTCGTTCAGCGGCTGCAGCGCGGGCAGATCGCTCAGCTGCATGCGGTTGATCGGCTTGAAATCCTTCGCCGAGACCTGGCGGCAGAACGCGGCGAAAGTTCGGGGCGCGGCCTGGTAGCCCTGGCGCAGGGTCTTGTTGGCGACATTGGCCAGGATGTTCGGGAAGTCCGAAGTGCTCAGCGCGGCAAGAGCAACTTCGTCGCGCGTCCGGCCGGTTCGGGTGTCTCCCTTGGCTGCCAGGCAGACCCGCGCGAGTTCCACGAGATTGAGTCCCATGTACTCGCGACCAGCCCCATCGACGAGCGGATTCTCTTGGGGCTGAAAGCGGTGCAACAGCGCCGCCGCCATGTTCTGCCGCATCACGTCCCCGCTGTCGCGAGTCCCGCTCGGGTTGTGCGCGTGGGTGGGCGGTTGAGCGGCGTCGCGCGCGGCCATCTCTTCGAAGATGCGCGTGCGCGCATCGGCCAGTGTCACGTTGCCGTCAACGAGCCCGGCGGTGAACTGGTCACTCATGCGCCCGGTGG
>CAIVVT010000136.1 GCA_903909435.1 uncultured Acidobacteriia bacterium | reverse complement strand
GGACGCGCTTTCCCGCGCCCTGGCCGAAGGCGGCGTTGTCTTCCTGGCAGACGGAGAAACCACCAGCGGCGGGCCGGGTGTGCGGCTGAAAGGGGCGGAATGACAGGTACGTTTCTCTCGCCCCGGCCGCCAAGGCGTCATCGTCGCCGGCATCCCGGCCGGTGGTGGCTGTTCCTGTCGTTGGTCGCCGCCGCTGCCGCGTGGTGGGCCTTGGGCTGACGGGGGCGACAGGAAGGCGTTGCCTATCATTTGCCTTGCCGCCGTGCTGGTGTCCGGGTGCGATGGCTGTTATGGCTCGGGCGATGGCTCCTACGCCCAGCAATTCTAAATTTGGAACGAAAGAGGATTCCCAAGGCGGGGAAAGTCTGACTCAATAGGTGGTGTGGACCACCTGGACGCCTACATAACGGTGCTGCGCGAGCGGTGCGATGCCCTTCCAGACAAGCGGGAGGGGCGGAACGTTCAGTATGGGATGGGTGATATCGGGCTTGCGGCGTTTTCGGTGTTCTTCATGCAGAGCCCGTCATTTTTGGCTCACCAGAAGGCGCTGGAAGAGATGCGGGGGCGGTCGAACGCCAACACGCTGTTCGGGATGACGAAGATCCCGAGCGACAACCACATTCGACAGATGCTGGATGGGGCGCCGACGGGTCACTTTGATCCGGTTTTCCTGCACGTCGTGAAGAATCTGGATGCGAGTGGCAGCCTGAAGCCACTGCGGCGCCTGGGTGGGCGTGCCCTGATCGCGCTGGACGGGTCCGAACACTTCTGCTCGCGCAAGATCCATTGCCCGCACTGCTCGGCGCGGAAGCGATCCGACGGCGGGACGGAGTATTTCCATGGCTTCATCGGCGCGACGCTGGTCGCGCCCGGTCATGCCACGGTCGTGCCGCTGCCTCCTGAATTCGTGCGCCCGCAAGACGGCGCCAAGAAACAGGATTGCGAACCGAACGCGGCGCGCCGCTGGCTGTCCCGCCTGGGACCGCACTACGCTTGGCTGAATCCGGTCTACTTGGGCGACGACCTTTATGCCCGCCAGCCGATGTGCGCCGATGTTCTGGCGGTGGGCGGCAGCTTCATCTTCGGGTGCAAGCCATCCAGCCACAAGACGCTGACCGAGTATCTGACCGGTGTGACCCTCGACGGTTTCAGCGAAACCGTGGGCGTCGGCTCGGCTAAGCGCATCCATCGCTATCGCTGGATGGAGGGTGTTCCGCTGCGGGACGGCAAGGACGCGCTGATGGTCAATTGGCTGGAGATCGAGATATCCAAGCCCCCCTCCAGCAAAGCCCCGGAGGGCAAGGTCACTTACCGCAACAGCTTCGTCACCGATCTGCCCGTCACCAGACAATCCGTGGCCGAAATTGCTGCCTGTGGCCGCGCCCGCTGGAAAATCGAGAACGAAACCTTCAACGTTCTCAAAAACAACGGATATAACCTCGAACACAATTTCGGCCACGGCAAGGAGACGCTGGCCAGCGTGCTCGTCGCCCTCAATCTCCTGGCCTTCGCCATGCACAACGCCTGTGATCTGGCCGAAGCCCAATGGCAGGCCGGGCGTCAGAAAATCGGCGCCAAGATGCGCCTATTCGAGCACATCCGCACCATCACCGCCTATCTCGTCTTCCCCTCCTGGGGAAGTCTCTTCCGCACCATCCGAACCGGGAGACCGCCGCCACAGCCGCCGTGACCCCTCACCCCCCAATCGTCGCCCGCCCTACCAACCTTCAACATCCGCCGTCGGCGCCATACTGAGAACTGCTGGCCGGGCGGGGAGAAAATGGCGACAGTGTAAGAAATCTGGGCTAGCCTTCGACCAAACGGCAGGTCCGGGCGCGGGACGCGCGGGCGAAGATCGGGAAGAGGGAGGCACGCATGTCCATCAGAGGCTTCGTTTCGGCTTGCCTGGCGCTGATCGCCGCCGTCCTGGCGGTCCTGGCGGTGGGGCTCTGCGTCGGCAATTGGCGCGATTACACCGCCGCCCGCGATGCCGGCCAACTGGTCGACCTGTTCGGAATCTCCACCCGGATTTCCGAGGCGCTGGCGCCCGAGCGCGGCG
>CAIVVT010000135.1 GCA_903909435.1 uncultured Acidobacteriia bacterium | reverse complement strand
CTGGGCAGCACGCGGCTAACCACCGACGCTAGCGGCAACCCGATCTCTTATCACGACTACGTGCCGTTTGGCACGGAGATCCCGGCTGGTGTGAACGGCCGCAGCAACCTGTACGGTGCCGCCGATGGAGTGAACAAGAAGTTCACGGGGCAGTACCGGGACACCGAGACGCAGAGTTCAGCCATGACGAGCGGCCTCGATTACTTCGGGGCTCGGTATTACTCAGGAGCACAGGGACGCTTCACTTCGCCGGATGAGTTTAAGGGCGGCATCGTAGACTCGTTCACGGGCCAGGACATCGAGACCAACACCGCCCTGCCGTACGCCGACATCACCAATCCGCAGACCCTGAACAAGTACACGTACGTAGTGAACAATCCGTTGCGGTACACGGATCCGACCGGGCACTGCTTCTGGGATGCCTGCGTAGTAGAGACTGTTGTGGGAGTCGCGGCCGGGGTTACGCTGGGAGCTATTTACCTCAGTCACACTGACGCAGGCCGGGCCGTCATTCAGGACACAGTTAGTGCGCTGCAGAGCGCAGATCGGGCGATTGGCAACTTTTTCGCACAACAGAAAGCTGATGCCAACAAGAGTAATACCCCGCCAGCGGCAGGCGACTCAACGACCCAGGCGAAGCCCAAATCCAGCGATCAGATTAGGAAAGAGTGGGAGGCTGCAAGCGGCCAGCCTTGGCCGAAAGACGCAAAGACTGGAAAAAATCAGGACGTTTCCCACGAGAAGCCAAAGGCTGACGGTGGCACTGATGACTTGAGCAACGTGAAGCCACGGCCACGCGATGAACATCTTGATCTGCACAAACAGCGTGGTGACTTCAAGCGTTGGGGCGGGAGGCGGACGGTCAAGCCGGACGAACCACAGCAATGAACGACTGCATAGATTTCTCTAGCGTAATTCCTCTGTCCGAAATGCGCGGTGACTCCGATGCTGATACGGAGTTGCTCAACAAGATGGCGGAGGAGGCCAAGGTATTCATTCAAGCCTGCGATTGGTGTAAGGGCGTCAAGGACAGCTACTTCGGCTGCGGCGTCGGAGGTGTTGTAGGGGTGTTTTTCTTTCGTATTGCCCCGGCAAGCGAAGAAGTGGACGAGTGTCTCTGGGTCGTAGTCGGCGACATTCCGCCTGCATATCTGGTCACCGATGAAAACCAGACACCTTCCGCAGCGCTACAAAGCTATATCACTGAAATGCGACGATGGGTCGCTGCGGCCGAATCTGGCGAGGCTGTCGATGAACTTATTCCAGTAAATGTGCCTGCAACCCCCGAGGCAGCGTTAGCCCTAAAAAAGCGGCTGAACTTCCTGGAGAGTGCGATCTTGCCTTTGGTCGCCCGTCCCGGTCGATAACCAAAGCTGAATCCGTGCTCCCACGAGAGGCGGGCGGAGCGCCGGAGTGCCGCCACTGGCCGCTCGCGGTGGGCACGGACGAGAGGGGGGAAGAGTAGTGGCAGTTGGACAGCGACAGGTGACCGGGGGGCACGTCACCCTTTCATGGATTCCTGTGAATGTTGCCGGCATGTTTCACTACACCGAAACACCACGTGCCGGTTTCGAAATGTTGCAGATTCTTGCCGGTTCTTCTTGGTGTGAAGCCAGTAGAAACGCAGTCCAGGCCCGTAGTGGAACATAAAGGATTGTTTAACAGCAGGCGCGTTTTTGACACGGATCTGATTCATTTCCAGCAACTTCCATGTTGTAGACTTCGGACTGTTTGTTTAACAAACGTTGAACGCGCTCTTCACGCGGCTCAGCGGTGACACCGCGCCCCCGGAAGGGGGCCGGAGTGTGAATCAGATTGAAAGTCCGGAGCCGTTACCGATGACGTGAAGACGCGCATTATCGGAAGCGCACCCGTCAAGCACAGGCCGCGCAGCGGCTCACCGAATGGGGCTGGGTGTCACTTCGGATAATCGCCCTTATGTCAGAGGCAAGGGCGGCTCCGCTCAATCGCGGACCGGCGTGTGCCGGTCCGCAGGTGCGTGCAGGGTACAGCGTCAATCGTCCTGGTCTCGCTCCCTAGGGATAGAGGCGAGCTTGCCTTCGACATCGAGTCGGAACTGCGCGGCGATGGTCAGCGAACCGCATAGCGCGGGACGTGGGCCAAATCCGTTCCGAATGCCTGCCTGGCGTTCTGTGATCTTTTAGATTCAATCACTTGCAAATAGAGAATGTGTTCGAAACCCGTCATGTTGGGGAGCCATCCTTTTTCTACCCCAACTTCAAGCCCCGATTTCGTTGACTACAGGCCGTTTTTCGGCCGCCCGTATCCCTAACATATTGCAGATACTTGGGCTTACGGGACTCTCCGTTTCAAAGGCTCGGCACTTGGGGAGTAACCCGAACCCCAGGGGTTCGGATCAAGTGCCACGCATTTCTGCGCGAATTCTCCGTTTTCTCCGGTTGACAGGTTGCAGTTGTTGACAGCGGTTTGAAGGTTGGAGGCCAATCGTGAGTTTCGAACTCGGATGGTGCCGCAATTGCTCTCGCCTGATACAACGCTGTGCCGGATAGGACGGAGGTGAGAAATTAGCCATTGACGCAACAGATGCCGTCGTTGCGGGGGACCGCGGCGCGAGTTCAAAGCAAGGGAATGGCCGTATGATCAGTCTTTCATTTCGCCGCAAGTCACGACCGCCTGGTCGATCTATCACAATGCCCCCGCCACACTCCAGCGCCTGAAGGCTAGGGCGGTCCGAGGCGGTCCGAGGCGTGAGATTTATCTGAAGGTATCAACGAACCGCGCTGCAACCTCGTCTAGCCGTTCCAACACCGGTAGATCCTCTGGAGTGTAGTAATCGCCCCCAGTCCAATACCGCAAGAGCCTCCTGATACGGCTGAAGAGCCCGAACGGAAGCAATTTTAGGCTCGCCCTAGTGATCTCCTTTGCCAGTAGCTCGGACTCATTCCGTAGCTTCGTTTCGAGCGTTCGGATTATCTCGAAATCGGACTGCCATCTTGCCACAGCTGCCGAGTTCTGAGCGTTAACGTTCTCAATCTTCAGGCAGAGACTCGCAATCCGAGATCCCTCTCGGTAGGACAACGTTGCAGAGACGGCTACCGCAATTGCTGATGCTAATCCTGGAAGGACCAGATGCCCGGCCGCCATGCCGCCGCCGCCAGTTAAGAGTGACCCACCCCCGAACCACGCCCACCCAGCGTTCGATGCCGCTGCACCGTATATGCTGCCCATGAAGGTGCCCGTCGAGGCGTGTCCTAACGCCTGCACAGTTGCCCAAAGTGCCGCATAACTAGCTACGCCCACTGCGATGCCCGTTGAGACCGGAGCGCCAGTGTATATAGCTTGATTTCGAGCGGCAGGTACTGAGTTCGGCTTCACCAGCAGTGCCGTGCATGATGCTGCGGCATTCGACGCGCCGATCGATCGGACTCGCCCACGTCCAACTGGATGGAGGATTCTAACGGCTTCCCGTAGCTTCCTTGTAGAGGTGCGGACTTGTCCCTGAATTCGATCTTTCGCTGCCCTAAATTGAGAACTACACCGCGCAATATCGTCGCGTAGTCGGTCGTATTCCTCAACTGCTCTTTGGTGCCGTCGAATTTGAGCATTGGTGAATTCTGAACCCCCACCTGTTAGGAGCGCATTGCCGACTCTGGTCACAGCCTTCCAAAAATCCATGCCCGCAATTCTCTCAAATCAAGATTAGCTAGTGTCAGTAATTAGGATCTGCTAATCCGCATATTGCATTTTCTCGGGCGTGTTGGTTGCACCGAACTTAGCGATCCGACCTACCGAGCCAGCCTAATCGAGGTTGACGTGGGCCGCGAACCGCCGATGGACGGGGTCAGTTCGTTCAACGCCGTCGCGCCGGTTGCTGACTTGCGCAACGTCACAACCAGCCAGTAATTCGACTATCATCTAGGAATCGACGCGATTCAGTCGCCGTGACAATTCCGACCCAAGTCCCAGAAACGTCGAATCCACCTTCGCTCAAGACTCCCAGACGTGCCCCGGCGTGCGCTGCATCGTGCGTATGCTGGACCGGCACCAGCGCCTTGCATGACTCGAAAATCATCGTCGCCGCGCATAAGCGAGCGATCTCAGCCGCCATCTCTACGCGATTTCTCCGGCACGCACATCCCAAAGAATCCGGACTGCCATCGTTCGCAGTCCGGATTTATTGGCCTCCAGCCCTTTCCAAATTCGAACCTCCGCGAGTATAGATAAGTAGGGGCGTACGCGCGCCCCAAACCACCAGACAGCGGGCTTGCCGAAACGCGGAACTCGTTGTGGGTGCCGGAACTTCGATTCGGGCAACCACAGCGCCGCGCAGGCACCCGCCTCGTTTCCGCACCCACTTCTCTGTTCGGCGTAAGCCAGCAGGAAGAGGCTCGTGTGCAAGTTGGAGATCCAATCACCGAAGAGGCTGTGAGCGACGTGGCGAAGCTGCTCGCCATCGCGTACGAACGCTACTCGGCCGCTCTGCCGGCGCGGCTGGAAATCGCTGCGGCCAGGAACACCGATCTTGTTGATAAGTCAGACACTTCGAGCCGTCATGGTCAGTAGTTGACAGACGGAG
>CAIVVT010000134.1 GCA_903909435.1 uncultured Acidobacteriia bacterium | reverse complement strand
GTGCTGATCAACCAGTTCTCCGGCGTGTGGGCCGACGATAACTACGGGACCAGCACGACCCTCCGCATCCAGTCCAAGGCTCCGTCCTGGTCGTTCCCCGGCATCTGGGTGGACGATGGCAAGGCGGAACTTGGCGGCTATGTGAACGAACCGTTCGCTATCACCGCAGGCGTGAACGACGCGCTCCTGTTCACGTTCGGCGGCGATGGTGGGCAGCAGGTGAACGTCACGCTGACTGCTGGCGCCGCCAGGACCGGCGCGGAGGTCGCCGGGGATATTCAGGCGGCGTTCACTGCGGCTGGCGCTCCGGCCACCGCGGAATCGGTGAGCTTCGGGCAAATCTGGATCGAGTCCCCGCTCGATATCGCCGTCGAGGGAACCGCCTGCGCCACGTTGGGGCTGGATGGTTCAAGGGTGGCGAACTCGATCCAGGCAACTCTCTCGGACCACCTGGGTGAGGCTGGCGACGAAGGCGATTGGGAGTTGATCGACTCCGTGTCGCCGGTCATGACGGAGGGCGCACGGAAGTGGATTCGCGACCTCGCTAGCCAGTTCGCTGCGGCGGGCATCCTGGCGTCTTTCGCGTTCTCGATGGAGGTCTATAACCCTCCCGCCGCGATGCGCGCCAAGTACCTGTCGCTCGCGGGCGGCATGGTCGCTCCAGGTGCGGACGTGTTCCTGGAGGTTCCATCGCACCAGATGCACTTCGGCACGCGCGTGCGGAACTACCTCAAGCAGATGTACAAGGAGTGCGCCGACGAGATCGCGGCGGCTGGCCTTCCAGTCGTGCTCCAGTTTGGTGAGACGCAGTGGTGGTATTTCGACAACCGCCTGGCCGACGCGCAGGGCGGGATGCCGTTCTATGACCAGGAGACAATCGATGCGTTCGCGGCGGCGAAGGGTCACCAGATTTGGCCGTTCACTTCCAACACGGATGATCCTGCTGGCGATCCGGCGCATCCGAACGAGAGCGCGGATTTCCTTCGCGACCGGATCTGGTCGTATTGCCAGGACGTGATCTCGTACGTGCGCGCGTCCCATCCGGCCGCGCTGTTCGAGTGCCTGTGGCCTCTCGACGCGAACCAGGGGAAGCCTGGCGTCGGCACCTACCGGAGGCTGCTGATGCACGTCAACCTGCCGCGCGAGTGGCAGAACTCCTCGTACGGCATCAAGTACTTCCGGTGCGAGGGTTTCGACTATGACATCTGGCAGAAGAACGCGACGTTGATGGGCCAGACCATTCGCTTCGGGGCGCAGACGCTGGGGCGGCCGGCGAGCGAGTGCATGTATCTCGCGGGCCTCTACGGGCCTCCCGACCCGCCGATGGCGCAGGCGTACGGCATGTGGTTGCAGTCCCCGTTCTACTCCATGTCCTTCTGGGCGTTCGATCAGTTCTGTCTCAACAGCAGGCCGATCCCTCTGGAGGTGTGGGTGCAGTCCGTGTCGGCGGCGTACCACAAGCCGCGCGCCGCCCGTGCCGCGGAGGTCGCTCGCGTGGTGGAGATCGTCGCGCCTGCTGGCGGCGCGCTCAATCGCTTCAAGTTGAACGACAGGAAGCTCAACCATGGCTAACTATCCTGGCGCGATCGACAGCGCCGCCAGCCTGTACACGCCGGTCGATGCGTCCTCCGCGAAGCCCCTGGAGACGACGACCACGAGCGCCGTGCTGGCGGGCGACTCCGCAATCAACGTGGCGTCCACCACCGGAGGCTTTGCCGCCACGTACGGCATCCTCTCGATTGACGACGAACTGATCGTGTACACCGGCAAGACCGGGGCGCAGTTCACCGGGTGCCAGCGTGGAGCGTTCGGCACCGCCGCCGCGGGCCACGGCAACGGCGTGGCGGTGAAGGCGAACATGGTCGCGGGCTTCATTACCGCGCTCCAGTCGGCGGTCCTGGCCATCGAGAACGAGATCGGCACGACAGCGGCGCGCAACTATGTCCGGAAGGACGGCGCGGTTACAGTCACCGGCCTCAAGACCTTCCAGGACGGCGCGGAGTTCGGCGCGGGCACGAAGTCGAGCACCGGCTTGGTGCGTCTACCCAACGCTGGCGCGCTCAAATGGAGGAAACAGGACAACTCCGGCGACCTCGGTATCGCACTCAACGCGAGCAACCACCTCGCGATGGACGCGATCATCGATTTCGCGGCGGGCCAGACGTTCGGCGCGAGCACGGTTCCCGACGCCACGACGCTCGCCAAGGGCGTCGTCCAGATTGACCCGGTTGGCGGGATCAGTGTCGCGGCGGGCGTCATCTCGCTCTCTTCGTCCGGCGTCGGGCCTGGCACTTACACGAAGGTGACCGTGGACTCCTGGGGCCGCGCCACGGCTGGCACGACGCTCTCTGCTGGCGACCTGCCCAGCCACACGCACACGGCCTCCGATATCGTCTCCGGCGCGCTCGCGTTCACGATCCAGAACAACGGCAGCGCGGTCGGGACGCGCCGCGCGTTGAACCTGATCCAGGGCGCGAACATCGGCCTCACGTTCCTGGACGTGCCCGCCAGCGACCGCGTGAACGTCACCGTTGCGCTCGCGTCCGTGCCGGCGCACGTCCATGCGGAGGCCGATGTGACCAGCCTCACGACGGATCTGGCGGGCAAGGCACCGCTCTCGCACACCCACGCGCAGTCCGACGTAACCGGCCTCGTCACCGCTCTGGCGGGCAAGGCTCCGGCATCCCACACCCACGCAGAGTCCGACATCACTGGCCTGGTAGCCGACCTCGCGGGCAAGGCTGCGTCCTCGCACACGCACACGTCGTCGCAGATCACCGACGCGACCGTGAGCGCAACGGCTGGCACGCTGGTCCTCCGCGACGGCTCGGGCGGCGCGAACTTCGGGTACGCCGCCGCCAACAACCTGTGGGCGTTCCTGGACTCGCATCTCCAGTCCGTCGAGTGCGGCGCGTTCCAGACGGTCGGCGGACCCTACGAGAACATGCTAAAGTACTCCGAAGACTTCAGCGTGGGCACCTGGGACAAGAACGGTGGCACGTGTACGGTGACCGCCAACACGGTGGTCGCGCCCGATGGCAACCAGACATCCGACGCGGTAACCGCGAGTGGCGGGTCTGGCCTGATCCGGCAGAACGTCGCGGGCCTGGTGGGGAACGGCCAGTACACGTTTTATGTCTGGCTCAAGGTTCCGTCCGGAACGATGACTGTCTCGCTCGGCATCCTCGACAACGGCTGGACGACGTGGCTGGTTGGCCCCACCGCCGTGACGCTCACGACCACGTGGCAGCGGTTCAAGGTGACCGGCACGATGACTGGGGGCGCAACGTCGCTCTGGTTGGCCATCGGCCATTACACGGATGGCTGGACCACCGGCCTCGCGTTCCATGCGTGGGGCGCCTGCCTCCAGCAGGGCAACGATCCGAAGAAGGCATACGCACGCACGTGGGGCTTCCAGACCGCGCCGGTCGCGGCGGGAGTGGCCTGCGGTCCCGTGGTCGTCTCCGCGACCAACAACACGGACTCGCCGTTCAAAGTGCGCGGGCCTGGCTCTCCGCTCGCGGACCACACGCTGCTCGAAGTCACGGCGGGCGGCGAACTGATCATCGCGGGCAGCACCGGCAACGGATACCGGCTCGCGGAACTGATGGGCGCGACCAACCCGTCCGGATGGTCCGGGTGCCTCAAGGTGAAGAATCCCGCAGGCGTGACCGCAGGGTACATCCTGCTCTACTCCAACCCGTAAATCGAAAGGCAAACCAATGAAGTTGACGCTGGACCACACCCAGCGTCTGAACCTGCACGCGCTCATGGGAGCGCAGCGGTCAGACGTCGGTTCTATTCGCGCGATCTGGAACGTCCAGGATCGCATTGCGCTCGACGCCAACGAGGAGAAAGCCGTCGAGCTGAAGCGCGAGATGATCGCGGGCCAGGAGCGTGTGGTGTGGAACCCCGCGCTCTCGATCCCCGCCAAGGATTTCGAGTTCACCGATCCGGAAGTCGCGCGAATCAAGGCGGCGATCCAGACGTGGGACTCGTACGGCGCCAACGCCGACCGGCGCTGGCTCAAACCGCTTCTCGATATTCTGTTCTCGGCGGCCCCTGCGGTAGACTCGGAAAATAGTCGCATCCGTGCGCGCCCGCTTACGACGTAAACTCCTTCGCATCAGCGGAGTGGATGTGGCTTTTATCGAAGACCCCTACCTTCAGACGGTCGCCGATACCGGTGCGCTATTCGTCGACACCAAAGTCCGCATCAAGCGAGGCCGCCCGAACGAGTGTCACCGGAACGCGGCGCGTTTCTGGCTCAAAGGCCAGTGCGTTGCCATCGCTATTGGCTACTACCTCGGACCGGATTATGTCTGGCGTCAGCACTCTTGGGGTGTGATGGACAATGGCACAATCCTGGACACGCACTCGGCAGGCCGGCTGTATTTCGGAGTCCGAGTGGAGTCCATGAAGGCTGTCAAGTTCGCGGAAGACCACCTTGGGGAGGCGGAAGTTCTGCGTTTCCTTGAGAGGTGTCCGGAGAGGTTCCAGCCGATCATTGACGAAGCCCGCAAAGCCCTGACTTCCGCATTCTGAGTCTCGGTCGGGGGAAAACGCTACCGTGCAGTTGGGCCGCAACATTCTGGCGGATCCGGCTCCGCACCGGCCAGTGGCCTCGCGAAGTAATCTCTCGGACGGGATAGAAATAACTCCACCAACTTGTAGAGGGGCCGGGACCGTGCCTGCAGATGTGTGCCGCCGGGGACAAAACTGATGCCCCGAATGGGTGGAATCACGACCGTACACCTCGGACAGAGCTTGCGAAGATCCTGGTCCGCCCGCCACTGCTGCAGTTCATGGGTGACGAGCACGGTGGTCTGGGTAGGGTCCAGAAGCCGCGCCGCGCAACGCAGAGCGTCAAAGGTATTGAGGTAGTGGGTAGGATCGTGACGATGAAACCGCACGAACTCGCGCGAAACCTCCCGTCCTTCGATGCGGTCGACGACGCGCAATTGGTTCGGTCCGTTCGGCGACTGCGGCGCGCCGAGAAGCGCCACCCATACCCCTTCCTGCACATAGATCCGATTCACGCGCGGCAGGCTGCGCACATAAGCCAGGAGTTCCACGTTGGCGGGTCCCGGCCGCATGGCCGGACGCTCTCCCAGGTAACTGAAGCAGAGGACGACGGCCTGAGTTGCCGCGGCCGTGTCGCCTCGGGGCATCATGCGTATCCCGGATTCGACCGCGGGGAGATAGGCGACGGTCAGAAGCGCGGCGGCGGGAGTTAGCAGCAGCACCGCGACACGCGCACACCCGCGGATCCGGGCGGGAAACCGCCTGGCCGCCCATGCTGCCGCTGCGACGGTGACCAGTAAGGCGATGTGAGGGGATAGAACCTGCCACCATTTCATCTCGTCCTGCCGGTGGCCAATGCCTGGAGGTCGATCTGTCCTGGCGATTTGCGGGTCAAGCGGGCGAGGGCGGAAAGGAACCGGAGCGCGCCTCGCGGTCCCGGCCCCGGTTGCGCCAAGATCCGAGGGTCGTCCACGGTTTCACCGACCGACACGCAGAAAATCCCGCGAACATCGAGCGCCACCCTGTCGTTCCCGGGAGCGGTGAACTCATCGGCGAGGTACAGAACAGGCGTGCCGGCTGGCGCGGTGTGGCGGATCTCGCCAAGAGCGCGGCCTTTGTGCACGAGGGAACGGGTGATGACAATGGTGGTACGGCCTGCCGCGCCGACGCGCAACCCGCGGCAGCCGGCGTCGAGACGGACGGCGATCCGCCGGACAAGCGCCTCCCGGTCGAGATTCTCCACGCTGATTTTGAAGACCAGGAGCGATTCCTCCCACCACACGGGCTTCTCCAAAATCTTAGCGTTGCTGGAGGCGGCGAGATCGGCCAAAATGGCCGCGCTACGGGTGCTCAGGTCCTCACGCTCGCTCGGAGAAAACCACTGAGGCGCCAAGGCGGCCGACAGACCGTCCGGGCCGAACGACCAAAGGCGAGCGCCCTCGCAGGTGTAGACATCCATTTCGAAGGGGCCTGAGGAAGCGGCACGGACCGGATCGAGAACACGAGGACGGACGTTATCGAGCGTTTGTCCGGTGAGGACCACCAGCCGCCAGTCTTCCCGTATGAGTTCGCGCAGCTGGCGGGCCATGCCGGCTCCGATCTTCCCATTCCGCCGCGTGATGGTGCCGTCGATGTCGAATGCGATGGCGCCGCGCGTCATCGCGGCTTCCGCCCCGATGGAACTGCTTGGGTGGGCCCGGTCCAGAACGAGAGCGTGGCGCGCATCTGCTCCCGGTCCCGGGCCGCTGGGACGGGGAACGATGGCCCCCCGCTATCATTGGGCCCATCTTCGTAGGTTTTCAGATCGCGAAACGAATCGAAAACAAACTGGAACACATCCCGACCTTCGTCCATCAGCAACACGGCTTGGGCCCCGAGATCGACCAGATACCGGGCGCAGTCGAAGACCGAGTACTTCTGGTCCATCTTAGCGAATTCGTGACCCCAGGCAAGCAGGAAAAGATCATCGGAGCCTGCCGCCTGCGAGTCGTCGGGCGCCCAATTGCCGCCGAGTCTTCCGATTCCGACGAGAGTGCAAGGATAGATGGCCTGACCGAAGAATACGACGAGCCGCTTGTTCGCCGGGTCAATCGTGTCCCAAGTAAACTCGCCGGGCTCGGTGACGGTTTCCCGATGTTTCTTGAACTCGTACCCATTCCGCATGAGGCAAACGGTGATCCAATCCCAGGACGCGCCGAGTTCGGATAGCGGGATTTCGATGGCGTGCTCACACGCGGATTGCAGCAGGACGTCCGATTCCACCAGGACCCGCTCCGCGAGCCAGACGTCATGTTCGGCCAGAACACCGAACATGTAGCGCGGCTGCTGCTGAAACATGGACGTGATATGGGGCCCCATCAGGTCCTGGAACCCCAGCTCCAGCGCCCTATTTCGGGCCTTGCCCCAATCGTCGATAAGCTGCTCGGGCGAAGCCTGATTACTCGGCGGATTCATATTGGGCAAGGCCAAGAGGTGCCGCACATCGGAAAACTCCCGAGCGATTCGGCGCGCCTGGAGCACTTTCCCGCCCCAGGCGAGCGGTTTCCCGTAGACGGCGAAGCGCACGAACCGATCGACTTCAATCGACTCTTCTGACAGGTTGAGCCGCACTCGGTCGCCACCGCCGTATTGGTTGATGCGCAGGCGCCCGATCGAGATCCCCGGTGTCAGGCCCGCGCCGGTAGAAAAGACGTGGTCGCTGTACCGGGCCAACTTCTCGGCCAGATCCCCGTCCACCGAATCTTCCCAGGAAATCAGGCACGAGTACTCCCGGTCGTCCAACGGCTCGCCGGGGACGTGAATCAACCGCGGTTCTTTCCCACCGACGTAACAGATGTGCCAGGAATTCATGGACACGTCACCGCAGCCTTGCAAGACAATGTGCCTGAGCTCGTCGCGATCTTCTAGGCGCTCAATATGCCGCACAGCTTCGTCGGCGTGCGTGCCGCAGGCCAGACCGGCGGCGAGAGTGCGGACGGCGCGGTCCCAGGAACCCACGGTTTTCTGCTCATCCTTCGCGTGGGTATCGAGTGACTGGGCCAATTCGGCGAGAAACCTCTCCTGATCCTGGTGTTGCGTCCTCCCCAAGTGAAAGTACCTTTCCGTCAAGATCGTCGCTGCCTGCAGCAGCGCAGCCGGAACAGGTGCCTTTTGATGGGCTTTCGGCATATACATAAGCAGCCTCTTGAGCCAGGGGTTGTCGCGCCAGCCCTGCGCGACCGCGGTGGCCTCGGGGTGCAGACGACCGACCTTTACCGATATACGGGCGAGGAATTTCGCGGCCTCCACGTGATCGAGAAAGTTACAACCGATGCGCTGTTCGTCCGGACTCACGGAAACGACGTTGTCCAATTCGGGAACCACCATCGAGGGCGGATACTTTCCCGTGCGCCGAAGCATCGGCCAAGGCGAGTTCGATGGCCGCGGCGTCATTTGCAGGTTGGAGCCGATTGCGCCGCGCAGCACCACAATCGACTTATGAATCTCGGATCTGGCGGCGAGCCGATCCGGCCGCGGCTCGAGAAACGCCCGAAGGTGGTGGGGGGTGCGGCTGAACCCCAGAAGTCTCACACCCTGAAGACACTCCATATTGATGGCTCCTACGTGAACAAGTCGCCCCAATCGGGCGCGTGCAGCAAACGGAAGGGAGAACCCGACGCGGCGGCGCGCCGGACCTCCATCTCCCGGAACCGATTACCTGCGTGTAGCTGACCGGAGACCGCCTTGAGGAAACGTTCCCCCTTCCTCCCGAAATGAGATCCCCCAACCCCCCCAAGCACGACGACCTTGGTGCTCTGCAAAACCGGCAACTCCGCCAGCAGCGCGGCAATCACGTCCCCGTAATCCCGGCCGATCTCATCGACAAACTCGCAGCGGTCAGGAGCCTTGTCAAGCCAGCTGAACATGTCCGCAATGGCGGCGTTGAGATGCGGGCGAAACTCCTGGATCAAGTTGGCGATCTTCCCGCCGCGGTCGAACGTCGCGACTTCCTGCGCGGCCATCCAGCACTTCCAGAGTTCGGTGGCGTAGTTCGTTTCGCCGGACTCGCTCAGGAATTTCTGGCCCAACTCGGACGCAAGCAAACGGAGCGCAACGCCGGTCGTGGATAACATATCGCTCAGACGAATCACACCGGACGGCAGTCCTTCGGGCGCCTTCGATGGCTGAGTTCTCAAATCCTCGGTCAGATGCCAATCGCGACTCATCGGGTCGAACCAGAGCATCCGGCCGATGGGTCCAACGGCGAGCCTTTGTCCTTTGGGATTGGTCACCGCGGAGTTGACTTCCGCCACAGAAGTGCCGCCCCCCAGCCCCACCGCGACGGAAGCGACAGACATGCAGACTTCGGAGGCGAAGTTCAACTGCCAGCCAGGCAACGGATTGCCGCTTTTCCCCTGCAACTGGCCACCGACCTCTTTGAGCTCCGCCGCCAAATCCGCATCAGCGTCGAACATGACCCTGCAATCGCTGGAGTCGAGCGCGGTACCCCGGCAGAGCTCCTGCACGGCCGTTCCGCCGCAGCCGAGAATGTGAGCGGTCAGCTTCGCCTGGTCCCCTGTGCCGAGAATTGTGCCTGGCCAAGACACAGCGCACAGCGAAACTTTCGGCACGCCGCCCAGGAAACTGCTCAACTCCGACCGCAGGCGCGACAATCTCATCTGCCACGAGAAATCATTGCTCTCCGCCAACAAGTCGTACCAGAGATGGGTGTCGCACCGGGGCGGCTCTGGGTACGCTCGGTATACAAACTGGAAGTGGGTCCCACCAACGGCGATGGCGAGGCGAGGAGTGACGGGCTTGGTGTGGGAACAGAACAGGGAATAGAAAGACACCTCGTGCTCCGCGGCCCGGATAGTGAGTAGGCTCGCGCCAGGGAGGAGAAACAACGAGTGCGCCTGGCCGACGGACACAACGCGCGACGGCTTGCCGCTCCAGGTGGCGGACACCAACAGGCGGCCGCCGGTGCAGATGAGGGTGTGGCCGTGGGTTTCCGGGTCGTTGCACGGGAACGAGGCGGGCTGTTGCGCGGCAGCGCCTCTGCGACCGCGCGGAGCGACTTGCTTGGCCGTCATCTTCAGCGAGGCGTCGGACGGCAGCCCGCCGCCCAGGTTGACGAGGCGGCGCTGTTTGATTTTGTCGAGGAAGGTGTCATCGGAAAGCGCAACCGCGGCGTGCTCATAGTGCATGCGGCGCGCCTCGGGCTCGTATTCCCGGCCATGGTCGAAGATGCGGAAGGTGTTGTCGGACTGGCCACTCGCCTCCACCAGGAAGCACCCGGGCCCAGCCGCATGAACAACACCCGGGGGGACATGGATGATCGTGCCGGGACGGATGCCTTCGACTTTGTTCAAATACTGAAGCGCGAAAGTTCTCAGGTGATCGATCTCACCGTCAGCGCGGAGGTACAGCGCGCGATCCCCGGAAACAACTCGGGTGACGGTCTTGAGCGCCATGACGAACAGAATTCCCGCCAGAGCCTCGTCGGTCAGCGGTTGTTCGCTGTTCGCGGCGCGCCGCAATTGGAGAATCGCCTGGGCCGGAACCGGGCCGCTCCTCAGCGTTTCCAAGAGCAGGTCTGAGAAAGAGGTCTCCAGGGTGCCGAGGGCTTGTTTGCCGAAGAGATCGATTTCATCGCGCTTTCCATCGACCGCCTTCTGAAACGGGTCGCCTTCACTCGCGGCAGCCCCGGGCCATCCGAACACAGCTCTGATCTTCTGCGCATCCAAGCCCAGATAGAAGACCCTCTCCCCGGTCGCCCGCACGACGAAGAAGTTCTCCTCCTTCCCAACGTCGTCTTCGATTTCCCGGCCGGCGTAGCGCAACGCCTTGCAGACACGGTCGGAAGGATGCACCTGGATGGACAGGTTGCCCGCGCAGTCTAGCAGTTTGCCCATCACATTCATGCTCTCCCCCAGGCCCGGCACCACGTCGCGCAGCGAGACCGTTTCGAGCGCGTTCTTCTCCACTAGGGACACGCCCTTCGGGTAAGCACTGGACTCCCAGGTCTCCGAAACATCCACGTCGGAGCGCAGCACACCTTTAAGATGGCGGAGCAAACCATCACCCCAAGGGTCGTGTTGTTCGGCGCCGACCAAAGCCAAGGGAGTGTTGTGGATAAGACCCGCGGGCTGTCCGGCCGCGCAAAACTGTGGCAGGCCGGAGTACAAGCTAGATAACTCCTGGTAGCTCTTCTGGTACAGATCGGCCTCCTGCTTGACGGCAAAAAAGCGCCGGGGGCTGCCCTCCACCGACTGGATCACGACGCCACTGCACTTCAGGCCCTTGACCCAGGTGATCTGGTCGAGATCACGTTCCATTTGCACGGTCCACCGCTTGTCATCGGCAATATCCCGGGAAGGCGTGCGCAACGGGCGGCGCGGCCTCGCGAAGTGCGGCACTGCGGCGACCGTCTGGAGTTGGTGACCTTGAAAGCGGGCCATATCCA
The DNA here is from genome assembly GCA_903909435.1 of uncultured Acidobacteriia bacterium. Classification (GTDB taxonomy): domain Bacteria; phylum Acidobacteriota; class Terriglobia; order Bryobacterales; family Bryobacteraceae; genus CAIVVT01. The sequence continues at coordinate 8,257 of CAIVVT010000134.1, read as the reverse complement.
GCAGGACTGAACCAGTGCTCATGTACAGGCCGCCGTTGGCCCGGGCAACCGCGTCCCGGTCACCCGGCCAGGTGTGCCTCCCCTCACGTTCGCAGCCGCAATACACCGGCTTGATTAGAGCGTTGCCGTCACCGTTGGCCACCCAGTAACTGCCAGGGCCGACGCCTTCTTTGTGCTCTTCGTGCAACACTAATTCGAAGACTGCAGCCGCATCTATAGCAGCCATATGCTGGCGCAGCACATCGACCTCGTCCGTCACGTTGATGCCCATGTTGGTGAGGTTGGTGTAGTAGAACAATCCATGATTAACTACCTTGTGAAGGCACCAGATCACCTCGAGGTGGCCGGCCGGATTGTATTGGAAACCGCCGTCTCGCTGGCGAAACAGGCGGAGGCTCTGGTGCTCGTGCTCGTAGCGCGGAACCACGCGATTGCGAAGGATCTCGAACCGCACGCCGTCGAACCGATCGGGGTGGTCACGCCTGATGCGGACGAGTTCGTCGCGCACCACGTCCTCCATAGCGGGCGAGACCAGGACGTAGATAGTCTGGCTGAAAACCGGATCCCCGGTCTGGGGCTGCGCGGCGAACTGCAGGAGCTTGGCTTCAAGAGCGCTGACGTCCCGTTCACCCAGGACGAGTCTGCGGTCCGGGGTCAACTTGCCGTGCCAGCGGGTCGGCGGCGCGCCGCAACCGATCACCAGGGAGACCTCTCGCGAACAGCGGGAACCCGTGGCAGTCTGGGGCGGGTCCGGCGCTGCGGCATCCCGAGGGCGGTCGGCCTGGCCAGCCCACGCGCGGAACGACTCGCGATTCCACGATGACTCGTCCTCGAATAAGGCGTTTAGTGGCACGCCGCCCGAGATGATGCTGCGTTCGCCCACATCGGCGAAGCACCCCACCCAGCCCGGTGCCGGCTGCGCCTCGGAGTGACACATCTCCCCGGGCTCTCCGCAGCCTGGCCGGAGCACTTGCTCAAACGTGCCAGGCCGGAGGGAATAACGATACCACCAACTCCCGCGCTCCCGCGTCAACGGCCCGAGGACCTCCGCATCGGAGAGTTGCTTCAGCCGCTTTTCCACGATTGCGGCCAATACCGCGCGGCTTTGCGGGTATGAGCGATAGATCTCGCCAATCAACCTCTGGTAATCGCCCACAGGAAGGAGACCGACGGGCGAACTGGTTCCCGGCGCAGCCTGTTGCAGGGCCACGATCAGGTGGCTGTCGAAGAAACGGAAATGCGCGAAGAGTTGAGGGTCAATCTCGCCAACACTGTATGCCAGCGAGAGTTCAATGCGCGGCGCGAAATACTCCACGTGTTGGGTCTCGAACGTTGTGCGCGCGACGCGGGGCTCTTGGGTGCCGGACCGCGGCGCTTCCGCGCTTTCACGCATAGTCTCCGAAGGCGCAACGCCTGCTTCGACCAGATGCTCCCAGATCCACTCCGAAGTCCAGACCCGAAGTTGAGTCCCCGTGAGCTTGTCATCCCATGATTTCCAATAGTCCCGCAGACCTTCTGTATGTTCCGGAGCCCACGACAGCAGGATGACATTATCGGGAAGATCGGCAGCAGGCAGTTTTTCATGGACGCCCTTTGGCACGCCAATCAGAAAGGAACGCCCCCCGATCCAAATAACTGCCGCCTTGAATTTCGGGATGGGATACACGTAAAAATGCTGCTGATCTTCCGTGGGCCAATCCAGCTGCTCACGCGCTTTTCCGTCGAGTCGCTCGCTCTCGGTATCCTGATTGGTCCCACTTCGCTTAGAGGCTTTATTAAGGTCCGCGACGGCCTTACACTCCATCGCGATCAGAGTTCTGGCCGGCGACGGGCCGATCCACTCTTTCCAAGCGTCCATGCCTTCCTCCAATACCGCGCCAAGGCGGCCGCGCCACCAAGTTAGCAGACGGAGCCAACTCAATTGCGGAAGAATTCGCCCACCCGGAGACTCGAAATCACATCAGAACAGTTTTGAGTCTAGCAATTCTGTGCACCGTGTGCAATGATTGGTAGCAGATGCCTGAGCAGCAGTCGCAACTGTCGCCTGGAGTGCCGCTCGCGGTAGGCTGCGACGCCGGTGGCTCGAGTTGCAAGCTCGGCTTGGTCGATCCGGCCGGGCAGGTGGTGGGGCGCATCGGTTTCGCTTGCGCTGCGCTGGCGCGCGCGGACGAATTTCTGCTGCCGCTGTACGACGCCATCGACGGACTGGCCGGCGGCCGGGCCATCTGCGGGATCGGCGTTCTCCTGCCGGGCTATCTCGATGAGCGCCGGTCGGTCCCGCGCCTCCTTATCAATCTGCGGGCGCTCGAAGGCGTACCGGTGCGCGGCCTTCTCGAGGAGCGTTATCGGACGCGGGTGGAGTTGGATATCGACCGCAACGGACATGCCTTGGCCGAGTATTGGCACGGCGATCCGCGCAAAGCACAGCGCTTGCTGCATGTGGCGATCGGCACGGGAGTAGGCGTGGGGCTCGTCGTCGATGGTGAAATTTGCCGGTTGACGAACGACTCGGTGGGGGAGCTCGGCCACATCTGTCTGGATCCGTCCGGCGAGCGCTGCGCGTGCGGCGGTTCCGGATGTGTGGAGACGCTGGTCTCCCGGGACGGCATCGGGCGGATCGCGAAAAAACTAGGGTTGTGTGAGGATCTGCTCGCCGAGCATGGTCCGGTAGAGTTTCCGCGCGAGCTCTACCTGGCAGCGCGGTCGGGCGACTCACGGGCGGTCGCCGTGTTCGCGGAATTTGGCAGGCTCCTGGGTATTGCGCTGGTCAGTTACGCGAACGTGTTCTCGCCGGACCGAATCGTCATTGGCGGCGGGCTGTCCGGAGCGGCGGAGTTTTTCCTGCCGGCTGCCGGCCGCTGGCTGAACGCGCACTGGTTCGATCATAGTGACAAGCAGATCGTGTTGCGGAAGACGGCGGTGGGCGCTGACGCCGGTGTGATAGGCGCGGCTACTCTCGTTCTGCGCCGCTTTGACCGAGGAGGCTCGAATGATCGCAGATGAAGAGAACGTGCAACTGCCGATTAGCGTTGGGGGGACCAAATGTGAACTCGCGGCTGTAGGCGTCGAGTCGGGCCGCTTCCTGGCGCGGAGTGGCCGTGTTGAATGGGTCGGCTTGGGTGTTTCGTCTTTCGCGGGATTTGTGGACATGGTCGCGTCTCAGTTGAAAAGCCTACTAAATGTGGCTTCCATCCAGCCGGCGCGTGTGGTCCACATCGGGGTGGCGTGGCCCGGTCCCCAGGTAGGCAACGACTGCCTGGCGACGTTCATCCCCGGTGGCAACACGCCACAGCCGTTCGCGGCCTTATTGCAGGCGGCGATGGCCAAGAGTGTCGACGAGCGCTTCCGGACTGTTCCGGTTACCGTGCGGTTGGACGCCATCGCGCGCGCAACCGGGGAATCGCTGCCCGGCGGCTCGCTCTTCCGAGCGCCCGGCGGCCCCACCAAGGCGGGAATATTGGTGAATCTGGCGACCGGCATCGCGGGCGGCATCGTTCACGGCTCCCCGCTACTCTCGGCACCTGGGATAGGGGAGAATTACGGGCAGTTCGGCCGTTTCCTGTTTTTCCACCGCGGGTCCGAGACGTGGGACTGGCGGCCTTCGGCGGATGGGACCGTGGCCAGTCATGGGCCGGATGAGATTCGCTGGACCCACCTTTCGGCTGGCCCGGCACTGGCGAGCCGCTTCGGCCGCTGGGCGGCGGAAAACGGCGTGCGGGCGGCAGGCGCACCCGCCGAGGTGCGCGAAGCCTTCGCCCATTTCGCCGCGCCGAACGCCTTGCGTCACACAGTCCTCGAAAGGATGCTACTCGTCTGGATCACGGCCGAGGCCAACCGCGCGCCGACCGGCCCGGTGGCGGAATTCGTTTGCCGGGCCGGCGCGGAGATTGGCGGGGCGCTGCGGTTGCTGCTCGGCGTGTTCTCCGCCTATCCGATCGATCGCGTCATCCTGGCCGGCGGCGTGGGCGAGAACTTCGGCCGGGCCGATTCTGCCGATTGCGGCGTCTTTCTCGACAGCGTGCGGGAAACGCTCGCTCGCGGGGACTGCTTGGTGGCCCGGGCTCGCCTTGGTGTCGAGGCAGAGTTGCTCGGTTTCACCCCGCCGGCCGGAAAGGACGTGCAATGAGCTTCGGGTGCAAACTCCGCTGGGGTGTGCTCTCGACCTCCAGCACGGCGGTGGGCAAGGCCATTCCCGCGTTGCTCCGCTGCGCCAACGCTACCTTGGTGGCCGTCGCCAGCCGCGACAACGGGAAGGCGTCAACATGCGCTGCCCGTTTTGCCATTCCCCGCGCCTACGGGACCTACGAAGGGCTGCTGCAGGACCCGGGGGTCGACGCCGTGTATCTTCCGCTGCCGAACTCCCTTCACGGGGAATGGACGGTACGGGCGGCGCGTGCCGGAAAACACGTGCTCTGCGAGAAGCCGGCCGCGGTGGATCCAGTCGTAGTGGAGGAGATGGCCGCAGCTTGCGCCGAGGCCGGGGTGCTGTTCCAGGAAGGCTTCATGTACCGCTTCCACCCGCAGTTCGCGGTGGTCCGCGGCTGGATCGAGGCGGGCAGAATCGGGCAACTTCGCCTGGTCCGCATCTCATTTTCGTTTCCCCTGGAAAGCCGTCATTCGCGCATCCGCCTTCAGGCCGCGCTCGACGGAGGAGCGTTGGCGGATGTCGGATCGTATGGGATCGATCTAGCCTGCTGGCTGATAGGCCGGCAACCAGACCGCGTGTTCGCCGCGGGCAACCGGGACTTCGGTGCGGATGTCGAGACCAGTTTTACCGCCGTGCTCGATATGGCGGGCGGGCTGCACGTGGCGCTCGACGGCGGGTTTGACCGGCCGCGTCAAGGCCGCTGTGAGATCGTCGGCAGCACGGGTACGATTTCGATTGCCTCGCCGTTCTTCTCCGGTGTGGAGGCAGAGATTCTGCTGGCGAACGACGTGAGCCCGGACTGCCGGCGGCTCCCGGCGGAGGATCTCTTCCAATTGCAGTTCGAGCACTTTTCGGCCTGTGCGCTGACTGGCATCGAGCCGGCGATTTCCGCCGCCGAAACACTGCGGACCGCACGCGTGCAGGCCGCGCTGCGGGAGTCGCTCACCACGGGAAGGCCGGTGGACCTTGCCCCCTCAGCTGCTGCCGACGCCGCCTCAACTATCGAACCGAAGGAGACCTAATGCCAAGCGAATTGCCGACGCCAAAGAACGTGATCGTCACCCAGGACCCTGCCGAATTGCTGTCGTATCCGCTGAATCCCCCGGTCCGAAGTCCTTTAAAGCGAACCGGGCAAGGTCTGCGATTCGTCATACTGCAACAGCCGACGAAGTCGGGCAAGGATAAGGTGTATACCATTCCCGACGCCCTAGGGTCCGGTGGGGATACGCAGATTGGGGAGTCCCGGAAATCCCGTGTCATGCCGCCGGGGCAGACGGCGAATCCTCCCGAAGTGCCAAACGACAAGTGCGACTTCGACAAGCCACCCGAAGGCGTCGACCGGAAGATGTTGGAGGTAGACAACATCAAGCCTTTCGGGCCGATGGTGCACAAACTCGTCTACAGCCGGCGCCACATCGAGAAATTGCGCGAGATCAAGCCGGACGACCTCCCCGACGCGGTTGTGCAATTCTACGAAATCGCCGAGAACGGCTGCCGCACATTCGGCGCGATCTTCGACGGTTTGGCCGTCGGTATGAACTTCGGCGAGTATCTACGCAGCGGCGCCTCGCAGAGGCATCTGCACTACCAGGTGGCCGGCATCAGCCCGGCCACCTACAATCCGGGCGACCGCCTGGGCGCGCTCTGCCAGGCGTACCGCAGCGTCCATCCCGGCGAAGACTACCTTTCCGACTACGAGGAAGCGCTCGTCGCCGCCAACCTGGTTGTTGCGAGAGCCTCGAACGGCCGCGCGTTCGCATTCGCTCCGATCTCGCCCCGCTTCAAAGGGGAAGTTCAGATCATGCTGACACGCCGGGAGGGTCAGAATGGCCATATTTTAGACACGACGCCGCAGGAACGGGAGGCGCTGGGCGAACTGCAATACATCCTGCTGGAGCGGCTCGACTGGCTGGGCTGCGTGGCGTTGAATCAGCTTTGGTACATGACTCGTTTCTCCACGGCGAACACCTTTGGCCAGCGCCTGATCGTCAGCATCTGCCCGCGGACATCCATCATGGCGCAATACGAACTGCTCGGCTACAGCGTGATCGACATGATGCCGTGGGAAGCGGCGGCAACCTTGCGCGCGGCGGAATCGCTGTACTTCGGTTTGCGGCCGTGATGCGGGCCGCCGGAAGGAAAGCCCATGGACCTGGATGCCAAGATTGCGGCGGCGGCCTACTATAAGGCCGGCGGCGTCAGCAACGCCGGGATTTCGGCGTTGCTCCGGGTGGATCTGTCTTCGGTATCGCGCTATCTCAAGTATGCCGAGGACAACGACTGGCTAGCGCATAAGCTCGACCTCCATCTGCCCAGGGAACTGGAACGGGAGGTCCTATCCACGGTGCGGGATGTCGAACTTGAAGACAAACTCTTCGAGTTCTTCACCACCGGGTCGGGAGGCGAGACGGCAACGCAGGTGCGTAGGCAGGGCATCGTGGTCGTCCGCGGGGAGTTGGCGGGGCCTGGTCCGACGGAGAGCGTCCGCAAGCCGGCCCGTGAGGTGCCACCTTCGGAGGATCTCGCCGCGACGATGCTGAACATCGAAGGCGCCCGGCTGTTGGTCGACATTCTTGCGCAGTTCGAACGAAGCCGGCCGGTCGTTCTGGGCGTCACCTGGGGCCGCCGCACAGGGGGGGTTGTCTCGTTTTTGGGAGACATGACCCTGCCAGAGTTGCCCGAACTGCGAGTGGTGGCGTTGCAGGGCGGCGTTGGAAGAGGTTTGGCGCCCGAACGTGGGGGCCAAAATTATTCGGACGTGCTCGCGGAGCGGATCGCCACCTTGTTCCGTTCCGGGCAGGCGCCGGCCCGGATCACGCTGCCGGCGTTCATTCCCTCCCGGTTGGCACGGGAATTGGGGGACGAAGGGCTAAAGGCGATCTGGAAGTTTATCAACAGCGACCAGTCGTTTCAAACGGCCGCCTCCCTGCACGAGCAACTAGATGTCGGTTTGGTCGGGGTCGGGGGCTTCGAATCCGGCGCGTGGGCAGTCACATCAGGCTATCTGTCGGCGGCCGACGTGAAGGACTTGAAGCGGGCTGGCGCCGTTGGCGACATCGTGTGCCGGTTCTTTCGCGAGGCGGGGGAGTCACCCATCGAAGGTTGGGCGGCCGCCTCCGGCGGTGGCGGCGCGATCCGCGCGGCTAACCTGCGAGCCGTCGGCGTCTCTCTGGCCACCCTCGCGGCCCGGGTACGTGCCGGTGCCCGAGTATTAGCCGTCGCAGGGGGTGCGTCCGGGGCCAAGGCGCTTGCGCTTCGTGCGGCGGTTCGCGCCGGGCTCGTTTCCGACATTGTCACGGACTCACCAACCTGTCTCACTATCGTCGCCTCCTAGCGCCTTGCGTCCTTCCCGCTTGGGCCGAACGCGTCGGGCTGCCGGTCTGGTGTGCCCCTTAAGAGTGAACCGGTCCGCGAACGGCGCTTTGCCAGCCGATCAACGAGGCGATCTACGGCGCGGTACTGCGGCCGTTCCTGAAACGGTCTGCCTTCTGCATGGGCGCGGTCCAGTTGCGGCTGCCGGGCGGGCGCGACTGGATCACAGCCAACGCCTGGACCTGCACGCCCTACTCGGCGCGCGGCGTGCAGACGTGGGGTCCATACGCGCCATTTGGGCTGTGCAGGACAGAATTGCCCTCGACACCGAAGAGGAAGAGGCCATCGAACTCAAGCGAGAATTCGGGAACGGGCAAGACTTGCCGGTCTGGAACCCGTCGCTCTCGATCGCTGCAAAGGGGTTCGAGTTCAACGATGCCCAGACCGCGCGGATTAGGGCTGCCATTGAGACTTGTGCCCAATATAGCGCCGCAAGCGACCGCCAGTGGCTTGAACCCCTCCTGGATGCCCTTTTTTGTTCTGGTCTGAAGGATGGCAAATAAGACTCGCGAGACATCGCGCCGGAGGATCGGCCCGGTGGAGCCAACTACCCCTCCAGTTCGCCACCAAAACAGGTCAGCTTAATTCGGCGTCGTTCCCGACCCATCCCCTAGCGGGAGTTTACTGCGAGCTGGCGTAGCGCGCCCTTTCCTCATCGCATAAGTCCTTTCAGGTTCGTGGGTTGGATGGTTGTGCTGCCATTTGTTTTTGTATTACCCTGTATAGAAGATTTCTATC
>CAIVVT010000133.1 GCA_903909435.1 uncultured Acidobacteriia bacterium | reverse complement strand
CTCACGGTCGCGGCTCCGATCCGAAATGGAGCCGCGACCGTGAGTGAGCGGTTGTGTCTACGCTTCAACCTATGTCCCCACGACGTTGCAGCTCTCGCGCCAATCGGAGCCGATCTGGAGATCGCCGCTTCCGCCCGGCTACCTGAGGTAATCTTCCAGGCGTACCTTCTCGCCCGTTCGCTCGTCTCGGTACTTTACGATGACGGGCGTGTAGAGCGAGATGCCCCACTCCTGGCCCTTGCCGCGAGCCACGTCGCGCGACCCGGAGACCACCACGGCGTCGCTCGGGACGATCAGAGGATTATCCTCCGAGGCCGAGTAGATCTCACCGCGCACCAGATCGTAGATCGGCGTCGAACGGTTCAGAATCACGCCAGAGCCCAGGACCGCTCGGCTTTTGACCACCGTTCCTTCGTAGATGCCGCAGTTGCCGCCGACCAGAACCTCATCCTCGATGATCACCGGCATCGCGCCGATAGGCTCCAGCACGCCGCCAATCTGCGCAGCGGCCGAGATGTGGCACTTGTTGCCGACCTGCGCGCAACTGCCGACCAGCGCGTGCGAATCGATCATCGTGCCTAAGCCGACCCACGCGCCCACGTTGATGTACATCGGCGGCATGCAGGTGACCCCACGCCCCAGGTAGCAGCCGTCGCGGATGCTCGATCCGCCGGGCACCACGCGCACGCCGCTGGAAGCGTCGAGGTGCCTGACCGGGTACGTCGACTTGTCGAAGTAAGGCTGCTTCGCCGCGTTCACGCTCATGTCCACGATGACGCCCATGCGGAAGCCCGCCAGGATGCCCTTCTTTACCCACGGGTTCACGCGCCAGCCCGTGGGCGTGGACGGGTCGGGTTCGGCGGCGCGCGCCTCACCCCGGTTGAGCGCCTCCTTGAACCGGGCGAACAACGCGAAATGCTCCGGGGTATGGGTCTCCGGAGCGTTGTCGAACAACGACTCGATCTCGTTTTGCAATGATCAGCCCCTATTTCGAAAACAATCCCAGTTCGGACAGTGTCTTTTCGATCCGCTCGCGCGAGGCCTGAGCGGGCGGCAGCATGGGCAGGCGGTAGACCGGCGCCAGCAGCCCCATGCGCGCCATGGCCCACTTCACCGGGATCGGGTTGGACTCGATGAAGTTCACTTCCATCACAGGCAGCCATTTCCGCTGCAGTGCGCGCGCATCCTCGAAGCGCCCGTCGAGACAGGCTTGCGCGAGCGCGGTCATTTCGGCGGGGATCACGTTCGACGCGACGCTGATCACGCCTCGGCCGCCCAGGCCCGCCAGGGCCAGCGCAATCGCATCGTCGCCGGAAAGAACCGCGAAATCGGGCGGCAGCGTGGCGCACAGTTGCGCCATCTGAGCTATGTTGCCCGAGGCTTCCTTCACACCCACGATGTTGTCTATCTCCGCGAGACGGCGCATCGAGGCTGGTTCGACATTCACGCCGGTACGGCCAGGAACGTTGTAGACGATGATCGGGATCTTGACGGCGTTGGCGATGGCCAGGAAATGCTGATACAGCCCTTCCTGTGTCGGCTTGTTGTAATACGGTGTGACGGAGAGAATGCCGTCTACTCCAAGCGCCTCCAACTCGCGCGCCAAAGCGACCACTTCTCCGGTGTGGTACCCGCCGCAGCCGGCCAGCACGGGCACTTTGCCCTTGGCCTCCTGGAGCGTGATCTCGACAACGCGATGATGCTCTTCGGGTTCGAGAGTCGGGTTCTCCCCGGTCGTGCCGCAGGGTACCAAAAAGTGAATCCCCGCCTCGATCTGCCTGCGAACGAGAGCCCGGACGGACTCTTCGTCGAGGGACAAATCAGGGCGAAATGGTGTAACTAGTGCTGTCCCGCAACCCTGAAAACGCACTTGCTCACTCCTTGTCATCGGAAAACAAAATCTCCGCGAACTCGCGGACGCCTGCGTGGCAACAGGCCCAGTGGGCGGCCTGCAGCGCGCCGTACGCAAAACCCTCGCGGCCGCGGGCCGCGTGACGCACGGTCAACGTGTCGGCCAGGGAATCGAAACCGATCTCGTGCGTGCCGGGATGCGCTCCAGCGCGGTTGGAAGCGGCGTCCACATGGCGGTCGTAGCCCGCTGCCCGCATGTCCTCCACCAGGCGCAGCAACGTGCCCGAGGGGGCGTCCTGCTTGGCGCTGTGGTGGATCTCCCAGGCCCACGCTTCGTAGCCGGACTGGCGGGACATCCAGCGCGCCGCTTCCGAAACCACCCGGCGGAACACGTTCACCCCGATTGAGAAGTTCGCGCTGTACACCAGCGTACCGGCGTTGGCCTCGAATGCTGTCCGCACGCTCTCCAGGTCCTCAAACCAACCAGTCGTTCCGCACACCGTGGGGACCTTCAACTCGGCCAGTCGCAGCAGATTTGGCACTGCAATGGAAGGTGCCGTGAACTCGATGGCCGCGTCGATTCCCGCGAAGTTCGCGGCGGTCAGCCCCGCTCCGTCCACGTTGTTGTACTCGTCGAGCCTGAGCGCAATGACGGAGCCCGACTCCGTCGCCAGGCGCTCGATCATGCGGCCCATTTTGCCGTAGCCGACCAGGGCAAATCTCATACTTCGAACACCGCCGGATCCAACTCGGAAAAGAACTCGTCGTGCAGCGCCTTGATGGTCCGCACGAGGTCGGCGTCGTTCACCACCAGGCTGAAATTCAGCAGCGACGCGCCCTGTGAGATCATGCGGACATTCACGTCGCGGACTGCGCCGAAAATGCGGGCGCTGATGCCGGGCGTCTCCCGAATCGCTTCGCCGACCAGGCAAATGAGGGCCTGATCCGGCGTAACGACGACCTCGGCGATGCGCGACAACTCCGCTTCGATTTCGGGCAGCATCTGCGTTTGATCGATTGTCAGGGATACGCTGACCTCCGTGGTCGCCACCATGTCCACGGGTGTCCGGTACCGGTCGAAAACCTCAAAAATGCGGCGTAGGAAGCCATGCGCCATCAGCATGCGCAAACTGCGGATGTTGACCACCGTAATCCCCCGTTTGCAGGAGATCGACTTCACCGGATTGGTGGAGTGGACCATCTCGGCCACGACGCGGGTGCCCTCCACTTCAGGGTGCCGCGAGTTGAGAATGCGCACCGGGATGTCCTTCTCCACGGCCGGCAGCAGCGTAGAGGGGTGCAGCACTTTCGCGCCGAAGTAGGCCAGTTCGGCCGCTTCATTGAACGAGATGGTCCTGAGCAGATGGCCGCCCGGCAGGATGCGCGGATCGCAGGTCAACATGCCGTCCACGTCGGTCCAGATCTGGATCTCTTCCGCGCCGATGCCCGCGCCGGCGATGGAGGCGGAAAAGTCGGAGCCGCCCCGGCCGAGCGTGGTCGTGACGCCGTCCGCGGTCGCCCCGATGAACCCGCCCATGACCACCACGGCCTCGCGCAGCAGCGGCACGGCCTTCTCGCGAAAGCGGGCGTAGGTGCGGCCGTAGAGCGGCAGGGCCTGGGTATGGCGGCTGTCCGTGACCAGGGCATGGCGAGCGTCCAGGTGCACGCTGGGTACACCCAGAGCGTTGAAGGCCATGGCCACCAGGAGGCTGGACAGGCGCTCGCCGTAACTGCCAATCTCGTCCCAAAGCTGCGGCGTGACCTCGCCGGTCGTGGCCACCTCGCCCAGGCTTGCTTCCAGGTCTACGAAATGGGTTTCCAGGACGTCGTCCAGTTTGCCGTGCTTGTCCGCCGGCAGGATCGCCCCGATCTCGCGGCGATGGAAAGCTTCAAGTTCCTCAATGTCCCGATGCGCGTCTTCGAGGTTCCCGGCGGCCGCCTTATCCGCCGCGGCGAGCAGCCGGTTGGTGGTCTTGCCCATGGCCGAAACCACCACCAACGGGTGCCGGTCCTGCCGGGCCTGGACAATCTCAGCGACTCGCCTTATGGCGTCGGCCGATTCAACGGACGTGCCGCCGAACTTCATTACGATCATCGGCGGATCAGGCCCTCTTCCAGCATCATCTCCGCATTTAGGACCGCAGCGCCGGCTGCCCCGCGGATCGTGTTGTGACCCATGCACACGAATTTCCAGCCGAGTACCGGGCACTCGCGCAGCCGTCCGACTGTGACCGTCATACCGTTGCCGCGCATCGCGTCGCGCCGCGGCTGCGGCCGGTTGTCCTCGTCCAGATACAGCACGGCGGGCTTGGGTGCGCTAGGCAGCCCCTTCTGCTGCGGCAGAGCGTCGAAATTGCGGTAGGCCGCGAGCAGATCGGCTTTGGTGACCGCTTGTTCCAGTGTCACCGAGACGGCGACCGTGTGGCCGTCCACCACCGCCACCCGGTTGCAGTGGGCGCTGACCGCAGCTGGCAGGTCGACGATGTGATCGCCGGCAAAGCTGCCCAGGATCTTCTGCGTCTCCACCTGCATCTTTTCCTCTTCGCCCCCGATGAAGGGGATCACATTGCCCATAATGTCCATGGACGGAACCCCGGGGTAGCCCGCGCCCGAAATGGCCTGCATGGTGGTGACGAGGACCGCTTTGATCCCGAAGGGCTTCAGCGGGGCCAGCCCAAGGGTCAGGGCGACGGTCGAGCAGTTCGGGTTGGTGACGATCTGCCCCTTCCAGCCGCGCCGTTCCTTCTGCGCCTTGAGCAGCCGCAGATGGTCCGCGTTGATCTCCGGGACCAGCAGAGGCACGTCGCTTTCCATGCGGTGGTTCTTGGAATTGGAGACGACTGTATGGCCCGCCTCGGCGAAGGCGCGCTCGATCTCCGTGGCCACGCTCGCGTCCATGGCCGAGAAAACGAGATCCGGCGCGCCCGTGCCCGGGTTGCAGTCGGACACCGTGAGCCCCGCGACGGTGGCGGGCATGGAACCCTCCAACCGCCAATTCGTGGCATCGCTGTACTTCTTGCCCGCTGACCGGTCGCTGGCCCCCACCCACGTGATCTCAAACCACGGGTGGTTCTGAAGGAAATTCACAAAGTGCTGGCCCACCATCCCGGTGGCGCCAAGCACGCCGACTGGCGTCTTTCTATCCATTTCTATACCAGGATGCTTCAACTGGCTAGTTTGCGCCACTCGCCAGTAGCTGACGGACCAGTCGCGCGTAGATTTCAACGGCTTCAAGCAGCTGTTTCTTGGGAACGCGCTCCTCGCTCGTGTGGGCCACGTGGATCGTTCCGGGCCCAATCAGGAAGGGCTGCCCCCAGTTGCCCCCAAAGGCCGGGATGTCGGTGGTGTAGGCCACAACCGTAGTTTCGAAGCCGGGCAGAGAGCCCAGCCGGAGAGCTGGAATGCAGAGGATTTCGTTCGCTTTGGCATCCTCTCCGGCGGCCAGACGGACGGCGGTCCGCAGCGGATCGGCATCGCCGACCAGCCGGAACATCAGGACCGCGCTGGCGGCGTCCGGAATGACGTTCGGGGCGCGTCCACCGGAGAGCAGGCCGATATTCAGAGTGCAGGGGCCGAGCACCTCATCGATGGGCAGTTGAATCCCACGAATACGTTCCAGTGCGTCAAGCAATTTCAGAATCGCCGACTCGCCCAATTCCGGATAGGCGGAGTGCGCCATGCGGCCGGTGGCGTTCAACTCGTACCGCAGTGCTCCTTTTGAGCCCAGGGCCAGACGATTCCCGGTGGGTTCTCCGTTGATGATGAAACGCGAACCGCAGGGGTGTTTACCCGCGAAGTAGGCTCCAGCACTGTCGCGCTCTTCGCCGACCACAAAAAGTAGGGCGAAGTTCCGGACGCCATCTTCAAGCAGCGCGGCTGCGGCACAGATCATCGCGGCGATGATCCCCTTGACGTCGCAGGCGCCCCGTCCCCAAATATCGGTATCGTCTTCGCGGGAGGGAAAAAACGGCGGCACGGTGTCCAGGTGCGTCGAAAGCGTGACGGCCGGATCACCAAAGCAGGCCAGCACGTTGCAGCGGTCCGGCTCCACTTCGATTCGCTCCGCCTTGCCTCCGAATTTGCCGGTCAACGCCAGCAGTTCCTGCAGGACAAAATCGCCGACGCGAGCTTCGTTGCCCGTAATGGATTCGATGTCTACGAGCGCCCGGGTCAGAGTGAAGACGTTCATCGTTTTAACCATTTTGGCATTGATCGCGGGTTGCGCGGAGAGCGCTCGCGGCTACCCGGAAAGTCCCCATAAACGGGGTTCTAGCCGCTAGCAAACTGAGGCCGCTGGCGAACTTGACCGCTCACTTCAATCACGGTTCCGTGGAAGCGGCTAGGCACTCGTCCCCTCAATCGGCGTGCGCGCACTCAGGTCAAGGAAGGCTTGCGCCCCTAGGCCGGACCGGGCATCGCGTTTTCACTGGGGCCTGCAACGAACCTAGAAGAGGTTGACACCTTCGTGGGGAGACCAGAACAGGCCGGCGTTGGCCGACACACCAGTCAGCTTTTGCGACGAAGGCTTGACTTGCGTGTCGCGATAGGTTGCCCCGGCAGTCAGCGAAATCCCTCTGAATATCCGGTAGGAGAACAGCATTCCTCCGGTGACGACGTCGTATCGGCTTCCGGATTGTGTCATGCCGTTCAAACGTCTGATTCCGCCGAGTCCCACCACGGAGAGGCGGGAGGTGAGCGTGCGATTCAAACTCGCGGTGCAAGCTTCGCTTCTGGCAAGCAAGATGAGGTCGTTGCCCGGGGCGATCATGGAGTTGCAATTCAGATCGAAGCCGCCGTGCTCGAACGTGTGGTTGAACGTGAACCGGCCGCCAAGATACGCTCTGCTCGTGCTGCGAACCGTGGTGATGGTGGAGACGCCGAGCAATGCCGCGATGTCCGGAGGCAAGGTCTGGGTTGACGCGAACTTGTTGTCCATGTACGTGTCGCTGACCGAGAGGCTCACCTCATCGTGTGCCGAGAGCTTGGTCCGGAACCCGGCGAATCCGCCCTGCATATAAGTGCTGCCGATGCTCTGTACAAAGTTCACGTTGTCGAATGAATAGCCAACAAACACGGAGAATCTGCGTGACAACTGGGTGCTGAGCGTGGCATTCGCCGCCGCGATGTTAGCGTCGCTGAAGTTGCGTCCGGCGCGCCTGACGAACGAACCCGAACCTCCAATGTTCAGCATGGTGCGCTGCGAGAGCAGGAATCCCGCGCTCCCGGACGTACTGGAGAAGTAGGACATCTGCTGGTAGTAGTCAGCATCCACTAGTCCGTTTTGCAGGGGGTTCAGGCCGGTTGAAGCGCCGCCTAAGCTTGAGCCTCCGCCGAATAAAAAGCTGCTTGAAACGCCCATTGAGCCGAGCAGGCCCAGCCCACCCGACTGCAGGCCCGCCGCCGCCGCTCCGAATCCGCCATTAGCGGCGCCGCCGGCCTCGGAAAAGTCGAGTGTAACGCGCTGCGTGACCTGTGAACTGATCGCCAGCGTCACCACATTCGAGGACGTCCAGCCCTCTCGAATTCCCGCCGAGGAACCCAGGTAGTCGGTCCCGGATCCGGCGTAGCCGAACACGAAATATGTCCGGTGGAAGTCCCTTGCAGCCGACAAACCGCCGTTCAAGACGACCGAACGATGCACGGACGCACCGTAGGTTTCGGGTTTGTCCAAAACAGTGTCATAGGTGCCGTTGACCGCCAGCCACGGCTCAATTGAGTGGGTTCCGACGGCCTGCGAATCCGCTGAGCGCGGATCCCGCATACTGCCAATCGCGCCCGATTGCGCCCAAGCGGAGATACTCGCTAAGAACAGGATTAAAGTAAGACGCCTGATAGTCATAGGAAGCTATAGCTTACCGCGAATTTCAGACAATAGAAGAGGAAATACGGTTGCTGGCGAGATCCGGTGCGCCGCCGGAGGTTAGGCCGGCGGCGCACGGAAGCAATCCACAAACTCGAACGGCTAGCTGAACAGGCGGTCGTGGCTCCGTTCCTTGTTCCACTCCTCGGTAGGACCGAAGTAGCTCGTACCGGGTGCAAGGTGCTGCTTCACCACGTCGGCATTCAACTCGATGCCCAGACCCGGGGCTTCCGGGATGGCCGCGAAGCCTTTGTCGATCAGCGGTTTGGCGGGTCCGGTGACCAGGTCCTGCCACCACGGAATCTCGTCGGAGTGGTACTCCAGTGCCAGGAAGTTCTCCGTCGCCGCGGCACAGTGAACATTGGCCATGAAACTGACGGGTGTACCGGCGAAGTGCATGGCCATGGCATGACCCAGTTCCATGGCGGCGTCGCCGATCTTCTTCGTTTCCAGGAGTCCTCCCGAGGAGGCCAGGTCGGGATGGATGATATCGATCGCGTTCTTCCTGCAAAGCTCGATAAACGGCTCTTTCAGGAAGATGTCTTCGCCCGTGGCAATCGGGATATTGACGGCGTCTTTGATTTCCTTCAGCTGGTCTGAAAACTGCCAGGGGATCATATCCTCCAACCAGGCAAGGTTGTGCTTTTCCATGGCCTTGCCGAGACGGATACAGGAGTTTACACCGATGTGTCCGAAGTGGTCGGCCGAGAGTGGAACATCCATGCCGACCATCTCGCGGATGGCCGCTACATAGTCCGACATCATGCCGATGCCTTTGTCGGTGAGTTCGATGCCGGTGAAGAAATGCTGAGTTCGCGCGGTCGTCTTGGAAGTGACATCTAAGGGGTGGGAGACAGTCCCCGGAGTATCTTCCACCAGGTCGTAGCCCAAGTCCATCTTCAGCCAGGTGAAACCTTGTTCCATGCGGTTCTTCAGCCGCGCACCGTACACTTTCGGGTCGTGCGATTCCGTCGTATCCACGTATATGCGGATCTTGTCCCGGAACTTGCCTCCGAGTAGTTGATAAGCGGGGACGTTATAGGCCTTGCCGGCCAGATCCCACAACGCCATCTCGATGCCGCAAACGCCGCCAGCCTGGCGCGACGTGAAGCCGAACTGCTTGATCTTGCGGAAGATCTTGTCCACATTGCACGGGTTCTCGCCCAGCAGTCTGCTCTTGAGCATCAGCGCGTAAGTGACGCTTGCGCCGTCCCGCACTTCGCCGTAGCCGTAAATGCCCTGGTTGGTGTCGATGCGAATGATCGGGCAACTCATGGGAGCGCCCACGACGTGCGCGTAACGCAAATCGGTGATCTTCAGGTCGCTCGGTTTGGAGGCGGTCCTGACGTTGCCCTGATAGGCTTCGACGGTTTCATCGGCCCACATCGTACCCAGCGCGGCGGCGCCGGCAACGCTACCGAGAGCGCCGCCCAGAAACCCCCGGCGGCTGGCATTCACTTTGTTCTTGAACCAGTTCATTAGATTTCCTTGCTGGCCGCTAAGGCCGCTTGCCCTTCTGCTCGTAACGGATCGGGGAGCCCTTGGACTCGCAGTACTTGTTGAACTCCTCGATCATTTTGGGAGTCCATTGCGTGTCAATCTCGCCCGGGGTGTATTGGCGCTCACGGAGCATTTTGTGGCCCCAATCATCGACCAGATGAGTCCGCTCGGCCTCGTTGGCGACGCGCTCGGCGAGGAAGGGCGGTATGAAGGTTATTCCCTCTGGATCGCTCAGGACCACATCCCCGGGAAGTACGGTGACATGGCCGATGCGGATCGGTGTGTTAATGCCTGCCAGCGTGACCTCGCGCAATGCGGAGGGGTGGAAGCCGCGGGCAAATACCTGGAAGCCGTCAATTTCAGCGTTGCCCGTGACGTCGCGAATCGAGCCGTCCACTACCAGGCCGGTCCCGGTCTTGACCATGATGGAGGTGCCGAGATTATCGCCGATGATGGTGCCGTCCTCGACTTTGCCGAACAGGTCCACTACCATCACGTCGCGCTTGACCAGGGTGTCGATGACCCAGGAGTTCTGTCCCCGGCTAACCCGGCCCTCTTTCTTGCCGTTCTCATTGATGAACGCGTTGAAGTCGGGCCGTAGGGGCACGAAAGAGCATGTAACGGCGCGGCCCACGAGACGAGGTCCGCCGAGCTTGACGTTGACCGTCTTGAAGTTGCCTTCGAACTGCAAGTTGTAACCGGCCGAGCGCAGCGTGCCCCAAGCCTCTTCAGCATCGACGTTGGCCAGTTTGTCGAGAACCGCGTCCGGCACCTTGGGGCGCCCGTCGGGGAAGCGCTCGCCTTTCCACTCGCTGGTAATGGCGATCAGTTGATCCTTCGTGAACATGCCCAACTGGGCCATTGCAGGCAGCGCGAACAGTGCGGCAAACAAGCCTACTAGCGTAATTCTGCGTCTCATCGAATCCTATACTCCTTAGTCATCACAAACAGCCGTGAACGGAGCGCCGAAAGCGGCCCGTTACCAGAACTTATGCCCATTCGGAATCCAGCCGGGAGCCACATAGGCATAGAACATAACGATCGAACCAATGATCAGCGCCAGCGCAACGCTGTGTTTCAAGACGGCGCGGAAGACATCGCCTTCCTTGCCCTCCAGCCCCGTGGCCACACAGGCCACGACTACGGACTGGGCGCCAATCATCTTGCCGACGACCCCCCCGGCGGTATTGGCCGAGGCCATCAGCACGGGACTCAAATGAAGCTTGTTGGCCGTAATCACCTGCAAACTGCCGAACAGCGCGTTAGACCCGGCGTCCGTGCCGGTGAGCGCCGTACCCAGCCAGCCGATGAGCGTGCCGAAGAGCGGGTAAAACCAGCCCGTATTTGTCAGGGCGAGCCCCATGATGGCGTCCATGCCGCAGTAGCGGGTCTCGAAACCGAGGCAGATCATGGCGGAGATGGCCAACAGGCTCAGGCGCAGGCGCCAGCAGGTGTGGCCGAAGACGCGCAAGGTCCGGCTGAGGGAGAGTCCGAGAATCGGTCCGGCCAGCAATCCGGCAAAGAAGGTGCCCGTGCCGATAGCCGAGAGCCAGGCCAGGTCCATTTCGGCCTTTTCGAAGTAGTTTGCGGCGACCACGGGAGGCGTCCGCATCACCAAATTGTGGAGGCCCGGCACCGCCACTTTAGAATCCGTACTAGTTAGCACGTTCTTCACCGCCGGAAGGCCCCACATTACGACGAACACGGCCAACAGCAGGAAGGGCGACCAGGCATGCACGATCTGCCTGGTGGTGAAGTGATGTTGCGTGCTGTGGTCCACTACCGGATCTTCCGGGTAGCGCCAGATCGGGGTCGGCTTCCAGAAGCGGAAGAAGACGGCGCACAGCAGCAGGGTAAACATGCCGCCCACGATGTCCACCAGCGTGCCGTCAACGTAGTTGGCCCAAAAGAACTGAATGCCGCCGAAGGCGAGCCCGGTGGCCACGATACCCGGCCAGATCCGCAGCGTGTTCCGCCAGCCGGTCATCGTCCGGACCAGCCACAACGGGAGGATGGCGGCGGCGATGGGCACGATGCGGCCGACCATCGCGCTCAAATCCGCTTCCGGAAGTCCCGTCACAGCCTGCAACGTCCGGATGGGATTGCCCATTCCGCCGAACGCGACCGGGGCCGTGTTGGCAAGCAGGCACATCACCGCGGTTTCAAACGGCCGGAAGCCGAGCCCGATCATCATCGCTCCGCAGATCGCCAGCGGAGCTCCGCCGCCGCCGGACCCCTCGAGCACCGCTCCAAACGCCAGGGCGATCAGCAGTGCTTGCAGACGCCGGTCGTCGGTTACGCCTCCAATGGAGGCCTTGATGGTCTCGAAGTGACCGCTTTCCACGGTCAGGTCGTAGACAAAGACGGCCGCCACGAGTGTCCAGGAAATCCGGATGCACGCGTATACGAATCCATAGCCGATGGAGGCGGCGACCATCGTAGCGGGCATGTGAAAACCGGCCAACGCCAAGACGGTGCCGCAGACGAACGCCCAGACCGCGGCGCGGTGCGCGGCCATCTTCCTCACGGCCAACAAATAGAACAGCAAAGTGACCGGCAAAGCGGCCATCAACGTGGATAGCCAGGTGATTCCCAGCGGGTTATAGTTCTGAATCCAGACGTGCATGAATGATTGACCGGGAAAGCAGGCATCCTATCACACTGCTGCCCGAGGCCCATTTCCGTGCAACCGCGCTGCGGGGATCCGGTTGCCTCTGCGGGGCGATGCAGCGGCTCAGGGCGGACGGGGTGCCCCGCAGCGGGGTCTGGAGAACCCGCCCGGCGCTGGTTCGCCGCCGCACCCCACCCCGCCTATATGCTGGATGGAGTATGCCTTCCGTTTGCGTCTTCTGCGGTTCTTCCGATTCCGTTCCCCCGGTGTTCTTCGCTGCCGCCCGCGCCACCGGGCGGGCGCTCGCCGCCGCCGGATGGACGGTGGTTTACGGCGGCGCGCGCCGTGGATTGATGGGCGCGCTGGCCAATTCCGCGCTGGAGGCGGACGGGCGCGTCGTGGGCGTCATCCCGCGCACTTTGGTCGAGTGGGAAGTGGCGCACGAGGGACTTTCGGAGATCCACATTGTCGAAACGCTGCAGGAGCGCAAGGCTCTGATGGCGGAGTTGAGCGACGGGTTCCTCACGCTGCCGGGCGGATTCGGGACTCTGGACGAGTTGTTTGAAGTCCTGACCTGGGCCATTTTGAAGTTGCACGACAAGCCGTGCGTCGTGGTGAACACGGACGGCTTTTATGACGATCTACTGGCATTCGTGAAGCGGGCAGTCGCGGCGGGCTTCGTCGCTGAGGGCTCCGCCCGGAGGCTGTTGGTGGCGGCCGGTCCGGAAGCCGCGCTGCGGATGCTCAGCGGCCGGTTGAGCGGCGTTGCGGGCCGTGAATAGGAGGAATTCGAACATGGAGAGACGCGCTTTCTTACTCTCTTCCGCCGGCGCTGCGGCGGCTCGCGCGATGGACAGCGGTCCGGCCCTGCTGAAGCCCAGGCCGCTCGCGGCCGGGGATACGGTGGCGCTGATCACGCCGGCGACCTACGTCTCCAACCCGGATGCGCTGCAACTGGCCCGGCGGACGGTGGAGTTCCTGGGTTTGAAGTGCAAACCGGGCCGCAACCTGGGCAAGCGCGCGGGGTACCTGGGGGGATCGGTCGAAGAGCGTGTGTCGGACTTGCACGAGGCGTTTCTCGACCCTGAGGTGAAGGCGGTGTTGTGCACGCGGGGCGGTTACGGGTCGGCGATGCTGCTGGACCGGATCGACTTCAACCTGATCCACAAGCACCCGAAAATCTTCGTAGGATACAGCGATATTACGGCCCTCCATTTGGGCATTCACCAGAAGTCGAAATTAATTACGTTCCACGGTCCGATGGCTCTGGCGGGCTTCTCCGACTACACGCTGGAGCACTTCAAGCGAGCCCTGTTCGACGGGCGCCCGCTGGGTGTGTTGGGCAATCCGCCGGAGGAGCGCGTCATCCGGCCGAAACACCCAACGCGCACGCTGCGGGGCGGCCAGGCGAGCGGGCCGCTGATTGGCGGTAACCTCACTCTGATCACTGCCTCGATGGGAACGCCCTGGGAAGTCCAGACGGACGGCAAGCTGTTGTTTCTAGAGGATGTCGGGGAAGAGCCGTACTCCATCGACCGGATGCTGACACAGCTCCGCCTGGGGGGTAAACTGCGCGCCATCCGAGGACTGATTCTAGGCGAATGCGCGGAGTGCGTGCCCCGCCAGTTTCAGCCCGGATTCGAGTCCAGCTTCTCGCTGGGCGAGGTGTACGACAACGTCCTGGGCGACCTCAAAGTACCCGTCTTCTCCGGGCTCACAATCGGGCACACGGAGGACCAGCTAACCCTCCCCTTGGGGGTGCACGCAACGCTCGACGCGGACGCAGGAACCCTGACGATTGACGAAGCAGCGCTTGACATCAGGGCTTAAGTTGGATTGGGTGGACCCGTAGCTCGAACGCTCCGCCGCCGCTCGTATTCAGCGAACAGCTTTAGACGATTTCCGTTGACAGAATGGGGGCTCGCCCGACGTACCCGTCGGGCGAGCCCCTCCTTTTTGTCCGGTTTCCGCGGCGGAGCGCCAGGGCTATCAGGCCTCGTACCCAACTCGAGAACACAGGAGGGGCGGAATGAAGATCAACGCAAATATGCTCAAAGTCGTGGCGCTCGCCATGGTGGCACTGGCCGGCTGCTCGCAGAACCAGGTGCTGGCCTCGCTGGAGGCATCGGTGGCGGCCACGGAGGCGCTCGTGGTCACGCTGCAGGCCACTGGGAAAATGAGCCCCGCCACCGCGAGCGAGATCGAGAGCGCGATTGCCGGGCTACCCGTGGCATTCCGCCAGACTGCGACGGAACTTACGTCGAATGACAACACGGCGGAGAAGGCCTTGAAGATCAGCGGGTACTACGCCTCGACTATCGCGGCGCTGCGGATGCTGCCGCCCGACGCCAGGGTGTACGCCACTGCGATCACGGCCAGCATCCAGGCGTTTCTGTCCGGGCTGCGACCGGCGCAGTTGGTCCGCTCCGTTACGCCTGAGGTTGCTCGAGAGAAACCGGATTCGAAGCGGTTAAAGGCGATCAGCCACCGGGCTGCGATTCTGGGTGTGCAACTCGGCGGCTTGCAACTGCAAGTCGCCAGGACCGGGCCGGAGGCGGTCCGATGACTGGCCTGGAGTCGCTCGGGCTCAGCCCGTCGCACGTTTTGCGCGTCTACGCCGCATTCTGGACACTCTCGGCGCTGGCCCATACCATGCCCGCGCCGGACGCCAAGACCGGCAAAGGCTACCAGTGGGTGTACAACCTGCTGCAGTTCCTGCTAGCAAATTTCGGGAAACTGCAGGGCTTTGCGGCGAGGACGGCGGCAACTGAACTTCCGTTGCTTTGAGGCCGACGGTTGCCGCGGCAGTTGTGATAGAACGGGGCTAATGAAATACGCCTTGTTTCTGCTGGCTCCCGCGCTGCTGTTGGCACAGGCGCCGAAGTCCGAACTGCTGTGGCCCGAAGGCGCGCCGGGCGCACTGGGCCAGGATGCGGCGGACATGCCTTCGATCGACTGGTACCGGCCGGCCAACCCGAACGGGGCGGCCGTGCTAGTCTGCCCGGGGGGCGGCTACGGCGCTCTGGCGCTGGACCACGAAGGCAAACAGATCGGCGAGTTCTTCAACTCGTTCGGTGTGACGGCGGTGGTGCTGCACTACAGGCTGGGGCCGAAGTACCACCACCCTGCTCCGTTGGACGACGCCCGCAAAGCGATGCGGATTATCCGGGCACGCGCGGACGAGTACGGCATCTCTTCGCATCGCATCGGCGTTATGGGCTTTTCGGCCGGCGGCCACCTGGCAGCTACACTCTCGACGCACTACCAGGAGGAGGAGCGGCCGGATTTCTCGATTCTGGTCTACCCGGTGATCAGCTTCACGACGATTCACACGCATAGCGGCTCGATGTGGAATCTGCTGGGGAATCCGCCCGATCCGACGCAGGCCTGGAATCTTTCAAATGAGCTGCGGGTAACACCCCAGACTCCTCCGGCATTTCTCTTTCACACCACCGGCGACACCGCGGTTCCATCCGAGAACAGCGTGCTGTACTATCTGGCCCTGAGGAAGGCCGGCGTCAAGGCGGAAATGCACATCTATCAGGAAGGCCAACACGGCGTGGGACTGGCACAAAAGAGCCCCTGGCTGGCGTCCTGGCCAGGGCTGCTGAAGAATTGGATGACTCTGAACGGTTGGGGAGAGCGGAGCGGACAACAGTAACCGCGGAGGTGCCGGAACGCATCTAAGGGCAAGAGACACATGTGCCGTTCCCTAGTGATTTGCGCTTTGATGACCGCGTTGGCAGCGGGTGCGGCTTTGCAGGATCCGCCCTCTCAACAGAAGCCAGGCGAGGACCAGGCGCCTCCGCCGAAGACCGAGGATCCGGGGAGGCCGGTACTGCGGCATGGCGGCCCGGCCAAGCAGCACGCCGATTCCGGCCCGGCCAAGTCCGAGGCGAATATTCCCAAGCCGATCCGCGACTTGCCGAAGGAGGACGGGGCAACCGTTCCACGCGAGCGGGAAACGCGCGAATCCGGAGTGGGGACGGTATCCGCCACGCCGGTGCGCCACGCGGTGGTAGGCGACCCGCTAATCGCCAAGGCGCGGGAGAAGGTCTTCGATTATGTGGAGAGCCTGCCCAATTTCGTCTGCGACCAAACCACCAAGCGGTACCAGAGCCACAAGATCCAGACTGACTGGAAATTCAAGGACCGCCTGGAAGTCGAACTGCTTTTCTCTAACGGCAAAGAAGACTACCGGAACGTGCGGCACAACGGCAAGCCGCTGAAGAAGGGTTCTCCCGAGGACAGCGGTCAATGGTCTACAGGCGAGTTCGGGTCCCTGTTGGCGGCGCTGTTCTACCCCGAAACCAACGCCAAGTTCAAATACAGAAGCACTTCGACGGCAGCCGGCATTCAGGCCAAAGTCTACGATTACAGCGTGTCGAAAGCCGAATCGCACTGGGAGATCAAGATGGGGTTCGCCGTAAAGCCTTCCTACAGCGGTGCGGTCTGGATCGATCCCGATAGCGGCGGAGTGCTGCGCGTCGAGATGGGCACCAAATCGCTGCCGGCGGGCTACCCCGTGGACAAGGTGGAGTCGATCGTCGATTACAACTGGGTCTCGATTGGCGGCTCCAAGTACCTGATGCCGGTGAAGAGCGACAACCTTTCGTGCCAGACGGGCACCTTCGATTGCGATAAGAACGAAATCGAATTTAAGAACTACCGCAAGTTCGCGGTTGAGTCGAACGTGCTGGCGGTGGATAGCGACATCAGCTTCCCCGAAGAGGACGTGGACAAGTCGAAGAAGCCTGCAGGCAAGGTCGAACCGCCTCAAATCACGGTAAAGCCAGACGACAAGAAACCGCAGAACTGAGCCCAAGCCGAGGCCGACAGTCGCCGCGCGCGGGATGAGCATAATGCTCGTGTGCAAGCGCCGCAAAGACAGGATACTCGGAGCGGAATAGCCGAGCGCGGGCTTGCGGCTCAGCCTACACTGGGGAGCAGGAGTTGCTCCGCATGGACTACATAAACCCCGCCCCTCGACCGCGCCGCTGGCTGGTGGTGCTGGTCGTTTCCGCCCTGGCTATCCTACTGGGAGCCCGCTGGCTCACGGGCCTGGCAATCGACTGGCAATGGTGGGGGGAAATCGGTCAACGCGAGACCTGGCTGGCCATGCTGGCGTATGGCACCGCACCGGCGCTGGCCGCGGCGTTGCTGGTATTCGCGGTGTTTTTCGTGGCCCACGCGCGGGGGCTAAAAGCGGCCGGCACCGGCCTGGGCGAGCACCCGTTGTACGCCCGGCTGAGCGCTCTCGCACTATTGCTGGCGGCGCTGATGGTGGGCCTTGCCACGGTGGACTCCTGGACGGTGGTGCGCTTCTTCGGAGGGACCGGAGCGGCAGATGTGCCGGGCGCATGGCACGATCCGGTGTTCGGACGCTCGCTGGGCTTCTATTTCTTCGACCTGCCCTTCTATGGCGTTTTGCTGCGAACCGTATTGGCGCTTTCGCTGGGGAGCGCGTTCGTTTACTGGCTGACCGCGCGCGGCTGGATCCTCAGTAAACAGGCGCAGGAGTTGGGCAGTTTCGGTGAAGGCGGGGTAGCATTCGACCTGCGTTCGTTGAAACTGGGGACGGCCCTGGAAGGACGATTTTTCCGCATTGCGGCGGGCGTCTTCTTCGTGGCGCTGGCGGCGCGGTTCTACTTCGACCGTTTCGATCTGTTGTTTGAGGAGCACGGTGCGCTGGTCGGAGTGGATTGGGTCGACGAGCACCTCGGCCTGCCGCTGCTAGGAGTAAACCTGGTGGCAAGCCTGGTGGCCGCGGCCGCGTTTTTCACCGGCCGGCTGAAGTTCGCGCTGGTGCTCCCGGCGGCCTTCGTGGTGTATCTGGTCGTGCCTTACGCAGCCAGCGCACTGTATGTCCGGCCGAGCGAAATCACGATCCAGAAACCCTATATCCAGCGACACATTCAGGCCACGCGAGAAGCTTGGGGATTGTCGAAGCACGTGAAGGAAGCAGAGTACGACGCTCAACTTGAGGTTACGGTGGACCCCTCACTGCACAAGCCGTTGCTCGAGAACGTGCGGCTATGGGACTGGCGGGCGTTCCACGACACCATCACACAGATTCAGGCACTGCGGCTCTATTACACGTTCGTCGATACCGATGTGGATCGCTACCAGATCGACGGCCGGTTGCGCCAGGTGCTGCTGACGCCGCGCGAACTGGACGTCAAGCAGTTGCCGGCCGACGCCCGGGCACGCTGGATCAATCCGCACTTCATATACACACACGGCTACGGAGTCGTGATGGCCGAAGCTTCGAAGATCACGTCCGACGGACTGCCGCAACTGCTGGTCAAGAACACGCCCCCGGAGATCATGACGCCATCGCTAAAGCTGACGCGGCCAGAACTATACTACGGCGAAGCGACGCACGAACCGGTATTCGTCCGCACGGGCCAGCCCGAGTTTAACTACCCGTTTGGGGCAAGCAACGTCGAGAGCCGTTACGAGGGCACGGGCGGCTTCCCCGTCTCGTCGCTTTTTGAGCGTACCGTCGCGGCCGTGGCGATGGGGGACTGGAACATTCTGCTCACCAGCTACCTGACGCCGGAGAGCCGGATGATGATACGGCGGAACGTGCACGAGCGGATTGCGGCCGTGGCGGGATTCCTCAACTGGGACTCGGATCCATACCTTGTGATGACGCCCGAGGGTCGCCTGGTCTGGATCCTTGACGGCTACACCACGTCCTCGTCTCACCCGTACTCAAGGCTGCTGTCCACGCGGGATTTCGGCGAGATCAACTACATGCGCAACGCGGCGAAGGCCACGATCGACGCGTACGACGGCAAAATCCACATCTATGCGTTTGATTCGGAAGACCCCATCTTGCGCGCCTACCGGAAGCTGTTTCCGCACTTAATCGAGAATGCCTCCGCGATGCCGCCGGCACTGCGCGAGCACGCCCGCTACCCGGAAGAGTTGTTCAAGCTGCAGGCCGAGATCTACCGCACATACCACATGACCAATGCAGAGGCGTTCTTCAACAAGGAAGACGTCTGGGACGTTTCGCGCAGTGTCAACGGGACTTCGGGAACGGCCGAGCCGATGTCGCCGACTTACATGGTCACCTCGCTTCCTGAACGCGATGACCCTGAGTTCCTGCTGATGACGACGTTTACGCCACGTAACAAGCCCAACCTGATCGGCCTGATGATGGCGCGCTGCGACGGGGAGCACCTGGGCGAGCTACATTTCCTGCAACTCCCCAAGAGCCCCCAATTTGACGGTCCGATCCAGATTGAATCGAAGATCAGTCAGGACCAGACGATTTCGAAAGACCTGACGCTGTGGAATCAGCAGGGCTCCCAGGTGCTCAGAGGCCAGATGCTGGTGCTGCCCATCGCCAACACGCTGCTCTACATCGAGCCGATGTACATTCAGGCCTCGCAATCGCCCATGCCGCAACTCAAGAAAATCGCGATGTACGCCGGCGGCCGGTTGATTTACACCGACACGTATGAACAAGCCGTGGCCGAACTTGCGGGGTTCAAGTCCTCGCAGGCGGCGGTGGCGACTGCGGCGACACCCGGATCGCCCAAGCCGGTGGCGGCGCAAGCGGCCCAAGTGGATTCGCTAGCCGAAGTTCGCGATCACTTGCGGAAGTATCGCGAGCTTATGTCGCAGGGCAAGTACGGCGAGGCGGGCAAGGAGATAGAGGCGCTGGAGCGGTTGGCGACGAAGCACTAAGTGAATTGTGTAGCGGCGCTCAAGCGCCGCGCGGGGCCTCCAGGCCACGCTTGTTTGTCCGGATGAGCGGGCTCAGGAGAGCCCGCGCGGACCTGGAGGTCCGCCCCACAAAAGAGCACTCAACGCGCTTCTTCAAGTTGCAGGCTGACCCGTTCCCACTCGGAAATGACTTCGTCGTGGCGATCTTTTTTCGCCGCCAGTAAGTCCATTTGGCGCCGTGTCTCTTCCGCGCTGACGAAACCCTGCAAGGCCGTTTCCAACTCAGAGATCTCAGACTCCAGCGCGGCGGACTCGGCTTCCAGTTCAGCGGCGCGGTCTTCGAGTTGCTTGGCCTTGATCGGGTTCAAGCGCCGGACGCGTCCGGTGTCGATCTCCTCCTTCGACTCATCGGCAGCAACGGGGGCGGAGTTCACCGCCACAGCTGGAGAAGCCGCCGAGGCGTTAGCCGATTCCTGCTGTTTACGGAACAGGTAATCTTCGTAATTACCCGGGTAGACCCGGACCGCGCCGTCCTTCACTTCGATCACTTTCGTCGCCAGGCGGTCGATGAAGTAGCGATCGTGGCTGACCAGGACCACGGTACCCGTGAACTGTTCGAGGGATTCGAGCAGGACGTCCTTGGCGCGCATGTCCAGGTGATTTGTGGGCTCATCCAGCAGGAGGAAGTTCGCCGGGTTCAGCAGCATCCGTGCCAGAGCGTAACGGTTCCGCTCGCCCCCAGACAGCACTCCGATGGGTTTGAAGACGTCGTCCTCGCTGAACAGGAAGCAACCCAGCAGGCTGCGAAGTTCCGTGACGGTTTTACCATTCGCCACAGAGCTAAGATCGTCGAGCAACTGCGATGCGGGGTCGAGTTCCTTGTACTGGTCCTGTGCGAAATAGTCCGGCTGGACATTGTGCCCGATCCGGTAATCGCCGGACGTGAGCGGCTCGATCCCTGAGAGCAGTTTGATCAACGTACTCTTGCCCGCACCGTTGATGCCGACCAGCACTACGCGCTCGCCTCGCTCGATCTGAAAGGTCACGTCCGAGAGAATCACGCGCTCGCCGTAGGCCTTACTGACACCCGTGAATTGTGCGACGATGCGCCCACTTGGCTTCGGTTGCGGGAAGGAAAAGTGGATGGCCTTTTCTTCGGGAGGAATCTCGATGCGCTCGATCTTCTCCAGCTCCTTGATGCGGCTCTGGACCTGCTTCGCTTTGGTTGCGGTGGCGCGAAAGCGGTTGATGAAGCCTTCGAGTTGCTGGATCCGCTCCTGCTGGTTCCGGAAGGCGGATTCCAGGATCAGCCGGCGCTCCTGCTTCTGCTGCAGGTAGGACTCGAAATTGCCCGAATAGAAGTGCAGGCCCTTGTTCCAAAGCTCGGCGATCTTCTTCGTCGTGACATCCAGGAAATAACGATCGTGCGAGATCAGCACGAACGCATTCGGATACGACGTGAGGTATGCTTCAAGCCAGTTGCGGGCTTCCAGGTCAAGGTGATTGGTGGGCTCGTCCAGCAATAACAAGCCAGGCTGCTGCAGCAGCAGTTTGGCGAGCGTGATGCGCATCTGCCAGCCGCCAGAGAAGAACTCCGTGCGTTTGGTCCACTCCTCCTTGGGGAACCCGAGGCCGGTGAGTACACTTCCGACTTTCGCCTCCAGGGCGTAGCCGTCACGGTTGCGGAACTGGGCGTCCAGACTGGTGTAGCGGGTCGCCGCGGCCGAGTATTCCTCCGAGGCGGGATCGAGGTCCGACAGACTCCGAACCAGTTGCCCCATCTCGCGCTCCATGTCTTTCAGCTCGTCGAAGACGGAGAGACATTCGGCGAAGACCGTGCGGCCGGAGAGCTGTAGACCGTCCTGGGGCAGGTACCCGGCGCTAATGCCCTTTTGCGAGGTGCACTCGCCCGCGTCCACGGTTTCGAGCCCACCCAGGATCTTCATCACCGTGGACTTGCCCGTTCCGTTTGCGCCCACCAGCCCCACACGATCCTGGCCAGTGATCATCCAGGAGACGTTCTCGAAGAGCACGCGCGGGCCGTAGCGTTTAGAGGCGTTGACGAGGGAGATCATCGCCGTCCCGCCCGATATGAATAACGTATTCGCCGCGGAGCGTCTGTCAGCTGAGGGGCGGGGACGATCATGCCTGCGACTGCGCGCCTACCGGGCCGCTGAGAAAGTCGAGAGCATTCGCGATGTAGCTCTTCATCTCGGAGCGCTTCACCACGGCATCCAGGAAACCGTGCTGCAGAACGAACTCGGCAGTCTGGAATCCCTCGGGCAGCTTCTGGCGAATGGTCTGCTCGATGACGCGCGGACCGGCAAAGCCGATCTGGGCTCCCGGTTCGGCGATGTTCAGGTCGCCCAGCATCGCAAAACTGGCGGTGACCCCGCCCGTGGTCGGGTCGGTCAGAACGCTGATAAACGGAACTCCAGCCTGGTCGAGACGCATGAGGGCGCAGCAGATCTTACCCAACTGCATCAGGCTCACCGCACCTTCCTGCATGCGCGCTCCGCCCGAAGCCGAGACGATGATCAACGGGTTGCGGGTGGCAAGCGATCGCTCGACTGCGCGCGTTATCTTCTCGCCGACCACGGAGCCCATACTGCCACCAATGAAGCGCAACTCCAACGAGCAGACGTTAACGGTCCGCCCGGCGAGTTTGCCTTCGACGGAGTAAATGGCGTCCCGCATACCGAGCGCTTTCTGCATCGATGCCAGGCGCTGGCGGTACGGCTTGGCATCGACGAAGCCTAGTGGATCGGTGGAAGAAAGCTCGCGATCGTGCTCAATCCACTCATCGTCGAGCAATGTCTTCAAACGGGAGAGTGCGTCGATGCGGAAATGCCGGTTGCATTTCGGGCAGCAGTTCAGGGTCTCTTCGAGGTCCTTGCGCCAGATGATCTGGTGGCAGCCTTCGCACTTGATCCACAACCCTTCGGTGCGGACGTGCTTCTCGTCTTCGCTAACCTTAGCGACTTTGCGGGGTACTTTAAACCAGTCCATGCCCACTCTCCAAGCTACAGTGTCCACAATGGCCGTGGCAATGCCCGTCTCGCACCAGCGCACCAACCCCGTCAGCGCGGGTAGGGATGCCCGCGCAAGATCGTCAGGCCGCGGTAGATCTGCTCGGCAAGCACGGCCCGGGCCAATTCGTGCGGCATCGTCATGGCCGACAAGGAGAGTAACAGGTCCGCGCGCGGCTTCCACTCAGATGGCAAACCGTCGTGTCCGCCGACGAGGAACACGAGGTCCCGGGCTTGCCCTTCCGCCTCGTTCAACATTGCTGCAAAGCGGTTTGAATCCATAGGTTTGCCGGCTGGGTCGAGGAACACCTTGCGTGCTGAGGCGTGTTTGGCAAAGAGGTCGAAGCGCGCCGGCTGAATTTCGCGCATCTCACACTGCATGTAGCGCGAACTGCGCTTGAGGAACTCCTCCGCCATACCGTTGGCATTTGCGTCGCGCGGCTTGCCCACGAAGTAGAGCCAGAGCTTCATCTCGCCCCTACACTACCGCCCGGGCCGATTCTTCCACCAGTCGGGCCGCGTGGCGCAGCGCCTCGTCGGAGAGGTGCTGCCCGGAAAGCATTCGGCCAATCTCCCGCACGCGCTGCGCGGCGCTGAGTTCCTCCACGCTGGCCGTAGTTCTGCCGCCCACCTGCCGCTTCTCGACCACGTAGTGATGGTCGGCGAAACTCGCGATCTGCGCCAGGTGCGTCACACAGAGCACCTGACTGGACCGGGCGATGCGCTTCAGCCTGCGGCCGATTGTTTCGGCCGCCGCTCCGCCAACGCCCGAATCCACTTCGTCGAAGACTAGTGTGCGCGCGCCGCTCCCTTTGGAAGGCCGTAGGGCGAGGCAGGCCTTCAGGGCCAGAGCGATGCGCGAAAGCTCGCCTCCGCTGGCGACACGGTCGAGCGGGCGTGGTTCTTCACCCGCATTCGCGCTGACCAAAAACTCAACCGAGTCGAATCCGTGCGGCGACGGCTCGGATTCGCACAGCGCAATCACGAACGTCACACCCTGCATGGCGAGTCCGGTAAGCTCGGACTCCACGGCCTTTTGCAGCGACTTGGCTGCCTTTTGGCGCAGACTCCGCAGCGCCAGCGCGACCTTGCGATAACCGTCTTCAAGTTTTGCGATGCGCACCTGCAAGGCCGCGCGGCGCTCACCCGCACTCTCCACGGCTTCGAGTTTCGCCTGAACGTCGGCGAGAAAGGCGAGTACGTCGTCGATCGTCAGACCGTACTTGCGCTTCAGCTTCTCGATTTGCGCCAACCGGGTCTCCACGCTCTCCAAACGGGTGGGATCCGCTTCCAATGCTCCCAAATAGTGGCTCAACTCGCGAGCCGCTTCGGACACCGCAATTCGCGCCGGCTGAAGGAGTTCGAGGATTCCTGACATCTTCGCGTCGATTCGAACGATTTCCTCGAGACGCTTCATCGCCCGCGCGATGGTCTTCGACGCCGAGTTCTCGTTCTCACTCAGCGAGTCGAAGGCCTCGTTCACGTTTTCAGTGAGTCGGCCGACGTTCCTTAATACGCAGCTTTCCTGCTCCAGTCGGGCGTCCTCACCGGGCTGCAACTTGAGCGCTTCAATCTCGCGCCGCTGGATATTCCAGAGGTCGGCTAACCGCAGCTTTTCCTGCTCCGTGCGGTCGAGAACTTCCAACTCGGCGATCGCGGCACGCCAGTCCCGCCAGGCCGAAGCCACGGCGGATAACTCCGCCTCGTGCAAGGCCGCCTCGTCCAACAATTCGCGCTGAGCGTCTGAAGAGAGGAGCTTCTGCTGATCGTGCTGCCCATGGATGTCGCCCAGGAACGGCGCAATATCGCGCAGTAGGGCGGCCGTGACCGGGCGGCTGGCGGCGTACGCGCGGCTTTTTCCGTTGGCCAGAATCTCGCGCTCGATGAGTAGTTCGCCGTCCTCGGGCTCGATTCCGGCGGCGGCAAGCAGCGGCGTCAAGCCTGGAGCTTGCGGCAACTCGAAACGGCCTGAAACGAAGGCGCGTTCGGCCCCGGTCCGGATCACGTCAGTGGATGCCCGCCCGCCAAACAGCAGCGAGAGCGCGTCCACCACCAACGACTTGCCACTGCCGGTCTCACCAGTTAGGGCGTTGAGCCCGGAGTGCAAGCTGAGCCGGAGACGTTCAACCACAGCGAAATTCTCGACCACCAGTTCGAGCAGCATGCGTGCCAGATTATAGTCTTTCACGAACGGGACGCGCTTCAACGTGGTTGCGAACCCGCGCGTGCGCTATATTGGGCCGTTGAGGATGCCGGACAACGTGAAACTCGCTGAGACACTGCGCGAGATGGGAGTGGTGGGCGCCGGGGGCGCCGGTTTCCCCACGTCGGTGAAAGCCGCGTCCGCGGCTGAGTTTCTGCTCGCAAATGGCGCGGAGTGCGAGCCCTTGCTGCACAAGGACTTCGAATTGATGCGCCGCCACCCGGAGCAAGTCGTGGCCGGATTGAAGCGCATGGCGGCCGCAACCGGCGCGAGTCAGGCCGTCATCGGGGTGAAAGAAAAGAACCACGAAGCGATTGAAGCTCTGCGCCCACACGCCGACCGCGAGGGGTGCAAGTTCTGCCTGCTCGGTGATTTCTATCCCTCCGGCGACGAGTACGAACTCGTGTATGCGGCGACCGGACGGCTGATCCCGGCCGGTGGCATCCCGCTGAACGTGGGCTGCGTCGTCAACAACGTCGAGACGCTCTACAACGTGGAGCAGGCAGCTCAGGGCCAGCCCGTGACCCGCAAGTTCGTTAGCATCTCGGGCGCAGTGAAGAAGCCGGTGAGCTTCTGGACACCACTCGGCACCAGCTTTTCCGACCTGCTGGCCTGCGCAGGCGGCCCGAGCGTCGCCGATTACGGCATCTTCGTGAGCGGGATGATGATGGGTACGCTCACATTCGACCTAACCGGCATCACGACGAAAACCACTTGCGGGTTGATCGTATTGCCCAAAACGCATCCGCTGGTGCAGCGCAAGAGCCGCCCGGTGCAAGCGATGGAACGGATCGGCCGCTCGGCCTGCGACCAGTGTAGCTATTGCACGGAATTCTGCCCGCGCTACCTGCTCGGCTACGACGTGCAGCCGCACAAGGTGATGCGGAGCTTGGGCTTCACGCTGGCAGGCAAAGACAACTGGAACCAGTGGGGCTCCCTGTGCTGCGCATGTGGGCTGTGTACCCTGTATGCCTGCCCGGAGGATCTGTATCCCAAGGAGGCCTGCGATGCGGCCAAACTGGACCTGCGCGCGGCAGGCATACGCTTTCAGCAGGAACGGCCCGTGCGCGTCCATCCGATGAAGGAATATCGCCGCGTCCCCCAATCGATGCTGCGGCAGCGGCTGGCTGTCGAGGAGTACGACGCCCACACGCCCTTTACCGAACGCGGGCCGAAGCCGGCGCGAGTGAAGCTGTTCACCAAGCAACATGCGGGCATTCCCGCTAAGCCGGTGGTGGCTGAGGGAGATCGGCTGCGCGCCGGTGATCCCGTCGCAAAAATGGACGAGGGCGCCTTGGGGGCCAACGTCCACGCGAGCATCGACGGCCGCGTGACGCGGGTGACGGCTGAGTTCGTCGAGATAGAAGCGTAATAGGAGCTTGCACTTTGGCCAGGAACTCAATCGGGCTGATCGAGCTATCCAGCATCGCGGCAGGATTCGCCGTAACCGACGCAATGCTGAAATCGGCCGACGTTGAACTTGTGCTCGCGCGCACGATCTGCAGCGGCAAATACATGGTCCTGGTGCGGGGCGCTGTAGCCGACGTCGAATCGGCCGTGCACGCCGGGCGCGAGGTGGGCGACTTCTCGCTGGTGGACACTTTCATCATCCCGAATGTGCATGACGATCTCTTTCCGGCTCTCAGCGGCATCTCGCACGTGACGCAACTGGAGTCGCTGGGGATCCTCGAAGCGTTTTCCGTGGCCAGCCTGATTGAGGGCGCCGACGCAATGGCCAAGGCCGCGCGCGTGCAGTTGATCGAAGTCCGGCTGGCCATGGCCCTGGGCGGCAAAGCCTTCGCGACCATTACGGGAAGCGTTTCTTCCGTGCGCAGCGCTCTTGAGGCGGGTGCGCAGGCGGTGGCCCGCAAGGGGTTGCTGGTCAATAAGGTTCTGATCCCGAATCCGCGCCCGGAACTGCTGCGCGAGATGATCTAGGCGCGAGCTGCAATTAGTTGAAGCAAGTTTGCACCATAGCGAGACGAAGACGACATGCTAAGCCCCCTGGCCGGCAAACCGGCACCCGAAGAACTGCTCATTGACGTCGAGGTTCTTGAGCGCGACTTCTACGAGAATTCGCCCGACATCTCCGACCCGAATCAAATGGTCAGCTTTGGCACGAGCGGCCATCGCGGAACATCGACCAACAGCAGTTTCACGGAAGCGCATATTCTTGCGATCACGCAAGCCATATGCGAGTACCGTGCATCGCAGGGCATCAGCGGCCCACTGTTCATGGGCAAGGACACGCACGCGCTATCGGCCTCGGCCCAGCGTGCAGCGCTCGAGGTGCTGGCCGCGAACGGAGTGGAGACAGTGATCCAGCCGGGCAGCGGCTTCACGCCGACGCCGGTCATCTCGCGCGCGATCCTGGTTTACAACCATGGTCGCACCAGCGGTTTGGCGGACGGCGTCGTCATCACGCCGTCGCATAATCCACCCTCCGATGGAGGCTTCAAGTACAACCCGCCCAACGGTGGTCCCGCCGACACGGACATCACGGACGCCGTGCAAAAGCGCGCGAACGAGTTGCTTGAGACCGGCAATGCGGGCGTCAAGCGCGTCACCTACGAACACGCGCTAAAGGCACCCACCACCCACCAGCGCGACTATGTGCGCGACTATGTGCGTGATCTCGCCAACGTGGTGGACATGGAAGCCATCAAATCGTCTGGGGTAAGCATCGGTGTCGATCCCTTGGGTGGTGCGGCCGTTCACTATTGGGAGCCTGTCGCCGAAATTTACGGACTGAACCTGACGGTCGTCAACTCGGCCGTGGACCCGCGCTTCGCTTTCATGACCGTCGACCACGACGGAAAGATCCGCATGGATTGCTCCAGCCCCTATGCGATGGCGAGCCTGGTGCGATTGAAGGACAAGTTCGACATCGCCTTTGGCAACGATCCCGACGCGGACCGCCACGGCATCGTGACGCCCAGTTCCGGCTTGTTGAACCCCAATCATTTTCTCTGCGTCGCCATTCGCTATCTGCTGACGCATCGCGAGAAGTGGAAGGACTCCATGAAGATCGGGAAGACGCTCGTTTCAAGTGGGTTGATCGACCGTCTGGGCGCAGCACTGAGACACGAAGTCTACGAGGTGCCTGTCGGCTTCAAGTGGTTTGCCCCTGGACTGTTCGACGGGACAGTGGCCTTCGGCGGAGAAGAAAGCGCTGGCGCGAGTTTTCTGCGCCGCGATGGATCGGTCTGGACGACCGATAAGGATGGGCCGATCATGGGCCTGCTGGCCGCGGAGATCACCGCAGTCACCGGGAAGGATCCCGGTGAGCATTATCGCGAGATAACGAATGAGTTTGGCGAGTCCTATTACACCCGCATCGACGCGCCTGCGACGCCCGAGCAGAAGAACAGGCTGAAGAAACTCGCGCCGACCGATGTCACCGCCTCGGAACTTGCGGGCGAGGCGATCGTGGCCAAGTTGACTGCGGCCCCCGGCAATGGCGCGTCGATCGGCGGCCTGAAGGTGACCACTCGGAACGGCTGGTTCGCGGCACGGCCATCCGGCACGGAGAACATATATAAGCTCTACGCCGAAAGCTTCCTCGGCCAGGACCACCTCAACCGACTGGTTACGGAAGCCCAGGACCTGGTCCAGAAATCACTTTGACGCGTGCGCCTGTCCTTCGCATGCGACGGTCTCCGCGATTCCGACCAGGATTCCGTCCTAGTCAGGCTGACTCAAGACCGGTTGTGCCTGCGTTTCCCTAACTTCGGCCGCTTCAGGCTGCGGGTGGAGCGCGATCAAAAGGCCAGCCAGATCGGCGCTGCTAATATTCACGACGCACGCGGCTCGCTTCCTGTAGGGAGCACTCAGCAGTTCTTCCGCTCCTTGCGTCTCTGAATCTGCCTCGCTGTTTAACGCCCCTGGTCCCAAGCCAAAGCGCATGCATCTGGCGACGAACACCGCGAACGCCAATTGCGCAACCATCCCAACGGCCAGCAGAATCACGGCCCGCATGGTACAGCCCTCCCCGCCCGTGCTGCCCCGGTTGCAGCATTTGTAGATGTATACAAATGGCATATCGCCGGAAGCGGTCCTGGCTTGAGAGAAATGCAGTGGGGGGGCGCAATTCAGGGGTCGCGGCTTCCAACGGGCCTGACGGCGGGTTGCAGCTTAGTCCAACGCGGCAATTTCACCCGGAACGATTTTCTGCGTGCGAGGCAGGTAGCCCCGGTAGCTGCAATACGCCACCGTAGCTAGAAACCCCAGGTAGACCACCAGTTCGAGAACGTCCGTCGTACGATTGCGCGGCAGCAGCAGGTACAGGAACCACAGCACCGGCTGAGCGATGCACATGGCCCAAACAGTCCCGTAGAAGTACCTCCGCTCGTCGCCTTCGCCGCGCGTAGAGCGCTTAACCCTTGGCAACTGGCCCAGCAAGCCGAGGATCCATACGGGCGCGGCAATCCAGAAGTAATAGGTCTGGTAGATCTGCTTCAGCATCCACTTGCCGGTCGTAATAGCCACAACAAGGCCGGCCAGGTTGAGCAAGCCGTAGGTGATGGCAGCACTCCAGGCGACGGTGTAGCAAATCCGGCGATACAGCAGGTTCGGTTTGTCTTCGGTAAAACGAATGATGTAAGGCGCCGGCTCACAACCCGGCAGATTGCCGCGCAATCCCGCCAAGCCCGTCCCGAGCATCACCACTGCCAGCCACCACGCCATGTTGCTGCGAAAGCCGTGCGCGAACAGGTCGAACGTCATCGGCCCGGGGATCAGGAAGAACACAAAGATCCAGATCGGCCAATGGTTA
This sequence comes from uncultured Acidobacteriia bacterium, assembly GCA_903909435.1. Classification (GTDB taxonomy): domain Bacteria; phylum Acidobacteriota; class Terriglobia; order Bryobacterales; family Bryobacteraceae; genus CAIVVT01. The sequence continues at coordinate 5,448 of CAIVVT010000133.1, read as the reverse complement.
TAGCGGTAGTAAAGCTTGTTGCGGGTACGGATCTTCCTCTCGGTGTCGAGTTGGATCTTTATCCCGTCCGGTGTCTTGGTACTCATGACAGCAAAGCCTAGTTTGGCATAGCGTGGGACCATGCCGGAACTGACCCACGCCGGGAAATGCGGCAGAGCCGCCTCTAACAACTACCGCGTCAGCCGATGACCGCCTCAATCGTCCCCGGCGCGTTGCCCTCCAGGCGATTGTTTACAAACAGAAACGCAAGCTGCTTCTTCCGCGCGGCCCGCTCCATCAGGGCTTTCAAGGCTTCCCGCGCTCCGGGGTTCGGTTCCTGGACGCGCTCGTAGGGCTGGAACTTCTCGACCGCCTCGGCGTAAGGGCGCCCTTGGCGCAGCAATGCACGGGCGACGATGAAGTCAGCCGTAAACGCCGATTCAATGGCGACCTGTGCCGGCAGTTCGGGCATACGCGTCCAGGCGTTGAAAACGTGCGCCACGTTCCAGGCGCGGAGGCACTCGAAATACGTTGGGGTGAGGTACTCCGGATTGCGCACCTCAACCGCGTAGCGCCAACCGCTTGGCAGAGCGGCCAGGAACTTCGACAAATCATCGACAAAAGGCTCCACGCTTTCGTAGGAGCGCTTAGGCAGCGTCCCGAATTCGAAGATCATCACACCGACGCGATCCGCGTAGGGCTCCAGCGGACGGGCGAACATCCGCCCGAACAACTCCGAATTCAAAAACGATTCGTTCTCGGACCCGCCTCGGACGCCGTAGCGCAGGTGCGTGGGCCACGTCTTCACCGTGACCTCCTCCGGCACTTTGAAGGCAAACCTAAGTTCTTTGGGAGCGCTCGCGAACAGGCGAAACCAGTAGCTGCCGGCCGGGAACTGGTAGAACGAAAAGTCGCCGCACACGGCCGGGAATGTCTCGGCGTACTCAGCCAGGCACTCGGACTCGAACTTCTTCTGCGAGAAGCGGCCACGCGTAAAGTAGCGCTGCGGCGTGTAGATCGAGCCCAGCCAGCCAGGATACTTCCACGAACTTGTGCCAAAGTAGATGCCTTGCCCGGCCAACTCGTGAAGCCGGGTTGCGAGTGGGGAACGCGCTACCGGCTCCGGACCATCGAAAAGAGGCAGCATCTCCATCCAGGGTAGGCCCGGACCGGTTCCACTGTCACCCGCCGTTCAGGCGCCGCCGTTAGACCGCAACTCAAGTGGAAGGCGGCCTGGAGACGGGCAGGCGGCGAGCTCGGATGCATGGAGGGAAGCAGCTAGATCAAACGCGTTACCGTGCGCGGAGGCTGTGGTTTATAGCCCCGTAGCTAGACCAGACCCCGACTGCGGTCGCTTCCAGATGCAAAGCTGGATCGCCGGGGAGTAACATCCCCTGTGCGCTTCGTCGATACTCCGCCCGTATTGGAGAAGGTCCGCGCCTAGGCGCGTCTCAGGCTGGAGGCCCGGACGACCAACGTTGGCTCGATGCAGATCGACACCGGGCGTATAGGCACCTTAGCGTCCATCAGCGATAGTGCCAGTTCGGCGGCTTGTTCGCCGATCGACTGGCTATTCTGGTCGATGGTCGTGAGCGGCACACGCAAGAGATCGGAGTAGATCACGTTGCCGCAACCCACGACGGCAATGTCTTCGGGAATCCGCAGGCCTGCCTCAAGGACGGCGCGCATGACTCCCATAGCGGTTGGGTCGTTGTAGCAGAAGACCCCGTCGGGACGCGGGTCCATAGCGATGAGAGTCTTCGCCGCCTCATAGCCGCCCACCTCACCCCGCTCGTCGCCAAAGGCACCCACGGAAATCACGTGCCCGCTCAGAGACGGCATGGCGTGCTCGGACAGCGTGCGGCGATAACCCTCGGCCCGGCCGATAGCCGTGCTGACCTCGGGGCCGCGGATGTGCGCGATGCGGCGGCAACCCTGCTCGATGAGGTGAGCGGTGGCAAGCACTCCGGCAGCGTCGTCATCGACGCCGACGAAGTTGGCCGCCAGACCGACGAAACGCCGGTCGATCAGCACGTATGGAATCTGCTGGTCTTCAATTTGCCGGAAACTCTCGACCGTCCATTGCGCGGAGGCGATCAGCAGCGCGTCCACCCGCCGGGTCAGCAGTACGTCCAGCTCTTCCTTTTCGAGTTCGGGATCTTCTTCCGACGAAGAGAGGATCAGGCTGTAGCCCTGCTTGCGGAACACGCCCGAGAGAGCCTTCGCCACCTGAGCGAAGAACGGATGCAGCAGGTCCGGCACGATCAGCCCGATGGTGTAGGACTTGCCGGTAATGAGCGCCCGCGCCGCCAGATTCGGCCGGTAGTTCAGTTCCTTCATCCGCTTCAAGACGCGCTGCCGGGTCTCTTTGCTGATGTCGCCGTGATTGCGCAGGACTTTGGATACGGTCACCACCGAGACGCCCAAGTCGCGCGCTATGTCTTTCATGCGGACGGTCATACCTTCACCATCCTAGGGCTACGAGTATTAGCGTTGGGGAGGCTGGCGTATTCGGGCGAACCTGCCCCCAGGGACCGCGATCAAGACGCCCGGCCGGAGCCCGGCGCACCGCGCAAGCACGTGCGACGACTCCGCGACTGCATAAGCTCTTCAGATACAAGCAAGTACTGATGACACCTTGCGCGACCAACTCGGGATCCTGCGAAGCGGCGGCGTCGAACAGCATGTCGAGCATTCTGGTAATCGGTAACTCTACCTTAGCGGAAAACTGGTGTCAACTTGTGTTTGTTCCATATTGACAGTCTTTTACGGTGAGGATTATTATGACTGGGACTTAGGTTAACGATTTTTTTGGTACTCAGAGCGCAGCGGATAGTGGGCCGGTGGGATGATGAAGGCTGAGGCTCAGTCTTGGCTCAGCCCCGGGAGGACGATTCTTGCGATGAGCGACGAGAACAGAACTGCCGCACTGGATGGCGTGAATCCGGGGTTGGTCCCGCAGAGGTTCCTGTACACGGGAGCGCGGATGCCCGCGATCGGGCTGGGGACATTCGGCTCCGATCATGTGACTGCCGACGAGATCGCCGAAGCCGTCAAGGGCGCGGCTGCGGCCGGTTACCGGCATTTCGACTGCGCCTCGGTCTACTGCAACGAGGACCGCATCGGCCCCGCTTTCAAAGCAATCATGGATGGCGGCGTGGCGCGCGAGGAGCTCTGGGTTGTCTCCAAGCTCTGGAACGACAAGCACGACGACGTCCTTGGCTCCTGCCAGAAGTCTCTGGCTGATCTTGGACTCGACTACCTGGACATGTACCTGGTGCACTGGCCGTTTCCGAATTTCCATCCGCCGGGGTGCAGCGTCGAGTCCCGCAGTCCCGACGCCAAGCCCTATATCCACGAGAGTTTCATGCGCACGTGGCGGCAGATGGAAGCGTTGGTGGAGGCTGGATTGGTCCGGCACATCGGCACATCCAACATGACCGTGCCGAAGCTGAAGCTGCTGCTGCGCGATTGCCGCATCAAGCCCGCCATCAACGAGATGGAGTTGCACCCGCACTTCCAGCAGCAGGAGTTGTTCGACTTCGTGCGGGCCAACGGCATCGAGCCCGTGGGCTACTGTCCGGTCGGTTCGCCCGGCCGCCCGGAGCGGGACCGGACGCCGGACGATACGGTGGACATCGAAGATCCGGTGATCCTGAAGATCGCCCAGCGCCTGGGCGTGCATCCCGCCGTGGTGTGCGTGAAATGGGCGGTGCAACGCGGCCAGACTCCGATCCCGTTCTCGGTGAAGCGCCGCAACTACCTGGCCAACCTGCAGTGCACCGTGAGCGAACCGCTCACCGCGACGGACATGCAAGCCATCGCGGGACTCGAGAAGAACTGCCGACTCATTAAGGGGCAGGTATTCCTGTGGAAGGACGGCCAGACGTGGGAAGCGCTTTGGGACGTGGATGGAGAGATCACCCCGCCCTGAGTTTGCATCTCGGGCTGCAGGCCCGGAGCGCGCTGTTTGGGTTCGGTAAGGAGAGCAGCCGGTTATGAGTGAGACGAAGATCGCCACAACGATGCTGGGCGCATATCTGCCCGGCGACAGCACCACGGTGCTCCAGGAGGTAGCCGTCCCGGAACCCGGCCACGGAGAAGTGCTGCTGCGGATGAAGTCTTCGACGATCTGCGGCTCCGACATCCGCTGCATCTACCACGAGCACCTCGGCAAGGGCCCCGAAGGCTACCAGGACAAGATCGCCGGTCACGAACCATCGGGCGAAGTCATAAAAGCCGGTCCGGGCTGTCGGCGATTCGGCGTGGGCGACCGGGTCATCGTGTATCACATTTCCGGCTGCGGAGTCTGCAACGATTGCCGGCGCGGCTACATGATCTCGTGCACCAGCGAGAAGTACCGGCGGGCCTACGGCTGGCAGCGGGATGGCGGCATGGCCGGCTATCTGCTGGCCGAGGAAAAAGATCTGGTTTATCTGCCCAGCGAACTGTCCTTCACCGACGGCGCGCAGGTGGCGTGCGGATTTGGCACGGTGTACGAAGGCCTGATGAAGCTCGGGATCAGCGGGAACGACGCGGTGCTGATCACCGGTCTGGGACCCGTTGGACTGGCGACCGGCGCGCTGTGCCGCAAGCTGGGCGCGAACAAGATCATCGGCATCGACGTGATTGACGAGCGGCTGCAACTCGCGCGCGATCTCGGACTGTGCGATGAGGTGCTGCGGTCCGGCCCGGACAATGTCGCCGAAGTGAAGAAGCTCACTGGCGGCAACGGCGTCGAGCGTGCCGTTGATTGTTCGGCCAACGACCAGGCGCGGGCCACGGCGATTCGCGCCACACGCAAGTGGGGCCGGATTGTCTTCCTGGGAGAAGGCGGACGGGTCGAATTCAACCCCTCGCCCGACATCATCCACGACCAGAAGACGATCTTCGGATCGTGGGTGACGTCGATCTGGTTGATGGAAGAGCTGGTCGAGCGCCTGGTGACATGGAAGTTGCACCCGGCGGAACTGGTGACGCACCGCTTTGCGTTGGAGCAGGTTGATCAGGCCTACTCGCTGATGGCCTCGGGCCGATGCGGCAAAGTGGCGGTGTGCTTCGACGAAGAACTGAACAGGTAACCGATTCCGGTCCGCGCGGAGCAGGCCACGCCTGCGTGTTCTTCGTGCTTGGCTTCGTCGAATTCAAACTACGGGACGGCGTGGGTCCTACGCCGGTCCAATGCGAATACATGGGGAGCGCGACTTAAGCCACTCGCAGCGACTTGCCGGGATGCATGCGTGCGGCCCGGCAGGCTGGGAGGGCGGTCGCGGAGGGAGTGACCGCGCATTCGGGGTGCTTTCGCTCGAACAAATGTTGCAGCTCCAGGCGGGCGCTGGAGAGCCCGCGCGGCTCGGAGAGCCGCCCCACCCCGGACACTGGCACTGGATGGGGTAGGGGAGGGGATGGCTGCGCTGGCGGGCTCTGGAGAGACGCCCCGCCCGGGCTGGTTCGAATCGGGTTCGATCG
>CAIVVT010000132.1 GCA_903909435.1 uncultured Acidobacteriia bacterium | reverse complement strand
GCGAAACCGTTCCAGACGTCTACCAGGCGGCTGGCGGGCCAGGCCGCTACGGCTTGGCTGAAGTCTGCCGCTGTGCAAAACTCTGCGCCAGTGGGGCCGGCCTCTTTGGTGGCCGCCGCCTTGTCGGGGTGCACTGCCAGGTTGTTGTCGCTGTCGATGCTGTATGTGGGCATGTGATGTTCCTTCGTGCGTTCAGGATGGTTCCTGCGCATGACGATTCATCGCTTCTTAGCCAGCATTGTTCAAGGGGAAAATCGGCACCCCCAGTCGGGTAAGCGCCTTCCAAGCAGAACAAGAGTAAACGGTAGTATGCTCTGGACAGCTTGATTTCCGGACTGGAACTCTCCACATGGCGGTCAGGTCGGAGGAAGAGGAGCACCTGGATATGCATAAGAACCGAATGTCGATCGTTCTCGCGTCGGCGTTTTTGCTGTCGTTTTCGAATCTGGCCGGTGCGGCCACGCTGGCCCTCACTGACCCCATCGGCACTCATGCTGGGGTGGGCCTTGACCTGATCTTCGGGTGGACTTTCTCAGTCAACGCGCCCATCACCGTTACCTCGTTGGGCCTATATGACCAAGACGATTTCGGACTTTTCGATACTCACGAGGTTGGGCTATTCCGCCTAAGCGACCAGTCGTTGATGGGCTCCGTCGCTGTGCCCGCCGGAACCTGTGGCACGGTGCTCGATCATTTCTGCTTTGAGAACGTCTCGCCGTTTGACCTTGCAGAAGGTACCTATGTGGTGGTTATGACAATGCCCAAAGGCACTGCGGACTCTCAGGTGATTCTCGCCACGTCCTTCAGCACTCCGAGCGAGATAACCTATATCACTTCGGTCCTCGATCCAAAGTCCACTCTCACATTTCCGAGCTCCGCATTGAATGGCGTACTGGGTCCAGGCATGTTCGGGCCGAACTTCACCTTTACTTCCGCCCCAGTGCCGGAACCCTCAACGTGTAGTGCTATCGGAGCAGAAATCCTGGCCCTGCTTGCCCTAGCCCGCCGGCGCAATCGGTAGTCCTGGATGCTCTTTTGTTCGGACAAGAAGGATCCCCTTCGGATACGCCTGGCTGCGCGACAGGACCGGCAATCATCCTGAAGGGCAAACCAGCACACCCGGAGCAATGTAAAGGGGCTGTGAGGCCGGGAACCGCTGCAATCAGCACGCATGCGCGAATAGCATACTCCGCCGAGCGCGAATGGCTCACGAGCAACGGCAAGGGAAGTAGACCAGTATTCCCTCCCGCGATCTCCCGAGGAACCCAGCTGACAACCGAAGTCCTCGAGCCTTGACGTTGGGATTTGAGGAGGAGGGTACGCCAAGGCCCGAGGATGCGGACTTCCGCCTAAGGCAGATCCGTCTACAGGTTGACTTTATCGTACAGATTGGAACATGAACACAGGGTAAACTCGTGCAACCAAAGGGTTCCCGAGTACCACATGCGAACGGCGCATGACGGGACTTCGTCGATCTAATCGTGAGAACGATGCACTGGTCGCTCAATGACGGCAATCAGCTCATTCACATGCGGTCGCCCACCTCTGCCGTGCCCACCGCGTTCCCGCTCGCCCAACGCGCCACCGCGACCTCGCCGCCTGGGCCCAAGCCCTTGTCAGTGACGCATTGCCGCAATACGCACCCGACGCATCAGCGGAACGGAGCATTCCGACGCGAGCAATGGTGGCAATCCGCCATTCAAGACCGCAATCGAGAGACTCCGATGGGCGCCAACGAGACCAGCGGGCAGGACGCCAGAGTCATCCATCTATTCCCAATTCCTTTTTGCTTGGCCTCTTGAGATAGAGCATGTGGTAGTGCGCGTCGCTGGTGACTGGCGTGGCGGAAACCAGTTCCCACCCCTGCGAACCCATCTCATTCAGGTATTGCAAAACTCGCTCCGTTACTTTGCCTTTGGCTTGTGGGGAGTGCCCAGAGAAGCCGCTGGCTTCGAGGATGGTCGTTTCGTATTCCCACGTCTGCATTACCCGCCTCACATCCTTCGTGCACGATGCCGTCGCGAGATTTAATTGTCTCCGACGCCGCGGCACTGCATCCGAGCTGCGCAGGCGCTAAGAGCCGCCTGGCAAACAAAAGGCGAATCTGCTACGCTCCTCAATGTGGCGTTGAAGACATGTTCGGTTTCATGTAACGACCTGCAGGACGTCCTGCACACCGTCGAGGTGACCGCTGAAACTCTGTACGATGCGGTGGCGAAAGCCCTGGTCATTTTCCGCCAGAACGACTGGGTGGCGGACATCGGCACTGGCATGACGCCCGTGACGGTCGTCGTGAAGGAGCCGACGGTCATGCACCAAGTGCTCATGAAGGACTTCGAGCGGTGGCTGAAGCGCAACGGGAGGTCGCCGGCGGAAGCAGCCAACAGAAGCGCGCTGCGGAAGCAGCTTGGCGTTTGAGGTTGGCGTGGTGAACTGAGCAGCCTTCCTGTCGATCGATCTCCAGATACTTACTGCCCAGGCGCCGCCTGTTTCGGAATCGAAGAGAAACTCCCGGTCGCACTGACTCGCAGACCCAACCCTGAAATATGTTGCTGCCCGAACGAGGTGCTCAGCGAGACAATACCCCGATTCCCCGTTGCTTTAGGCAGAAGGTCGGTCAACATGAAAGACCTATGTCCATAACCATTCCCTGCCGGCCAACTAAACGTGGTCGCGTCGACTCGGTTCCCATTGTCGTCGTAGCTCACTACCTGGAGAGGTTCCGATTATCTTCGCCCTCGGTCAGACCTGGGATGTCTAGGGCTTTCGATCATCCGACATCTTGCCAGCAATGAAGTCCTGAACAACACTCAAGCACTCCTGCGGGGCTGGCGTTGCGCAATGAGGTCCGCCCGCCACCTCCCCCATGTTCAGCCCATCGGCGAGGCCCGACCGTGCCGCATAGGCCAGTACCTTTCCGGTCTGCCCGTCATAAAGTGTGTCGACAGTGTCTACCAGATTCGATATTAGCTTTAGCTCGACATAACACCTGTTCTCCGACGGATCGTAATGAGAGAAGATATCAGTCACTTGACCCTCTGCAAAATGATGTTCCCGAACCCGATCAGCAAGTTCTGTACACTTCGATCTGAGCCCAAATTCCTCCGTAGCCGAGAGGGCATGGCTGGCACGACTATCGCATGATGAGAGCAAGTAGATCATAGAAATTGACGACAGCAAAGACAGCAAAGAGTAAGCCTTCATTGACCATATCTCCCCAAGGCCCTTTTATCACATTTGCGCCCAGTCCAGACGAGTGTTTCAACAAGTGTTGCGGCATGTAGGTGTCTCCAGCACGAAAAGTCCCGGCGAAAGCCGGGCCTATTGCTTTATGGCGGAAGCCTTCGCCGGAGCAGGTTTGGATGGAGCCAGTGCAACTGGATGCCCCGGCCAGAGTACGTTCTCCGGCAGGGCAATTCCAAACTTATAATCCTCTGAGGTGGTGCCGATGAACTTCACGAACTCTCCGTTCCTTTCGGCGCCTACCAGAATGGTGCCAACGTCAAGGGCGTAGCCACAACCCATGCTGATGAACTCAGAGGTCTTCTTGCGTGCCTCCACGCCGAAGCCATTCAGCCTAGTGAAGGTGGCAATCTTTTGCAGGTCTTTCGAACAGTCCATCGACGTGGCAATCAGCACAGGACTTTCTTTACCAATGACCCTGGGCATCGCTTCGATTATCCGTTGAGCCTCAATCCGACGCTGTTTGGCCGCATCCCTATCGGCCTGTAGTCGCTTAAGAGTCTCCGGTGGTATTTCGACCCGGCTCCAAGCAATCCATCCCAGCGCATGGGAGCCATCGGACTGCGTGACCTTGACCATCGCGGCTTCCGCGTGATTCGCTACTAGCTCGACCTTGGTGGTCTTGGAGAACTTAGGGTATAGCGTTGGGTGACTGTCGAAAAGTGATTCGATGTCGGACATATCCTTGCCCGGCCGCCGAAGGCACATCGAGGATTCCAGACCTACTGCGACTGAACGCTTGTCAGACAGCACCCAGAAATTACAGCCGGAGGGGACTGTGATTTCGTAGATCAGTCCGGTGATGAAGCTCGAATCATCTTGACTCCAAGCCGTAGATACCGTCGCGAGCAGAACCAGCCCTATCAACGCCGATCGACTCTGAACGTTGGATGTGGACATGATGCCAGTCAGTCTATCAACCTCGACCGGCCACCAGGGCCGAAGCACACCCCCCAGCAAGTCGAGCAGCACGTAGATTCCGTAGATGCAGACCATTGCGATCTTCTGCATGACCTTCCCACATCGCCCACCGTGCCAAAATCCCACGTCAGAATTGTTGTTAACGCCATCGGTCACCTTCTATTGAAACCGAGAAAACGTCGCTGGGTCATTCGTATCGCATCGATGAATCAAGAGTGGCCACCCAACAAAGGCGGTTGCCCTCTGGAACCGCGGCGAGCGGGACGAGTGCGCGGCTGGCGTACTCCGCCGCGCGAGTGCAAATCATGAAGAGCAGCTTGCAAAGTAGATCAATAGTCGCTTCCGCGACCTTCCAGAAGAACCATCCGACAACTGGAATCCTCGGGCCTTGACGTTGGGGTTTGAGGAGGAGGAGACGGCATGGCCCGAGGACTCGGATTTCCGCCCAAGGCAGATGTCTTGCACAGATTGACGTTAGCGTACAGTTGTGAACATGAACGCAGGATAAACTTCGTCAAACAAGAGGTTCTTAAGAAGCATCGCGCAGGAGTCGAAGTTCGCGCTTTCCTCAGTCTGATCGCGCCCCCGGCTCTGACTCGCTGACAGTCTATGAGCTCATCAACATACGGTCGCCAGGGCTTTCCCGGCGCGCACGGCAACCCCACTTGCGTAACGCGGCACGCCGGCCGCCGCGCGCCGGCGAAAGCAGACCGTGCGCGTCTTCCCGATGTAGGCTGTGGCATTAGCAAACTCGTCGCGGCGTTCAAAGCTCAGCAGCACCGGAATCCGCGGTTGGTGTCGGTGCCAAGCGTAGGACGGGGATTAGCCCTGTGAATGTGCCCGAGCCAGTGCGTTTTCGATGAGGCACATGTGGTCGAAATCGATGAGACTGGCTTCTCTGCCTACGCGGATTTCGATGTTGTCCGTCGCAAGAAGCCGGTTCATGCGAGAAGCGATGTCGCGAGCTTCCTCCGTCCCGTCATGGTCAGGCTTGGATGGACCTTCGCCGATCAGGCATTTGGCTGTCATGTAGTATGTCTTCATGCTGCGCTCCTCACTCAGGCGTCCCACCGCGCGTGTTCTGAGCGGCTAGCGTGAGCACTCCGACGGACTGTAAGGTACCGCTGGCGCCCGACGCATGATTCATTGTTGATGCCCTTTGATTCGGTCTGCAGGAGCCCGATGGCACGGCTAGGCTGGCGGCCGCAGGAACGAGAAGTGTTTGCTTAGGTAAAACCGATAGTCGCAAGTACAGCGATAGGCGTGAAACGTAAGCAAGGCAAAGAAGAAGTCGAGGTTCTTTCGCGTCCTGGATCTCCAGGTGCGCAGGGAACCACACCTCGGGCACTGAATGCGCGGGCTTTCTTCACTAGGTGCTGATGTCATCTAACTGGGCCTTTGCCGATGCTTTCGTCCCCCCACAATAGCAAGACGGTGAACTTCACGTTCCCCGAAGGACTCGTTCCACCCTCAACCCGGAGGTAATGCTCCCCCTACGGGAGGTCGCGTGCTCCGGCACCCTCTCGACGCCCGATAACGACCCCGGTGCACCTACCAGAGCGGGCTGGGAGCCTCCTCCCAATCAAAGATGTGGCGTTCGTCAACCGCGGCGCGCCGTTGGTATTCCGGCCAAGCCCGGGTCCCCTGGAAGATGCGGCCCATTTCTGTCGCGCCGGTGGGCGGTCGCCAACTGTCGAAGCCACTACCTAGGATTACCGAGAGCGGTGATAGACTACCAATGGATATGGATTGAGCTTTCCCCTCACCTTGGTTTCAGCCAAAGGAGCTGAAGTTGGGCACATTTGGTTCATGTGCGGCGGCACTCAGATCCAGCGACACGCTCGGAGGGTCCTTCGACCGCATTGAGGACTAGCCATGCCACGAACGCTTGAAAAAAGAGCAGTGTTGAGCACGGTGTTGGCGGTAACATGCGTCATCTTGGTGATCGGCGCTTTCAGCTTCATCTCGGGGCGAACTCAGCGGCGCGCTTTTGATGGGATGACACCCGCACAACATCTTGAAGCGGCAAGGGCCGATTTGCTGAACGAGCACTCTGTCGATGCATTGAACCATCTAAACGCCATTGCCGCTGGGGCTCCCGAGGCCAGTGACGCGCGCCGATTGAGTGGCCAAATAGCATTCGCCCGACAGGCCACACAAGTCGAGGCTGAGAGCCGGGTCTCGATACTGGAGCGAAAATCGAAAGCTGCCCGTGACTTAGAAGCGAGATCAATAGCCGCGGGCTATGATCTCACAGTCGGGCAGTCCGACAAGCCAGACGAACTCGTCATCACTTCCAAAGAATTTGAAGACCTGGTTCGCCGCGTGCGATTTTTGTCCTTCCTTCGAGAACGGTATGGCCCTAGCGGAGAGGTCTGCCTGGCTGGCTTTCAAAAAGTGCAACTAAGAACATCTGGTCCCTTCGGATTCAGGGAGTCGTACTCAGTGGATTGCTCCGAAAGGTAGCCGTCTGGCTTAGGATGAAGAGGAAGTGATCCATAGCCACGCCTCAGATGCCGAGTTGGAGCGACTGTGCCTCGGAACCATCGACTCGGACGAGCTGGGGCGGCTGACTGACCACCTCTTGAATTGCGCGGAGTGCGAGACGCGATTCGGGCAAAGCCGCGACTACATCCGCGCGATGCAGCGGGCCCTCGTCACATTGACGCCGGATTGGCCCGACCCGGAGGAAGAAAACTGAGGGCGTGAAAACCGACTCAGGCAATCTCTTGGGCGCAGGTACCTCGCCCGGTAAGGCAGCGCCTAGCCGGTTCGCTTAGCTATCCGTTTGCTTCTCAAAGGGACCTGCGGCTCAGGCTACTTTGGAACCGGGCTAGTTCTCAACCCATGCTTCCGACAGCACCTCGGCTTGCTGCAGTACCAGTTCCGCCGCCGATTCCTGTTTGTCGGGCGGATACCCGTACCGCCGCAGTATGCGTTTCACGATGACGCGCAGCTTCGCCCGCACGCTCTCCTTCTGGGTCCAGTCGATGGAGACGTTGCGCTTCACCGCATCCACCAGTTCGCGCGCGATGGTCTGCAGCGTTGGCTCACCCAACACCTGCACTGCTGAATCGTTCGCGCCCAGCGCATCGTAGAAGGCGACCTCGTCCGGGCTCAGCCCCAATGCTTCGCCGCGATCATCTGCGGCTCGAATGTCCTTTGCGAGCGCGATCAGCTCCTGGATGATCTGGACCGTCTCCAGAGCCCGGTTCTGGTAGGCCCGCACCGATTTCTCCAGCATCTCTGCGAACGATCGCGCCTGCACCACGTTCTTCTTCGTACGCGTCCTGTGAACCCATCTGGTGAGGGGTTGGTTTGACGGGCACACTGGTGTGATGAATCCATCTCCCCGCAAAGCGGCGATGCTGGAGCGGCGGGCGCATTGGCGTAGCATCGTTGAACAAGCCGCCATCAGTTCT
>CAIVVT010000131.1 GCA_903909435.1 uncultured Acidobacteriia bacterium | reverse complement strand
GCGCCATTCCACGGCCTTGCGGCAGTTTCGGAACAAGCTCCACATCGAGTAGGTGGAGACCATCGGGAGGGCCGTCATCGGGCACCTCCGCGCAACTGCTCTCCGACAGGGCCGAATCCCGCCGCAAGGAAGGCGGCACGAATACGACGAATCTTCCGGTCCAATTGAGCGGTGCTCAGCCTGGTGATCCGGCGAACGGTGCCGAGAGAGTACCGCGAAAGCAGCCGGGCAATGGACTGCTGATCGGGGGTGAGACCCGTCAGCACATGCGCCACGTCGAGTTGCAGCTCGATGGTGAAGATACCATCGGGGTCCTCCTCGGCATCGCCACCGAGGCGCGCAACGGCTTCATCCGGATCCGCGTTAGCGTTGTCATCGAGCGAGTAGGTGGCGGGTCTCGACGCAAGTCGAGAAGCCAGGACGCAGGCGTGATTTCGCACCACGCTATGCACGAATTGCCGCCAATCGCTCCGCACCGGATCGAAGTTCACCAATCGCCGCAGGCAATCGGTGGCCAGCTCCTGGCGCAGATCCTCACATTCCTCAGCAGCCAGGCCGAAGCTCGTGCGAAGCAGGCTTGCCCGGAGTCCCGCTTGGTGGATCAAATAAGGTGCGAACTCCTCTGGAGGCGCAAGTCGTGGGGCGATCATCGACGCACCCCCCTGATCGGGCGCTCGATCAGTGCGCGGCGAGGAACGCCGAAGCGGACATCGATGCGCTGGATCCAGCCGTCGCGGACGATGTCGAGTTGGCCCATGAGCCGGACGACTTCGCTCCGCAACTCGTAGTCGGCCAGCGTGGATTCGGAACGCCCGTTGTCATCGGTGTCGAGCTTGACTTCGATCACCACATTCGGCGCCGGCGCGAGCACCGGCTCTCCGCCGCGAATATCGAGGTCCTCGATGTAGCCGAAGTTGATTGTCTGCAGGAGCCGGACGAGTGTGCGCCGGGATTCTGAAAGCTGGGACAAGCGCGTGGGAATGGTCATGGCGGCACTCATTCCCCGGCTCCGGCGAGATTTCGCGCCAGGAACTCGTCGACAGCGGCGTGGACGCGTGGCGTCGGGATCGGCTGTGGATCGAAATCTTCGGGGCGCGACACCCCCTTCAAGTCGCGCAGCAAGCCGATCCGAATCCGGTCGAGCCGCCTTACGACGGTCCAAACCAGATCGTCTTCAACCTGGTGGATTGCAGCGACGGCTCCGATGAGGAGTGCGACGTCGCTGAATGCCTCGCGCACGAGCTTCTCGATCCCTGGCGAGGCACGCCCGGGCTTTTGCTTGGGGTCGGCGGCGGTCTTGGTAGCAGTAGGTAGTGAACTCATTGTTCCCTCTGCTACCTGCCCGGTTACATGTAACCCGGGCGCGCATGTTCGACGGCGCGAAACTGGTATCTAATTGAAAAGAGGGGAGATTGAGTTGTGAGATTATTTCTTGGGCGGCGGGCCGCAGCGGTTACATGTAACCCTGCTGGCAATGTCGGCAGGAACTGGCTGGGTTTTGGGCGCTGGTGTGAGGTCACGTGGCCTCACGTTGCAGTCACTTCTTCAATCGGCGCAACTCGCTTGAGCAGGTGAAGACCGCGTTCCATGCCCGGGACGACTCCACCAGTCGCAACGGCTCACCCTCAAGCCCTGTCCATTCGCGGAGTAGCTTGGCAAACTTGAGAATGATCAGGTTGTCCTGACCCGGGGCGAGAGTGCCACCGGAGCGCAGCAACTTGATGAAGACGGTGCCTTCCGGGGTGATCTTCCCGTCGGGCGAGCGCAGCCCCATTTCCTCCAGCGAGTGCGTGCGGGTGATCGTTCCGCCCTTCTCTGCCACCTCGCTCAGGGCCAGTCCTTCCCCACGCTGCCCGCCGTAAGCCCGGTACCGCTCTTTCTCCGGAGCGGAGACGAGAATGCGGCCGTCGGCACGCTCGTGAAAAAACAGGTCCAGCCAAGAGGTGCCTGCGGGCGCGCGAAAGCCAGTATCGGCGGCGAGCCGAACCGCAAACTGGCAAACGTACATATTCGCCTTTTGGGTGTGCGCGATTGGATTGCCGTCGACGGCTAGCATCGCACCGAGGATCTCGCGCAATCGGGCTACCCTCACCTTGATAGGGGAATCGCCCGGCGCCGCGGCCTTGAGCCGGGCGGCATCTAACGCTCCGCGCGCCACTGCGAAGAGCCGCAGCAGGACCGCGGGTTGCGAATTCGCGTCCACTCCGAATTCTTCCCAGGTCCGTTCATATTCGCGACCGGCGATCACGACTTGCAATAAACCGTCGAACACGATGATCGAGACATCTGCCCAGGTCGTGCCAGCGGGAACGGGAATGGCATGGCGGCGGGAAGTTCCTCGCGGAAGTGGCGCATCGCCGGTGAGCCGCTCTTCCACGAATTCCATGTCAACGGCGATCTTGCCGCACTCAACGCGCGAGACCGAAGCGAAGTCCAACAGGTGATGGCCCGCTGGCAACCCGTCCGGGGCTCCTGCACAGCCGACCGTCAAGAGAAGCGCTGGCCCCTGACCTATCGAGGCGCGAATGGCTGCCGACATTTCCGCGACAGGCAAGCATGCCCCGAGTCCAAAGTAGACCTCTCGAAATCTGTCCGTTATGCGTCGCCGGCCCAAATGCCACAGCCGCTCCCGTAGCGGCTCACAGGCGCCAGCATTCAGCCCAAGCGCACCTGCGGCGAGAGCGGCGAGCCGTTCAGGATCAATTCGCCACTGGCGTAGCCGTTCGATGTCGATCTCGACGACGCCCTCCGTCGGGCAGCCGAAGCACGCCTTGACGCCGGGCTCCTCCCAGTGGACCTCGGACCAGTGCGCTTCGCCGCACTGGTCGCAGAGGACAACCGAGGCCAGTTCCATCTCGCGGAGCAGGCCGAGTTCGAGGGCTTCCCGCCACTGCTGCCGGTCCCAGCCGCGGATGCCGTCGGCGCAGATCGTGCGGTCGCCGGCCGCCAGCCGG
>CAIVVT010000130.1 GCA_903909435.1 uncultured Acidobacteriia bacterium | reverse complement strand
GCGAAGTTCTGGGAAGAGCGGCACGAGGTTGCTACCGACGCGCACACGCTCTGGAACCGCTGCGAGCCGTATGTGGCGGAAGTGCCGAATGGAGTCTGCCTGCTCACTGCCGGTGTCGAGGTGCAGGCCGACCGGTTGGAGATGGAGCTCGTCGGGTGGGGCCGGGACGAGGAGTCCTGGTCGGTGGCCTACCACGTGATTCCGGGCGACATCCTGCGCAACGAAGTCTGGGCGCAACTCGACGAACTGCTGCGCTCCCAGTACACGCACGAGAACGGCCAGCAGATGCGCATCTCGGCTTCCTGCATCGACTCCGGGTACAAAGACGCCACGGTCTTGCGGTTCACGCGGGACCGCTACAGCCGGCGCGTGTTTGCGACCAAAGGCCGGACCGGCGAAGGAACGATCTGGCCGCGCAAGCCGAGCCGGAAGAACCAGACGCCGTTCTTCATGGTGGGCGTCAACGCTGCGAAAGATGCGATCTATGACCGGTTGAAAGTGCAGGAGGAAGGGGCGAGTTATTGCCACTTTCCGCTGGGCCGCGAGCTCGAGTATTTCGAGCAACTGACGGCGGAGAAGAAGTTCGTCCGGTACCACTTTGGTTTCGCGAAGCACGAGTGGCGCCTGGAAGAGGGCAAGCGGAACGAGGCTCTGGACTGCCGCGTGTACGCCTACGCCGGGTTGCACTCCCTGCTGACCAGCGGGCTGCCGCTGAACAAGTTCTGCGAGAAGTTCGAAGCGATGCAGCAGCGGCAGAATCGGGCGCAACGTCCGGCCGCAACAGAAGATGCTACCTCTGCCTCCGAGGGAAATCGACCCGCGACGCCGCAAGAGAATCCGTTTGTTGCCGGGCGCGACGGGACGGGCCTGACCCGCCGTCCCAACTGGCTCGAAAGATAACCATGGCACTGCCGCTCCTTACTCTCCTCGCCCAGCGAGACGCCCTGGCTACCTCCATTGCGCAGGGCGTCACGAGCATCACCATCGACGGGACGCGCATGGATTACCCGGGTTTCGACGATATGCGGAAGCGCATCGGGTGGCTCGATCAGGAAATCGCCAAGGCCCAGGCGGCACCGCCCAAGGGCTATTCCTACGCGCAGTTCAGCAAGGATGGCCGTGGCAACCAATAGCCTCGAAATGACTCGCGCCACCGCCGTGCCGGCCACGCTCGCGCGTGTCGCGCCGCAGCGGAATTGGCTCGACCGTGCCATTTCGTTCGTCGCTCCGCAGGCGGGTTTGCGCCGTCTGCAATTCCGGCGCGCGCTGGCCGTTGCCGAGCGGTTCTCCTACGAAGGCGCCATGAAGGGCCGGCGCACCGGGGGCTGGCTCACCAGCGACAGCGACGCCAATCGGGAAACGCAGGGTTCGATGGTGTGGCTGCGGAATCGGGCGCGCGATCTGGTGCGCAACAATCCGTATGCTTCGAAGGCACTGTCGGAACTGGTCGGCAATCAGATCGGAACCGGGATTCTGCCGCGAGCCAACACCGGCGACGAAAAGCTGAATGCCCTCATCGATGAGAAGTTCGGCGAGTGGGCCCAGAACTGCGATGCCGATGGGCAACTAGACTTCTTCGGGATTCAGTGGCAGGCGGCGCGGGCGGTCGCCGAGAGCGGCGAATGTATCGTGCGATTCCGGCAACGGCGGCCGGGCGATGGGCTGGATGTGCCGGTGCAGGTCCAGGTGCTCGAAGCCGATTACCTGGATCACAATAAGACCCTCTCGCTCGATACGGGCAGCGTTATTCAGGGCGTTCAGTTC
>CAIVVT010000129.1 GCA_903909435.1 uncultured Acidobacteriia bacterium | reverse complement strand
GTAGGGAAAGACAATCCGGCCCTCGAAGGCCGGGATGAGCCCATCTTGAGACGTGGGCCGGAAGGCGGAGCTTCCCGCCAGCTCGCGCGGCGTGAAGGCGCCGGCACCCTCAGTCAATGCCCGCACCGGGCTGGGCTCATTTTCCGCGAAGCCGATCTTCAGCCGGGCGATCGTCTCATCGCAGATTCCGTACTTCGACTTGAACCAGGCGAGGACTTCGGTGTTGGCAATCAGGCGTTGATGGTAGATCTCCGACAGCGCCGTGAGCGCGCCACGCACGCGCCAGGTGAGTTGGTGCTCCTCTTCCGCCTGCGCAATCTGCTCTGGAGAGCGGCCCACCTGCGACAAGGGCGGCAAGTCCGCGCGGGCCGCCAGGAAGTCGCGTGCCTGGCGGTGGGATTCCGGCATGACGCCGGTTAGGCCGCGGGTCACGGAGCCCGAGTGCACAAATTCGACCAGCTGCAGCGCGTCGCCACCGATGCCACAGCCGAAGCAGTACCAGCCCTGCTTGTCGAGCCAAATGTGAAGTGAGCGGTGCGACAGGCTGCGATGGTTCGGACAGTCACAGAACAGCGTCTCCGGCGAGTCCTGGGTGACGCGGCCACCCAACAGATCGCGCGAAAGCGTGCCGATGTCGGTGCCGGTGATCTGGCGGTAATAGCCTTGTACGTCCACTGGATTACTCACGAGCGATCCTCCTGAAGCAGAAATGAGAGAAAGGTGTTGCGGTGATCGACTTGTTGTTTCTTGGCGCAGTTGGCGATGCCCCAGCGGTCGCCCAGGATGATCACCGACTCCTTGGCGCGCGTCACGGCGGTGTAAAGCAGATTGCGATGGTGCATGAAGGACTGCGACTTGTGGGCAATGACCACGGCGCAGGGGAACTCCGAACCCTGCACTTTGTGAATGGAAGTGACGTAGGCCAGCTGGACGTTCCTCGCACCCTCCGAATCGGCGTCAATTTGCACAGAGCGACCGTCGAAGTCGATGACCAGGCTGCCATCGTTGCCGGCCGTGATCACATTGCCCATCGAGCCGTTCATCACGTCCAGGTCGTAGTCGTTCTTGGTTTGGATCACCTTGTCGCCGGCATAGAGGCGTGGCCGCCGCCCCGGATCCACGTCGGCGACCGCCACCCCATTGAGCTTCAACTGCAGGAGCCGCTGCAGTTCGAGATTCAACTCGACCGTCCCCAGCGGCCCTTTGTGCATGGGCGTCAAGACCTGCACGTCCCGCAGCAGGTTGTAGCCCAGGCGCTCCTGCAGGATCTCCTCGAACAACAGCAGCAGCATGCGGCGCACGTCCAGGCTGTCGCTGAACTGGTCGATGACGTACCAGGGCCGCCGCTTCCCGATACCCTCTTCCGCAGTCGGCCGCACCTCGCCAGCGAGAATGGCCGTGGAGTTCTCTTTGAGCACGCCGGCCTGCCGGATGATGTGGGTCAGCACGACGGTGGGGATCGCACGGGACTGCACCAGGTCGCGAAGCAGATTGCCGGGCCCTACCGGCGGCAGCTGATTGTGATCACCCACCAAGACTACGGTTGTGCGGCTGAGGTCGATGGCTTGGAACAACTGCCAGGCGAGCGGCACATCCACCATCGAAACTTCATCAACGACCAGAATGTCCGCCTCAATCGGATTGAGTGCATCGCAGGAATAGGTGCGCCCGTTGTAGCCGAGCAGTCGGTGGATTGTGCTGGCCTCATGCCCCACCAGTTCCTCCATCCGTTTCGCCGCCTTACCCGTGGGCGCGGCCAGCACGACCTCCAGTTCCAGCCGCTCGGCAATGCTGGTGATGGAGGAGACAGAGTAGGTCTTGCCGCTCCCGGCGCCGCCGGTCATGAGCGAGATGGAGTAACTGAAGGCGTTGCGCACGGCGGCCCGTTGCTCCGGGTACAACTTGCCAGCCTCCGCATTG
>CAIVVT010000128.1 GCA_903909435.1 uncultured Acidobacteriia bacterium | reverse complement strand
TCATTACACGACTCTTCACCTCCGGTGCCTGGCAGACTCCGCCAGCAAACAGGACGTTGGTAATCCGCCGCGCGGCAATCCCGCTCTTTTGCAGCTTTCCGGTGATAGACGTAGCCGCCCGATCTGCGAACGCGTCAAGGACGCCATATACCGTAGGGCGATCGATGACGAGCGGTCGTGGCAACCATTCAGGGAAGAATTTGACGGGGGGGCCGTCCTTGCCCTCCAGAGATTCCAGTATCTGAATCTTAATCATCTCGATGACGTCAGCGAATCGCTGCTGGCTTCCTGGTATCGCCGCCAGTGTCCGACTAAGGTCGGCGTCTGCCTCAAGAACCGTTGACGCAATCGCCCCGTCGATCTTCGTCCCTCCGAGCTCGGACACATCGCCGCCGACCGAAAGTTCGTGGAATTTCTGGCCGTCCGTCTGGATAACGGCAATGTCGAGCGTTCCGCCACCCCAATCCACGACGAGCGTCAGTCCGTCCCTGTCTGGCGGTGCAAAGCGCTGAGCGCCAATCAGGGCCGCAGTAGGTTCATAGACGAATGTCACGGTTGATAGGCCGGCTTTGTGGGCGGCACGCCTCATCGCCCGCCGATGCTCCGCATCGACGCGAACGGGAGTCGCTATGACAGCGCTGTCGATGGATTCGCCGGACGACGGTACCTTCCCCAGGAGGTGTCGAAACAACTCTGCCGCGATATCTTCCGGATTCAGGTCAGCGTTGCCGATGGATACGACGGTCTCGCGACCAAGCAGGAGCTTCAAATCGCGGATCGGGTGTACGTCGTGCCTGGAGCCTTGTAGTAATTCGCGCGCCGCGTCTCCGAATACGATGGCCCCATTGCTCCACGCGCCAATTGACGGAATCGGCCCGACGACGAAGCGATCCTTACCGCCAGCCCGCAGGCTCCCGACCGTACAATTCGTCGTCCCGAAGTCGATTCCGATTTTCATCCGGCAGGCCCCTTTTCGTCAGAGGCAGCGGCCGTGCCTGACGAGGGCGGCTGAAGACGATCAGCGATTCGTTGAAGTTGGCCAAGAAAATTCGGCACATTCACGCGAAGTCGCTCGTGATCCATTCCTTCGAGAGTTGCTTTTTCAACAATGCCGTTGATCGGCGCGCCGAGACGCGTGATCAGGCCAAGGATTTCGTTCCGGACCGCCGAAAGTCGCTGATCCAGCATCACCGCGGATCGAGCGATTTCTCGTTCGCTCTCTAGCTTCCATTCCGCCTGACCAGCCTCTGCCTCTGTTACTCGTGCCTGCAACTTCTCTTCGCGCTCAGTTGCCTGGCTTACTCTCAGTTGCAGAGTCTGGTTTGTTCGAAGCAGATCACCTGCCGTGCGCTGTTCTGCGACGAGCGACCCGCTCAAGGAGTCGTTCGCCCCCTTCAGATCACTGACCTGTCGCCGGAGCTCTTCCAGTGCAACTAACTCCTCGAGAATGCCCTTCGTCAGCTCCTGCAAGGCCTCCCGAATCCGGTCTGGCCCGGATTTTGTGGTCTGCCGGACCGGGGGCTTGCCTCCATTAGCGATTTGCACCGGGACTACTGCCGTACCAGCCATCCCTGCGCTGAGTGCCAGGGCATTTAGGGTCGGCGCGATCAACCGCAGTAGCGGATCATTCTCGCCTCTCAAGTCCCGGACGCGGACCGACTCAAGGGACTGTGCTAAATCGGCGACGGCAACGCCATCTCTTGCGGCAGCAACTCTTCCCGCTGCATCACTGGCATGAAGCGCAATGATTCTCGCGAGGGCGCCAGCTGCCGCGGATGTCGGGGTCCCATCCCCCGTGCGGGCGCACCATTCAGCTGCCAGGCGCGCCATGGCCTGCCAAATGGGGCCAACCTTTCTGAAGTATCGATCGATGTCCGTAGCCGTGCCAGGCAGCTCCGACAGGGCTCTTTCAAGAACTCGTACTTCCGCGTCGCCCGTCGAGTCGGAAGTTCCGGCGAGTCGGGTTAGCGCTGTGTAGAACTCCGTCACCTGCTTGGCGGTCGGCTCAACTTCCGTTGGCTTCAGGAGGCGGTCGAGAATGCCCCGGTCCACGACTATCGCTCCGCGACCGCGGAGCGTGTTCAGCCGGCTGTTGAGCTTTTCGACGAAGTCAGTGTACTGCTTAGGCGAAAGAGTCCATATCGCCT
>CAIVVT010000127.1 GCA_903909435.1 uncultured Acidobacteriia bacterium | reverse complement strand
CTATTCCGCGACGGCGTCAGCAAGGCAGAGATCGCCCGCCGCTTGCAGATTGGGCGCACCTCGGTACGCCGCATTCTGGCTAAGAATTCCGGGAAGAAAAAGGTCGCCTGAGCCGACTACGCAGCCTTGCCGGAAGGACACGGCGCGCATCAGGCTGGCCCAATCGGGCGGTGCGACCGACTTCCACTGGATGCGCATCTTGCCTCCGCTCGAGGCCTCGAACTCAATGATGCACTCCTCCGGCGGCGCAGGAGGAGGCGCGATCAGCTCCACGAATGTCGGCTTGGGCGCCTTTTGTCGGGCGCGTGGAACTCCCTCAAGCCGCTTCTTCAGCCCTGTATAATCCAGCCGGAGCGGGTGCGAGACCGGATACAAACCGTGCTGCCGGGCCAATTCGACAGCAGCCTGCCAGAGCGACTCCGGTAACTTCGTCCTTCGCGGCTGCGTGCTGCGAAACTGATCCAATTGGAGTTGCAGCTGCGCGATTGGCTCGGGGATGGGTTTGCCTTTACGGTTCATGATCAGTCGCCCCCGGCGACTGACTGAACTTAACAGGGCAGGCTAACTGAGATCACGCACGCTTGCCGGAAGCTCACGCTTGTTTGCGCCCGGAAATGGGGCTTCTTGAACACGATAGCAGAGAGCCATTTAAGCGCCGGGGAGAATGCACTCATCGGGGCTGCGGCACTCTGAATGGGCTACATCCTGCCGCAGTGTGCCACCGAGCCGATGTCTCACACCGGCAGCAGAGCAAGTGCTTCAAAACCGCATGAGTGCCGTTAGGAGCATCGGCGAGGGCGGGGACAGTCAATTCAAGTGGTAGAATTCCATCGACGTTCTCGTGGAGGACAGCACAGGAGGTCGCCGTGGAGGGATGGCATTGGCGGTTGGTGATCGCCCCAATTCTAGTGGTGCTGCTGCTCGTTTTGTCGGCGTGGCGCGGCCACCACGCCCGGAAGCGTGCCAAACGGCGAGCCGGAATTCTGTCGAGTGTCAAGCGAAGATCCGACAATTAGGCTGCTCCCGCCAGTCGCCGAATCAGGATGCCTGAGAGAGCGTTGCGCGAGCACGGTCGGCATCCTGTTTCTCTTTCGCGCCCTCCAAGGTGAAGTCTTTCTCTCCGAGTTGGACGCCCACTTTCTTCAGGAAGTCATTGGGCGGAGTTCCACCAGCGAAGACCCAGACAAAGTCGTTCTGGAGCTCACGAGTCTCTCCAGCAACCTCAAGCACTACCGCGTCCGGTCGAATCTCAATGGGCATCGAGTTATAAATGACGGTTACTTTGCCTTGGCGAATCGACTCCTCTATTCGAATCCTGTTGCGTTCTTTGATACGGCTAAACTCGGACTTGCGATAGGATAGCGAAACCTTGTTTCCCGTCTGGTTTCCGAGCCCCATGGCGGCCTCGATGGCACTGTCGCCTCCACCCACGACCAGGATCTGCTTATTGATGTAGTGGTCTGCTTCTATCAGACGGTACATCACCTTCCCGAGTTCCTCGCCGGGGACGCCCAGTTTCCTTGGAGTGCCGGTTCGACCGATCGCGAGGACCACGGCCTGGGCACGGTACTGCCCCTGCTTGGTGACGACGTTGAAGATACCATCGTCGCCCTTCCTGATCTCATCAACGCCTTCGCCAGTGCGAACCTTGAAGTCGGCCCGGTGTAGTACGGTCTGCCAAAACTCCAGTAAGCTCTCTTTGGACAACTCGCGCTTCGTGAACTTCCCATACATGGGAAACTCGACTGGGCTGGTCATAACCAACTTCTGCCGCGGATATTTCGCCACGGTGCCCCCCAGTTCGTCCCGCTCGATCGTCAAATAGCTCAGCTTATTCTCGGTCGCCCGCAAAGAGGCGCTGATGCCGGCTGGTCCGGCGCCGACAATAACAACATCGTAGACTTCAGGACGGCGCGCCGCCCCTGATGCGGACAGACGCTGAGTGATCGTGTCAATGCAATCGCGCCCCTGATTGACCGCGTTCTTGATGAGCGCCAGGCCGCCCAGTTCCCCGACGATGAACATGTTCTCCTGACTTGTCTCGTATTCAGTGGTGAGGGCGGGCATCTCCGCGCCGACGCTTGGCTTCGCCATCACCATCGTGATAGCACCCACGGGGCAGACCTCTGCACAGATTCCGTGGCCGATGCATTTGTACCCATTAACGATAACTGCCTTACCGCCAATCATGGCGAGCACATCACCCTCCGGACAGACGGTTGTACATGTACGACAGCCAATGCAGTATGCGGCGTCGATGTGCGGATGCTGGGCAGTGGGCCCGCCGGAGTGGATCTTTCCTCTTTCGATTGCGGCACGGGCCTCCGCGTCGCGCCGCTTCAGGTTCCGCACATAGAGCAATAGCGGAACGCCAAGCACGGCCGCACAAAGCAACAAAGTGGCTAGATTCTCATTCACTTCCGTCATCTCCCAGGACTAGCGACTCCAGCTTGTCAGCAAGTGGCAGAAACCGCAAGCCGCAAGCATTAGCGGTTGGTCGAAGGACCAATTACGATTCAACCACCTGCAAAACGAAACCGCCAAGCGGGCGCGGTTCTGTGTTGCTGCCGCGAGGAACTTATGCCCAGAAGAAGCCCAGGACTGTGACCACGATGATATGCAGCAGCGCAAGTGCCGCAAACGAATAGCTGAACGGTCTATGAATAACGTGCCAAAGTTGGAACATCTGGCTGAGCCTAGAGAGGAACACGATGTTCTTCACGAGGCTGGCCTGTTTCTTGATGGCGGCCAACACCCGGACGAATTCTTCATGATCCTGGCTCTTCGAGCCGTGCCTCCAGCGCAACCGGACCAATTGGGCCGTCCGCCGGACATCAAGGCTAAGGATCACAACGAGCGCACGCCACAGGGGCATCGCCTGCACTCGCTCTATTGGTGGCATCTCGAATAGAGGTCTCAGTTCCTCGGCGGAGAATACACCCTGACCCTCGATCTGTGTGGCGAGATCATCACTCAATTGCCGCATCTCATCCATGGTCATCTCCGCCTCATCAATCCGCCGGGGGATTGAGCTGTAGAGGTAGCGGCCGATGATGCCGCTGAGTGCAACCACAATCATGATCCAGTAGGCCGCGCCTGCTATTCCGTTCATCAACTTGAAAGAGGCGTGGAATGTAATCAACATGGGCGCAATCACGCCCAACACGATGTGATAGTCAAGCCAGTTCTTGGTTGTTCCCCATCCTGACAGGAAACTCAGGCGCTTGCGCAGGGGATACAGGAACATTATCGCGAACATAGCCAATCCCACGATGCCCAGGCTACGTCCAACGAATCCGCTGGGCCGCAGCAGAGAGTGCTGGGGCGATCTGACACGAGCTGCCAACGGCAGCATATAGTAATGCATTCCGTAGATGGCGACGCCTAAGACTAGGGCGGTGCCTGCAAGTGCTCCAAGCCAGATCCAGAGGCGATGGCGGATTTTCAAGGTGTCACGCTTAGGCAGCGGTTGCACGGACGATTGAATCGCGGAAGCGGCGCTCATTGTGGTGTCCCCATTTCTGTTTTCACATCGACGGAGAAGTGACGGTATTGTGCAAACGTATGCGTATTGCGCCAGTGTTGATGCGCGGTTTCAATCTCGATAGTAGCGCTAGCTGGAAGCACGTGAGCCTGAGCCGCGTCCTTGAATTGGACGGGCGCATACCGAACATCAGCAGTCAAAGTAGTTAGACCAATCTCTGCCATTGATCCTTCGACGGACGCTGTGATGCGGGATACTTCATAGGTCTCAGGATTCAAATAGGCGGAACCCTCCCATGCGACCGGATACTCGCGCGACTTCAACTTAAGGACAGTCGGCGAGCGGGAGCCTGCCACATGCCGGAAATGCACCAGTAGCATAGGCTTCCCATCCGCTTGGACCATTTCGGGGGCGGAATACTCGAAGGCGTTTTGGTAAAGGGGATGGAAGATCAACTCGAATGCCGGGAAGCCATTTGTCACGGCGAGCGCCATTTTGGCCTGCTCGACATTCTTCTTCTTTTCGGGTTGAGGTATTGCCGCGCGCGATTCATCCAGAAGAAGATCGTCCGGCGTGAACTGAATCATGACCAGGTAGTCGAACACGCTCTGTTGCTTGTAAACAACCTTGCCTTGCTGGCTCAGCCTTGATTGATCGACGGTCTCAACACAATTGACGGCCTGAATCTCTTTCCAGAATGCCTCGGACGACCGCCCAGCCCGGAGCAGGACATCGTGCGTCGTCGCTGGTGTTGCGGCGACTGCCGGGAACACGAGTCCCAACAGGCAAAGAATGAGTGTTTTCATCGGAAACGCCACCCCACAGTGAAGTAAAGCTGATCGTAATTCTGCGAGCCTCCACGGTAAACCGTGAAGCCTCCGCCCAGGAAATAGTGCGCGGTGAAGCTCCAATCGAGGCTGGAATTGATAAAACGCGAGCGTGATTGACTTGTGAACGCTGAACCGAAATCCTGTTGCCCCGCTTGGAGCATCAGCCGGAGGGTTTCGCCGAGCTGACGCGTCAATGAGACAGACTTATAGGAACCCTTGGCAAAGGAACTGTCGAACTGCGTATAGTGAAAATCAGTCCCAATCCCGGTATGGAATACGTCCCGGAAACCCAACCCGAACATCTTGTTCAGGGTCGACTTCTTATCGCCGGTGCTGTTGCTCTGGCCGACGTTGGCGTAGACCATCGAACGGTATGGCAGGAAGAAGCGCACGCCGCCGCTCAGGCCCTGGAATAGGTATTTGTCCAGCAGTCCTGTTCCTAGTAGCCGAGGGTCAAAAGTAGGGAAGTCACGGAAGTAGTTCTGGCTTACATCAAACTCGACGAGCTTGGAAGGCGCTAGGCGGAGAGTCAGGAAGCTCTTCGAAATACCAGGGCTGGCGGACGCCACCGTAATCGGTGAAGCATGCACCTGATCGACTTCAAACTCGTGGTACACACTGACTATCCGCTTGTAGGAGAGCGAGTTCTCGAAAAACACGAATTCACGATCAGGCTTCCAGCCAATTCGAGAGACCGCAACTCCTGTGGTGCTGTTAGAATGGAACCCGTCGTAACTGCCATTTTCGAAGTTGATGAACGACCCCAACATCCTGCGTTGAGGATTGTAGTTCCATGATGCCGGGTCGGGCGTGCTACCAGCGAACAAGCCGGCAGTTACGATCTTGTTCAGTCTGCGCGCCAGATATCCGCCGTCGATGGTACTCAGGCTGGTCGCCCAAGGAAGATATATGCGCCCGATGCCGGCTGTCCATTTGGACTTTGGACTGTCGTACCGCAATCCAAGAGTATACGTTCGGTTTAGCAAGTCGGTCAGAGTGGTCTGGGAACCAGCGGGATGAGAGTTCATGCGAAAGCGGTTGTAGCCGCTCAGGCTCCAATAGGTCCCGCCTATCCTGGAGATGTCCACTCGCAGCGCCAGTCCGACGTCTTCGGCGCTTGCGCCCGTGCCGTGATCGACAATCGAATTGAAATCCAATCCGATGCGAGCTCGCACGCGGTTTACTTCAGGCGATGGTTCGTGATGAACGTACTCGCGTCCCTCTTCATCGATAGGGTCGCCTTCGGTAAAGGTGATGGTCTGCGCATAGTGGCGGCCGGCTCCGGCGTTCCGCAGAATCTGGCTGAGCTGAGTATCTTCCGCCTTCAAGGCCGCGATGTCCCCCTTCACGAGAGATGCGGATGAGCTTTTCACCTCGCACACCGCAGAATTCTCAGCTACCGAGTAGATTTCGAGCTCAGCCATGGCTTCCGGGTCGCCCGCTGGCATCACTGCGACACCCGAAGGTAAGACGCCAACGAGATTGCGTCGCACAGTCAGTTTCATCTTTTCGGCGAGGCCAGCACTGCGTCCTCCGTCTAAGTAGACAACGCCGTCCCCCACATACTTGATGTAAAACTCGGTTCGGACGTCAGTCCTGCCGGACAGCGCCACGGGAGTCGTGTCCACGCGCGCCGCAGCTTCAGGCGCCGGCGCCTGAGTTTTCGCCAGACAGACTCCAGCACCCAGCATCGCGCCCAGGAATACTACGCTGAGCGTAATTGTCAACTTCATGCTCAGCCGCCTCCATTCTTGTGGCACCCATAACAACTCGTCGGATTATAGACGTAGTTCTTATTGCCGTTATGGTGAGGATCTGTACTCGCCTTGGGGTGGCAGGCGCCAGTAGTACAACTGAACACTGTATAGTCCGCTGAATTTATATGACAGTTGGCGCACGCAACATTGTGGTTGCCCTTGGTGATCGGGAACCAAGTGTGGTTGAATGTCGCACCGGTCCAAGCCGTGGTGGTGTGGCACGTTGCACAGGTGGTTGGGAATCCGGCCGCGGCATGTGCCGGGTTGGTGGTCCCGGTATAGTCCACCTTGTGGCAGGAGTAGCAGTCTGTTGGCGTGCCGACAAACACGTTATTG
Source organism: uncultured Acidobacteriia bacterium (assembly GCA_903909435.1). Classification (GTDB taxonomy): domain Bacteria; phylum Acidobacteriota; class Terriglobia; order Bryobacterales; family Bryobacteraceae; genus CAIVVT01. The sequence continues at coordinate 136,095 of CAIVVT010000127.1, read as the reverse complement.
ATGTGGCATGCCGTACAGGCGACGGTCAAATGAGCTCCGGTCAGCGCGAAGGGGGATGTGGGATGCGTGAAAACAGCGCCCGCCCAATTCGTGAAGTTGTGGCACGTATCGCATGTGGTCGGGAAGCCAGCCGCTACGTGGTTCGGATTGGTCGTTGCCTGGTACGCTGCCAGATGGCAGTTCGCGCAAGCAGCTGAGGTCAGCGTGTAATTGTTGTTTACGTGGCACGACAAGCACGGCGTAGTGAGGTGCGTACCTGAAAGAGTGAATCCAGTCGTAGCGTGATTGAAAACAGCACCGGTCCAGTCCACCGTCGAGTGGCAGAGGGAGCAGTCGGTGGGGAAACCAGAAGTGACGTGATTGGGATTTGTGGTCGAATTGTACGAGGCTATGTGGCACGTCGCGCAAGCAGCTGTGTTCAGTTTGTAGTTGTTATTCACGTGGCAGGAAAGGCAAGGTGTCGTCACGTGAGTTCCCGTTAGGGTGAATCCGGTGGTCGCATGATTGAATACGGCGCCGGTCCAGTCCACCGTCGAGTGGCAAAGCGAGCAGTCGGTCGGGAAGCCGGCGGCTGCGTGGTTGGGATTCGTCGTAGTGTTGTAGGTCGTCAAGTGACAAGTCGCGCACGCTGCCGACGTCAAGTTGTAGTTGTTGTTGACGTGACAGGCCGCACATGCCGTGGTCACATGCGTCCCAGTGAGCGGGAATCCAGTGTTGGCGTGGTTGAAGGTAGCGCTGGTCCAGTTCACCGTCGAATGGCAGATCGAGCAGTCGGTCGGGAAGCCGGCGGCGACGTGATTCGGATTCGTAGTCGAGTTGTACGAGGCCATATGGCAGGTCGCGCAAGCGGGTGAATTGAGTGCGTAATTGTTGTTCACGTGGCACAGGGCACAGGCGGTGGTCACGTGGGTTCCAGTCAGCGTGAAGCCAGTCTTACTGTGGTCGAATACAGCGCCAGCCCAGTTCACCGTGGTATGGCACAGCGAGCAATCCGTTGAGAACCCCGCAGCCTTGTGGTTTGGATTTGTTGTTGCGTTGTATTCCGTCTGGTGGCAGTTTGCACAGGCGGCCGAAGTCAGGTTGTAATTGTTGCCGACGTGACATGCGGCGCACGCGGTGGTGGTATGCGTTCCCGTCAAGGGGAATCCGGTTTTCGCGTGATCGAACGTGGCACTGGTCCAATTGGTGGTCGAATGGCACAGCGTACAGTCGGTGGGGAACCCAGCCGTTTTGTGGTTCGGGTTGGTTGTTGAGTTGTACTCGGGCAGGTGGCAGGTCGAGCAGGCGGCCGTAGTCAAATTATAGTTGTTGTTGACGTGGCATTGCGCGCACTGCAGCGGAGCATGAGCGCCCGTCAGCGGGAATCCAGTCTTCGAGTGATCGAAGGTCGCGCTAGTCCAATTCACCGTCGAGTGGCACATCGAGCAATCGGTCGGGAACCCGGCGGACTTGTGGTTCGGATTCGTGGTCGAGTTGTCGCTCGCCATGTGACACGTCGCACAGGCCGGCGAATTCAGCGTGTAGTTGTTATTGATGTGGCACTGCAGGCAGGGTGTGCTTACGTGCGTTCCCGTCAAGGGGAATCCCGTCTTTGAATGATCGAACGAAGCAGGCTGCCATGCGTTCGTGGTGTGGCATGTGTCGCAGGTCTGAGGAAAGCCCGACTTGACGTGGTTTGGATTCGTCGTCTTATTGAAGTCAGGCATGTGGCAGCCTGAGCACTGCAGGGGAAGAGTTGTGAAGTTGTTGTTGATGTGGCACAGCAGGCATTGAGTCTTGACATGCGCACCAGTCAAGGGGAATGTGGTCTTTTGATGATCGAACGCAGCCGGCGTCCAGGCTGTGGTGACATGGCACACCTGGCAATCTTGAGGGAAACCTGCCTGGACGTGGTTGGGGCTGGTGGTCTTGTTGAAGTCCGTCAAGTGGCAGCCCACGCACTGGGTCGACACCGTAGTGAAGTTGTTGTTCACATGGCAGATCAGACACAAAGTGGTCACGTGGGCGCCAGTCAACGGGAATGCCGTCTTGTTGTGGTCGAAGTTCGCCGGCTGCCATGCGGCAGTGGTGTGGCATACGTCACAAGTTTGAGGGAACCCCGACTTGACGTGGTTTGGGTTTGCAGCCTTGGTGAAGTCCGGCATGTGGCAGCCCGAACAATCCATGGGCGTTCCAGCGAATTTGTTGTTGATGTGGCACTGCGCGCACTGCAGCGGAATGTGGGCCCCGGTCAGAGGGAACTTCGTGGCAGTGTTGTGATTGAAAGTTGCCCCATTCCAGTTGACCGTCGTGTGGCACAGTGAGCAATCCTGAGGGAGGCTGGCCGCCACATGATTTGGATTGCTAGTGGTCTGGAATTCCTTCATGTGACAACCGGAGCACTGGGTAGTAATGGTCTTGAAGTTGTTCTTCACATGGCACAAAAGGCACTGCGTGGTGACGTGAGCGCCAGTCAACGGGAAGGCGGTCTTGGCATGATCGAAGTTCGCTGGCTGCCATGCTGCGGTCGTGTGGCAGGTGTCGCAAGTTTGCGGGAAGCCGGATGCGACGTGGTTGGGATTGGCCGCCTTGTTGAAGTCCGGCAAGTGGCAACCGGAGCATTGAGCCGGCGTCCCAGCAAAGACATTGTTGATGTGGCACTGAGCGCACGCCGCCTGAGCGTGTGCACCGGTGAGAGCGAATTTCGTAGCCGTGTTGTGATTGAACGTCGCACCAAGCCAATTGACGGTCGAATGGCATAGCGAGCAGTCCTGCGGGAAACCCGCTGCATTGTGATTGGGGTCCGTGGTCTTGTTGACGTCCGCCAAATGGCACCCGATACAGGCAGTGGGCGCATTGCTGAACTGGCCTCCAACGTGGCACGAATTGCAGGCAAGACTCACGTGCGCCCCGGTCAGTGGGAATTTCACAAGACTGTGGTCGAATTTTGCGTTCTGCCAGTTGACAGTAGTGTGGCACTGGGTACAATCCGTCGCCAATCCGGAGGCGCGGTGGTTCGGATTTGTTGTCCCATTGAAGTCATTGACATGGCAGCCGTAGCAGGCCAATGGGGTGCCCACGAAGCGGCCTCCGATGTGGCATGCGTTGCAGGTGACGCTTACGTGAGCCCCGGTTAGCGGAAACTGGCTGGTGTTGTGGTCGAACTTGGCGTTGTTCCAATCGACGGTGCCGTGGCAGACGGAGCAGTCCTTCGGGAAGCCTGCAGAGGCGTGTGGCGGGTTATCGGTCGCATTGAAGTCCTTTACGTGGCAGTTGAAACAGTCTGCTGGAGTTCCCTTGAAACGCCCCCCGACGTGACATGCCGCGCAATCGAGTTGCGCATGCGCACCAGCAAGGACAAAGCCTGTCGCAGCGTGGTCGAACTTCACGCCAAGCCAAGTGTTCATGTTGTGGCAGGACTCGCACGTCAGCGAGAAGCCGGCGCCCCGATGGTCCACCGATTTGGCTGTATTGAAGTCGTTAACGTGACAAGACGCGCATTGAGTAGACAGGCCCACGAAGCGGCCGACTGCGGCGTTGACGTGGCAGGTGTCGCAGGCGACGGTTGCGTGCGCGCCAATCAACGGGAAACGCGCGGAGTGTTCCTGCGTGGACTTTATGCCATCCTGCCAGCCTCGAACATTGTGGCAATCCTCGCATTTCGCACCAAACTGACGGCGATGGATGTCGGCATGGCACTCGGCGCACTTCGTACCAACGTCGCTGAACACGAGTTTCGTGTGGCACAGGCCGCATGCGACTTTTTCGTGCATGCCGCGCAGCGGAAAGCTGGTTTCGCGGTTGTGATCAAACTCAGGAATAGGACGAATTGGCGACCAACTGGTCGAAGTGTGACAGCTGCCGCAAGGCGTCTTCAACGCCGGCCCGTGCGGGTTGCGGGTCGGGCCCCGCTGCATATCGCCCTTCCGCTCGCCGGCGGACACAGCGGGACTCGCAAGCGCGAGCAAAAGCAGGAGTTGAACGACTTTAGTTGGGGATAGTCGATCCATGGCAGTCGGAACACTCCTTGGGTGTCGGTGCGTAGAACAGAACCAACCGTCCTCCGATTTCCTTGCGCAGTTTGTGGCAGCCGGCGCAAGGTACATCCTTATGCGCGCCTCCGAGTTTGAACCTGGCTTTATCGTGATCGAAACGGGCCGGACGCCAGAGGCCAGTCTCATGGCAGGCGGCGCAATTCTTAGATTCGCCCGTGAGGGCGCGGAACTGACTGAAATGAACGTCTTCGTGGCATTCGGAGCACTCCCGCGGAGTCTCCCGGTAAACAACACGTTTGAGACCGATGGAGGCGACCGTGGCTTTATGGCACTGGTCGCACGGAACGCCCCTATGGGCTCCCGTCAGGTCGAAACGCGTCGTGGAGTGATCGAACGCCGGCACATCATGCCAAGAGCGTACGATGTGGCAGGCTTCGCAGCCTGCTTTCCCGTTTGCGCCATTCTTAGTTGAGGCAGTGCGCATGCGCTCGGCAAACTGGCCGTTGTGCGGATCGAAGTGACACGTCTCGCACGCGATGTCCGGGAACTGGTAGGCCGCCACATTCCGGCCATCCGGGAGAATCTTGTGGCAATCTCCGCAGCTGATCGCCGTGTGGCCACCCTCCAGTGGAAATCTGGTCTTGCGGTGTTGAGCAAGGGTGAAGTTGGCTGGCACGAAGCGTTCTGCGGAGTGACAATCCTCGCAACGGTTCTTGTGCGGAGCAGCGGCAAACTGGCCTTTGTGAACATCGGTGTGACAATCGAGGCAAGCTTGGAACTTGACTTTGTATTGCGTCGCTTTGCCCGCAGGACGGTGACACTTGTCGCACGCCACCGCAGCATGCTTCCCAGCCAGGGGATAGGCGCTCCGGGAGTGAGCCGCTACCGTGAAAGTGGATGGCTTCCAGCCTTCCACCTTATGGCAACTTGCGCACTCGCCCTTGTCGGCAAGTGCGGCGAACTGCCCTGAGTGTACGTCCTGGTGGCACGTTTTGCACAACTCGTGCGGAACGGGCACCTTAAAGTTGGCCCCGTGGTGGCACTTCGCGCAACCAACTTCGAGGTGTTTTCCAACCAACGGGTATTTCGTCTTGGAATGGTCGAATGACTGGGCAACGTTACGGAGTGATTTCCAGCTTAGATCATTGTGGCAGGAGCCGCAGTTTGCGCTCAGGGTACCTTTGTGCGGATCCTGGTGGCAATCCTGGCAACGGACGAAGGGAATGCCCGTATAGCGGACACGGGGTTTAGCTCGATCCGCGGAGGGTTCTTCTTTGTGGCATTTCGCGCAGGGAGTCTTGCTGTGCGAGCCAGTCAAGGGGAACTTCGCAGTGGAGTGGTCGAAACGCGAAACATCCTTCCACTTTGTGAAGGTGTGGCACTTCCCGCATTCCACTCCCACTTGGCCGCGATGCTCATCCTGATGGCATGTGGCGCACTCGCGCTTCAAGCCGAGGAACGTTCGGCGGAGATCCCGCACGCGAATGCCCTTCCGGGAGTCCGGCGTCATGTGCTCGGGGGAGTGGCAACGCTTGCACTCCAGTCTGGCGTGTCCGCCTTCCAGTGGGTAGCCCGCCTTTCGATGATCGAATTCGTTGACATTCACCTCCCAGAGAATCGGAACAAATTCCCTTCCGTTGTGCTCTGAGTGACACTTGATGCAGGCATTGTCGCCGCGGCTTCCAGCCATTAGAGTCGGATGCAACCCTCTTTTCTCCGCAAGACGCTGACCAATTTCAAGATGGCAGACCGTGCACCGGAACTTGCGACTGCCGGCACCACCAACATGGCAACTGGTGCAATGGGTGGGTCCTTCGAGCTCGTGGTGGGCGCTGGACATCGGTCCAGGAGAAAACTGAGCGTGGGCTACGAAGGTACTGATTCGAACAAGGATAAGCAAGCGAACGAGTTTCGCTAGATTGAGCGTTCGAGCAGAGCGGGAACGTCCATAAACTGATGCAAATCTCAACAAAGTTTCCCAGTCCCAAGTCGAAAAGCCCCGTCATACGACGCTGGCCTCCCGCCCTATAACTATTAGTTGAATGAGGAGGCCGTTTGGTTTCACTAATATCTGGCATCCATCCAGAACAAACACAACTAATGCTGAAGACTGTGTGCACGGTGCACTTTCAATCTTTAATGCCAACATCAGTACAGTATTCAACTGCGCGACTTGAACACCACCACCGCCAGTCGATTCTCTTCAGCTCGAGGTGTTCACAAACTCCTCACCAACTTGGCCTCCCTCATTCGAGAAGTTCTGCCAGAGGCTAGACGTGGAGAGACAATGCAATCGTATGGCCAATCTCGAGGTAGGCCACATGCCAGCAAGTGCAACGATCCTTCGGCAGGTGCAAGCCCTGTCCTCTGACGCGTGTTCGGTCGATTTTCTTCTAAAGATGGAGAACTCGCATGTTGCGGGCCAATCGACTGCCAACAATGCCCTTAGCATGCAAGCGCGCCGACTGAATCTTGTGCGCCTGCACGTCGGAAGCGCCAAAGGCGCTAAGCTCCTGAAAGCGCTATGTGTGGGACGCTAGCCGAAGTTGGGCGAACGCCGCGTCGCAATCGAACTTGCGCTCCTCCTATTCCGCCGCCAGCGTTTCGAGCCGACGAAACGGATGTGATTCGCTTGAGCACGCATGAGAGTAACCGGGGAATCAGGCGCTCCTGTTTGCTGCTCCAGACCGCTATGCAGGTAGTTGATTCCGAACGGAATCGCGAATCATTGGCCACACGCGAGTCATGTTCGCTTCGCATCTTGCACAGACCTCTTACACCTCAACTAAGAGTGTGCCACTCGATCTAGTTTCAGGCCGCACAAAGGCCAAAATGAAGACATAAGAGCCTTTTTATCTAACTTGGGAATCGGTGTTGATGTAGTTAAGCGGGGGCGCGCGTGTAGTTTTTTCCGACAATTTTGGAGTTGTGACGGTAATCTTTTCCGGAGGCATGCCTGTTAGGAGCGGATCGGCTTTGTCTGGCGGCCTGTCCAAGGGATGCTGGCAGGACCAGTCGGGATGCCTGTGACTATGCGGCCGAAATCATCGTCCGGATCGGACACTCGGGTCCGCCATGGGGCGTCAGGCCACGATGAGGAAGCATCGAGCCAGCCCGGACGTCAGTCGCGCACCGATAATTGCGCGGTTTTTCGGCCTTGTCACATGGACAGATGCAAGATCTGCGACGCTATCTGAATGAAGGCGCTCTGCAAGTCGGCTGTGGTCGAGGCGTAAACATACATTCCGGTCGGCTTCGTCGAGTCGTAGATTGTATTGGCCGTGTCGTTTGCGTTCGCCAGTCGCTTCATGTAGACATCGTCGGGAGTCTGGCCAGTATTGAGGGCAATGGTATCAACCACCGGTACGATCGGGGTGGGCGAGCCAAGCGCGCCAGCTCGCATTCTCTGCGCCGCTTGGTCGGCGGCGTTGAACGCCGCATTCGTGATATTTGCCCCGGTTACGCTGGTCAGCGTGACGGTTTTGTACGGACTCGCCGGGTTGGTCTGGTTGCCGTAGTAATCCGTCGGGGGGATCTGCGTAATATCCGAAGTGAAGTTCGCGCTGTTGGCGACGAAACTGCAGCCGCTGTAATTCGTGCTGTACTGCGAAATCAGTGAGCTGGCAGTGCAGTAACTGTATGTGCCTGAGGCCGGGCACGAATCAGTCGAGTCGTATGCTGTTGATACGTAGGCAGACGGCGTGGTACCTGCGCTCGTCGAGGTAGGTTGGTAGGGCGGGGCGAGGCTGGTACCAAAAAAAGCCGTTACTGGTGACCCCAATGCGTAACCGATCATTGTTGTGCCATTTTTGTCGCAAGTACTGGGGTTTTTTCGATAGGCGTAGAAATCAGCGAGGATCGTGTTCGGCTGTCCATCAGTGAAGAAGACGATCGCATTCCATGCGCCAGGCTCATTGGTGATCAGGGGGTCCGCTAAGGCCTGATACGCCACCCACAGGGGTTGCGAGTGATTGGTGGTTCCAGCAACCGTGCTCGAGGTGAGCGTGTTGATCGCTGCAGTCACGCTGGGTATCGAGGTTAGAGTCGGCTTGACCAGGCTATAGGATCCGCCGAAAGTCACCAGCCCAACTTTGTCGCGGCCGGGCGCGAACTGGTTGACGAACCAGTTTGCGCTCGTGACCAACTGGCTAACTGCGGCAGACATTGAGCCGGAGCGATCCAGAATGATCATTATGTTCGCATCGCGACGAGCCGCCTGGGCGGATGTGCCAATCGTGGTGGTGTTCAACCCTAGCGCACGCATGAAATAGAGCGGAGCCGTGGCAGAAGCGCGAATCGTGACGTAACGGACCTTGTTGTCCGTGTGGGTCGAATCGGACGGGTTGTAGGCTGTGACCAGCGGCGTCTGAAGTGACGTTGTGCATCCCCAAAACCCACTTGGAAAATTGGCATTGAAGTACCGGGTTGCCACCGCTTGCGCATTTGAGGCCTGCGTGCTGAGGTCAGCGCCGCGAGACAGTGAGCGCGCACCAGCCAGCGCGGCGGCGTCCGCAGCCTGGGATAAGCGTGCCTGGAGGAAATAGGCGACGCCCATATCGACGGCCAGTCCCACCAGACCGATGAGCGCGAGCAGCGCCAACGCTGTAAAAACCAGAATCACTCCTCGTCGCTTAGGCCTGCTCGTTGTTGAATTTGCTCGCTTGAGCTTGCTCTGCATTTAACACGATCCTTGAACTTCCATAACCAGCCCGCGATCTCGCCGGGCTAAAAGAAAGCACGGGCGTACGTGCCAGGGGGACTGCGAATTCCTGCGATGGCCAAATCCGAGGATGAGAAGTAAGCCTCCGACACGTAGGAAGTATCACCGTCCGACATCGTTAGGTAAGTCAGAATGCCGTCCGCGCGCACGCTTGTGTCGGAGAAGGGACTCGTGACCTTGTTCGTGGTAGCGTCCTTGGAACCAGATGGGACAGTGCCGAATGAACTGGCTCTCAGAGCGGAGTTTCCCAACACAATTTGTTGGAGAAACACGACGTGGCCCAGGTTGGAGCAAGGGGACGGGCACGATGTTGATGAATTAAGGTACTCAACCCATGACAGGATAAGCACGGCAGTCCCACTGGTGGTTGTGGTCCTTAACGCCGGTGCCATTTGGAACAGGATGCCCCGGTTCACCAGGCCGTTAGCGCTGCCCGTGAGGTCCACGCCGCGCGCAAAAATATGGCCGGCATCTCTATTAAGCTGGTTTGTAGCGATCGCGCGGACCATATTCAGTCCGACAACGATGACAGCCAGAGCCATCGGCACGAAAATCAAAGAGATGACCAGAGCAGCCTCAACGAGTATGCTGCCTCGCCGTTTGACACGGTCTGGCATCCCCCGGTTTGGCCTCGGGATTGCTTTCATTGCAGGCCTACTCTCATAAGGCTGGAGGGGTGAAACCCGCCCCGCTCGATTCGATCAAATCGCCCGAACTTACTGTGATGGGGATGCTCGCACTGCTATGGCCTATGGGAGTCCAGGGCCTGAACGGCCAACCCCTAACCGACACAACAACCAAGTTCCCCGCCGCGTTGGAACCCGTACCCGTAACGACCGTTGGTGTGGCCGTGCTGACGGTGTAGAAGGTGATCGTAACGTAGGTGCTCACATCGCTGGTGGATAAAATGCCCATGGACTGATTCTTGACCACCTGCTTGATGGAGGCCAGTTGGCCTAGCGCACCGGACGTTTGGGAGGTGACAGCATAGCGAACCCCGGCGCGCACGGCGTGCTGCAAGGTCACTTTCGAAAAAATCGCCATAGACAAATCAAGTATCAGGAAGATGAATCCCAAAAAGACAAGGAATACCAACGCGGCTTCGACCAGGACCGCGCCGGACGGTCGATGCCTTCGAGTTCGCGGTTGAAAATCAGCGTTCATCGCGACCAAACTCGTTCCAACCTATGACGACTCGTAAACTAGCACTCCTGTTTTCCAAGCGTCAACAAGACCAGTACTAGCAAGTACCACTATGACACTCTTTAACCATGAAACTAATGGAAAGATTCGTTCCAGGACCAGAAAGAACTATCGTCGGGCCTACCCTATCCAGCTTTCAACCGCCTAAGCGCCCAGCCTTGGTTTGATTACAGCCAGACACGCCCGGATAGGGGCTTCCAGACCAGCCCTAACCCCGCTGCCCTCATGCCCGCCTGCGCATTTCACCGCGGTTCTTATCGGGCGCTTCCCCAAAAGTAGCGGCACACCGGCCTCAAAAACGGGAAACTCCGTCGCCGTCAGCGACACCAAACCTCCACCCTGGAATTGCACCGCTTCCGCCCCACCCGCCCGCCGCCACTGCGCGGGGGCTTTCATTCAAATGGTAGCATATCCTATTGAACAATAATGACTTATAGGATCACCGACCGATGGCCATGGCCTCAGCTATTGACAGAAATGGTACTATTATGATGGTAGTACTAGGACCATCGAAAGTTGACGCGAGGCTCCTGCTTCCGCAAATTTCTTCAAGGAGCGTGAAGAATTTGATAGTATTCGCATCAAACATCCGATAAGCGAGACGTGGCGATTCGTCGAACCCACCCTCCAGCTTGTGGAATTTTAAGTGAAAGTACTACGGTACTCAGGCGGCAGTGGACTAGCCCTCCCGTATATTAACCAAAGGGGGTATTGACCACGCATAAAACATGCTTGAGACTTAGACTTCAAGCGGTTGGAAGCGAGACAGTCGGTTGTTCCTCGAAGTGAAACTGAAATCCCGGCTTAAGTGCGGACGTGAAGTTCCGGACATCCTGTCAGTCTGGACTGAAAGCATTAGCAGGCAACTCGCGGTGGTGCACCTCGGGGATGCAAGCGCGGTTGCTGGCAACATCCGCAAGGATGATGAAGTGGCTCTTGAGATTGACTTACCCCGGAGATCCTCGTTCTCTCCCAGGTACTTGGTTTGCGAGGGACATGTGGGGTTCGTATCGCGACTTCTGGATGATCGGATCAGGTTGGGTATGATTGTTGATCGAATGCATTTTCGCACTGCCCGGAGGGTCTCAAGAGTGCAACTGGGGTCGGTGCCTCGCTCGGAAGTGGTCTGGAGTGGGGGACGTTCCTGATGAGGGGCTTTAGAGTGCTGGGTGCCGCCAGCATCGCAGGCACTCTTGGCTCGGTTGACCGTACGGAGGGCGCAAGCAGCGATCGGATATTCGGATCGCATGCTCTCGAGCATCCCGAACGGAGCGCCTCGGTGGAACTGCTGGACTGGAGTATCAACCCAAGGCATCGTGCGCGTGTTCTCAGGTTCGACGTCGTTTGTTTATCCTGCTTTTGTTCCTCTGCGCGAGGGGCGAGCGATCGTGGTCCTACGGCCATGACTGAAGTCAATTCACGGTGAAACACTCACCTAACTCAATGGGAAAGGGAACTAGAATCATGACGTACCTCAAGAACTTCATCAATGACGAAGAAGGCCAGGATCTGGTCGAGTATGCGCTACTCCTCGCGTTCGTCGCTGTGGCGGCCGTTGCAGTGCTCACGACTGTCGCTGGCAACACCGCGAAGGTATTCAACAGAGCCTCTGCTCAGTTGACGTAGGGATCGTAAGGATAGAAGATGGATGCCCCGGGGGCAAGCCTGACGCGAGGATTCGGGCTAGGCTTGCCCTGTGGGCGAATAGCGGGGGGTAGTCTTCAGGAAGCAGATCTAGTTGCTCCCTATAACAAAGTCGGTTGAGAGCACGACGCGGCCTGGGCACCTCCTCAACAGTGGCAACAACTGAAGAGATCGGTGTGAACTTTCCCGGGGCGAAATGAATGGTAGTTGCGGGTGAGACGAGCCTACAGGTGGCCAACGCCCCCGTCAGCTCTATCCAGGCATCTTGCGATCGTATTGTCGGGATGTACGAAGCACTCGAAAAAAACGAAGGAAATCCCATCGCGACCGCAGATTGGATTGGGATCGAAGGTGGACGATTTGTGTCCGCTTGCAGGCGCCAGCTTGTCGGAATAGCCGGGTCTAAGCACGGGTATAGCTTCGGAGTTTGAGCCTCGCTGGTTTGTTCTTTCTGTTCTGCTGCAATGGCTGAGATCGCAATTCTGAGGCTCCCGGGACGGCAAACTACTGGGCGCCATGCGCTTCGGCGCATGAAGCGCGATCGGGCTGATCGGCTGGTTCAGTGAATGGATGGCGTGTGATTTATGAATAAGCGTTTCCTTGCGGTGGTAGCGTTCGCGTTAGTAGTTGCGTTGGCGGCCAGTTACGGGGTCTACCTGCAACTCATGAAAGGCGTGCGCTCCGCAGCTTCGGAGAAGGCGGCCAAGGTCCTGGTCGCCGCGCGCGATCTGCCGATCGGGACACTCCTGAGGAGTGAGGATCTGACCGTTGTGGATTGGCCGGGCAACCCTCCTTCCTACGCTGTAGTGAAGCCCCAGGACGCCATCGGACGCGGCGTGATTGAGAACATTTACTCCGGAGAACCGCTGCACTCAATGCGACTGGCCGCAACGGGGGCGGGAGGCGGATTGGCGGCAACTATTCCAATGGGCAAGCGGGCGGTGGCTGTGCGCGTCAACGATATAGTAGGGGTAGCCGGATTCGTGGGCCCCGGGATGCGAGTCGACTTGCTTGCGTCCGGCACTCCGCCGAACGCGAACGCGAACCTGGGAACGCAAACCCGGACAGTGCTGCAGAATGTCGAAGTTCTCTCAGCGGGCCAGAATATCCAGAAGGACGCAGAGGGAAAGCCAGTTACGGTTCAAGTCGTGAATCTGTTGGTCACTCCGGAAGATGCGGAGAAACTCAGCTTGGCGGGTAGTGACACGAAGATCCAGTTAGTCCTCCGCAACCCTCTCGACACCGAGACGACCAAGCCTCCCGGCACGGCGCTGGCGTATCTCCTCCAAGGTGGAGCGCCCACCGTGCCCGAACCCAAGCCACTCGCCCATAAGATTTTGCCCCGTCCGCCCGCGCCACGCAATGTCGAAATCATCTTCGGCTCTAGAAAGGGCTCCGCCCGGAGTGGGTTGTCATCCACAAGGGAGTTGTCGAAATGATCTTGCGCCTCCGCCCTGCCATTCCTGCAGCTGTTTTTCTTCTTGTCACCCTTACGTCTGCGATACTCGCGCAACCGCGTGGCAATGAACTTGCTGGTGGCCCTTCGGCAGATTCGGCCCGGTCGGCAATGCCTCAGATTGGGTCGGGACAGGTGAGACAACTCATGGTCACTGTCGGAAAGTCGATTGTGCTTGAGAGCCCGGTGGATATCCAGCGTGTTTCGACCGTGAGCGAGGACATTTTGGATATCGTGGCAGTTAACCCTCGCGAACTGGTGCTGAACGGAATGAGCGCGGGTGAGACCAGCTTGATCCTTTGGCAGGTCGGGGGCGGCCGATTGATGTTCGACGTAAGCGTGCAGCCACCGCCGACGAAGCCGGTAAAGGACGAAAAACTGGCGGCTCTGGTGGCCGGCCTGAATAGCGAAATCCGCAAAGAACTCGGCGACCAGGACATCTCAGTCAGCTACGAGAACAAGGCGGTCTTCCTGAGGGGCACGGTCAGAGACGTAGTTAGCGCCCAGCGAGCAACGGCTATCGCCGAGATGTTTGGCACGCCGGTGAACCTGCTGCGCGTAGCCACGCCGCAGGGCGCCACGCAGATTCTCCTGAAAGTAAAGTTCGCGGACGTAAGCAGGACGCTGGGCACCGATTTCGGCATAAACCTATTAAGCACGGGCGCGACCAATACAGTTGGACGCGTTAGCACCGGGCAGTACAGTGCGCCCAGCGTCACGACATCCACCAATGGAGGTACAACCACCACCAACTTCAGCCTGTCCGACGCCCTGAACGTATTCCTGTTCCGGCCCGATCTCAACCTCGGCGCCACGATCAAAGCACTACAGAACCAGCAGGTATTGGAGATTCTTGCAGAGCCGAACTTGCTGACGTCGGACGGCAAGAAGGCTAGTTTCCTCTCTGGCGGGGAGTTTCCCTATCCCGTAGTGCAAAGCTCGACCGGATCCGCCCCAACGATTTCAATCATGTTCCGGGAGTTTGGCATCCGGCTGGAGTTCACTCCGACAGTGACTCCGCGTGGCACCTTCAAGCTGGTGGTTGCCCCTGAGGTGAGTTCGCTCGACTATGTTAATGGCCTGGTCTACCAGGGATTTAGCATTCCTGCGCTCGCCACGCGCAAAATTTCCACCGAGGTGGAGCTGAGGGACGGACAGAGCTTCGCCATTGCAGGACTGCTTGATAACCGCATGTTGGAGAATCTGAACAAGATTCCGGGGCTCAGCAGCATTCCTTTGTTCGGGAAGCTGTTCCAATCGAGGAGTCAGAACCGTAGCAAGAACGAACTGCTGGTCGTCGTCACTCCGGAAATACTTCGGCCGATCCCCGAAGGTGACCCGGTGCCTGAGATCTCGATGCCCTTGGAATTCCTGAAGCAAGGCGGTGTGACCGTACCTGGGGCGGCGCGCACGGAGAATTCAACCCACAGGTCACCAGGAGTCCTTCGACTCGAAAGCGTGCCCGTGGAGCAACTGCTCCCTGGCATCCAAAATGGGCAGGGCAAGGAGGCAGCCCCTGCTCCAAGTTATCAACTGGTTCCCGCACCTGCGGCACCAGTCTTACCAGTTGAGCCGCCGGCTACACAGGCAGCGCAGAAGCAAGGGAAGGGCGGAGCGTGATAATAGTCTTCGGAGGGTGGCCATGTACTCGATAAGCCTCGCTATTGCCATCTCGACCAGCGAGTTGTGGGAAGAGGTCACTTCCTGCCTTCAATCACTGCCCGTGCGAGTGATCTTCGAACAAGCCGGCGTAGACGATCCGGCTACGTTTCTAGAGAAGATTGAGCAGCTTACACCAGATGTAGTGCTGTTGGACGTTCGGAACTGCATGGATACGCTGCCGGAGTTAATCCGGCAGATCAGGGCGTGCCCTAGCCATCCCGATGTGATCGCTGTTAGCACAGTTTCTACGCCACAGGAGATTCTCGGGGCAATTCGGGCGGGTGCGAGGGAGTACATCTACCCCCCGTGTAACCCGAGTTTGCCGCAGGCACTGGAGAAACTCGCAGCGGAAAGAGAGAAAAAAGGCGAGACTGTTCGGCAGGGTGGGAGGAACATCGGCGTTGTTTCCGCGAAGGGCGGATTGGGAGCGACGACTCTCGCATGTCACGCAGCCACGGAGATCCAGCGGCGAACAGGGAAAGAAACGCTTGTAATTGACCTCGATTTATCCGCGGGTTTAGTCCGCTCTTTCATCAAGACAAGTTCCAGATACTCAATTCTGGACGCGTGCAGTAATGTTCATCGCCTGGATAAGAGCTTCTGGCGAGCACTGGTCACAAACGGCCACACCGGACTCGAGGTGCTCGGCGCTCCGATTGAATCGGAAGTGCAAGAAGCGCCGCCGGCCTCCCAACTCCGCCACGTATTGCGCTTCGTGCGATCCCAATATCAATGGACGATTGCAGATTTGGGACGGGGCCGTTCGGCGATGCTCTCTGGCGCCTTGGACGAACTCGACGATCTGCTGGTTGTGACCACCATGGAGGTGCCTGCATTGTTGCAGGTCAAACAGCTATTGCAGTACCTGAAGGAACGGCGGTTCAGCCCAAGCAGGATCAAGCTGGTCTTGAACCGGGTCGTGCGGCGACCGGAGTTGAGCATCCCGGACCTGGAGAAACTCCTAGGGATCGGTGTCTTCGCGATCATAGGGAATGACTACAAGACCCTCTATGAGGCGTCGGCGGAAAGTCGTCTACTCATGCCCGACACGCAACTTTGCAGACAAATTGGAAACATGATTGCGAAGCTGGTTGGATTGGAAGAGGTCACCTCCACGAAAAAGTTCTTCTCCTCGTTCTTCTGAGCAAAGTATGATCAGGCGACTTGATTCAGCCGGTACACGCTCATGACAACTCCCCCTAGCATGCCCCAGTCCGCTCTGGCCAAAAGAGAAGCCGCTTGGGTCGTACGCCTTTTCAATAGGGAGTCGTACTCAAGAGAGCATCAGGAGCTGAAGTTCACACTTCACCGGAAAATGCTCAACAGGGTCAACCTGGAGGCCCTAAGCGCCCTTCCTGAGCAACGGATGCGGGAAGAGGTCCGTTTGGCGGTGTCGCGACTGGTGGAGGAAGAAGAATCTCCGCTCAGCCTGGTGGAAAAGGAACAGGTGATCAACGAAGTCCTCGATGAGGTCTTCGGTCTCGGTCCCCTGGAGCCGCTGCTGCAGGATCCAACTATATCGGACATTCTGGTTACCGGGCCTAAACTCGTTTACATCGAGCGAGCTGGCAAGCTCTACCGCACCCCAGTAGAGTTCAAAGACAACGCCCACCTAATGCGGATCATCGAGAAAATCGTCTCCCGAGTTGGACGCCGAGTGGACGAGTCGTCGCCGATGGTGGATGCACGCCTTCCGGATGGATCCCGCGTCAATGCTGTGATCCCGCCTATCGCGCTCGATGGCGCGATCCTCTCTATACGGCGATTCGGGCGCACTCGCATCACGGACAAGGACTTTGTAGCCAATCTGACCGTAACTCAGGGCATGATGGACCTGCTGAACGCATGCGTCCGGGCCAGGCTGAATATCATTATTTCGGGAGGAACAGGCTCCGGCAAGACGACGCTCCTGAACGTGCTTTCCTCCGTAATTCCCGAAAACGAACGCATCGTGACCGTTGAGGACGCCGCCGAGCTACAGCTTCGCCAGACACATGTTGCCCGGATGGAAGCGCGCCCACCCAATGTGGAGGGCGCTGGGGCAGTGACAATCCGGCACATGGTGATCAACGCGCTTCGAATGCGGCCAGACCGAATTATCGTGGGCGAAGTCCGCGGCGAGGAAGCCATGGACATGATGCAAGCCATGAACACTGGCCACGACGGGTCGCTAACAACCATCCACGCCAACAGCCCACGCGAAGCCATCTCCCGCATCGAAGTGATGCTGGGCATGGCAAATCAAAACATGAGCATGCGTTCCATTCGCACCCAGATAACTTCTGCAGTGGACTTGATCGTGCAAGTGGCTCGCTTCAGCGATGGGACTCGCCGAGTGACCTACATAACCGAGTGTGTCGGGATGGAAGGCGAGATGGCTACCACTCAGGATATTTTCGTGTTTGAGAAGACAGGTATCACCCCAGAGGGCAGGGTTACCGGCCGTTTCCGCGCGACCGGCGTCCGGCCCAAGTTCTACGAGAAACTGCGGGCGGCAGGCTTTACGCTGCCTCCCACGACTTTCCAGACGGTTGTAGACATTTCGTAGGAACTAGCAATGCCGGCCTTGATCCTGCTCCTCTTCTTCGTGTTCTTCGCGGTGATCATGTTAGCTTTTGGCGTCGGTTTCAAGGTAATGGAGACCCATCAGCAGCATCGCGTGAAACAGTTCCTGAAGACAGTTAGTGCCGCCGAGGTGACCGTCCAGACGACTGTCGCTACGCCCGCTCAAGGGACGGAATTCGCGGCAGTGGCAGCTGAACTCTCGCCCCTGCTAGCCAAGGTGAGGCCGTTGCAGCAGCTCAACGCTGCGATCGGCGGTGCTGCTTTGCGCTGGCGGGTGGAGTCGGTCTTGATTACGATGCTGGGGTTGGCCTTGGCGGGCGGTTTCGCCGGGTATCAGCTAAACCCCTTGATGTTTCCTTGGGTAAGCGGCGTCGCGGCCGCCGGAGCCCTAGGCAGTCTGCCCGTCCTGATCGTCAACTACAAACGAAACGCGCGCCTAGCCGCGTTCGAGAAGCAGTTCCCCGAGGCACTGGATTTCGTAGCGCGTTCGGTGCGGGCCGGGCACGCACTGTCAATCAGTCTGGAACTGCTGGCGAATGAATCGGAAGCTCCGTTAGGCGTGGAGTTTCGCCGGCTGACAAATGAACTGAACCTCGGAACCCCCTTCGATGTCGGAATGAGGAACCTGGTGGAGCGGGTACCTATGCTCGACGTGCGCTTCTTTGTATCCGCTGTGCTGCTCCAAAGAGAGACTGGTGGCAATCTCACGGAAATATTGTCTGGACTCGCCAACTTGATTCGTTCCCGGTTTCGTTTGAAAGGTCACGTCAAAGCGGTTGCCTCTCAAGGCCAACTCACGGCCTTGGTTCTATCGGCAATTCCCATATTCCTCGCATTGGTTTTGTCGATGATTGCGCCGGATTATCTGAAAAGCATGGCACACGACCCTACCGGACGGTATATGATTTTAGGTGCAGTAGTGGGCCAGATTGTTGGCTACTTGGTGATGAGGCGTATTGTGGATATCAAGGTCTGACAGGGTGCCAATTCTTCTCACAGTGGCGTTGTTCTTGTGCCTGCTGGTCTTGATCGTGGGCTTCGGCTACGTGTTTTTTGTCCGTCCCGGAAGCCTTGTCCGGCAATTAGAGACAATCATATCGTCCTCCCCGACCGACGAACCTGATATGCCGGCGCCGATGAATGACGGCGCCTTGACCGTCGTCACTTCTCTGCAGTGGCTGGGAGAGAAATTGCCACTCTCGCCCCAAGACGCTTCGACGACAAGAAAAGAACTGATCGCCGCTGGGTACCGCGGCGATAATGCCTTGTCTGTCTACAACGGAATCAAGGTGGTTTGGATCGTAGTCCCGACGCTGCTCTGCTTCGCCTTCCGTGGTCAACTCTCCGACAACGCCTCACGCGGGTTCCTTATGGTCGGCGCAGTCGCGTTTTGTACCTATATCCTTGTCGGGATCGTGATGGACCGTTTGGTCAGTGCACGCAGGGAGCGAATTCGACTCTCGCTACCGGACGCGCTGGACTTGTTGGTGGTGTGCATAGAAGCCGGCCAGGGCATCGATCAAGCGATCCGTGTGGTCAGTCGCGAACTCCAGCATTCCCACCGCGACATAAGCGATGAGTTGGCGATGGTTTCTCTGGAAATGCGAGCGGGGACTACTCGTTCGGATGCACTCACACACATGGTGGAGAGAACGGGCGAAGCGGAGCTAAGGAAACTGGTCAGCGTATTGATCCAAACGGATCGTTTTGGCACCAGCATCGGCGAGGCGTTGCGTACTCACGGTGATTATTTGCGCGTAAGGCGCACTCAAGACGCTGAAACCAGGGCCAACAAGGTTGGAGTTAAGCTGATCTTCCCTATCTTCTTTTTCATTCTCCCGTCGATCATGATTGTGGCCGCAGGTCCCGGTATGCTCCTGCTTCTCAGGCAACTGGGCGATATAGCAAGTGGAACGTAACGTAATAGGAGCTTTGCATGGATAAAACTGTACTTTCAACAATACTCTGGGTAGCAGGCGCTGTCCTGTTACTGCTTTTCCTGGCGCGGCGTCGCAAACGAAGAGCCGCTGCCAAATAGCCACCAACGATTCGACTATGCTCGCACTCAAGTCTGATTTAAGTCGAATCAAGTCTTTTAGTTAAGGCATAAGTTGGGGAGGGATGCGACTGCGACGTAAGCTGTACGCTTCCCTCCTCCGATCATTTCAAGGGCTTCTGTCTTGTAAATCGGGCGACTCGCGGACCAGGCGTTCGGGATGTGCTCTGCACGTCGCGTCGAGGCTCCTCTAACGCGACTGGCGAATCAGTCCGGCCGGGTCCGCAATTGGCCATGGGGGGTTCATAATGCCGAGTCCCGAATCCAGATGCTTTGCCTTGTAACAGGGAAAAAAGTGCAGGCAATGGGCGCGAGCGTCTTGGATGTAACTGAAGTGACCTGAGGATTTTGGGCAGTATTCGGGTACGCGGCCGGTAAACCCATTTGGGGTGCTGTTGCCTTATGGGCGCACCGTGGACTCACTGAACTGTCGGCGACAGGATCCCGATCGACGATAGCGGCGATTACTCTATTGACGAGAATCCAGACTGCCCGGGCCGGGATTCAGCATAGTTCGAATCTTGGCGGCCAGATCATCCGGGCCAAATGGTTTTTGGATATACCCCACGCTCTGCGACGCAGTCGCGTGATGCGCGATGTTCTGTTCGTCATACCCCGACATTAACAGCACTCTGATCGCGGGCCAGCGCTGCCCGATGCGAATCGACAGTTCGCTTCCCGTGATGCCTGGCATGATCACATCAGTTATGACAAGGGCGATCTGACCTTTTTCGGATTCACAGATCGCCAGAGCCAGGTCGCCATCGGCCGCCTCAATCACTCGATAGCCGTAGCTCCTAAGGGCGGCAGCCGTAAATCTCCGTACCGGGGCATCATCATCCACTACCAGCACGGTTTCCTTGCCCTGATGCTCTGGATCTGGTTTCGAAGGTCGCGACTCCGGGACTGCCGCATCCGCCACCGGCAGGTAAAGCCTGAAACTCGTCCCTTGCCCCGGTTCGCTTTCGACTTCGACGGAACCGCCGCTTTGCTCCAGGAAGCCCTGGACCATCGAGAGCCCGAGCCCGGACCCTTTGCCTACTCCTTTGGTGGTGAAGAACGGCTCGAAGATCTGCTTTAGTACCTCCGCGTCCATGCCGACGCCGGTGTCGCTGACCATCAGCATGGCGTACCGGGTCGGGGCAGCCTGCGCATCCGGTTTGCCGTGGCTCTGGGACCGCTCCACGCAGGCGGTTTCCATCCGGAGACTACCGCCATCCGGCATGGCATCCCGCGCGTTCAAAGCCAGATTCATGATCGCCTGTTCCAACTGACTTGGATCGGTTAACACCATTGACTGTTTCGCGTTGAGCGTCGCGGAGACTTCAAAGCGCTCACCCAGCAGCCGCGCCAACATCGGCAGCATCTCCTCCACAGTCCGGTTAAGGTCGAGCCGCTTCGGTTGCAAAACCTGCTTGCGGCTGAAGGCCAGCAACTGCCGGGTCAACTCGGCCGCGCGTTCCCCGGCCTTGTTAATCTCCTTAAGGTCGGCTCGCACCAGTTCCGGCAATTCCCGCATGTTCAGCAGCACATTGCTGTATCCGTTGATCACCGTCAACAGGTTATTGAAGTCGTGTGCAATGCCACCGGCCAGCCTGCCGATGGACTCCATCTTCTGCGCCTGTCTGAGCTGGGATTCGAGCGCGACGCGCGCCGTGATGTCCTTTACCACGAACACCCTGCCCGCGGGGAGTTCGTCCGCGCCTCGAATCAAGCCACCGTTCACTTCAATACTCAAAACGCTCCCGTCGGGACGTAGTCCACCGTACTCATCCGGGCCGGTATGGTGTTCCAGGAGCATGCGCGAGAGATTGGACACGACCCGTTCGCGGTCCTCGGGGATCAGGAAGTCGAGGACCGCATGGCCCACCAGTTGCTCCTCGCGCTCGCAGCCGTATAGCG
Organism: uncultured Acidobacteriia bacterium; assembly: GCA_903909435.1. Lineage (GTDB taxonomy): Bacteria > Acidobacteriota > Terriglobia > Bryobacterales > Bryobacteraceae > CAIVVT01. The sequence goes on along the minus strand of CAIVVT010000127.1, from coordinate 114,913 downwards.
ACAACGCCCTGGGAGAAACCATGACGATGCGGCCTTCGAGATCCGTGATTGCAATCGCATCGGGAGAAGAGTCGAGAATCGAACGATAGCGTTCCTCGCTGGCCCTCAGCGCCTCGTGCGTGCGCTTGCGCTCGGTGATGTCGCGCATGATTCCGACGGCGTGCCACTCGCCCCTCACGCACATCGCCGACATGGACAAATCGATCGCTATCTCGTTGCCGTCCTTGCGGCGGGCTACCGACTCAACCGTTCTGCCGACGAGATTCCCGCGGCCGCTGCGGGTGAATTCCTGCAGACCCAGGCGATACGTTTCGTCGTAGCGCTCCGGCACCAGCAGGCTATGCAGGTTCTTCCCGATCGCTTCATCGCGCCGGTAGCCGAGGATGGACTCCGCAGCGGGATTCCAATACGTGATCGCTCCGTGTGGGTCCATCACAATGATGCCGTCCAGCGCTGAACGAGCAATGGCACTCAACCGTTCCTCGCTCTCCTTCAACGCCTCCGCGATCCGCTCGCGGTCGCTGATGTCGACCATCAGCGTCAGGAGATAATCCTGCCCTTGTCCTCGAATCAGACCTCCCGAGAACAGCCCATTCAGGGTCTTTCCGTGCTTGCCCCGCACCTTCGTTTCCTTATCCACGATCGACCCGTCTTGCAGCAGTTGGGCGGCTGCCGCGTCCAGATCCTCCGGGTTCGGGAACAAGCCGAGATCGACCGAGGTCCTGCCAATCACCTCTTCCCGGCTATAGCCCAAAGTTTTCAGCCAGGCGTCGTTCACGTCGGTGAATCGCCGCTCCGGCAGGCTGGTGAGCGCCATCAACGCCGGGGAGTGCCGGAACAGCCGCTCGAAGAGCTGGTAAGCTTCCCGCTCCGCGCTGAGGTCCGAACTGACGCAGTACAGGCAATCGGTGCGGTTCCACCGGCCGAACCAGAAATGGCTCTCGACAGGAAACTGCTTGCCATTCCTCCGCGCCAGCGGCAACTGGCTTGTCGTCAGTTCGCCCCGCAGGATGGAGGTGAGACTTTCCCCGGCCTCCTCACGTATGTCTGCCGGATGCAGGTCCTGCAAGTGCATCCCGGCGAGTTCCTCGATGCTATAGCCCAAGCTGCTTTGCAGGGCCTGGTTGGCGAACAGGATCCGGCCCTCGATCCCGGCCACCGCAATCAGGTCGCGGCTGGTCTCGAAGAAGGCACGGAAATTGATGTACTGTTCGTTCTGCGCCAACTCTGCCAGCTTGCGCACTGTGATGTCATTGAAAGTGATCAAAAAGGTCGGGGAATCTCCGAATCCCTGTGCGACGCGGGCGTCCAGATGCGCCCAGAAGACCGTTCCGTCTTTCCGGACCATCCGCAACTCGCAAGTTTGAGGCTCGCCGGTGTTGTCGAGGCGTTTGCGGAACCCATAGTAGGCGGCCTCGTCCTCGCGGAATACGAAGCTCGTAAAGGTCCTGTGCACCAATTGGGCTCTGGCCACCCCCAGCAGGCTGGCCGCATTCAGATTAGCCTCCCGGATCAGCCATTGTCCGTCCACTGTCAAATAACCGACCGGAGCCAAATCGTACAGGTCGAAGTAGCGCGCGCGGGCGGCGTCCAGTTCCAGGTGCGACCGGTGCAACTCCTCGTTCTGCATCTCCAGTTCGATTTGGTGCACCTGCAACTCATGCAGAACCCTCCGGGTCTCCTCCGGCGAAAGGTCTTCCGGACGCGCCTCCAGGGTTGCCGCGTTACGCCGCAGCATCTCCTCCGCCCGCGCGCGAATGTCCGCGCCTGTCTGCCCCTCGGGCGTGTTGTCCTTACAGCCTTCTTCTTCGCTACTCACCGATCACCTCGGAACTGTCTTCCTTCGCCAACCTCACTTGCCGTTCCGTGGTCGCAATCGCGTACACCTGCCCCCGCTCGTTCACCAGGGCGGTGGAGATAATGGAGACCTCCAGTACCGGGCCCTGCTTCGTGAGCCGCCGGGTGGGGTACGGCTCCAGCACCTCGGCCTGGCTCAGCCGGTGCAGCGTGCCCAGCGCGTCGATCTGCAAGTCCGGCGGGATCCGTTGCCGGACGTTCATCGCCAGTGCTTCGGCTTCGCTCCAACCATACATCCTCTCGGCGCCCGGGTTCCAAGCGAGCGTGCGGCCATCCAGATCCTGCACGGTGATCGCGTCGTGCGCATCCTGCACGACGATGGCCAGCCGGAGCAATTCGTTCGCTTTGCGCAGCGCTTCTCGGGTCCGCGCAGCCTCGGTGACATCGACGAAGGTGAGCACCGCCCCTTCGATCATGTTCTCCTGCGTGCGGTAAGGCAGGATCGTCATCGAGTAGATTTCGCCGGACTTGGTGTGGACTTCCAACTGTTTGCGAGTCAGCGTGTCGAGCACAGCGCGCACGTCTTCCACCAATTGGTCGTAGCCGGTCAGATCGGAGGCCAGGTGGGAAACGGGCCGCCCCAGGTCGCCGGGAATCAGGTTGATGATCCGCGTGGCGGCGGGCGTGTAGCGCAGGATGCGCAACTGATGGTCCACGAAGACCGTGCCGATACCTGTGCCGGACAACAGGTTGTTCATGTCGTTGTTCGACCGCGAAAGATCCGCCATCTTGCTCTGCAGTTCGGCGTTAACCGTGGCGAGTTCTTCGTTCACCGATTGCAGTTCTTCTTTTGAAGTCTCGAGTTCCTCGTTGGTGGATTGCAGTTCCTCGTTGACCGACTGCATCTCTTCATTGGAGGACTTGAGCTCTTCATTGGAGCTCTCCAGTTCCTCATTGGCGGACTGCAGGTGCTCGTCTTTGGCCCTCAATTCGAGCTCGAGCGCGGCGATGCGTGCGTCTACCTCCTCGGCCGGGCGTTGGGCCTTTTCCGCGCCGGGGATCTCTCCTGTCTGGGGTTCGACACCAGCTTCGCGGGCCGGCGCCTCCTGTAGGACCACCAGATACAGGTCCGGCTCGGATGGCGTGCCGTGGCCCACGGCGACGGGGCTGATACTCAGGTTCACCGTCGTGAAATCGCCGTTGGTTTTGACGCGCAGCCCCGGACAGCGCACGACGTCTTTCAATGCCGCCGATTTGCGCAGGGCCGTGACCAGATCGCGCTGCAATCCTTCGCGAGCCATCCTAACTACGTTGTTGATCTTAGCCTCGCCCGGTGCGAGTTCGAAATACAGACCGGTGCGGCCGTGCAGGTAAAGCACGTCTCCCTGGTCGTTGACCAGCGCGGCGGCCGGAGCCACCAGCCGCAGAATCGCCCGTTCAGTCAACTCGCGCAGCGGCAGACTCTGAGTGGTTGCGGCTTTCACTGGAACTCGCGGTACCGGCGTCCCGGTCCTCGTCGTCTGCGGAACGAACCGGCCCCGGATAGACTCCTGCACCTCGTTAGCCTGCGTCTGGCGCCGATACAGCTTCGACCTACGGTCCACCACGGTAAACAGGTCTCCAAACTCACCGACAGTCTCAGAGGTGCCCAGAAAGAGAAATCCGTCCGGGTTCAGAGCGTAGTGGAACAAGGGAATCAGCTTCTTTTGCAAATCCCCACCCATATAGATCATGAGGTTGCGGCAACTGATCAGATCCAGTCTGGAAAACGGGGGGTCCTTGATCACGTCCTGCTCGGAGAACACCAGCATTTCCCGGATGGATTTGTGAATGCGGTACGCGTGTCCATCCGCCTCAGCCGTGAAGAAGCGCGCCAAGCGCTCGGGGGAGATGTCCGCGGCAATGCTCGCCGGATAGACGCCGGCGCGAGCGGTCGCAATCGCCTGGGTGTCCAGGTCGGTTGCGAACACCTGTACGGTGAAGCTCTGCTTCTTGGCCTGCTCCCACTCGGCCAGCAGCATGGCGATGGAATAAGCTTCCTCGCCGGTGGCGCATCCCGGCGACCATACGCGCACCAGCGAACCCGCGGGTTTGCCGGCGAAAAGCTGCGGGACGATCTGCTCTTCCAGCACCCAGAAGGCCTCACCATCGCGGAAGAAACTGGTCACGCTGATCAACATGTCCCGGAACAGCGCTTCCACTTCGGGGGGCGTCTGCTGCAGGTACTTGACGTATCCGTCGAGCGCGTCAATCTGGTGCACGGCCATGCGCCGTTCGATGCGGCGTTGGATCGTACTTGGCTTGTACTGGGAGAAGTCGTGACCGGTCTGAGCGCGGAGCAGGACGAACACCTTCTTCATCGCACTTTCGACCTGCGGAGTCGCTGCGCCCGCTGCGAGTGGCGGTTTGCCGAAGGCATGCGCGACGTAAGCGATCAACTGGGCCGCCATTTCGGCGGGCGGGAGTTCATAGTCCGCCAGGCCGGTGGCGATGGCACTGCGCGGCATGCCGTCGAACTCGGTCGAATCCGGCGTCTGGACCATCACCATGCCGCCCTCGCCCTTGATCGCTCTTACCCCCAGAGTGCCGTCGCTGCCCGTGCCGGAGAGCACGATACAAATGGCCCGCCGATGCTGGTCCTGGGCCAGCGACCGGAAGAAGAAGTCGATCGGCAGACGCCGTCCGCGGGGCGCCAGGGGCTCCAGCAATTGCAGCGTGCCGTTGAGAAACGCCATGTCGCGATTGGGCGGGATGATGTAGGTGCAATTGGGCTGCACCCGCATCCCGTCCTCGACCTCGAACACGCTCATTCGGGTGTACCGCCGGATCAGCTCGGTGAGGATGCTATTGTGGTCCGGAGCCAGGTGCTGCACCAGGACGAAGGCCATTCCAGGGTCTGCGTCGGCGGGCATGCCGGAGAAGAATGCCTCAAACGCCGCTAGTCCTCCGGCCGAAGCGCCGATCCCGACGATGGGGCACGCCGATGGGGAACTCCGGGTAGAGGGAGTGGCTAAGTCTGGGACTCCGGCAGTAGCCGGATCCGGTGCGGCACGCGGTTTCCTGGGCAAGAGTTTCCGTCCTTACTGGACTGAAGACGAGGTTAGAGTCACTTGCCTCCAGGCACTCTAAGCTTGCGCGGTTCCCCCTGGAAGCGCAATCTCATTCACAATCGCCCCCCGAGGGCACCGGGCCGAGAACGACAGGGCTGTCAACTCAGCTTAGAGGCGCCGCTCCCCCGCGGTCACGGCTTCACTCAGGACGGTTCCGCAACCAGCACTGATGGTTCAATTCCGATCGGTGGCTTGGGCTCACCGAATCCGCTCAGTCCAATTCCGATCGCGTGCCGCAGCTAGGCCGGCACTACTCCGGCCGTCTGCAAATGGACATCGAAGCGAATGCCCGGAGGATCCAGATTCTCCACCGTGACTCTTCCGCCAAATAGCTGCAGCACGCGTGCTGCCATGGAAGGCTGCAGCCCCAGGTCGCCGCCCGGCGTGATCGTGCCACCGACCCCCAGCACTTCGAAGAACTCCGGCAGGGCGCCATCTGGAATGCGGTTGCCGTGCGCTTCTATGGTCAGCACCAATTGCTCCCGGCCGGCCTCGCTTCCGATCAGGATCGTGTCTCCCTCGTCCGAAAACTTGGCGGCTGTCGTCAGCAGGGCGCAGAGTGCCTTCTTCAGTAACTTCTCATTTCCCCGGACAGTCGCCAGCCCATCCGGCACGGGGCCGATCGAGACATCCCGCGTGCGGCAGAAGGCCAGCGCGTCCTTCGTGGCCGGCGCCAGCAGTTGCCGCAGTGGATAGGTGGCGTGCCCGTATCTCCCAGCGTCCACTTCGACTTCAGTCAGCAGCAGCGCATCGTCGATTAATGCGACCAGCCGCTCTCTCGACAACTTGAACATCTGCTTAAGTTCGTCCGTCTCCGGGTCCGGAGCCATTTCCGTGAAGAGCAGGTCGGCAACGCCGAAAAGCCCGTTCAGCGGAGTTCGAAGCTCGTGCGAGATCATGGCTAGGAAATCGCTCTTCGACTTGTCCAGAATCGAAAGCCGCCGGTTGGCTTCTTCAAGTTCTTGGGTTTTCAGCTTTACCTGCTGATCCAGTCGGGCGTTGTTGATCTCCAACTCCCGCCCCAGCCGGCGTAGCTTCAGGTGCGTATCAACGCGGGCGACGACCTCTTCCACACTCAGGGGTTTGGTCAGGTAATCCACCCCGCCCGCCTCGAAGGCGCGGACCTTGTCAATCGCCTCGTTCAGCCCGCTCAGGAAAATGACCGGAATCGGCGCCAGATTCGCATCGGCCTTCAACCGCTTGCAAAGCTCGTAGCCGTTCATCTCTGGCATCATCACATCGACGAGGAACAGGTCCGGTGGGTTCTTTTCCGCTGATGCGATCGCCGACTCGCCCCGCATGAAGGAACGCACGTTGTAGCCGTAGCTGCGCAGGATGTGCTCCATCAGGCGAAGGTTGCCCGAGACGTCATCGACCACCATGATCTGGGCCTTAATTGTCTGTTCGTTCGTCATTTAGATTCACCGGCGTTTACGAGTTCCGAAAGAGCCTCGTATTCGTAATGTTCCGCTAGCTTCCGCAGCCGTGCCGCTGCAGTCTGATTATAAGTACTTGCTTCTTTTATCAGGCTGTCGATTCGCCAGGAATCGCCGTCGAGTGCCGCCTCCGACAGGGCGCTGCGCAGTTCCGTCGGCAGATCAGACAGGATCTCCGGGTGCTGCTCTTCAGCATGCGCCTGGCTTTCGGCCCGCAATTCGAGGTCGTCCTGGTAGACGAACTCCATCCCGAGGTATTCGTGGATCTTCTCGAATAGAACCGCCTCTTTTAGCGGCTTGCCCATCAGGTCGCTGGCGCCTGCCTCTCTGGCGGCGGCCCTATCTTCCTCAAACACGGCCGCAGTCAGCGCCAGAATCACAGTTCTCTCTCCGCCCGGCTCAGCCTTGATTCTCCGCGTCGCCTCCAACCCGTCGAGAACCGGCATGCGCAGGTCCATCAGCACCAGTTCGGGCTTCCATTCCCGCCATACCCTGACTGCTGCCTCGCCGTTCTCCGCTTCCCGGACGTCCGCGCCAACCAGCAGCAACAGCGATTTTACCCAATCGCGATTGGCGGCAATATCATCGACTATCAGGGCGCGTAAGAGCGACTGCCCCCGCTGCAGGGCGATCACCTTGCGCGAGTTATCGAGAAGGGACGATACCGTTCCGGCCGCCACTTCAACCGGAACCTCGAAGCGGAAGATGCTACCCCGCCCTTCCCCGCTGGAAACCGTGATGTCGCCGCCCATCAGCCGGGCAAACTCGCGGCTGATGGCTAGCCCGAGGCCGGAGCCTGATTGCAGCTTTCTCCCGCTGTCGGTCTGCTCGAAATGCCTGAACAGGCAATCGATATCCTCTTCCGAAATGCCGGTGCCTGTATCCTCTACCTCAATGCGCAGCAGTTCTGAACCCTCTCCCGCGGATTGGGCATCACAGCGCACCTCAATGCGCCCACGCTCGGTGAACTTGACCGCGTTGCTCAGCAGATTCACCAGAACCTGCCGGATCTTGCCCTCATCGGAGTGGACCATTCGGGGCAGCGTCTCGCTCTGCGCGACTGAGAAGTCAAGGCTCTTCTCGGCGGCTCGCACGCGGAACATTTCCGCCACGTCGTTGATCAACGGCAGGAGATCGAAGGTCTTGAGGACAACCGTCGCACGCCCTGCCTCGATCTTCGACATCTCCAGAATGTCGCTGATCAGATTCATCAGGTGCTCGCCGCTCTTGTTGATGGTCGCCACTTGGCTCGCAGCGTGCGACGGGAGCGCAGGATCGCGTTGCAGCAGCTGCGCATATCCGAGGATGGCGTTGAGCGGTGTGCGAATCTCGTGGGACATGTTTGCCAGGAACGTGCTCTTGGCCCGGTTCGCCGCCTCCGCCGCCTCCTTGGCCCGTCGCAGTTCCTCGGCCGCCTGCTTTTGCTGCGTGATGTCCTGGGAAACGTGGGCGTAGTGGACCACCTCGCCGCGTTTATTCCGGATGGGTGAAATGAACGTGTAGTGCCAGAACAGCGACCCGTCCTTGCACCGGCTCCTCAACTCGCCCCGCCAGTCGACTTCGCTCCGCAGTTTCTCCCAAAGGTGGTCGTAATACTCCTGCGCGAGCATCTTGGAACTGATGAAGTCGGGCCGCTTTCCAACCGCCTCCTCCAGTCCGTATCCGGTGATCTGGCTGAATGCGGTGTTCACCCACTCGATCACATGTTGCGCAGTTGTGATCACCACGATCACCGGGCTTTGTTCCACGACTTCGGAGAATGTGCGCAGCCGCTCCTCTGTCTTCTTCAGTGCGGAGACGTCCAGGTTCGTTCCGGAAAGCCGGATCGGCTTCCCCGCCGCATCTCTTGCGGTCTCTCTGCCCCGATGCAGCGTGTAAACCCAATGTCCGTCCTTGTGGCGCATGCGCCAATCCGCCTCAAACAGCGGCGTCAACCCGGCTAGGTGCTGGGATAACGCTGCTTCAAACCCCTCCCAGTCATCCGGATGAACCAGGGCTTTCAACGCTGCCAGGTTGAAGGGAGCGAGTTCTTCCAGGGTGTAGCCGATCATCTCCGCGTATCGTTCGCTGACGGAGGCGACATAAGCCTCCAGATCGACGTTCCAGATTCCAACCCCGGACCCCTCGACCGCTACGGCCAGGGCATCCGTGGCTTCCCGCAACGCCGCTTCGTGCCGCTTGCGTTCGCTGATGTCCAAATGCGTCCCTACCATGCGCACGGGCCTGTCGGCCGAGTCTCGCTCCACCACCTTGCCCCGGCTCAGAACCGGGACCCAGTGCCCGTCCTTGTGGCGCATGCGAAACTCGGATTCGTAGAGCTGTGTGACTCGCGCGAATTTCTTTTCGAGTTCGACTTCGGCCTTGGCCAGATCCTCCGGATGGCACAGCCGCCTCCACACGTCGATGCTGAGCGGAGCCAGTTCTTCCCGGGAGTAGCCAAGCATTTTGGCCCAATTCCCATTCACCGAAAAGTCGCCCGTCTGAACGCGCCAGTCCCACATCCCCAGGCCCGTGCCTTCCACAGCGAGCGCGAGTTGCTCGTCGGCGCTCATCAGAGCATCTTCCGCCAACCTGCGTTCTGTGATGTCTATCACGGCCCCGGCCACCCGGGACGGGTGTCTCGCCGAGCCCTCGCCTTCGAACGAGGTGCGGCTGTAGGAAGCGATCCAGTGAACCGAGCCGTCCGCGTAGACCACCCGGTGCTCCGATCTAAGCAGACCGTCCCCGCCGGGGTCAGCGGCTTCGAGGATCTTCTTGCGCAGGGCTTCCCGATCCTCCGCATGAACGCACCCCGGAACCACGCCATCGGCCACCAGGACCGGCTCGTTCGGTTGTACCCCGTGGAGTCGCTTGAATTCCGCCGATTGGAATCCTTCGCCGGTTCGCAGATCCTGGTAGAACGTCCCGACATTGGCGCCCTCTGACGCCATCCGAAGCCGCTCCTCGCTCAGCACGACTTGCCGGTGCGCCGCGGCAAGCGCCGCTTCCACCTGTTTGCGGCCGGTGATATCCATCACCACTCCGGCCCTGCTCAGCGGCCGCCGGGATGGACCTTCACCTTCAAACAGGGTGCGCGCGAAGACGCCCAGCCAGCGCAGGGAACCGTCCCCGGTGACGACCCGGTACTCCGTCTGCAGCAGTCCGTCCCCCTGCGGATGGTTCGCTTGCGCCAGCGCCCGGGCCAAGTTGTCGTGGTCGTACGGATGGACGCCGCTGGGGACGCCCTGTTCGTCCAGCACGACAGCCTCATTCGCGGCCAGGCCCTGAAGCCTCTTGAATTCCACCGACCAGTAGAATTCACCGGTCTCGAAGTTGACTGTGTAAGCCCCCAGGCCCGCGCCCTCGGCCGCCATCCGCATTCGCTGTTCGCTGAGCGCGAGTTCCCGGCTGCGTTCGATCACCCGCTGTTCCAGGCTTGCGTTGACGGCTCCAAGCTCGGCGTGCGCCACGGCCAACTCGGTTTCGGCTCGCTTGCGTTCGGTGACGTCCACCACGCTGCTTTGAATGCACAGGGGATTCCCGGATTCGTCAAGTATGAGTGTGGCCGAGAGCTGCGCATCGAATGTCTGGCCGTTCTTGCGGCATCCGCGGAGTTCGCCCGCCCAGTGCCGTACTTCCGGGAGTGTCGTAAGGATGGTTATGACTTCCTCCGGAGATTCAAAGTACCCGGGGGCCGGTGTTCCCAGCACTTCGCTAGCGTCGTCGTAGCCCCACATGCTGAGTAACGCTGAGTTCGCATAAATCAGAATTCCCTGCGAATCCGCCAGCCCGAAACCGGTCATGGATGCTTCGATTGCCTGATCCTTTACGCGCAACGCCTGCTCGGCTCGCTTGCGGTCGGTGATGTCCAGGAACGAGCCCATCACGCAAATCGGCGTTCCCTCGGGATCCTTGATCACCGAGCAGTTCAGTTCGGCTGCAAAGGTCTCACCATTCTTCCGGACTGCAGCCAGTTCACCGACCCAACTGCCGTCTCTCCGCATCTCGCCCAGTACACGAATGGTATTTTCTGGCGCGTCCCAGAAATCCAGAATTGGCCTGCCAACCACCTCGCCCGCATCGTCATAGCCCCACATCTGCAGGAACGACGCGTTGACGTAGGTCACATTCGAGGAGGGATCGGCGATCGCAATGGCGGTGATTGAGGTTTCGATAGCCCGGTCTTTAACCCGCAGAACGGCTTCGGCTTCCATGCGGGCCGCATGGTCCTCCAGTCCACGCAGCGCACGGGCCACGTCCGAACCCAGGCCCGTCAGTAGTTCGATCTCTTCCTCGTCGAAGGCGCATACTCTGTCGGCGTTAACGGTGAGAACCCCATACATCCGGTTCCGGCAAATCAGAGGTATGGAAGCGATCGATGCAGCCCCGGTTCGAATCAGCGCATCCCGCCAGGGCGCAAACCTGGGATCGTTTGAGATGTCGTCGAATACGACGGTCCGTCGCTCCCGGATTGCGGTACCCGTGGGCCCCTGGCCCAGCGGGCCGTCGTCCCACCTGACCGGCGCGTGCGAAAAGAAGTCCCCACCCGTTCCGGAATCCGCCACGGAACGTACGCTTTTCGTGGTTTCGTCCGGTTGTGCCACCAGGACCTTAACGTAACCTCGCGTTCTCGCCAAGCTCTTGCAGACGCCCCCCAGCATCTCCATTGCATCGGAGCTTTCCAGAAGCACCCGCTGCACGTTGCGGATGGCAAGCAGGACTTCGTTCAGATGATGAATCCGGGCGTCTCTCGCTCGCAGTTCATCTTCGGCCCGTTTCCTCTCCGTGATGTCCTCAAACGTTGTGTAGACCTGGGAAATCCGCTCCTGGCCCGGTGCGCCCAGCGGGACGGAATTCACCAGCATCCAGGTCGCTGCCGGAGCCCCGGGCTTGACGACGTACATCACCACATTTCTGACCGCTTGCCCCGTTCGCACGGCCACCATGCTCGGATGGTCTTCAGTGCGCCAGGGCGCGCCGTCCTCGTGGAACAGTCCCCAGCCTGGGTCTTTCGCCTCAACCCCGCGCAGTTGACCCAGGCTCAAACCGAGAATTCGTTGCGCTGCCGGATTCGCGGATGTGATGTCCCCATTCGCGTCCTGATACACGACGCCCTGCGGAACACTCTCAAAGAGTTTTCTGTGGGTCTCCTCGCTCCGCCGCAGCGCCTCCGTGCTATGGACGCGTTCGGTGATGTCGGCTGTGGTTCCGATCAGCCGGATCGGCGTGCCCGCTTCGTCGTGGGTTAGCTCTCCCCGGCTAACGGCCCAGTGGATACTCCCATCAGGCCAGACGACCCGGAACTCTACATGAATCCTTCCCCCGCTCAGAGCGGCCGCTTCCAACGCTTTGCTGACGGCGGCTTGGTCGTCCGGGTGGACGTGGTCCATGAACGCTTCATAGGAGTCGCCGAACTCACCCACTCCATAGCCGTAAATCTGCTCCTGCCGCCGGTCCCGGTGGAACCTGCCTCTGACCAGATCCCAGTCGAAGGTGCCGAGTTCGGAGGACTCCAACGCGAGCCTGAGCCGTTGCTCGTTTGCGGCTAAAGCCTCTTCGACCTCTCTCTTCAGCCTCTGCGACTCGATGTGTTCCAGCCCAAACGCGATGTCGCCGGCCACATCGCGCAGCAGTTCCACTTCGCTCGAACCGAAGAACCCCTGTTCGCGGGCATAGATGGACAGCAGGCCGCAGGGTGCGCCTTTGTACACGATCGGGAGTCCAGCCGAGGCCAGCCAACCGGAAACGCCGGCCTCCGCCCGCCATGGTCGTGTGTGCTCGTCGTGCGCGAAATCGTTGCAGATATAAGGCGCTCCCGTACGAAACGCGGTTCCGCCTGGACCCTGAGCCTCAGGCCGGTCGTCGGTGTAAATCACGATGTGGTCCACGTAGCCGGTGTCGTCTCCGCAGCGTGCCACCGGCACCAATTGCCGGGACTCCGGATCGTGCCACGCGATGTAGGCCATGGCGAATCCACCGGATTCGACAAGAATGCGGGTTACTTCGTTCAGCAGACTCTGGCGTGAGTGTGCGCGCAGGATCGCCCGGCTAACCTCGCTGGACGCGACATGCAGCCTGTTCAGTGAGTTGGTGTCGCGACTTGCGTCCGCCTCGCGCATGCTGTGAGTATATAGACACAAGCGCCCTTCCGGTTCAAGCCTCGCTCTCAACTTGAGCTACCTCTTTTTCCGCTCGCGCCGGATCGGTATCCGTTATCGCATTCCGGACCGGGAATACCATGGGAGATTTGGCCGCTTTACCGCTGTTTCAAGTGAGCATTACATGCTATTCACTGGTGCGTCGTCGGAATCCTCGCGCCCGGCGGGCGGCGATTACCCGATCCCGTTCTACGCCTTCCATTACTGCGTTGTCGAATCCGGGCCGGACTTGCACATAGCCAATTTGAGTGACATTTGAGTCTCAATATCGTTTATTCATGGAAATTAATGATTGACGCCTGCAAACCACGTATTTACAATGCCTACAGGGTTGTTGCCACCCGGAGGGAAGGGTGTGGGCTCGTGCATGTTTAGACTCTTGAGGAGGAGTCACTCTCACATGAAAACACGCAGTTTGATTTTCGATTTTTTGGGGTGTGTCTTCCTGCTTGCTTTGCCCGCGCTGGCTGGACCGACTTTTGCCGTCTATTCGGATCCCACGATTGCCTGGGGTAGCACTGTTGCCTCTGGAATGAACAACATGGGCGACTACGTGGGCTGGAATCTCAACGCCGGCGTCTACACCGGATTCCTGTTTGACAGCAAGGGATTTTCGCCCATCATGGTGCCGGACTCGGCTTCAGGCGTAGGAACCCACCCGGAAGGAGTCAATGACGCTGGTCAGGTCGTCGGCTACTATCAGACTGCCTCTGGATCCGTGCAGGGGTTCATCGAGAAATCAGGCGTCTACAGCACTCTGAGTTTCCCCGGTGCCAGGTCCACCCTCGCCTTTGGCATTAACAACAGCGGCAAGGTCGTGGGTTACTACGTCGATTCGGCTGGCATCACCCACGGTTTCATCGAGCAGGGCGGCGTCTACACGACGCTCGATGTCCCCGGCGCGGCTGGAACGTATGTTTTGGGTATCAACGCATTGGGCCAGGTTGTGGGAAGCTATTTCGACGGCTCTCAGTTTCATGCGTTCAGCTTTAACGGCGTAACGTTTGACAACGCCGATTTCTCTGGCGCTCCTGACAGCTTTGCCCGCGCCATCAACGACTCGGGCCAGATCGTTGGATGGCATAGCGATTGCCCCACTTGCATGCCCGACGGTTATACCGGCTATTCCGGTGCGTTTTACGACATCCGCCCCGTGGAGGGCCTCGAAACTTACCTGGTCGCCATCAACGACCTCGGCGTGGTCCTCGGAGACACGATGCTCGGACCAACCTGGCTATCGGTCCCCACTTCCGGCGGCTTTGGCGGTGGTGGCCCTGTCCCTCCGCCTCCCCCCATCCCGGAAGCCGGAACCAGCCTGCTGATGGCCGGGGGTGGGGCGCTGCTCCTCGCTCTCGGACGCCTTCGCCGGCGAGCCCTCTAGCACAGATCCGCTGCAGGAGGCTATCGCCCAGCCCGGTAGCTCGCCTGCAGCAGGTCCCCCGGTTGCGGTACCGAGCCCGGTTGGAACCAGATCGACGGCCCCGTCAGGGTGTAATCGACCCCCGCCTTCTGCAGCAATCCGTTCCTGAACAGCAGCAGGCATGTCGCCGGGCTCGGCGCCCTGACCAGCGTGAACCCGGCATTCGAGCCGTTCATCGCCCCGTTGGGCGTCTCCAGGTCGTAGAAGTTCAGATTCGATCCGCACGGCCCCATCGACCCGTCTCCCCTCACGCATTGGTCAGCGGATCCGTTCATGCCCGACAGGTCGCCGTTCGTGTCGGGAACGAGAATCCGGCCCGGCAGGTAGCCGCTGCCTCTTGACGGCCGGTCCGCCAGCGCATCGCTCAACCCCGCCACATCCGCGACTTGGATCGCCGTGTCGGCGGGCGGCGCTGTCACCGGCGGCGTGGACGTCCTCACCAGCTTGACCGCCACCGCCGCGATGCTGGGCGGCACCGACCACGACTCCGTGTTCGTCAGCTTCCCGTCAACCAGGTACATCACCTTGTAGCCCGTCGCCGGGGTCGCCGTCGTGGTTGGCACCAGCTTAACGCGCAACAGCCCGCCGCTGACCGGTACCCGCAGTGTGTTAGCCGGAACATTCGAGTTGTCTGACGCGACGAACGCACTCCACGAAATCAGCAATGTGCCGTTCACCGGGGTGCCGTCTGCGCGGAACAACTGGTCCTGAACCGTCGTCAATGGCGGGGTCGCTAGCGCCCCTCCGGCCCCGATTCCAAAGACCAGGGCCAATATCATGCCCGCCCGGACTGCCGGTTCGCGCCGGTTCCCCGGCTGTTGAATGTTCCGCATCTCCATACCTCATCTCCTCGCGCCGCCCTCGCTGGGGTAATTCACCCTGCGGCACAAGGCTACTCCCGCCGGGCAAGCCCACCGGCCGGAGTCCGGAGCAAGTACCGGTTGAAGAGTTTTGGAATCAGCAGGTTGGAGCAGACAGATTTATTCTCCGGCGCGGCGACCGGCGCATGGCGGAGAGTTCGAAGCACCGCTTGGGTGTTCCCCTGGCGCGGCTCGGACGGGTTCAGTCGTTACTTCAACCCGCCGTCCCGGGTGATCACTTCCGCGCCCAGGAACTGCCGCAGCGCCTCGGGCACCAATACGCTGCCGTCCTTCTGCTGGTAGTTCTCGATGATGGCGAGCCACGTCCGCCCGACCGCCAGGCCGCTACCGTTCAGCGTGTGGACGAATTCGTTCTTTTTGCCGGCCCGGTACCGGATGCTGGCCCGGCGCGCCTGGAAGCTTTCAAAGTTCGAACAGGACGAGATTTCCTTGTAGGTCTTCTGCCCCGGAAGCCACACTTCCAGGTCGTAGGTCTTGGCCGAGGAGAACCCCGTATCGCCCGCGCACAGCAGCATCCGGCGGTAGGGAAGCCCCAGCTTTTCAAGCACTTCCTCCGCGCAGCGGGTCAGTCGCTCGTGCTCGGCATAGCTGTCATCGGGCTTCGAGAACACCACCAGTTCGACTTTCTGGAACTGGTGCTGGCGAATGATGCCCCGCACGTCGCGCCCGTAACTGCCGGCCTCGCTCCGGAAGCACGGCGTGTACGCGGTCAACCGGATCGGCAGGCGGTCGATGTCCAGGGTTTCGTCGCGGAACAGGTTCGTTACCGGCACCTCGGCGGTCGGGGCCAGCCACAGGTCCCAGCCCTCGCAATGGAATAGATCTTCCGCGAACTTGGGCAATTGCCCCGTCCCGAACAGGCTGGCCGAGTTGATCAGGAACGGAGGCAGCACCTCCGTATAGCCATGCTCCTTCGTGTGCAGGTCGAGCATGAAGTTGATCAGCGCCCGCTCGAGTTTTGCGCCCAAACCGAAATAAACCGCGAATCGCGCGCCCGTGATTTTCGTGGCCCGCTCAAAGTCGAGAATCCCAAGCTCCGGCCCCAGGTCCCAGTGCGACTTTGGCTCGAAATCGAACTGCGGAATCGTGCCCCACTTCGACACCTCGACGTTGTCAGCTTCCGACTTGCCCTTCGGAACGGACTCGTGAGGCAGGTTCGGAATGCCCGCGAGGGTCAGCCGGAACTCCTCGTCCACCGCCTTCACCTGCTCGTCCAGTGAGGTGATGCGCTCGCCAATCTCACGCACCGCGGCCTGCAGCGCTTCGGTGTCCTCGCCGGCCTTCTTTTTCTTGCCGATCTCCTGCGATTCCACATTGCGGCGGGCCTTCAAAGCCTCGATCTCGGTGACCGCCGCGCGGCGCTTCGAGTCGGCGGCGCGAAAGACCTCCACGTCCAGGCTGAATCCCCGGTCGGCGAGCCGCTGCGCAACGGCATCTAGATTGGATCGAAAGTAACTCAAATCATGCATAAAGAATCTCTATTCCGAGCCGTGATCGAAAGGGCGCGGTGGCCTCGTCCTGCTCTATCAACGACTCTCCCCCGGCACCCAGGGCAGGGGCGGCTGCGCGCCCTTGTAGTCGGCCCGCGGCCGGATCAGGCGGTTGTTGGCATACTGCTCCAGAATGTGCGCCGTCCAGCCCGACATCCGGCTCACCGCGAAGACCGGCGTAAACAGGTCCACCGGGATGCCCAGCGAAAAGTAAGTCGAGGCCGAGTAGAAATCCACGTTCGGGTAGATTCCAGGCTTCAGCCGGGCTACCGTCTCCTCGATCCTGCGCGAAGTCAGGTACAACCGTTCGTGTCCGGTCCGTTTTCCGAGTTCCTCGCTGAGCGAGCGCAGATGCGCCGCGCGGGGGTCCTGCGTCCGGTAGACGCGGTGCCCGAAGCCCGGGACCTTCTTTTTCGCCGCCAGCATGGCTTCCACCATCGCGGCCCCGCGTTCCGGCCCGCCGGCTTCCTGCAGCAGCTTGATCACATCCTCGTTCGCCCCGCCGTGCAGCGGGCCTTTCAAGGCGCCGATCGCCGCCGTCACGGCCGAGTAGATGTCGCTCAGGGTCGCCGCCACCACGCGCCCTGCGAACGTCGAGGCGTTGAACTCGTGGTCCGCGTGCAGCGTCAGTGCGATGTCGAACGCCTTCTCGCTCACCCGGTCCGGGCGCTTCCCAGTCAGGCAGTAAAGGAAGTTCGCGGCGAAGCCCAATTTCGGGTCGCCCTCCACGACGTGCAGGTCCTTCCGAACGCGATCAAACGTGGTGACGATGGTGGAAGCCTGGGCCACCAGGCACAGCGCCCGGTGCAGATTCGCCGCGACGGAGGTCTCGCGCGCCGTGGGGTCCAGCGAACCGAGCAGGCTCACCGCCGAGCGCAGCGCTTCCATCGGCTTCACCTGCGGGATGCTCTTCAGAAAGTCCACCACGCTGCGGGGCAGCCCTCTCTCCAGGTACAGCGCCCGCCGGGTCTGCTCCAGTTCGGCCTGGGTGGGAAGGCGGCCATGCCAAAGCAGGAACACGACTTCTTCAAAGCAGGCATTCCCGGCCAGCGTGTTGATATCGTAACCGTGATAGGCCAGCACGCCGGCCTGCCCGTCGATGTAACAAATCGAGCTTTCGGCGGCTATGACGCCTTCCAGTCCTGCACCTGCTCCGCTCATGATTCTCCATTGTAAAGCCCGTTGAACGGGCACAGGCGCAAGCCCTTCAATTTCCGCCGGATTTCGTTTAGGCCGGTTTCCCCAACGCTGTTCGACACGTAACTCATCCCGGCCTGAATCATCCGCTAAACTGTCAAAGGGAGAATGGATTCGATGGCGAGTTCCGCCCGAAGTAGCCTGCAAGCAAGCGCAGCGGCTCAGCCCTACCACGGCTTGGACCGTGAGACGCTGATTCGCGCTTTCCGCATCATGCAGATGTCCCGGCGCATCGACGACCGGGAGATCCTGCTCAAGCGGCAGAACCGCATCTGGTTCCAGATCTCCGGGGCCGGCCACGAGTGCATTCAGACCGCCGTGGGACTGTTGCTGAAGCCCGGCGAGGACTGGTTCTTCACGTACTACCGAGATCGGGCCCTCGCGCTGGCTCTTGGTATCACCCCCGAGACCATGTTGATGGCAAGCGTTGGCGCGGCGGCGGACACCTTCTCCGGCGGTCGCCAGATGCCCTCCCACTGGTCGGATTATGACCGCCACGTCTTCACCGGATCCTCGCCGACCGGCACGCAGTTCGGCCAGGCCGTCGGCTCAGCGTGTTCGCGGCATCTGTTGAAACCCGGCTCCGATGAAGTCACGCTGGTCACCACTGGCGAAGGCGCGACCAGCGAAGGGGAATTCTGGGAATCCATCAACGTGGCCTGCCTCGAATGCCTCCCGCTCCTCTACGTGGTCGAGGACAATGGCTACGCCATCTCCACGCCGGTGGAGCGGCAGACGGCCGGTGGCAGCATCTCGAAACTCGTGGCGAACTTCCCGGGCCTATTCACCATCGAATGCGACGGCAACAACTTCATGGACTCGGTGGGCGCGCTGACGCAGGCCATCGGCTGGGTGCGCGCCGGTCACGGTCCCGCCATGGTGCACGCGCATGTGATCCGGCCGTATTCCCACTCGCTGTCCGACGATGAACGCCTGTACAAAACCGAGGCGGAGCGCGCGGCCGAGGCCCTGCGCGACCCGTTGGTCACCTATCCCCGCTGGCTCATCTCCGAGGGGCTGCTGGACGAACACGCCTACAAGCGGATCTGCCACGAAGTGGACGTTGAGATCCAGGAGATCACCGATCGCGTGCTGCACGTCCCGGGGCCGTCCCGCTCGGCCGCACTCGAGTTCCTGTATTCCCCGGACGTCGACCCGTGCGGTCCCCAGTTCGAATCCGAGCCGCAGTTCGAGGGCGAGCCTCGCACGATGGTGGACGAGATCAATCTGACACTGTCGGAGGAGATGGCGCGAGACGAGCGCATCGTCGTCTTCGGCCAGGATGTAGCCGACTGCAGCCGCGAGGAGAACCTCAAGGAAGTGAAGGGCAAGGGTGGCGTCTTCAAGACGACCCATGGCTTGCAGTCACGCTTCGGCTCCGACCGCTGCTTCAACACGCCCATCGCGGAAGCGAACATTCTAGGCCGCGCCATCGGCATGGCGGCCCGCGGCTTGAAGCCGGTACCCGAGATCCAGTTCTTCGACTACGTGTGGCCCGCGATGCTCCAGATTCGCGACGAGCTCGCCAATATCCGCTGGCGATCGGCCAACGGCTGGAGCGCTCCCATGGTGATCCGAATTCCCATCGGGGGCTACCTCAACGGCGGCGCGATCTACCATAGCCAATGCGGCGAGGTCGCTTTCACGCATATCCCCGGGTTGCGCGTGGTGTTCCCGTCCAATGCGCTGGACTCCTGCGGGCTGCTGCGCACCGCGCTGCGCTGCGAGGATCCCGTGCTATTTCTCGAGCACAAGCGGCTGTACCGCGAGCCTTACAACCGCACGCCGCATCCGGGTCCGGATTACACCATCCCCTTCGGCAAGGCGCGCATCGCCAAGCCGGGCCAGAACCTGACACTGATCACCTACGGCGCGACGGTCCAGAAGTCGCTGCAAGCCGCTACCCAGGCCGAGAGCCGCCGCCAGGACGCCACAATCGAGGTGATCGACTTGCGCTGCCTGGCACCATACGACTGGGACACGATTGCGGCCTCGGTCAGGAAGACCTCGCGCGTGCTGATCGTGCACGAGGATACGCTCAGCTTCGGTTATGGCGCCGAAATCGCGGCCCGCATTGCCGGCGAGCTGTTCGAATACCTCGACGCTCCCGTGCGCCGCGTAGCCGCCATGGATACCTGGGTCGGCTACCATCCGGAACTGGAAGACGCCATTCTGCCGCAGACCGAAGACATCTTGAGAGAAGCCGAGGCGCTGCTGGCCTGGTAGGACCTGACCGGAAGTCCGCTGTTCGCGGCGCTGCAATTCCGGTGTAATATCGGGTTCAACCGCATGCCGCGACGCCCCGGCGCATCGCGGTCACGAGGTTGGGAAGGAAAGCCCATGAACTGCGCATCGGTCCGTTTGCTGTCGCGCCTCGCGGCCATTGCGGCGTTTGCTGTGTGCCCGCTCGCGGCACAGAAGCAGACCCCTGCGCCCGCTCCCGTCCCCACACCCACGAAGCCTCCAGCTTCTACAACACCGTCAACCGCGACCACCTCCCCGGACCTGATCGACACCACCAGGGGCATTCTCCTGACCGGCCGGCTAGTGCTGCTCGACGGTCTGCCGCCGGATGAGATGATCCCGGTGCTGCTCGACTGCCCGGGATTGCCGGCCAGCGGGTCGAGTGCCGAGGAGCGGCGCACAGTGGCCGACACCCAAGGCGAGTTCCGCTTCCGGCTGCAACTCAGCTTCGGGTCTTCGAAGGACTTCGAGACACTCAACAAGTACTCGTCCTGCAGCGTCGTGGTGAACCTGCCGAGCTTCGAAGTGCTGCGAGCCAATTTACGACGGCTCGACCTACGGTTGGGCGCCGACATCGGCCAGCTCGTTTTGAAGCCCCTGGATCAGGGCGAGGGCAGCGTCATCAGCGTCAACAGCCTGCACGCGCCCGAGCCCGCACGGAAAGAACTGATCAAGGGACGGCAGGAGTTGGCGGCGGGTCATGCCGACCTGGCGCAGAAGAGATTTGAAAAAGCCATCGCGCGCTTTCCGGATTACGCCACCGCCTGGTTTGACCTGGGCAAGCTTCAACTCACGCAGGGTGCGAAGGACCAAGCCGCGGAGTCGTTTCGCCACGCATCCTCAGCCGACTTGAAGTTCCTCAGTCCACGCATTCAACTGGCACTGCTGGCGGCCACCGGCCTGCGCTGGGAAGAAGCCGAGGCGAATTCGGCTGCGGTCATTGGACTCTCGCCGGGAGGCTATCCGGGCATGTACCTGGTCCACGCGATCGCCTGCTTCAATCTGAAAAAGCTGGACGAGGCGGAGAAGAGCGCGCGTACCGGTCTCGATCTGGATGCGGGCCGCCAATTCCCCAAACTCGCCAACATCCTGGGCGCCGTGCTGGAGCGGCGGGGCGACCGCGCCGGTGCCGCTGCGGCACTCCGCCTGTACCTGGAGCGGGCCCCGCAAGCACCCGACGCCGAGAAGGTGCGGGCACGCCTGCAGGCCCTGCTGCAGTAAGCCGGCTCACTCCTCCTCGCAGCACCCCTCATGCCGGTTCTTGCCGCCCACCCGCTGACCCATCCGGGCGGGGTTGCTTAGCCAATCGAACCACTGCGACGGGCTGAGCTGTACCTCGACCACGGTCGCTTCCTGCGCCTCAATCGTGGCTATCAGCATGCGGAACTGGCCGCCTTGCCCCTTGATGAAGATGCCGGTGTATTCTCTACGCCCCGCGGCTTGAACCTGGACCATGGTATGCCAGGAGTCGCCCAGCGCGGCGCTGACGATGTTACGGAAGTCGCCGATTCTATCGGGCGAATACCGAAGATCCTCGAAAGTCGCCAGTTCAAGACCATGCAGACCGGAAGGGGTGGACGCTTTTACAAACAGTTTGGCAAAACCCAGGATGGGGATGTGTGTGCGATGAACGCCCAGGTGCCCCTCGATCGCGCCAACTACCGCTTGAAAGTCGCGCTCGGCTCCGGACGCTGGCCGGCAAATCACACCGAGCAAAAGCAATATCGCCGGTAAGAACCTGATTCTCATGCTTTCCTCCACTCCGCTGCGCTAAGTGACTAGGGACTCGCTCAGTCTTTGTCGTCTTTCTTCTGCTTGTCCTCGGTATGTATCTTGGGAATCCCAAATTGGCCCTCCAGAAGTCCGAGATGCTCCTTGTCGATGAAGCCGGCTATGTTCACGATGGTCAGTTCCTTGGGCTCCGATGCCACGATCGCCAGTCCGGCGACTGTGCCGTTCTGCGAGAAGAAACAGACCTGGGCATTCTCGCGGTCTTTCTTGCTACGCACATTCACGATGCACGACCAGCCGGGGCCGCGCAGCTGCGCACGCAGCAGTTCCACGTCGGCGTCAGAGTATTCGCCCTCTTTGGCGAAGGTGTAACTCTTCACATAAATCCCCTTCAGGCCGCTAACGACCTTCTTGGCCGCCTTCTCGTCCGCGTCTTTGTCGGAAAGGAACTTGCTGGCCAGACCGAGCATAGCGGGGTCCAGGGTCACATCCACGACCTCTTCCGCTTTCTCGGCCAGTTTGGAGAAAGAATCCGGGATTTTGAGCAGCATCTGAGCCTGTGCCGCGCCCGTCGTCAATACGAGTAAACACACTGCGAGTTTCATAGTCTCTCCCTCAACATCTTTCGACCTGTCTTGTCTTGCACGCCGTGTTGCGTGCCATGCCGGGATCAGCTCCCGATCGCGCGCCGCGGGTTTCTAAGTCCCGCTAAACCCGTATGATCCGCAGAGTCCGTCCCATGTCTTTAGCCCAGGCTGCTTCAATCGCTCATTCTCCGGCAGGGCGATCGGCCGACGATTCCAACACCTTTTCACGCACTGCCTGAAGCTGTGATCCAGTGACGCGCAGGGCCTGCATGAGCTTCACTTTTGCCGCCTGACCCTCGATCCGCTCCTGCCGGTCGCGCTCAAATTGAACTCCGGCTACCACGACCAGGCACAACACGGCCATGAAAGCCCAGCGGGACATCATCGGAAGCGGCAGCAGGGGAAGCTTTAACCAGCGGGCGAGCACGCTTTCCCGCTTTTGCTCAGCGTCGAGCCGGGCCATCAGACGGGCCTCAAAACCCAGCGGGGCCTCCTCGCGGCGCATTGCAGCACGCAACTCGCTATCGAATCGATCTTCCTGGCCGCTCATCGCTGATTCCCTCCCAGCGCCCGACCGAACTTCTGTCGAAGCACGCTCAGAGAACGCTGCAAATGGCTCTTCACCGTACTCACCGGCATCTCTAATTCTCGCGCAATTTCCTCCGGGTCCAAGTCTTCCTGGTAACGCAGGATCATCACCATCTTCGCCTTTTCGGGCAGCGAGAGAACCAGCTTGCGCAATCTCTCCCGCAGCATCGGATCGTCCGGCTGCACCGCGCCCGCCGGTTCGCCAATCTCATCTAACCCGACCCGCGCGTCCATGTGGTGGCGCCGCGCATAGTCAATCGAGCGGTGGCACGCCACGCGACGCAACCAAGCCGTGATATGCCCCGGCCCCTCCAGTCGATGCTTGTGGCGGTACAACTGCAGGAATACATCCTGAGCCACTTCCTCGGCCGACTCCCGGTCGCGCAGGTAATGCAGCGCGATGCTGAACACCATCGACTGATGTTCGCAAACCAGGGCGGAAAACTCGGCTGCGGCCGTATCGGTAGGCGATCCAACTTCGGACGCCGCCGTTCCGGGCGCCCTGTCCGGCGTTCTGTCCGATACTGTGACACCCGGCAGCTTCACCCGTTTTCCTTGACCTTCAACTGCTATAACGGCGGCCGGGCGCCCAGAGGACGCAGAATTCCCGGCTCTCCTTGAAAATAGCTGGAAATCGGCGCCGCGCCGAGGAAGTCGCCGGGGACAGGGCTGGTGAGTGAAGGGGACGCCCCGGCTGGCGCCTTTGGCAGGCGAACGATCGACCGCGAACGCAGCGTGCTAGTGAGCACAATCGACGACGCTGGGCCGTGCGTGGGTGCGTGCTGAAAAGGCTGTGCTGGGCTGGGAAGTAGCCCGGTCGTGAAGCGATCCCGTCGCGGCTCACCACCGGTCAGGCCTCGCGGTCACTTCGGTTTCAAGCATTCAGCCTGGCTGCAGACCCGCCAATCAGATGCTCGATATGGGCTCTACGCGAACTGTTCCCAGGAGCCCGCTGAGAAACTGAGTGCCATTCGTCGAGTTTCTTGCACAATAGACCATATGGTTGTTGTCATCGACGGCGTCACCCTGCATCTCGCGCATCCCGACGAGCTGCCGGTGGAGTGGGTGGGCCAGGACGAGGCTATGCGGCAGTTGCTGGCTGCCTGGCTGGTGGTAGACCCGCGCGACACACCTATGAGTCCGCGCCTGGTGGGCAAGCCGGGTGTCGGTAAGACGACGCTGGCCTTCGCGGCGGCGCGGCGACTCGGGCGTGAAACCTACGTCATGCAGGCGACCGTGGACACTCGCCCTGAAGATTTGATCGTGCAGCCGGTGATCGACGGGCCGCAATCGCTGCGCTACGTGGCCTCGCCGTTGTTGACGGCTATGATTCGCGGCGGGGTGGCCATCCTGGACGAAGGCAATCGAATGTCGGAGAAGAGCTGGGCCAGCCTGGCTCCGCTGCTGGACGGGCGGCGCTATGTCGAATCGCTCCTGGCCGGCATCAAGGTGAAAGCGCACCCGGGATTCCGGTTGGTTGCGACCATGAACGACGATGCCTCGACCTTCGATCTGCCCGAGTATATTCATTCGCGGCTGCAGCCCCAGATCCTGATCGACTTTCCGGAACGCGAAGAAGAACTGGCGATATTGCACGAGAACCTGCCCTTCGCGGACGAGGAACTGCTGAACTACGTCACCGATTTCCTGCAACTGGCGCACGTCGAGGACGAGCGGTACACGGTGCGTGACGGCATCAACATCGCGCGCTATTCCATGAAACTGATGGCCGGACTCCCGGCCGTCAGCAGCCGCGCGGGGTGGAAGCCGCCGGTTGAGTTCTCGGTGCGGCAGACACTGGGCGAAGAGGCACTGCGGTATCTGAGGTTGGCCTGAGGATTGGAGGCCGGGCGAAGGTCGCATAGGACGAAATCGCCGAACTCATCGAATTCTGCAAGTGCCTGAATATGGAATCAACCTCTTACGGACATTTACCGGCGAATTCGACAGTCTGGATGAGCGCTTGCGCACGCTCGGATTGGGCGGCGGGCCAACGGGTGGCGGAGCGGTTCCAATTGGTTCCTGGCGGTGCGCATTGACTACTCGCCTCCAACACGGACACGTGACCCTTCTGCCGGTCGTAGAGGGCAGCATGGAGTTCGCCGTCGAGGTGCGGCGAACGATCCTGGCCGCGAGACCCGCGGTCGTCGCGGTGCCGCTGTGGCGGGATCTCAGCACCGGGATTCTGGGCGCAGTGGCGCGTCTGCCCGAACTATCGGCCGTCGCGTGGTCGTGGTCGGATCCAACGTCAAGCGAAGACGCACAGGACAATTACTGGATCGTCGAGCCGGGCGACCCATACGTTGAGGCGGTCCGGTCAGCGCTTGAAATCGAGGCCGAAATCCTATTCCTTTTGGAAAGCCCGGCAGAGGAAATGCATGGCCCTGACCGGCTGGGCGCTGGGCCTCTGCCTGATAGCTATGCCGCAACCCGGCTCGGGATCGAGACATACGCAAGGCTTGCTTTGGCAGCCTCGGGGGCGGCTGCAAGCCCCGATTCGACAACGCTCGCAATGGCCTCGACGCTACAGGGGTCCGATCCGGCGCGGGAGACGCTGGCAGTCATCGCCTTCCAGTCCGCACCCTCCCTCTTGAATTGCCTGGAAGTGCCCGCGGGGGATGCGGAGGAGGCAAACGCGTCCGGTTCTTCGCTGGAGTTTTCGGTCGTCAACCTGCATCCGGATTGCCTGGCCGAGGTCTGCAGTCTGCCGCCGTATTACGCCGAGCGTTACGAAAATTGGCGGACGGCGGCTGAGGACCCTCCGCCCGACCGGCTGAGCCTGCAGCGCGAACTGCTGCGAGAAGCGGAACTCAACTACCGCATCCAGGCCAACGAGCAACTCACCAGTTGGCAGAAGCGTCAGCTCGCGCGTTTCTCCCGGAAGCTGGCCCTGAGCGCCCAGATGCTGCTGCCCGACCTGTTCGATCTGCTGACGGCCTCTCGGGGCGTGGTTGACGACAACTTCGCTTGGGAGGTCTGGCACGCGGCGGGACAATGGCCCTGGCAACTTGCGGAATCGGAGCTGGAAACCCGCCTATTGAGGAGCGAGGACCTTTCTCCCAACACGCGGCGGATGCAGCTGCACCGCATGCCATTGCGCGAGAAGCGAATGAGACTGCCGCGCGGGCTCAAAGAAAGGCCTAAGGAGAAATACCCCGGCGAGTGGGCTCAGCGGGTAGATGGGGACGCCATCTGCAGCTATCCACCCGAGGATCTGGTGATCGAGGACTACGGGCGGATGCTCCGCCAGAAGGCCCGCTCGATGCTGAGCGACGACCGGACCCACGTGGAGCCGTTCAAGACCTCTCTGCTCGATGGCATCGACGTGCGGGAGACCATCCGCAATTGGCACCGCCAGGAGATCTGGGTACGGCGCTCTGAGCGACTGGCTGGGGACGTCGGCGCGGTGGTGGTCATATTCGACGAGGATCCCGGGGACCGTTTTGGCTACTGCACCACGTGGTTGGGCGAGCATCAGAACGAGTCCGACATGGCGTTCTATTCCACCTTTCCGTTCGAGCACATGATCGGGCCAGGCATTGGACGGGCCGAATACGGCGGATTTCTGATGGTGCTGCCCTCGCACCGCATGTTCGACGTCTGGAGCGACCCGGATTACGACATGGCGGAAAGCAAGTCCGAACGGCTGCTGCTGGCGGGGCTGGACTACTCCCTGGAGCGGCACGTGCTTTACGTCGCATCCAAACCGCCCCGGTCTGTCTTTCGCAACGCCGCGGCGCGTCTGGGACGGAGCATTATCTACCTGCCGATCGGTCAGCTTTCCCCCGCCAAGTTGAAGAAAATACGCGTGGTTCACGTCCTGGACGGCTACCAGCGCAGACGCAATGCGAAGGAATACCTATGGTGAGCCGAGGGTGAGGTTACGACCAGCGCGCAGCCGGAAGAAACGCTACACCAGGGCGGTACGTCTCATCTCTGTCCAGAAGTCCGTCTTGAAGCCCCGAGCGACGTTAACGCCCTGATATACTGAGAGTTTGCCTACCTCTGAACGAACTGCAACCATGAAGCTGAGCGCACTTTTATTGCTATCTGCGAGCCTTGTTTTGGCGCAGCCGCAGTCCTTTACCGGGCCGAACGCACAACGCATGGTCGAGCCCATGCGCGGCGCGGACCCAACTAGCGAGGCCTCCCAGGCTCAAAGCATCCGGGGTCAGCGCAGCGGCGCCGCGAACCGCATCCCGAACTCCAACCAGACTGTGGCGCATTCCACCAGCCGTCCTGCAGCGATCATGAGCGTGGCTACCACGCAGCCGGCGTTCTCCACGGGGCAGGCCGCCCGCCTTGTTATCGGGCAACCGAGGTTCGCGGCGCAGCGAAGCGAGACGGCTCAAACGCTGATTGGCGCCACCCAGGGCGTAGCGTTTGCCAACGGCACGCTTGTAGTCGCCGACTCCAACCGGCAGGGTGCATTTCCCAACAACAACCGCGTCCTGATCTATAGCAACATCTCAGCCTCGATCCCCAACCCGCACGATGAGATCGTCCAGAACGGGACTCCTTGCCCGATCTGCCTGGGCTCCGCTCCGGGCATGGTCGCACCCGGCGGGACCCCCTGGGCGGGAGCCTCGGTCGTGCTTGGCCAACCCGATTTCACAAGCTACCTACCGAACCAATCCACCACACTGAACCAGGCGCCCACCGCGCAAACGATGCGCTTTCCGGTGGGAGTGGCCTATAACGGCACGATGTTCGCCGTCGCGGACGCGGACAACAACCGCGTGCTGGTCTGGAAATCGCTGCCGCTGACCAACGATCAGGCGGCGGATTTCGTCGTTGGCCAGCCGGACTTCACCTCGTTCACCTCAGGCAAGTATGGGTTGTACGGGTACCCACACGGCCACGCTTCGGCCACTTCCCTGCGCGCTCCGTCCGGGGCGTTTTTCGACGCGAACAACGGCCTTTGGGTGGCCGACACGGGCAACGACCGCGTGTTGTACTACGGCCCGATCACGGGCAACGGCCAAGCCGCCAAGTTCGTTCTGGGTCAGCCCAGCCTCGATGTCGATGTGCAGAACCTCTACACCATCAAGACGACGGCCAGCACCTTGTTCGCGCCGGCCTCGGTGTCCAGCGACGGCCAGCACCTATTTGTTTCTGACAATTTCCAGAACCGGGTTTTGATCTGGAATTCGATTCCGACGACGAACGGGCAGGCCGCGGACGTGGTTGTGGGGCAGAAGGACATGACGTCCAACTACTCCAACACGATGAGCACGACGACGGACGCCAAGGGCTTCACGATCTACCATTCCGATCTGTGCGCGTCGAATAACACGGATACGACCAGCGAAACAGGTGTGACGCTGTACTACTACCCCAGCCGATGCGGCGGTACGCTCAGCTCCCCGATGTCCGCCATCAGCGATGGAACCAGGCTGTTCATCGCCGATTCCGGCAACGACCGTGTGTTGATCTACAATCAGATCCCAACTGCAAACGGCGCGGCTGCCGACGTCATTCTGGGACAGATCGACCAATACGCCGAAGACAGTTCGGATTCGAACACGCCAGCTGGAGTTTCCTCGGCCGCCTCATTCAGGGCGCCGAACTCGCTGGCCTGGGACGGAACCAACCTGTATGTTGCCGACACGTTCAACCGCAGAGTTGCCGTTTTCACCCCGGGTGATTTCCAACTTCCGATCGCCGCAGCCCGCAGCGCCGCCAGTCCGTTCGTATATGCCCAGGGAACGGTAACCGTGAGTGGTACTCCCGAGGATAACGATACGTTGACGGTCACCATCGGGAACAACCAGGTTAAGGATTCAACCGGCACCGAGATTACCGTTGGCTATTCGTTCGCGGAAAAGGCCAGCAACACGATCGCCGACATCGTCAACGGCCTGGCGAATGCGATCAACAGCGCGAACAACGGAGCAGGAGATCCCTACGTTACGGCCATACCGAATCCGGTTGCCGCCGCCCTGATCCTGAAAGCGAAAGCCGCCGATATCGACGGCAACAACGTCACTTTGGCCGCTTCGAACAGCCTGACAACCCCGAAGACCACGCTGACGGCGTCGGGGACCACGCTGACGGGTGGACAGCTTTCCACGCTAATGGCGCCTTACTCCCTGGTACGAATCTCGGGGGGCAAGGACCAGAACATCGTGAACCTGACGGCGGCCCAAGTGCCTCCGGTGCAGCCGTTGAACAAGCCGCTGCCCACTTCGCTGGGCGGGGTCGAGTTTTACGTGGACGGGATCAAATGCCCGCTGGTCGCAGTGACGCCAACTTCGTTCGTGGCACAAATGCCGATCGAACTGGCCTTTGCGCTTGAACCCGAAACGAACGTGCCCGATCCTACAACTACGGTGAACGTTACCGATACAATCCGTTTCCCCAGGACCGCGTCAGGCATCGTGAGAGTGACGAACCCGGACGGCTCTGTCCAGGTGAGTTCGGCGCTGCATATTCCTGTGATTCAGCAGAATCCTTCGATCTTCTACGATCCAACTTCGCAGCCTAGCCCGGGAGTCGCGTTCCACTCCTCAAGTCAGGCAACAGCTACGATCTCCGTGGACGGCTCCATCCAGGGCGGCGATCAGGCGAACATCACCATCCGGGACCGAGTATACAGTTATACCGTGCAGCCATCCGACGCTCTGATTACGGTCCGCGACGCTTTGGTCGCAATGATCAATGCGTCCGACCCTGAGGTGCAGGCATTTGCGTCAGGCCCCTTCGCCCGGATTCGCCTGCAGGCCTATTTGCCCGGCCCCATGGGCAACGGGATTCCGATCCTGACCAGCGCCAATTCGACGGTGGTGGTGACCGCAGCCACGTCCACGACCGCGGCGGCGTATCAGGCAGCGAAACTCATCATGACCGCGTTCAATTCAGAACTGTGCTGCGCAAACATCGCTGGCGCGCCCGTAACGGCCGATAATCCGGCCGTACCGGGGGAGACCATCTCCATTTACGCCACCGGACTGGGACGCCTGAAGGACACCGGCGATTTTGTGGCGATGATCAACGGCCAACCTTTCAAGGGTAGCGTCACCAACAATGTGACAGACGACGGGTTTGTCGCAGGGTTGGTCGGAGGGAAGACAGCGAATGTCCTTTTCTCCGGATTGAAAGTGGGCTACGTCGGCATATATCAGATCGACTTGGAACTAAACTCCAGCTTGCTGACGAACCCTAAGACTACGCTCACTATTTCGCAGTTATATCAGACCTCGAATATCGTCTCGCTGCCAGTCGTCGCAACGGCACCAGCTAATTAGCTTGCTCGGCTGCTCGCCGGTTTACCGAGCGGCGCCCGAACAGCGACGGTACCTGTAGAACATTTCGTCTGATTTCCGGTTATACTATTAATCAGACGTATCAATGAACCCGCGTTTCGATCCTGGCGCCGCACTGGAAGACCTCCGCGAGGAGGCAGTCCTGCCTAACCCCGTACGTGTGCGCGACATGATCCTCCGGACCGAACATAGTCCGGAAGAAGCGCTTGACCTGAACCGGAAATTTACCGCCTACCAACAGGTCTTTGCCGAAGCGCAAAGGCTAGCAGCCGGGCTCCTGGCAGAGCTCGAACACGCAACAAAAAAAGCGTGATCGCGCTTTGAATTTACCCTTCCCTGGTTCTGTTCGGAACCAATCGATGTTTATGGTAAATAGCTGAAACATTTCGTCATTGAAACGTCAGCGGGAGTTCAAGTCGGCGGTGTATACAGGGATTAACGAATCAATAGGAGAAACGATATTTATGGCTATTCGCAAAAAGACCACTGCAGAATCGGAGACCGTGAGAGCCGAAGAGAGCGCCAAGTCAGGCCAGAAGACTTCGCGCACCCGCACAACCGCCGCTGCTAATGAAGCAACCGGCGCGTCCGAGAAGAAGTCCGCGAGCGCGAAGTCCCCTGCGGCCGCAACGCACAAATCCTCGGCAAGAAAGGTCGTTAAAGCTGCGCCGGCGGCTGAGCCTGTGGTTGTGACTGTCGCTGCGGGGAATGTCGCGTTCGAAGTCGGACTGCACCATGAGGAGATCAGCAAAGAGGCGTACCTCAATTGGCTGCGCAACGGCTGTCCGCAAGGCACCGAACACCACGACTGGATCACGGCGATCGAAATCGTACGCGAACGTTACGAGAAGTAAGAACCCAGGTTGTGGGGCGGGAGTCAGCCAGCCCGGGATTTCGCGCCCCCAATCCGATCGCTGAAGCCTGTCCTACAACGGCGCCTGCGCTCCAAGCAATGTCTCGGTCGGGATCTTTCTATATGGGCCGCGTCTGAGAGTCGAACGGAGAAGCTGTCCAGATCCCCGCAAGTTCAGGTGGCGTTAGCGGTACTTCCGCAGTACGGCCAGAACACGACCTTGCAGCTGGACATTGGCGGCAGGCACGATAATCGGCGCCATCGACGCGTTCGCGGGCTGCAAACGGATGTTCTCGCCCTCCCGATAGAACCGCTTAAGGGTAGTCTCCGAGCCGTCCACCAGTGCCGCGACGATTTCTCCGTCGCGCGCAGCCTGGACTTTCTGTAGCAGTACGTAATCCCCCGCACAGATGTGGTCCTCAATCATGGAATCGCCCCGGACGCGCAGAGCGAACATGCCAGCTGCCCCGGCGAAGTCCCCGAAATCAAGCGTTTCCGGACTTTCCATCGCCTCAACCGGTGCTCCAGCTGCGATCGTGCCCATCAGCGGAATCTCAAAGGCAGATGCTGTCTCGCGCTTCTCAAGGCGGTTATGTTCAGAGCGCAGGTAATCCTCTGAAACTTCCAGGGAACGACTTTCGTTATAACGGCGCTTGAGATAGCCCTTTTGCTGCAGTGCGGTAATGTGCTTGTGGACAGTGGCGAGGGAACCTAGCCCAACGCCGCGCGCAATTTCCTCGAAACTGGGGCAGTAGCCGCTTCGCTCTATAAAGTCGGCAACGAAATCCAGGACGTTTTTCTGCTTCGGAGTGAGAGCCATAACCGCAGTATTGGCGAATACACAGCGAAAGTCAAGGGCAACGGAATTGCCCGATTCGTCGATAGGCGAAACGCCAACGTCGATTCGGGTGAAGGCCTGACGCGTTCAGCACCAACACTGAGACCGTGAAGACGAGGCGGTGGTGTCAGCTTGAGGACTTGGCCTCTCCGTTGAAAGTCGCGCGTAATTCTCAGTATTTCGCCGTGAAGATGACTTTGGGCGTGGCGCTCAGGGAAGGTTGCCGCCCAAGCAACCCTGGGCAACTTCCGTCGTGCGCGTCTTGACGCGAGCGTGAGTGATGGCTCGTGGGGAGACACGACGTTCTCCGGCTGAAGAAACTGAGCGGGCAACTCAGACTGGCGATCAGTTCATGCCGCAGGCGCCCGGCGTCGGGCACATTCCGCCCGAGGAGGGGCAGCGGGGAGCGCGGTCGGCCGGTGCGCCGCTGGTGTGCGCGGCGAACGTGGACAGTTCGCGGTGCAGGTGCTGCTGACCGCAATCGGGGCAGACGAGCTCGGCTTCCTCCGAGTCCCGGTAGATCAGCTTCTCGAACTTCTTTCCGCACTCTTCGCAGCAGTATTCGAAAATCGGCATGGCTACTCCGTGGCTCTGACTATCTCTAGTGCTAGTGTATCAATCGCATCCAGCACCCTGACACGATCAGCTGGGAAGAAGTGGTTCACGAAGATCGAGAACGCAAACCGGTCCGAAACGTAACCGGAGAGAGCGGACACGTGTCGCAGAGTTCCGGTCTTGGCGTGAATCTGGTTGGCTTTCGGGTCGCCGCCGAAGCGATGCTCTAGAGTGCCGTCAACTCCACCTATGGACAGTGTCCCCAAGAACGTCTCGCGCCAAGGGGCGCTATGGGCGGCAAGCAACAAGTCGGTGACCGCCGCCGGGCTCGCCAGGTTGGAGCGGCTCAGACCGGAGCCATCGTTCAACTCAAATTGCTCCGCATTCACTCCTAGGCCAGCGATGAAGGCCTTCTCGTCATCGAGCGCCTGCTTTCGACTCATGAGTCCGCCGCGCGGCTGAACAGCCGCTTCAAGCAGCAGGGACTCAGCGTGCAGGTTGATGCTGCACTTTTCCATGGCCTGCAGAATCTGGCTCAAGGGCGGAGAGAGGCGGACGGCCAACTCCACGCCCGTCCCAGGCGGCACGCTTGCCGTGTTGGGCTGGCGATGTCTGGCGCGCGCCTGCCCGGCGACGGCAATGCCCTGGTCGATCAGAGCCTGCCGGAATCCCTGGGCGACCGCCAGTGCGGGATCGGGGAGCCCGCGCTGATCGTCCTCATTCGCTCCCGTCACGTTGTCGTTGACCATCCAGGCGCTGACGGGCGCTTCCCCGCCCTCGCAAGCGTCTTCGATCGTCCAGTCCAATCCGTAGGGCTCGAACGGATAGCGTGTATCATCGCCCACGATGCCGCCTTCGATGCGGCTCACGCCCCGGGCTGCGATTTGAGCGACGAGAGCTCGCAATGCGGCACCCCCGTCGTCAGGATGACGGCACGACTCGAACGGATAGACACGCCCCGACAGCGTTGGGTCTCCCCCCCCGACAAGGGTCAAGTCGCCGCGGACGACCCCCGAGGGGCCAGGCAGCGACTCAGCCTGAACAATCGACTTGAAGTGGTAGGCGGATCCAAGCTTGGCCAGTGCGAAGGCGCCCGAGAACAACTTTGTGTTGGAGGCCGGGGTGAAACCAGTGGAGCCGTGGTAGTCAAAAACGAGGCGCCCCGTGCCAAGTTCCACCACGCGCAAGCCAACGAGTGCGCGGTCGAGCGGAGGGGCAGACAGGAGTTCTCGTAGACGATCCGCAAGCGGAGTCCGCACTGATTGAGGTTTTGCTTGAACCGCAGCTTGAACCGGGGCCTGCCCATGCGCAATTAGCGCCACCGTTAGCCAGACTGCGGTAAGCGTCAACCACCACGCACGACAACCCGAGTTTCCCGATGCAAGCTTCGCCCCGTCCATGAGTTCTCCAGTGTATCCTGGGACCGTGCCGAATGGGTCTGCCGCGCTCAGTCTGTGCGCGTTCACGCTGGCGCTGCCGTTGGCAGGCGGGACGGTGCCACGCCCGTCTCCAGGCGACTACCCGGTTCGAAGCAACAGCCAGGAGTTTGTGGTCGCCGCGGAGTTCTACGGGCGGAGCGCGCCGACTGGAAAGGCTACAATCTTCACGGGTCACTACGTGGTGGTCGAACTGGCGGTGTATCCAGCGCGCGGCCAGCGAGTGACCATCAACCCGTCAGAAATGCGCCTGTTTGTGAATGGCGCAAAGTACGGACTGCTACCCCGATCTGGTTCGGTGGTTGCGGGTAGCCTGAAATGGTACGGATACGAGCGCGAGCCCGGTCTGCAGGTTGGCGGCGGCATAGGGCCCATCTTCATCCCTGGCCAGCCGAGGCAGGGTCCGAATTTCCCGGGCGATCCAACGGATCGCGTGCCCACCCGGCCTACGGCGCCAGGAGACGGCCAGGATCCGAACGCCAGGAAGCGGGCGGCACCCGACGAAGACCCCGCCGAGGTTCTACCGGCGATGGATTTAGAAGCGGGCGACGCGCTGCACCCGGCAAGTGGCTACCTGTACTATTACTGGGCCGCGCACACCAAGAGGCTGCGAAACGTCGAACTGCGCTGGGAGTCGGCGTGGGGCGAGACGCCGAAAGCCGTACTCAAGCTTGTTTCGCCGCGCTGAAGCGTGCTTCGAGAAACAGAAGTAACACGGCGCCCAGCACCATCACGGAGCCCATCAAGGGGACTGCCATGACTACGTTTATGCCGCCGGTCCAATAGGCATACAGACCGATGGAAGCGGGCGCTAGCAAACCTCCGGTGAGGGCGATTGAAAAGATGCCGTTATAGAAGCCTGGGTGATAGTAGGTGAACCGGCTTCCAATTCGCTCCATCGCCAACGGCAAGACACAAGAGAAAGCAAGCCCACAAAGAAGGATGCCGGAAACGACGCCAAAGAGGTTGTCGGTGAATGCCAGGATGAGACAACCGAGCATGCTCAGCAGCACCGAATACAATAGGAGCCGCTTGTGGTGCACGCGCGTCAGTAAGATCTGCGAAATGAGCCGGCCAGCCAGCAGGGCAAACCAGAACAACGCCAGTAGGAACAACGAGGTCGCCGGGCTGTAGCCCAGTTTCTGGGTGAGGAAGAGAGCCAGCCACCCCGATATTGCACCCTCATTGCCGAATTCGAGGAACAG
Source organism: uncultured Acidobacteriia bacterium (assembly GCA_903909435.1). Lineage (GTDB taxonomy): Bacteria > Acidobacteriota > Terriglobia > Bryobacterales > Bryobacteraceae > CAIVVT01. The sequence continues at coordinate 80,143 of CAIVVT010000127.1, read as the reverse complement.
CAGCAGCGCCAGCAAGAGGGCGGAAGGAGTGCGCAACTCGCGCGCCACTGCACTCCAGCCGATAGGCGACTGTTGTGGTGGTGCGGGCATGGTCGTACGGGCGAACAGGATACAGGCTATGGCGGGCAGGATGAGTAGCAGCAACCCCATCGCGGGCACGGTGTAGAAGGAATAACTGCCGGCGACGATCAGTGCAGACAACAGGCAACCGACGCCATAAAACACGCCTCCCAGATTCACTGTCGCCGCCGGATGTTGCCGGTAGGCCGGGGAGGCGGCTCGGAACACCGACATATTCATCAGTCCGGCGGCCGATCCTGTCAGGAGTAACCCGCCGAGGCGCCCAGCCCAGTGCTCCCACTCGGAGGGGGGCGAAAACAACGAGATGAGCACTAAGCCGCCGATCGCCAATGCGCAGGCCAAGCTCATGCAGGCTGCCATACCCTTGCTGTTTAGCAACCGCTTAGCCCATACCGGCACGAGCAGGACGCCGAGGTTCTGGACCAGGAAATAGAGCCCAATCAGAAGATAATTCGAGTCTATGTGATGCCGCCAAACGGGCAGCAGGGCACCGGGCAATGCCATCAGCAATCCAGAGATCAGGAGTCCCCAGAGGGCCTTGGCGAGCACCGCTGCACCCAACGCGGGTGTTCCGGACAAGTCGGCCGACTGTTGCTCCGAACCTGGCTCCACTTTCGTATTGTACGCCCCGGCAAGTTGGCGACTCTCCCGATTATCGGATTCAGGAACCGGATTCTCCAGGTTCCAGTAGTTGATCCACCAAGACGGCACATGATTTCAATTACTTACGTTTGGAAATGAGAATGCACAGTGGATGTGGGGTTATTCAGGTGTTTCGCCTGTTTGGTGGGAGCTATCCCAGTTCCGCCCTGCCGGGCGCTTGCCGGCAGGGCGATTTCTTTGCAAGCTCCGCGCTCTCTGAGTCTGCTTCTCAGACCCCGGTAGGCAAGTTGCGGGTGGGCGGTAGCCCACGTGGGACGTAACAACAAATTCTTGCAATCTTGTTTTGTTTTTTCTTGACCGTTCCGTCGTCCCGCTTTATGATCGACTCAACGCTGAAAGAAAGGAGGTGGTCCAGAATCACATGAGCATTGGTAGTATTTCCCAACGCGAGGTGGCCGAGAGCTGAAGTCCACCGTTCCCTACCCTGTGGCCCCTTTCAGTCGTGGGTCGCAGCCAGTGTAGATCGGTCACTAAGCGTAATTGAGATCAGACGTCGCAGTCGGATCTCCTGCAGCTACCGAAGAGCCCGTCGCCGGAGTCCGGCTGCGGGCTCTTTTTATGTTTCGGTTTTCGCCCGCACTTAAGTTGCATGCCGAACGCCCCGTCCCGCTGGACGGTCATTCGGTCCAGTACCGTCAGTTAATCGGTGGACTTGGCCCTCGGCAGCCAGACTCGATAGTCCTTCGCCTCGGCAAACGGGACGAAGTGCAGCATGAGGTCTCGCGACTGGGCTCCATCCTGCACGACTCCCGGGATGGAGTACAGGCCTGGCCGTTCCGCTGTCAACGGCGCGGCGCTCGCCCTTGGCGATGTTGACTTTGGGGGTGCGGCGGCGTTGCCGGCTGGAGGCTTCGCCTGCGGCGGCGCCTTCAGCGCGACTTGGCCAATGTCCGCAAGTTCGAAGTTGACGCCCTTGTCGAGAGCCAGTACCAGTGGCCCACGCTCGATGGCGACAGAGTTCGGATAGCTCTTGCCGCCGTCGATGAAACGCGCGGGAAGATCCATGTCGATCTCCAAGCGATCACCGCGATTCCAGGAGCGCGTTATTCGCAAGTACTCACCAGGCCTTCCCGCGAATTTCTCCCCCGTCTGGGTGAGTTTCACTTTGTAGCTCGTTGACCATTCCGGAACGCGCAAAGCCAGGGTGAAAGGATGCGGCTTGTCGGGGGTCAGTGTCAGCAACGCCCTGCCCGAGAAGGGGTAGTCGGAGTCGGAGACGATCAGCACGTCGTCGATCAGCACTTTGCCGGGAGCCAGGATCTCGATCGCAATCGATCCGGGGCCTGCCTTCGACGTTGCTTGTGCCGCCATGGAACCCCACAGCAATTGCGGAATCATGGAGATGCCACGCGGCTCCGACGAGCGGCAGCAGTTGATCTCCGTTGCCGACTGCTTCCTGCCATTCACGGGCGTGAAATAGCAGATATTGCCTGTACGGGGATCTTGCGCTGCAAGCAACTGGTTGAACACCGAGCGTTCTATCTCTTGCGCGTAAGCGGGCTCGCCGGTCAGCCGCAGAAGCTGCCAGTTCAGCTGAATCCAGGTGACGGTGACGCAGCCCTCTCCTACGTCGTCCTTTTGCTCACCGGGCAGGTCTAGGTCGTCGCGGAAGTGCTCATGCGACGAGGTGGTACCGGTCAGGTAGCGGCGGTGTATGACGACGTCCTTCTGGGCTGCGTGCGCGGCCCGGAGATAGCGCTCCTCGCCGGTGAGACGGTAGAGTTCCAGGAGTCCCACCAGATCGGACATCATTTCGTAGGATTTGGCGTTCGCAGTCTTGAACACCGACCCGGTGCTGAGCAGAGACGAGACGAGTTTCGGGCCATTGGGCTGCTCCCAGGCCTTGTCGACTATGAAACGGGCAAACTGCAGATAGCGCGGATCGCCGGTGTAGCGGTAAAGCTGGCAAATGGGCTCCAGTACACTGGTCGCAGCCATGCCGACGTGCGTTGAAGCAGCGATGATGTCCTGCGACCCGTTTTGAAAAGTGGCAATTAGCAGGTCCCCAATCCGGCGGGACGTGGCCAGGGCGCGCTCGTCGCCGGTGACCCGGTACCAGGCGAGCAACCCGAGCAGGTCGTATTTGTGTACCCACACGTCCCAACTAGTCCAACGATTGTCGTCGGTGTAAGTCCCAAGGTAGCCGTCCGCTTTCTGACACGCCATCAGCGCCACTGCGATTCGATCCATCTGCTCGCGCAGACGCGGGTCGTGCGTGAAGCGCCAGGTGTTGGCTGCGGCATCGAGGTACTTTCCAACGTGCTCACCGATCCAATCCTGGACGCCCGGGCGCTGGCGGAAGCCCGCTAGCACCTGTTGCTCTTCAATCGCCAGAAGCCGCTTCTCCAGGTTGACTCTCATTCGTTCGCCGAGCAGCCCTGAGATTTTCTGCGATTCAAATGGCGCTGGGACAAAGACGTCTGTCACGGCGTCGCGTACTTTAGGCTGCGGAGCCAGATTGTCCGTAACACCCGCCATGGAAGCGATACTAAAGGAGAGAAGAGCGAATTGGATGACGACGAAGCGCATAAGGAACTCCGCTCTGGATCATATGCGCGCCGGGAGCTCCGGCGCAAATGGGGCTCTGCGCGCTGTGGGGCTCACGAAGATCTACCGGGGCCGGGCGGGCGAAGTTCAGGTCTTCGAGAATCTCAAGCTTTCAGTTCGTTCGGGCGAGCGACTGGCGCTGACTGGTGAAAGTGGGACCGGCAAGTCCACCCTACTGCACTTGTTAGGTTTGCTCGATCAACCGAGCGACGGGCAGATCTTCTATGGAGACAGAGAAGTGACGGCGCTGGATCTCGACCAACGGGCCGAAGTCCGCAACAGGCAGGTGGGATTCGTATGGCAGGCAAACACCCTTCTGCCGGAATTCTCAGCGCTCGAAAACGTCGCTATGCCGTTAAGAATCCGTGGAGTTAGCAAGCGCGAGGCCGAGGCGCTTGCGGGCGATCGATTGAAGGAAGTCGGCCTCGAGGTGCGCGCTTTGCATCGGGCCGGTGAGCTTTCCGGGGGCGAGCAACAGCGTGTGGCGCTGGCCCGCGCCCTGGTTGGCGAGCCTCGGCTATTGCTGGCTGACGAGCCCACGGGGAGCCTGGACGCGAGGACCGGAGCAATGGTAATGGACCTGTTGGAAGCGCTCCACGCCCAACGGTCCATAACAACCATTTACGTGACCCACAACCCCGGATTCGCCGCCAGAGCCGATAGGGTCTTAGAATTAGAATCAGGTAGGCTTGTATCAAGCGTCTAATGAAGTGACGGGGCCCGGTTGCCAATGAGCTGATCGAAGGGGTTAACGGCGGGATTTGTCTGGGGCAGGCCGAGAGTGTCCCCAGGCTGCCCGGCCACTACGAGGCGAGCAAACATGTTCGAAAGATACACAGAAAAAGCCCGAAGAGTGATCTTTTTCGCGCGCTATGAGGCCAGCCAGTTCGGGAGCCCGTACATCGAAACCGAACACCTGCTGCTCGGCTTGTTGCGTGAAGATAAAGCGCTGGCGAACCGCTTCCTGCGCTCCCAGTCGAACATTGAGTCGATCCGGAAGCAGATCGAGGCGCAGACCACGGTTCGTGAGAAGGTATCGACCTCCGTCGACCTGCCTCTAAGCCATGAGTGCAAGAAGGTTCTGGCCTTTGCGGCGGAGGAGGCGGAACGCCTCAGCCATAAGCACATAGGTACGGAGCATTTGCTCCTGGGACTGCTGCGCGAAGAGAAGTGCTTCGCGGCGGAGATTCTGCATGAACGGGGCCTGCGCCTGACTCAGGTACGTGAGGAAATCGCGCGTACGACCACGGAGAAAGCTCCGGCCAGCCGTCCTAAGGAGAGCTCGCTGCTGACAGAGTTCAGCCGCGACCTGACCCAGTCGGCGATCGACGGCCAATTGGATCCCCTGATCGGGCGCGACTATGAACTGGAGCGCGTAATCCAGATCCTGTGCCGGCGCACCAAGAACAATCCGGTGCTGATCGGGGAGCCGGGCGTTGGCAAAACGGCCATTGTTGAAGGCCTCGCGCAGAAGATCGCGGATGGTGACGTGCCTGCGTTCCTCGCAGAAAAGCGGATTCTGGCGCTCGACTTGAGCCTGATCGTTGCCGGCACCAAGTACCGCGGCCAGTTCGAAGAGCGGCTGAAAACGATCATGAAGGAGTTGATGGAGAATCAGAATGCAATCATCTTCATCGACGAACTGCACACGTTGGTCGGAGCAGGCTCCGCGGAGGGTTCGCTCGACGCGGCCAACATCCTGAAGCCCGCCCTTTCGCGCGGAGAAGTCCAGTGCATCGGCGCCACCACGCCGGCCGAATTCCGCAAGTCAATTGAGAAGGACCGCTCGCTGGAGCGACGCTTCCAGGCTGTCAAGGTACCGCCCCCGGTCGAGGCCGACGCCTGCCGCATCCTGTTCGGCATCAAGGAGCGCTACGAGAAATTCCACGCGGTGGTCTATACCGACGACGCCATCGAAACCGCAGTGTTTTCCTCCAGCCGGTTCATTCCTGATCGCTTCTTGCCCGACAAGGCGATCGACCTGATCGACGAAGCCGGAGCCCGGGTCAAACTGCGCCAGACGACGCTGCCGCCGGAGATCAGCGAGATCCAGAAGCGCATCAAGTTCATAGTGCACCGCATGGAATCGGCCATCGCCAATCACGAGTTCGAGAAGGCCCGCTTCTACAGCGACGAAGAGCGCAAGGAACGCGAGAACCTGCGCCTGATGCGCGAGAAGTACAACGTGGACGAGTCCAACGCTGGAGTCGTCACGAAGGACGATATCGAGGACGTAGTCGCCCGTTGGACTGGCGTTCCGATGACCTCCATCCGCGAGGAAGAGGCCAGCAAGCTGATCCGCATCGAAGAGGAACTGCACAAACGCGTGATCAGCCAGGAGCGCGCCATCGGCGCTCTGGCGCGGGCCATCCGCCGCTCTCGCGCGGGCCTAAAATCGCCAAAGCGCCCGGCTGGTTCGTTCCTGTTCCTCGGCCCAACTGGCGTCGGCAAAACCGAAGTCGCACGCGCGCTGGCGGAGTTCCTGTTCGGCAGCGAAAAGGCCCTGATCCGCTTCGACATGTCGGAGTTCATGGAGAAGCACTCGGTGGCGAAGCTGATCGGCTCGCCTCCCGGATATGTCGGCTACGAGGAGGGCGGCCAGCTCACCGAGCGGGTGAAGCGCAACCCTTACTCGATCATCCTGCTGGACGAAATCGAGAAGGCGCACCCGGATATCTACAACATCCTGCTGCAGGTCTTCGAGGATGGCCAACTGACCGACGGAATCGGCAATCAGGTCGATTTCAAAAACACGATCATCGTGATGACCTCCAACCTGGGAGCGCGCTTCCTGGATAAGCGGGGACACCTCGGGTTTGAAGCGCAGGCCAACGCCGGCGTGCAGGCCAAGGTGGAGGAGATGGTGCTCGCGGAGGTGAAGAAAGCCTTCAACCCCGAGTTCCTAAACCGCATCGACGAGGTGATTCTCTTCACCTCGCTCACCGACGAGGACCTGCTGCAGATCATCGGCTTGATGGTGGACCAGATCAACGTGAACTTGGTGGCCAAACAAATCAAGCTGAAGCTCACGCCGGAGGCGGCGAAGTACATTCTCGACAAGACGCTGGTGGATCGCAGCTACGGCGCGCGCCCGTTGCGCCGTGCGCTGCAGAAGTACATCGAGGATCCGCTGTCGGAGGCGCTGATCCAGGGCAACCTGCAGCGGCCGGCAGACTACGAGGTGTACTTGGGCGACACCGGCATATTCTGCCGGCTGATCCCGGCCGAAGGCGAAGTGACCGTGGGTGCGGGGGCCGAAGGCGGCGAATCCCGGCCGGCGATCTCGCTGTACCCGTTCTAAATCGAATCAAGTTAGGGATGTGCAAAAAAGGGCGGCCTGCGGGCCGCCCTTTTTCATTTGATAGTCGTGTCGCTCTGCTATTGCACTGAGAACTTGAACAAGGTAGTGGACTTGTACTCCGCGCCCGGCTTTAGAGTGGTGGTCGGGAAATCGGGGTGATTCGGGGAATCCGGGAAGTGCTGCGTCTCCAGGCAGAAGCCCGAACGCTTCGCGTAGGCGACTCCGCCCTTGCCCTTGACCGTGCCATCCAGGAAGTTGCCAGTGTAAAACTGCACGCCGGGTTCGGTGGTGGAAACCTCCAGGACGCGGCCGGAGACCGGCTCAGTGACGCGCGCGACTGGCCGCAGCGTGCCGGGCGTGCCGTCCACAACGAAGTTGTGGTCGTAGCCGCCACCCAGTTTGATCTGTTCGTCCGCGGCATTGATGCGAGCACCAATCGCGGTGGGCTGCCGGAAATCAAAGGGCGTGCCTTCCACGCTCTTGAGTTCACCTGTCGGGATCAACCCGGCGTCCACCGGGGTGAACTTCGCGGCGCTCAGTTGCACGACGTGGCCGAGAACGTCGCCCTGGCCTTGTCCAGCCAAATTGAAGTAGCTGTGATTGGTCACGTTGACGACGGTGTCCTGGTCGGTTGTCGCAGAATAGTCGATTTTCAGTTCGTTGGCAGCCGTCAGCGTGTAAGTGACTTTCTGGGTCAGGGTACCAGGGTAGCCCTCTTCGCCGTCCTTGCTCACGTAGGTAAGTTCCAGCGACGGGTCCCCGCCGGGCACTTCCCTACCCGTCCACAAGACTTTGTCGAAGCCCTTCAATCCGCCGTGCAGCGAATTGACGCCATTGTTGACGGCGAGTTTGTAGTCTTTTCCGTCCAGCTTGAAATGCCCTTTGGCGATGCGGTTGCCATAACGGCCGACCAGCGCGCCGAAGTACGGATTGTCTCCGAGGTACCCTTCCAGGTTGTCGAAGCCGAGAACCACGTCGGCGAACTTGCCGTCGCGCCCCACGGTCTTTAGCGATACGATGCGTCCGCCATAGGTCGTGATCGCCGCTTCCATGCCGGCGGCGTTCTTCAGGGTGTAAATATCGACAGCGGCGCCGTCGGCGAGTTTGCCGAAGGACGCCTTGGTGATGGACGATGACATCGGCGTTTCCTTTTTCTGTGCGCAGGCACTCATCATGAGAGCCGCGGCCGTCAGGCTGAGAATTGCAGTGCTTGTCTTCAAGGACATAGCCTCCTCGCGGCGGCGTCTGAGCGCCACCGGAACCTTTGACGCTATCGCCACTGGCCGGTCGCGGTCAACCCCAGCGGTGCGGTTCTTGCCTCTGCTCCTCGGTCCCGCAGGGTCGTTAGCGCAGTGGAGACTCTGCGCTGGGCCGACTGCCTGTCGCACAATATCAGAATATGCGAACAGGCTTTGAAGGACTAGTTCTCCTCAGCGCACTGGCGATGGCCGCAACCGGAGCTAGGAGCCCTGGCGTGAGTGAACGCAACATGAACAACTACGGAATCCTGGAAACCACCGAAGATGGAGCAAAAGTCTACGTTCTGCGCGATGCCGAACGAGACACGGAGGTCAAGGTCGCCCCGGAAGTAGGAAACATCGCCACCGCGATGACAGTTCACGGTAAACCCGTCCTGTGGTCGCCCTATGCAAGCGCCGGTGAATAGGCCAAACACCCGGGCGCCATGGGTGGGGTCCCGTTCCTTTGGCCCTGGGCCAACCGCATCGACGGACTGTCTTACTGGATAAGCGGCAAGAAATACGCCATCAATCCGGAGCTGGGAAACGTCAGGATCGGGCCGGGGCCCACGCCCATCCATGGGTTGCTGGTCTCTGCCAGGCAGTGGAAAGTGGTGCGGGCGGAAGCGACTGCGACGGAAGCGGTGCTAGCGGCTCGTATTGAACTGTGGCGCGAGCCTGCAATGATGGCCCAGTTCCCCTTCGCCAACGCCGTGACGACCACCTACAGGCTCAAGGAAGGTGCCCTGGAGGTGGAAACAGTTGTCGAGAACCTGAGTAGCGAGCCGATGCCGGTATCGCTTGGGTATCACCCCTACTTCCAGGTGACAGACCTGCCGCGGGACGAGTGGAAGGTGCGTGTGCCCGCACGCGAGAAGTTCCTGCTCAACGAGCGGGTAGTCCCTACGGGGGTGTTGGTCCCCAATCCATACGCCAACACGCCGACGTTGAAGGATGTGGTTTTGGACGATGTCTTCGGGGCCCTGGTTCGAGATGCCGACGGCTGGGCGCGGTTCCGGCTGGAAGGACTCAAGCAGAGTGTCACCGTCGAGTACGACTCGGCCTACCCTGTCGCCGTCGTCTGGGCGCCACCGGGCCGAAAGTTCATCTGCTTCGAGCCAATGAGCGCACCCACGAATGCCTTCAACGCGGCCCACGACGGCTGGTTCAAGGATCTGCCGGTTGTAGAGCCTGGCGGTGTCTGGAAGGGAGTGTTCCGAATAGTACCGGCTGGATTTTGACGACCCTACTGGGGTCGTATCCGCTACCGCGCTGAGTTGATGGCGAAATCGCCTCGGGCTGCAAATAGACAGAGGGCAATCGGCTGGACTTCCCATCCGCGGTTGCCCTTGTCTTCAGGTTTGATGACCGATGAAAGCTTACGGCTTCTTCGGAGCGGCGACAGCAGGACGTGCGGGTGAGGTGGCAACAGGCTTGACGCTCGTCGCCGGAGCGGCCGGAGCGGCGCTCGCCGCTGGACTTCCACCACCAGTACCGAACTTCTTATCGTAGAGTTCAACGATCTGAGTGGTAACGTCGATGCCGTTGGCCGCCCAGAGCACGGGGCTCTGCTGGCCGGAAACGTCGAACACCACAGCGAAAGTGTTGGCCTTGGCGAACTCGTCGATGATGGAGATCATCCGCTGACCGATCTCGTTGACCAGTTTCTGCTCCTCTTGCTGCAGTTCGTTCTGCATATCCTCGGAGTCCCACTGGTACTTCTTCTGCTTGTCGTCGATATCGCGGCTGAGTTTCTCGCGCGCATCGGCCGACATCGTGTTGGCGCCCTTGCTGAACTGGTCGCGCAGGCGATTCACCTCAGCCATGCGGCCTTCCATGTCCTTGGCTCGAGGCTCGAAGCGCGCACGGATGGCATCGCGAGCTTTCTCGCCGTCCTTGGTAGCAAGAATCGCGCCCTGTACATTGATAATTCCGACTTTGGTCGGCGTTTGCGCCGGGGCGGAGGGGGCGGCAAGAGCGAGCGCCACGAGGGCCAAGCTCCACTGAACACACTTCATATTCACGGCTTTCAGACTCCTGGGATCACTCAAATGGTAGCACGCCATGCGGTACATCCTGAGCCTAGAAGGTCCTGCTGATCGTGAAGCGGAACATCGAGCGCTTCTCGGGATATGAGGACGAACGGCCGAAGGTTTGCACCGCGTTCAGGTAAGATGCACGGTTGGGGAACATCGTCGGATCGATTGCGATCGGCGACTGAAATGTGGTGTTCAACAGCGTCGGATTATAGGCCCAGTAGACGCGGAATGGCGCGTTGACTACCGGCATCATGATCTGCAGTTCCATACCGGTGGAGGTGCGGATCTTCTGGCTGCCCGGTATGAGGATGGATTCGTTCTGGAACCCAGCCGTTGGGAATTCCCCGTTCAGCGTCGCGATGCGATCCGGGTTCAGTTTCAGCTGGTTGCGGAACGTGACGCGATTGACGCCGGCGTCGCCGAACAGGGCCAGGACCAGTGGGCCGAAGATCTTGATGCGATATTCGAAGTTCGCAATACCCTGCGTGTCGCCACCCGGATAGATGATCTGGTAGGTCGGGATCGTCTGCGTGACGGACTGGAACGTCTCGGATCCGTTGACGATGACCTTCTGGGTACGGGCCGAGCCGTCCGCGTTCAGAACAGGAACGCTGGCGGTACTCGGGATGTAGGCAAACGGGCCGATACTCCAATTCTCGAAACCACGGACGTCCTGTTCGCCACCCATGAAGATACGGCTGAACGGGGGTGCGGAGCGTCCACCGTAGCCAGCTTCCATACGGGCCAGCAGGCGGAACCCGATCACGTGCCCGGGTTTCCAGCCCTTCATGAAGCGGGTGTAGGTTAGCGTCGGCTCCAGGGTCTGTACGTTGCCCCCCAGCGGGCCGCCGGAGTACCCGAAGCTGGCGAACATGCTCTGACCACGGCTGGGCGTGATGGGATGGTCGATGGTGTTGTACGTGTACGACGGTGTGATCTTGCTCGTTATGATGCCGTGCAGCTGGTTAGGCCCACTCAGATTCTGGAAGTCAGAGTAGTTGAAATAGGTGGTCGCCGCGGTAGTGAGTGGCCTGATGTTCGAATGGTCGATACCGTAGGTCAGACCGAGGCGTGCAAAGCTGCGGCGCAGCGGATAGCTGGCGAATACGGTAGCTCCATAGCCGTTGGTTACGTAGTTCAACAGGTTCTGCGTTCCGAGCGAGTTGTACAAAGAAATCAGGTTGGAACCGGAGAGCAGCGAAGCCTCGCGCGCCTGATCGTAGTTGTAACGCTGCATGTAAACCGTGAAGCCCAGATTCAACGGGAGGTCGAAAAGGTACGGCTCTGTGAAACCGAACGTGGCGCTGCGGATGCGGGTACCCAGTTGGCTGTTCAAACTGAGCGTCTCGCCCATGCCTAAGAAGTTATTAGTGGAATACCCCATTCCAATAAACGTGCCGGATATGGCGGAAACGCCGCCATTCAGGCTAATGGAGTTCTTCCCGCGTTCCTTCACTTTGAGTGTGATATCAACGGTGTTGTTCTTCGTGTCGCGGGTAATGGCTGCTGCTTCTTCAGCCTTCAGGACTTCAAAGTATCCCAACTGGTTCAACCGAAGGACGCTCATCTCCCACAGGCGCGTGTTGTACATGTCGCCTTCGTCGAGCATGATCTCTCGGCGGATGACCTTATCCCGGGTCGTTGTGTTGCCACTGAAATCGATACGGCGGACGAAGAATTGCTTCCCCTCATCGACGTTGATCGTGAGGTTCATCTTCCCGTCGGCATCTTGAGGCTCGAAGTCGGGCTCCGGTACAGCGTCGATGTAGCCAAACTCGCCGTACAACTTCTGCAGGTTCTTGAATCCCTTTTGCAGTTTTTCGGTGGAGAAGATATCGCCCTCGGCCATGCCGAAAATCGGGCGCATCAGCGTCTCGGGCGTACGGAATAACTTGACGCCCACAAAATTGATCTTGCCTAGGCGATACTGGCGGCCTTCCTCAACTGTGAGTTGGATATCGGCCTTTTTGCCCGGCTTGTTGGGATAAAAAAGCGGAATGTGCGCGCCGGAACCGTCGGTGTCCTTGATGGTCACCTTGTGGTCGATTACGGCCATCTTGAAGTAGCCGTGCGACATGTAGAACTGGCGGACCCGCTCCATATCCTCGTCCAGTTTGCTGGAATCGTAGGTGCTCGCGAACAGGCTTTCCAGGAAAATGGAATGCGGGATGCCGACGGGCTTGGAGTTTTTCATCACTCGCACGAGAGCACGCTTGCCGTACACCTTGTTGCCGAGGATTTCAATGCTCCCGACCTTGACTTTGATGCCTTCGTCGATCTTAAAAGTGACTTCCACGGAGGACGGTGGAATCTGACGGATCTGAGGCGTAACCAGCGCGAACTGGCGCCCCTTTTCAGACAGGAACTCCTTAAGCACCTGAGTGGCGCGGGCTACGCGGCTCTGCTCGTATTGCTGTTCCACGGCCAGACCGACGTGGCGTTCCTTGAAGCGGTCCAGGATTTCCGACACGGTGATGGACTTGTTGCCATCGTATTTAATGGAACGGACAACTCTTCGCTCGGTCAGATTGAAGCGCAGGACCCAAGCCGACTTGCCCTTCTCTTTTTCAAGCACGATATCGTCGAAGCGTCCAGTGTTCCATAGCGCCATGAAGTCGCGGTGCAAGGCCTCTTCGTCAACGGCGTCACCTTTCTTGGTGAAGATGAGCGCCTTAAGCGTGTCTTGGGATACGCGGCGGGCTCCACGAAATTCAATCGCTTCGACAATGTTCGAGACTTCGGTGGCCGGAATTGCTTCGGCCGGTTTAGTGGCCGCCGGTTTGCTGGTTTGAGGCTGCTCTGGAGCGGGCTTCTCCGGCTCCTTGGTTGCGGGCACCTGTTCGAAAGGAGGCGGGGTTTGCTTCGTCTCGGCCGGTTTCTGGTCGGCGGGTTTAGAAGTTTCCGATCCGGGCACATTCTCAAATGGGCTGGGCTTCTTCGGCGCGGGCTGCTGAGGCGTCTGAGTCGAAGGCGTAGCGGGAGCCTGCGGCGCATAACCACGCGCCGCCAGGGCGCTGGCGAAGAAGATGACGGGAAGGCAGGGTAAGAGAGCGGCCAGGCTTCTCGGCCTGAGGGTCATCGGTTGCAGAGCGGGTCCTTTCTACGGTGCGCCTTGGAAGAGACGTTGCGGGCCTGCGGCCCGTTGCAGGAAATGTCCCCATCTTCAGGGCCCAAAACCCTCATTCTACAGGATGTAAAAGGCATAGAACAATCGCTGCGTCAATCCTTAGCCGATTCAGTGGGCGAAGGCGCTTCGCCAGCAGGGTCGAAACCGGGCCCGGACCGTCGCTTTTCCTGTACGTTCATGGGCGGTTCAGGGCGGCTTCGCGGTAGCCAGGCCGGATCGCCAAATTCGTTAATCAGCCGAATGTAAGAAGCCGGATATCGGGCTAGCGCCGCGAACAGGGCGACGTGTGCGGGCACGGTCGCGGTCCAGGGGAACCAAAGCCGTGCAAACGGACCAAACGACGGCCACAAGCGGTAAACGGCGACCAAATAGACGGCAGCCACGAAAAGTGCGGTGGTGAGAAACGCCCGCCTAGGAAACAAGGCTTCCCAGCACCAAGCGTAGCAGGCTCCGACAATGCAATAGAACAAGAGGATTACCGATGCGCCGCACAAAGTAACCCAGCTGAAGCCCGCCTGGTACACCGCTGTGTCATAGAACCAGCCAGCGGCGACGTTGAACTTAGACCACCAGAATTCGCTATGCGCGAGCGAGTGCAGCGAGAACCAGAGTAGAATGACACCCCCCGCAAGCATGCCGGACGCAAGTCCGGCCCAGAGTTTGCAGACGAGATGGGGCAGACTATGCCGGCGTTCATTCTGCGATGGCGATGTCGGCATCAAAAAGGCCTATGCTAGCACAGCGATCAATAGGTATCCTGCAGCCGGATTGTGCTCGGCCGGCTGCTCGCGTCCGAAGCGCAAGCCTAGTGAGCAGCCGGCTGTCGAATGCTGCGACCGACCGTACGTTTCGGCCGCCTTGCGCCCACAAAGGGAGTGCGGCCAGGATGGTCGGGTTGTCCACTACTCGGTCTTCGAATAGTAATAAGAGTGATAGTAGGTGTACTTGCTGTAAAGCTCACTCTTCTGGGCGCCGTTGACCACAATCCCGAGGATGTTGTTTTGGCACAGGCTGCCCATGGCGCGGGTTACAGCGTCGATCGTCGTGGACCCCATGCGGACGACCAATAGCAGCCCATGCACAAGCGTGCTCAGCAGGTTAGCATCGGCAGCGAAGAGCAGCGGCGGCGAGTCGAGAATAACCCAGTTGAAGATGCTGGGCAGGCGGTCGATCATCGTCTTGAGCTCGGCCAGATTCATCAACTCCAACGGGTTGAGTACTGCTTCCCCGGCCGGCATGATGTACAGATTCGTGCCTTCGAGCCTCCGGATAACCTCGTGCAATTGCGCCTTACCCTGAAGAAAATCAGTAGCGCCAGGACTGCGTGGAATTTGAAAGAGGTTATGCACTACTGGGCGGCGAAAATCGAAATCGCAAAGCAATGTCGGATTCCCTTCAAGGTGGGACTGAGCCAAGGCCAGGTTCGCCGCAGTGAAACTCTTGCCCTCCGCCGGTGAGGCGGATGTAACGACAATCGAGTGGATCGGCTGCAGTGTCTGCAGATGATTGAGGCGCGTACGGAGACTGCGGAACTCTTCTGCCGGCGGATCGGCGGGACGGGCGGAGTCGATGAGCGAAGCCTCCGGAGAAGGAGTGTAGGGAACGGTCTCGATCTTATCAAGCAGACCTGTCAGATCCAAGGCAGGCCCCGACTGGGCTCCGCGCACCGGCGGAACGGACGGGCCGAGCGGGTTCATTCCGGATGGATCCGACCGGCGCAGCGCATCGTGAACTCGACTCATGGTGAACTTACCTCGTGGCGATTTCTTGCTTTGCCCGGTGCGGCGGGACGCTCCCTGGCTGCGGCTTCTCTCGACGCCAATACATCAGACCTTGGCAGTGTAGTAGTAGATGACCGCTCCCGACATGAGCAGCACCCCAATCAGGAAAGATGCCGACCATCCCAGCCACGCGACGCGCCGGCGGCGCCGCACAACGAAGTCATTTTCTAGCAGTGGGATGCTGCCCAGCACGGTCAAGCGAGTATAAGCCCGAACGTCTTTCAGGCTCTTCAATGACACGTCCTTCAGTTCGCGCCCAAATGCGAGCCCAATGCCGAGCATCAGGCCTGCCACGGCTGCAATGGCGATGATAATTGGCCGCTTGGGAGCATTGGGCTCGGTGGGGACCACTGGTGGCTCCAATACTTCCAGCGTTTCGCCTTGCTTGCGATTCTCGAGATTGGTGGCCATGTGGGACTCCTGCGTGCGCTTCAGCAGATCCTGGTAGCGTTGGGCCGCACCTTCGCGATCACGCATCAGGGCCACGTAGCCTGATCGTGCGAGCGGACTGGCCTCCACCTTCGACTGTAGAGTCCTGGAACGATTGCGGGCTGCTTCCAATTGGTGGTTGAGATCCTCGATCTCCATGTCCTTGGCTTGCACCGCCGCCTGCAGGGCGGATATGCGGCCCAACAATTCGCGAGTAGGATTGCGACCGGAAGCCGCTGCGGAACCGCGTCCGGAGCCTTCTGCCGGCTTAGTTGCCGCCAACTTTGCCGCGTACTGGTCGCGGTCTCGCTTCTTGGCAGCGAGCAGGGATAGCGCGCGCTGCACGTCGGGATGCGTTTCCTTGTAACTCTCCCGTAATGCCGAGACGGTCGATTCCAGTTTGTTGACCTCCGCATCAAGCTGATTCAGTCGTTCGTCGTGCACGACCGGAGCAGGCGCGGGCGTGGCGTCGGTCGAACCGGGAACGGCAGTCGGTGGTTGCGCCGCAGTCTGTTGATCCTTCAGGAAACGCAATTGAGATTCGAGTTGGAGTTTCTCACCATTCGCGCGGCTGATACTCATGTTCAAGTTCGAAATGCTGGTCTCAACCGTCGAAACATTGAGCATGAGCGAGTTTGCTTCGTCGGGCAGCACGCCAGAGTTGGAAGCCTTGAATGCCGCGATTTGAGCATCCAACTGGTCCAGAGCCTTCTTGGCGCCTTCCGCCTCCTCATCGAAGAAAGCTGTAGTTTCCTGGGATTGTGAGAATCGTGAGGTGGCACTCTCGTCCATGAACTTCGAGATCAGGTCCGAGCAAACCTTGGTGGCCAACCGGCGATCGGAATAGGCGAATGAAACAGTGAATGCAAAGATGTTATTGCGACCGGTTACGCCCGTGGTCATGCCACGCAACGGACTGATTACAATGTCTTTCCGCATCTCTTCGACAACGTCGTCGATGGGGAGTCGCTTGCGCTTGTCCGGGTAGAGGTTGTGGTTTTGGATGAGGTTGATCAGATTCGTGCGGCTGACAATCTGCTGGTAAATGGCATTGACACGCTGGGACATTTCCTCGCTCATGTTGGAGGCGACCAGGCGTTGAGGCACTCTGGGCGGCACAACACGCAACTGTCCGGATGCCAGAAAAGTGTCCGGCCACAGAAAAGCAATCACCACCCCGGCCACTATGCCGAGAAATGCCGGACCGATGATCCATGACCGGTGACGGCGCAGAATCTCGACGTAATCCTCGAAATCGAGAACCCGGCGAGTCACGTTAACGGGTTGTTCCTGAACGCTGCCTTGCATGCTGCCGCCTTCGCCCAATTAGGGCACGAAAATATGGTCGCCGTCCTCAAGCGGAATATTCTGTTCAAGGTGATTTCCCTTAATCACCTGGTTGTAGTTGAACTTCAAGCGAGTTGTTCCGCGCATTATCACGATGTTGCCCCGCTTGGCCCACTCCCTGAATCCGCATATGCTCATCGCCTCGAGAATGGTCGTAGGGGTGACCAGTGGGAACGGCCCTGATTTTTCGACCATGCCACTCACGTAGTACTTCTTGCTCTGCACCGACACCACGGAGACAATGACCTGCGGTGTATTCAGGATCTGGGAAAAGGCTTCGATGGCATGCTTCTGCAGTTCGGCCGGCGTCAATCCTGAGGCCTGGATATCCCCCACCAGAGGCAGGGTGATCTTGCCGTCAGGGCGCACGCGCACCTGCCCGCTAAGCTCGGCTTCCCTCCAGACGCGAACATCGAGCACATCTTCAGCGCCGATTTTGTAGGAGTTTGGATCGACCGCCGCAGCGGGTTGCGCGACGGTTCCTGCTTTGATTTCTGCGGGGGTCTGCGGCTTATCCGGGCTGTTTTGAATCGATTGAGGTTTGGGCTCCTGAGCCGGAGCCAGAATGAGCCCACTGGATAGGCACAATGCGGTAGTGATAACTGCTGACCGGAGAGCAGGACGTATTAGACGAGCCATGAGCATTCCTCCGTATTCCTGGGGCCAAGGCCGAAGGACTCCACCCTATTTTGGAGGGAGATCGCCAGCAACCAAGCCTGGGAACTTCCTATTTTGGTATTCTAACATCCAAAATGGCCAGGTGCCCGGCACCTTGGTTCTGGAACTGAAAGCAGCTATGGCGTACTTTCTCGCAAAGTCCGACCCTCAGACCTACTCCGCTGAGGACTTCGCCCGCGATAAACGCACAGTCTGGGATGGTGTCACGAACGCTCAGGCTTTACAGGCAATTCGGGCCATGCGGCCCGGAGACCGGGTCTTTATTTATCACAGCCAAGGCGAATCGGCCATCGTCGCCCTCGCCAAAGTAATCAGCGAACCGCGGCCAGACCCTGCCAACGCCAAATCGTGGGTCGTTGAGATGCAGTTTGTGCTCAAAATCAGCCCGCCCGCGACGCTGGCGGAGGTTAAGAGCTCGGGGTTGTTCGCTGACTGGGCATTGGTCCGGCAAAGCCGGCTTTCGACCATGGCCGCTCCAGAGTCCTTTGTGAGCTGGATGCGAACGCGTTACCCTTCGTTGAAGCTGTAACCAGCCTGCTTGCAGAGGCGATAAACAAGCGAAACCGGCAGCCCGACTACGTTGAAATAGCAGCCCTCGACACGCTCGATGAACTTCGACGCCAGCCCCTGGATCGCGTAAGCTCCGGCCTTGTCCATCGGTTCGCCGCTGGCGCAATAATCCCGCACCTCTACCTCGGACAAAGTGGAGAAGTAAACCCGCGTGGATTCCACCGCGCATAGCGCCTGACCGCCCTGCAGCAGGCACACACCCGTCAGGACGGCGTGCGGGCGCCCGCTGAGGCGCAGCAACATCCGTTCGGCGTCGAGGGTCGAGGCGGGTTTCTCGAGCACCGCACCGTCCACCACCACCACAGTATCGGCCGCGAGGACAAACTCAAGCGGTGAGGACGCAGCGGCGCGAGCTTTCTCCAGCGCCAGGCGGCGCACGTAGTCCTCGGGCGACTCCGAATCCCGGCGCACCTCCTCGATACCCGGCACCCGGACGGTGAATGAGAAACCGGCCTGAGTCAGGATTTCGCGGCGGCGCGGCGATTGCGAGGCAAGGACCAGCATGCGGAGCCATCAGGTTATCACGCACCTGCTTGATCCGGCGCGTCGGCCGGCGGGACCTGTCGGCCGGCGGGACCCCACCGCTTTCCGTCTGGACGCACTAACACCATTCATTCGACCCAGACCAGACGGTCAATCAAGTGTCAGGCCAGCTCGTGCGCGCATGCTAAAATGACGATTCCGCTTCAGCCCCAGCATGGAACGAGCAGGACGCATTTTAAGCCGCCTCCGGTCGGCTAGCGGCACGCTGACGGCCACTCAGTTGGCCGCCTCGGCCTGGCCCGCCGCCGTGGGCTACAGGATCGCATCCAGAACGCGCGTCACTTCGTTCGAGAAGGGACGCATCGTGGTGGAGGCAGAGGATGTGCTCTGGCAGAAGAACCTGGCCGCACTGACTCCGCAGATCCTGGGCAATCTCCGCAAGCATCTCTTGGAATCGGCTCCTGTCGAGATCGAGTTCAGGGTGGGCGCGCGGCGGCGCCCGCCGCAACGCGAGGAACCCGCGCGGAGTACCGGACTGTTCGCCACCGACCCCTCGGGCATTGCGGATCCTTCGCTCGATTACGTCTACCGTATCTCCCGCAGAAAGGCCGGCGCGTGAAACTGACCGAACCCGAGGTGCGCGCCATCGCGGATCTCGCCAACCTCCATCTCAGCGACCAGGAAATCGCCCGCATGGCCAAGGATCTCGACGAGATCCTGACCCACATCGACAAGCTCAACGAATTGGACACCAGCGACGTGGAGCCGATGGCCCAGGTGTTGTTCGACGCCGGGGAAACGGCTACGCTACGACCCGACGTGGTGGGAGCCACCCTCGACAACGCGACGGCCCTGGCCAATGCGTCGCAGTCCGGCGCGGGCCAGTTCAAGGTGCCGAAGGTAATCGAGCGGTAGCGCGGGCGCGTTCGACCAGCAGCGGGGAATCCATGGACGTTCGAAATCTGACCATCTCCACAATTCGTGAAGGCCTTGCAGCCAAACGCTTCAGCGCCACGGAACTGACGCAGGATGCCTTGAGTTTCGCAGCAGCCGAGAACCCCAAAACAAACGCCTTCCTGGCCTTCAGTCCCGAGCGGGCTCTGGCCGCCGCCGGGCGCGTAGACGACAAACTGGCCCGCGGCGAGGATCCGGGCGCCCTGGCAGGCGTTCCCGTGTCCGTCAAGGACGTGATCGTCACCAAAGGGCTGACTACGACCTGTGGTTCGAAGATTCTCGAGACTTTCATCCCGCCCTACGACGCCACCGCCGTGGAGCGGCTCGAAGCAGCCGGCGGAATCATCTTGGGCAAGGCGAACTGCGACGAATTCGCCATGGGTTCGTCGAATGAGAACTCGGCATACGGGCCGGTGCGCAACCCGGTGGCGCTCGATCGCGTGCCGGGCGGATCGAGTGGCGGTCCGGCTGCGACCGTTGCCCAGGGCACCTCGGTGGTCGCACTCGGCTCCGACACGGGCGGCTCGATTCGTCAGCCCGCCAGCTTCTGTGGAGTGGTAGGCGTGACGCCGACCTACGGACGAGTCTCACGCTACGGCCTGGTCGCATTTGCCAGTTCGCTGGACCACATCGGGCCGTTTGCCCGAAACGTGGAAGACGCCGCGACGCTGCTCCAGACGATTGCCGGCCGGGACGCCATGGACTCGACCAGCGCCTTCGCGCCCGTACCCGACTACGGTCCAGCAATGCGGAAGGACGTTAAGGGCTTCAGAATCGGGCTGCCGAAGGAGTACTTTGCCGGTCTCGCTAACGAAACGCGGGACCAAATTGAGAAGGGCATTGATCTGCTCAGGCAGAGCGGTTGCGAGACGGTGGAGATCAGCCTGCCGCACACCGAGTACGCCATCGCCTGCTACTACATCGTCTGTACGGCCGAGGCAAGCGCCAACCTGGCGCGCTACGATGGCGTGCGCTACACCATGCGCTCGGCCCAGGCGAAGACGCTCTCGGAAATGTACAAACTCACGCGCGGCGAGGGCTTCGGCGCGGAGGTGAAGCGGCGCATCATGCTAGGCACGTACGTGCTGAGCGCGGGCTACTACGACGCCTACTACTTGAAAGCACAGCGGGTGCGAGCACTGATCGCGCGCGATTTCTCACGAGCGTTCGAGCAGGTGGACGCCTTGATTGCGCCCGTCTCCCCATTCCCGGCTTTCCGGCTGGGTGAGAAACTCGACGATCCGCTGGAGATGTACCTCAGCGACATCTACACCATCACCGGTTCGCTCGCCGGGATTCCATGCATGAGCGTGCCGTGCGGGACGACCGGAGCCGGATTGCCTGTAGGAGTGCAGATTCTCGCCCGGCACTTCGACGAGCCCGGCATGTTCCGACTGGCGGCTGCTTTCGAGCGTTCCGGCGGGTTCCAAGTATAGGGCCGAGGTGACTTTGGTGGGGCGGCGCTGCGGAGCCTGCAATCGCGGCTTTCAGCCCACTTCACTACTCAGGCCGGCCGGCGCGAGCGTTGATTCGCGGAAACGGACTTGATCAGCAACTGGCCCGGCCGCGTCGGGTCGATTGGAACGGCCGCGCTCAGCAGGGCGTGCTCGATCAACACCTGTACCCCTGGCTCATCCAGCGTGTCGGGACTCTTCAGAATCATGTGGCGCGCGGCAGTGCCGGTGCCTTGCAGCAGACGGTCAGGATCCGGCAGACCCGCCCCATGCAGGAAGAACAGGCTGACCCAGCGCGGGTAGAGCGCAATCGAGAAAATGGCCTCGCTCGCGCGCTCCGACGGGCCGAAACCAATCGCCAGCGCGTTGTAATTGTCGTACACCAGTTCGGTCGCACCGGGCAAGTACGACCGCATCTTGGCCAGAGCGCCTTCCGCAAGTTCGGCAATCTCCGGAGTATATTTGGCTAGAAATCCGGCGAGCTGGGCTTCAGGGGACATAGGTGGAGTTGTGTTCCCCTCCGGATTCGGCACGTTTGTCGGAGGCACAGCAGGACTTTAACACGATTGCGGCAGTTTATATCCCCATGAGTTTGTCCCAATGTGGTAGACCGCTCGAGGAACGGCCGCTAGAGATCGCAGGCGACAAGCCAATCTAGCCGCGAACTCAGGCGGGCGCCTTCATTCCGGATGTGCTGAATCTTTATAGGAGACCGGTTCATCAACTATGAGCGTAGGAGGGTTTTGAATGGCATTTACTCTTTCTCCGCTTCCGTATGCGTTTGACGCCTTGGAGCCGCATATCGATGCGCGGACGATGGAAATTCATCATGACAAGCACCACGCGACATACGTGGCCAATCTGAACAAGGCGCTGGAAGGCGCACCCGAACTGGCGGGCAAGAGCCTGGAAGCGCTGCTCGCCCACAACCTGGCGGGCATCCCGGATGCACTCAAGCCGGCGGTCCGGAATAACGGCGGCGGTGTGTGGAATCACGATCTGTTCTGGCAGCTCATGGCCAAGAACGCGGGCGGGGCTCCGGTCGGCAACGTGGCGAAGGCGATTGCGGCGAAGTTCGGCAGTTTCGACGAGTTCAAGGCGAAGTTCGCGGCCGCCGGCCTGGGCCGGTTCGGGTCCGGCTGGGCCTGGCTGGTGAAGACTCCGGGCGGAGTGGACATCGTCAGCACCCCTAACCAGGACACCCCGCTATCGGAAGGTAAGAGCCCCGTGCTCGCCCTCGACGTGTGGGAACACGCCTACTACCTGAACTACCAGAACCGCCGAGCGGACTACATCAACGCATGGTGGAACGTAGTGAATTGGGGCGAGGTGGAAGACCTGTTCAACTCTGCCGAGTAGTTTCGGGTCCTTTTGAAACCGCCTGCCGACGGATCCCTGTCAAGCAGGCGGTTTTTTGTGCGGGCCGCCAATCTGCTCGACCGGGAAGGGGCCAAGGTTATGATCCAAGTCAGCATCCTGTACTTAAACACGCCAGATAGTCGCTTCGACATCGACTACTACCTCAATCAACACATGCCAATGACTATTCGCTTGTTGAGCCCTGCGCTGCGGGGTGTAACGGTTGACCAAGGCATCAGCGGTGCGACGCCCGACCAAACTCCAACCTACGCGGCGGGGTGCCATCTGCGCTTCGATTCCGCCGATGCTTTCTACTCTGCGTTCGTGCCGCATGCTGAGAAACTGCAGGCGGACATCCCAAATTACACCGATGTCGCGCCTGTCATCCAGATCAGCGAAATCCGCATTTCCCGGTAACCACGCCGCCAGTGACGATGACTGGTTGTAACGCTCCGCGGGCTAAGACGGAAACGGAGGGTCGCTGACGTTAGCGGCCCAATGGCTTGCGGTCCCAAGGAGTAACTGCGCCAAGTTGCCAGCGCGATACTTGTTAGTGGTGTCCAACCAAATCCACCTGAGCCATCTTCGACGCGCGCTGAAGCTGGCATCCACCAATGCCAGGTCTGGCGCCGGCGGTCCGTTCGGCGCGGTGATAGCCACTGGCGTTGAGATCATCTCGGAGGGCACGAATCGCGTGACCGCCGAAATGGATCCGACCGCGCATGCGGAGGTCTGCGCCATCCGCGAGGCTTGCCGGAGACTGTCGCGCTTCTCGCTTCAGGGGTGCACCATCTACTCAAGTTGCGAGCCTTGCCCGATGTGCCTCAGTGCCATTTACTGGGCCCGCCTGGACGCACTCTACTTTGCGGGGAGTCGTGAGGATGCGGCCGGTGCGGGCTTTGACGATTCTCTCCTGTACGAGCAGATCCCACTGGCCGTGGGCGAACGCAAGCTGCCAACGGTGCGCCTGCTTCAGGATGAGGGGAAGCAAGCGTTCCAGGCCTGGTTGAAACAACCAGACCGGATTCCCTACTAAGGCGCGAGTTCTGCGCCCGACTCGCGCGGCGCCCCAACTCAGAGCAACGGGTCACAGCTTGAACCGCGGCCGGTCTATCACGGAGTTTACACATCGAACTACTGGGCCAGAGTGAAGGCAAGACCGTGCAAGCGGTCTAAGATAGAGCCGATGGCGCGATATGGCTTCAGCTTCTTCGGGCTCGGGCTTTGGCTGGCATTAACGCCGGTTCTGCCGGCGCAGTTCATGACCGAGCTTGCACCAAGAACCAATCAGGAATTCGACGAATACCAAAAGAACGCCGAGGCCCGCATGGACTGGCAGGCACGCCTCTCTCCCGGTCCAGGCGAGGTGGTCATTGCGGCGGGAGATAGGAACTCCCTGATCGAGGTGCCTGGGGGCCTGATCCACGACTGGAAGGCGGCCACATTTGCGCCGGGCGCGACCGTGGGACAGGCCTTGGCGGTCTTGCAGGACTACGCCAACTACAAAACGATTTATGCCCCGGAGGTCATCGATTCGCGCGCGCTCAGCCACGACGGAAACCGTTGGCGGCTCTCACTCCGGCTGGTGAAGAAAAAGGTGATCACCGTTACGCTCAACAGCGAATACGAGGCCGAGTACCGTTCGCTCGGCAAGGGCCGCTGGGCCAAAGTGTCGCGCTCGGTCAAGCTCACTGAGGTGAGTGGGGGAAAGGAACTGCCGGCAGGCACGGGCCACGGATTCCTGTGGAGACTAAATTCCTATTGGCTGCTCGAGCCGCGGGAAAACGGAGTATACCTGGAGTGCCGTTCGATCTCGCTGTCGCGCGGCATCCCCCCGGTGCTCGATTTCATTGTCCGTCCCATGGTCACAAGCGTCCCTCGAGAGTCCCTTCGGACCACGCTCAACGCGACCGTCAGCGCGCTCGCCAAGCCGCATGGCGCGGCACCGGGTTCCGGCGCGGCGCAAGGCAACTGAACGGTGCCTGGAAGCGCAGCCGAGCGCCGGTGCGGGATGTGCACAACCGGCACCGCATTTCTCAGTAAGCGTTTGCGGGCCCTTTCCGCGTTCTGTCAAACTGATTGGAGATGACTTTGCGCAAGGCGCTCGCTGAGGCGCTGCTGTTGGTCCTGTATGCCGTGGGCGGCGTGGATCGCGCCGGCGCTCAGGCGGCATCTTCGTCCACCGAGGTCCTGCACTACAGCGCCGAGTGGCGCTTCGTCCGTGCGGGAGATATCGAAGTCTACAACCTGAGCGATCGCACGACGGTCATGAAGCTCTTCAGCTCGGGGCTGGTCTCGCGGCTGTTCCACGTGGAAGACAACTACACGCTCACGCGCGACGATCAGGGCTGCAACAAGAATCTGGTCTTCAAACTCCAGGAGGGACGGCGCAATCGCGAGATTCACGCCAGTTTCGACAAACAGCGGCGCAAGGCGACCTTCGTGGAGCGGGACGTCGCGAGAGATGTCGTCACAACCCAAAAAGAAAGCGATATCCCCGGTTGCGTGTACGACCTCACCGGCGCCCTCAGGCAACTGCGCGAGACCTACCCGAAGCCGGGGAGTTCGTGGACGATCCCGATCTCCGACGGTAAGAAGACGGCCAATATCCGCGTGGAAGCACAGGAAAAAGAACTGGTGCGCACCCCGCTGGGCCAGTTCCCGTCCACCCGTTATGAGGCCTTCGTGTTTGGCGGCGCTTTTTATGGTCGCAAGGGACGGTTGTTCGTCTGGATGACCGACGATGAACGCCACTTGCCCATCCAACTCCGGATTCAGCTGCCGTTCTACGTCGGCACGATTACGCTGCAACTTGAAAAAGTCGAAAGGAATTGATGTGAGCAGTTCGGTTATTGCGAGAATCCTGACCGCGGCGGCTATGCTTGCCCTGACGGTAGGCGACTCGGTCCCGACAGCCGCCGCTCAGACGTCCGCACCGGCGGCGGCACCAGCGCCTGCGGCTGCAAACGACGGGCGGTTGAGCGACGCACAAGCGATCAGGCTCTACGAGCGTACGCTGCAGCTGATGGAGGCTGGCGGCATCTTCCTACCGGATTTGACGCGCGCCGCCAAGCCGTTGATCGACAACGCCAGGCAAACGCTGGAAAGCCTCCGGTTCCTCGGGTTTCGCAACCCGCAACTGCACTACCGTTGGCTGGCGAACGTCCGCGCCTACCTGCTGCTATCGGACACCCTGCCCAAGCCGGTACCCTTCCCTGACGAGTCCGTCCGCCAATTCGCCGAACTGCGCGAGGCCGTTACCCGTACAGAGGTCTACTTTCAATCCCAACTCCAGCAGGTGCAGGTCGATCTGCGCGACCCCGACCGGGACAACGTTCGGCGCTACGCGGACGACAATCTGAAACTACCGGCTCCCCAATCAGGCAACCCGCGTGTCGTGTTTCTCGGCGACTCCATCACGGACGGCTGGCGGCTGAATGAGTATTTCCCCAATAAAGACTTCCTGAACCGCGGAATCAGCGGTCAGATCACCGGGCAGATGCTGGGGCGTTTCCTGAACGACGTGGTGTCGCTTCGCCCTTCTACGGTGGTGATCCTCGCAGGCACCAACGACATCGGACGCGGCGTGGATATCGTGACCACCGAGAGTAACCTGACCGCGATATGCGACCTGGCCGACCACTATAAAATCAAAGTGATTCTCTCCTCGGTCCTCCCGGTGCACGACTACAACATGTCGATCAATCCGGCCTTCGAGCAGTCGAAAAAGCGCTCGCCGCAGGTGATTCGAGCATTGAATGACTGGTTGATGGCGTTCACCCAGAAGCGCGGGTACGTCTATCTGAACTACTTCCAGCCGCTGATGGACGTGCGGACGATGCTGACCAAGGAATACTCCGACGATGGCCTGCACCCCAACCCGGCAGGCTACCGGATTATGGCCCCGCTGGCGTTATCTGCCATAGATAAGACCCTGGGACCGGTTCAGGCACAACCCCAGAAGCGGCGGATGCGTCTATTCTGATGCCATGAGAGCCCTTCTTCTCGTCTTCGCCGCCGTGTCGCTGGCGATTGGACAAACGTCAATCACCGTAGCCCAGTTGAAGCAGTTCGTCCATTCCTCCGTCGAAAAGAAGTTCCCCGACAAGCAGGTGGTCAAGTACCTGAGGCTATACAAGCTGACCGAACGTCTAGCCGACCGCGACCTGATGATGATGGTGGCCGAGGGCCCGGGCCCCGAAACCACCGAGCAACTCAAGGAAATGCAGGAGGCATCCAAGAGCCTGCCGGTGCCCGCCGACATGGTGAAAGCAGACACGCCTCCACCGGCGCCAATGCCTCCGCCTTCGGTAGCCGACCAGGACCGGATTCTGTCCGAAGCGCGCGAGATCGCGCTGGACTACACCACCCATCTACCGGACTTCCTGTGCCTGCAATACACCCGCCGCTACGTCGATCCGCAGGGGACCGACTACTTCCAGCAGGTGGACTCGGTCGCCACTCGCTTAAGCTACTTCGACCAGAAGGAAGACTACAAGGTGATCTCGGTCGGAGGCAAGCTGAGCAACAAGGATTACCAGAAACTCGGCGGCGCTATTTCCAGCGGCGAGTTTGGAACCATGCTCAAGCAGGTTTTCGAACCGGAGACCGCGGCTGAGTTCGCGTTTGAACGGTGGGCCAAACTCGACGGCCGGATCTGTCTGGTCTACCACTACCACGTGGCCCGCGCCCATTCGAAGTGGTCCATCGACTGGAACAACGGCGAACAGGTTTACAGCCCGGCCTACTCGGGCTCCATCTTCATCGACCGGGAAGTGCCCGTGGTGATGCGCTTGACGCTGATCGCGGAGGGCATCCCCACTTCGTTCCCGATTCAGGAAGCGAAAAGCACGCTCAATTACGGCTACCAGGACATCTCCGGCAAGCAGTTTCTGCTGCCGATGAACTCTGAAATGCGAATGCGCGAAGGTCGTCTGCTGGTGAAGAACGAGACGGAGTTCCGCAACTATCGCAAGTACAGCGCCGACGCCGTGATCACCTTCGACACCGAAGCCGGTCAGGCTGGCGACACCGAAAAGAAGCCGAAATAGGCGGGTGCCCCACCGCGCGCCGCGGAACCCGTTCCTCAAATTGAACTATGAACCTGCGGTAGATCCCTCTTGACCTCCGAGGTCGTCTTCCCGTTTCCCCTCCGATTCGTCCGGCTCGGTCCAGGCGAGGCAAGCGATCGGCAGCGTGGCAATGAAGATGATAATCTGAGTTGTCGCTACAGGAAGCAGGTGCAATGCGGAGATTCGACGCAGAATTCCTGGCAGATCATCCTGGAAAATGTGGGTCGCGACGGCTGCAACCAGCGTCAGGAGGAAGACAGCTTGGTAGGCCCGGCGAAAGGATCGGTCTCGCACGAACTGCTGCCGTTCGTCTACCGAAATTTCGGGCCAGTGCGGCATTGTGACCACGGGCATCGACCAGGCGACCAGCCGATTCCAGACCAGCAACACCGACAAGAGGCCGATCAACCCGCCGAGCAGGCCCCATAATGACGAGGTTCCGTCAGGCGTCTTGTTAGCAACGATGAGCGTATCCCCGGTGGCCATGCTCAGGAACAACACCGCGACCCAGCGTCTGCGCTCTCGCCGGGTGGGTAAGCGCCGCATCCGCTCCAGGTGAGCATTCCAGCCTTTCCAGATCATGCTCCAGTTCACGTCGGCTCCTCCTTGCCCGGCCGTTCGCCGTACAGTTCCTCGCTCATTCGCCGAAACGGCGCACGCGCAAAAATCGCCTCTACCGGCAGTCCAAAGTACTCGGAAACCCGGAACGCAAGTTCCAGGCTGGGGTTGTATTCGCCGCGCTCCATATAGCCGATGGTCTGGTAGCTGACTCCCAGAGCGCTGGCAAGTTCGGCTCGGCCAAGTCCGCGCTCCGCGCGCAGAACTGCGATGCGGTTGTAGAGCTTGTCGGATCCATTGACGCGAATAGCCATCTGATCAACTCACCAAATCGTATAACGAATTATACGACTGGGTCAATCCCTTGACGAATCTATCTGGGAAATCATACGTAGTGGAATGTGCGGGCCAGATGGGGCGGGGCGCAGCCCCATGCTCACCGCAATCAGTTGGGGAATTGCGTCCAGCGGCCTTTTTCCATCCTGCCTGCCGTCTTCTTCAAGTAGTCGGGATCTCGTGCGGGATTGACGTCACAGAGAATCAGGTCAGCCGGGCCTTCAACCGTCAGGGGCTGATCGATAATGCGCGGGAAAATGAACCGGCGTCGCCCGTTGATGCGTTTTGCTTCGTCGGGAATGTGAACCTCAGAGGCGGTTCCCATCGCGGCGATCTTGCCGTTCTCCACGAGGACAGCGGCATTGTCCACCGGGGGAAGCGCCGTACCGTCGATGAGCGTCGCTCCCACGATGGCGTAGGTGAAGTGGTCGCGGTCAGGCGCTGCACATCCGGAGGAGGCCACGCAGACTGCGAGGATCAGCGAGAGGCCGGCGATGGCCAGACGGTGCATAGAACGCCCTCCAGATCGAACTCCCGCAGGTCCCGGATCAGGATGTCAGGCGCGTGCGGGCGCAACTGCTCCAATGGTACGACGCCGGTCGCCACCGCCACGCTGAGGAAGCCGTTCGCGCGCGCGGCGGCGATGTCGTTGGGGTGATCGCCAATCAACACCACGCGCACGCCCGGCGCAATCAGTCTTCGCTTGAGCGCCTCGCGGGCAGCGCGGGCAGCGAGTTCGGCACGTGTCCGGCCTTGCTCGGCAAACGCCCCCAGCCCGAAATAGCCCCGTAGTCCAGCACGCTCCATTTTGCGCCAGCCGATGCGGCTCAGGTTACCTGTCACGAGTCCGGCGGGAAGGCCCCGCCGCAACAGACAACGCAGCAGTCGCCGCACGCCAGGACAGACCTTGGCCCGCAGGTCGGGACACATCCCTCGATACAGGCTCTGCGCTTCACGGACAATACTGGACATCTGCGCGTTCGAGACCTGACGGGAAGCGCCAGCGGCGCGGAGCATCTCCGCCAGAATGTCCCGGTCGAGCATCCCTTGGACTGGGATTCCGTCGGTGGTGGCGCGCAAGCCCGTGACCCGCAACAGCGCGAGTTCCAGCGCAGCCCGGTGCTGCGGACCAGCGCGGCGGATGAGCGTTCCGTCTACGTCGAAGAGAAAAAGTGCGGGAGCGGTATTCGCCGGGGTGGAAGGCTGATGCGTCATCCTCTGCCCATCATAGGGCTCCGGTTTCCGCAACCCCAAGTTGACCGACCGTTTACACTGGTTGTTTACGATGCAGTTGATTCAGGCGGGCAAGCACCAATTGGTGTCCCTCGAATTTGACGCGGATCTGTTGCGGCAGGGCGCGCAGGAAACAGGGTTCGAGATTCGGATCGACGACCAGCCGCGCGTCACCAACGTGATCCTGAAAGCGCGCGAGCGAGACACGCCACTATTGCTTTTCGACGCCGCCGATCCAGCAAATGCGGGCTGGTTCTCGCGCTGCATGTTCTACGTTGACGGCCGCACGGGCGCCGTTCTGCAAACCCCGTTTATCGTCGCGAATCAAATTGACGTCAAAGGCCGCCCCAACCCAAAAACCCTGTCGCTACAGATTCTCAAGGAGTTGCCGCAACACTTCCGCCTGCCTGGCAGGCAACCCCTCGCGGAGAAAGCGATCTACGCCGTACTCTACAACTTCATGAACGCACTTCAGAAAGTTGGCGTGGGCGTGTGTGGCGTGGGTTCGGTCCGTGCGCTCGCCGGCCGTATCGATGCACCGGCGCGTTGAAACTCCAGCCCGGTGAGGCCGCGGCAAGCGGCAAATCTCGCCGCGCCCCGACGGCCGAAGCTCCGTTCAGAATGCCCTGAGAACCCGACGTAAAGGACCACTACGCCGATTTCGGCAGGTTGTCACCTTCCAACCTGGTGAAGCGGTTGACCCACTTGATCACTATGAAGATGGCGAACGCCACGATAAGAAACTGGACGATGTTGTTGATCAGGCTGCCGTAGCCGAGTACAACCGCGCCGGCCTTTTTCGCGTCGGCCATGGTCGAAAAAGTCGCCCCCTTGGGGTTCCTCAGAACCACAAACTGGCTGGCTAGATCTACTCCGCTGGTCAGGATGCCCACCAGCGGGTTGATGATGTCCTCCACCAGCGAGTTGACGATCTTGCCGAACGCTCCTCCGATCACAACACCGACAGCCAGATCGATTACATTGCCCTTCATCGCGAAGGCTTTGAATTCTTGTGCAAGTCCCATGGGGCGCAGGATAGCACGAAGCCCTTACTCCGGCCGCTTCGATGCGTGCTGTTTCCGCTTCCCTGAACGAGTTAAGGCTCGAAATTGGTCCAGACGCCGGCCGCCAGAGCCGGCTCGGACACCCATTGGAAGCGTTCAAGACCTGCCGCGGCCTGGACAGCCAGCGACGCGCCCGATTGAATGCCCAAATCCGAGTAATCGCCAGGACCACGCACTTCCAGGCGGTTGGTGCGATACGCGGGATTCGGCTCCCAGCGAATAGCGCCGCTCTCATCGATCAGCGGATACCAGGCCAGACCGCGCCGCTGGCGAACTTCCGCATACTCGAACCCGTATTCGCGGTCGCACAGCGCACCAAAGGTCATCGACGCAGCGGGGTCGGCGCTGACTGTGGCGTGCGCCCAGCCGGGCGGAACTACGACGATCTGGCCGGGCTTGGCCAGGATCGCGTAGCAGCGGCCGGGGTCGTCCGCAGCGAACTCCTGCATGTAGACGAAGGCCGCGCCGCTCCAGATCTCGTAGAGTTCGGGCGGGCGCCAGCCGCTATGCTGCGATACGCGGTGCACATGGCCCTGGCTGCGCACCGGCTCGTCGCCGAGCCGTCCCGCCGCATACGTAACCACGCCAAACAGCAGCATCCGGCGTTCGAGTTCCGCGCGCAGTTCCATCCGTCCAACGTCCATGACGATGGCATAAACCGGATCGGGGCCGTCGCAGAGTGGATCGCGCAGGCTGGCTCGGATGGCGTCGAGTGTGCGCAGTTCAGGCTGCGGCCCGAAGGTGCCTGCTTCATAGCGAAACCCCAACGGCCGATCCAGTGCAATCACTCCGAGTCCAGGGTTGAAACTCATGGCGCAGTCCTAACGGACGCCCGCACCGTGGCGCAGCGGCCTGCGCCCTCCGCTGAACGCACGGTGTATTTGCCGGCGGCAGCTGGAACGATAAAGGTCTCGGCGTAGTGGACGGTGAAGGGCTCGAAGGCGCGACTGGGGCTTTCAACAATGGCCTCGCGGCCCTCCACAAGATTCAGCACATGCACGCCGCGGGAGGCGTCGTGAGAGACTGGCGAGTCGAACCAGTGCCTGCGGGTCTCAATGAACTCGCGCTCGTGCAGACCGGTCCGTTCTTCCTTCCAGCCCGGCCCGTCTGCAATTGGTTCAACCCGGTTCACGAGATTCCTCCGGGTCCACTCCGTGTCGCGATCCCATTGGATATTGGCCGCCCCGTGTTCGAGATGGATGGGACGAGGTCGGCCATCGAGGCCGAGGCGGCCCCAGTCCCACAGCTTGAACGTGAAGATATAGGGCGTCGCGCTGATCTCAAGCACCATCGCGTTCGCGCCGGAGCAGTGGATGGTGCCGCCCGGGATCAGGAAATGGTCGTGCTTGCGGGCGGGCCAGCGGTTGACATATCGAGTGGCGTCGAACGGTGCACCGTCGCTCTGGGCGGAGTACAGGTCGCGCAGCATGGCCGCGCGATCCACGCCCTGCTTAACGCCCAGGTACACGCACGCATCCTCACCTGCGTCGAGCATGTAGTAGCTCTCGTCCTGCGTGTACGCCATCCCGAACTTGTCGTAGATATACTCCGTAAGCGGGTGAACCTGGAGCGACAGGTTGCCGCCCTGCATGGTGTCGAGGAAGTCGAATCGAATCGGAAACTCCGCACCGAATCGCGCGTGGACGGGGTCGCCTAGCAGTTCGCGCGGATGCTGGAAAACCAGGTCGATGGCCGGAGCTTCGATCCGCACGCCGCCGAAATCCAGGAGCAGGCTATTCTCTTCCGGCACGCAGTCGAAACACCACGCGTAGTTCGGCGGTCCCTCGGGAAGACCGCAAACCTCCCGCATCCACTGCCCGCCCCAGGGCCCTGGGTCAAAAAACGGCACGACGCGAAAGGGGCGCGTGGCAGCGTGTCGCAAAGCACCCCGGAACGCCTCGCCGGTGACGAGTTTGGGCGCGCATGCTTCGTTGGTGTCGAGCAGGAAATCAACGCGCTCGAATAATTCGCGCTTGATCCGGTCGGCGACACGCCAGTCCAGGAAATAGGCTCGCTTGTACTTGAGCGCGGGACGCTCGCGCTCATTACCGGCGGCGAGATTCCCAACCCTACCCGCGCGCAGGCGCAACTGGATTTCCCAGCGCGCCATATCAGCGTAAATCAACAGGTCGGGCGCGGGCGCGATCAGCTGAGTTCCAGTGCCCAGGATGAGCACGAGACCTTGCGCAGAATCCAGCGCCGCGCGGGCCTGATCAACGAGACCGGGCTCGGCGAAGTCGTCGATTGTGAAGCCGTTCATGCGGCCGAAGACGGGATCGTCAGTGAGGTCCCGCGCGACCAGTGCCTCGATTTCCGCACTCGGCCTCCAGCAGTCCCTGGTACGCAGGAGGAGGGCAGGTTGGATGCCTTGAGAAAAGGCCTCGGCGAGCTCGTCTTCCAGGACACCCGGGTAGCACTCCACCGCGATGACGCGCGCACCTTGGGAAACTTGAGCACGAATCTGTTCGAGGATGGCCATCCAGCCCCGCCAGGCGCATGGACCCTCAACGGGCACGTGAATCGCCGGGTACCTGTCGTAGTTGGCGTGTCTATTCAATCGAAGCATCCTCAAGCAAGGGCACCGCGCCGAGCAGCGCCGCCGTGTTTCCTAGTGCCGCCCGGCGAACCTGGACCTGGCCCCAAGGCGTCCAGGCGCGCTGCCGCACATACTCCGTGATGGCGGGCAGAATTTGGTCGGCCGCACTCATCACGCCGCCGCCCATGATCACCACCTCCGGGTCGTAGGCGTGAATCAGTGCCACGACTCCCGCGCTCCAGACGTCGAGGCAGCGCCTGAAAACCTCCGCGGCGCAAACGTCGCCGCCGCCGGCACAGCGGAGCAGTTCCTCAAAACCGATCTTAGGAAGGTATGCCAGCGGGCTGGCCGCAAAGGCCGGGTGCTCACGACACATCTCCGGGAGGGCCCAGGTCGACGCCTCCGCCTCAATGCAGCCTCTGGCGCCGCAGGTGCATTCACGACCGCCATAGCGAGCCAGCAAGTGCCCGCCCAGGCAGCCAGCCTGGTAATGGCGGCCGCGCACCAGTCGCGCCCCCATCATCGCCGCTCCCCCCACTCCAGTGCCGAGCGTGACCATCACGATGTCGTCGAAACCGGTGGCTGCACCGGCTTGCCGCTCTCCCAGCAGGGCCAGTCGCGCGTCGTTGTCGATTCGCAGCGGCAGGTCGAATTCCGAGCGTGCCCAAGCTTCAAAGTCGATTCCCGGCGCGTCGTCGTACTTGGCGTTGGTTGAGGTGACGCGCCGCCGCACGGGATCGACCAGCCCACAGAAACTGAAGGCCACCCCAGCACAATCGGTCAGCGCGACCCCGGCTTTCACAACGGCCCGTTGCAGGGCTGCGGAAAGGGCAGGCAGAGCGGCCATCAACCCGTGGGCATGCGCAAGCTCAATGTGCTCGCACGCGAGTACAACCTCGCCATTCACCACGGCGCAGGCCGCGTGACTGCCCCCCAAATCGACGGCCAGGGCGATCAATCAGCCCCCACCAGTTTAGGCCGGCCATTGTCGCAATACAGGCGCGCGGAGAACCCGTCGTGCAGAATCGTTTCGTAGTCGTGGCCGGCGTCGCTAGGCCAACATGCGAAGAACGACAGAACGCTGGCGCCGGTGTTCGCCACGCGATGCGCAGTGTTGGCTGGCACGTAATGCACACTGCCCGGACGCATCGGCTCGAAGTGCGTGCGACGGTCTTCATCCATCAGAATCAGTGCGCCCTCGCCCGAACTCGTGACGTAGTATTCGCCACGATCGCGTTTGGCATGAAAGTGGCCCTTGGTCATGAAGTACTCGTCGCCCACCAAACCGGGCTGAAGGAACGTGGTACCCCAGAAAAGCCCGCCCTCTGTTCCGTTTGCGGCGGGCAGATAAGATTGCACCCGGTAGACCACAATCGTCGGGTCCAGCGCCAGGCGGGCCTGTTCGTCGCCGAAAACCCCAGCCAGATCCGAGATGGTTCGTGAGACCTCTTCAACGCCCAGGCCGGAGAGGACGCCAGTCGAGAGGTCCATGCAGATAGGTCGTGTAAGAATCATAGGAATTAGGCGACTCCCAGCGCCACGATGCAGCACGCCGCAGTCTGTTCGACCAAGCTACTTCGCACTTGGCGCTGCTTCTAAGATGGTGACATGCCGGCGGCTGACGGTGGCGCTCCCGAACGTCGGATCATCCGCAATTGCCGTCGCTTTCAGGGTACATTTCCCGGCGGCTTGGGGAACAGCGAAGTCCACGTAGAGTGTCTGCTGGCCAAGCGCAGCGACCGAGAAACTCACGTCTTTGCGCGCCAACTCCCCGCCCTGCTGAGTTTCCAGAGTCAGGGAGAGTTTGCCGGCGGCGAGCCGCGCCTCGTCGTTCACCAACATGACCTGAAAAGTGCGGGTGCTGCGTGCCGTCAGCGTGGGCTGCCAGAAGCTGAGGTATAGGCCCAGCGGCTTGAACGCCTGGCCCATGTAGTCCTGGAAGTATGGATCGAGCTGCAACTTCTCCACGTCCCGGAAATGGTCGGCGGTGTAGCCCAACGGATCGCTGCTCATCAGGTAAACGAAGTGCAGCACGCCTGCGTATTGCCTGTAGGCGCGCCAGTATTCGGTGATGCCGCCGAGCAGGTAGGCGTTCATCGCGAAGCGCTCCTCGGCCGTCGAGTTCGGACCGAGCAGGCGCGGGTAAAGTTTCTTGGTCAGTTCTGTCGGGCTGCCGTCGCGATTCAACCAGGTCCAGCCGTATTCATTCAGGATCATGGCGTGACCGCTGGGCGCTCCGGGCGCCTTGCCGCCGGGATGCTCGAGGGTGGTCATGCTGAATTCCGCCCCGCCCTGAGCCATGTCGTAAAACTCGTAAGGGTGATCCTCCACCGGATCGTCGGGACCCACGGGCGCGTTGTAGCTGTTTTCCCAAGCGCGGTTGGAAAGATCCAGCCCGCGCACGGCCGGGATGATCTTCTCGCCGAACATGGGGTCCCAGGTCTCGTTGTTCGCGTCCCAGATCGCGACGCTGGGGTGGTTCCAGTTATCGCGCATCCACTCTTTGTATTCGGTGATCATCTCATTGGCATCGAAGTGCACCTGGTCCTCGTCGCCATGCCAGCCGTGACCGGTCCACACGAAATACTCGTTTTGGATCAGCAGTCCAGCCTCGTCGGCGATGTCGAGCCAGCGATCTGGTACCGGACCGATGCAGAAGCGGAAGGCGTTCCAGTGCATTTGTTTGGGGATGTCAACCAGCAATTTGCGCACCCACGCTTCGTCCCACGGGAGCGTGCCGGACTTAGGGTCTTCGAAGAAGCGGTGCAGCGTGACATTCGAGCCGCGCAGGAAGTACACGCGGCCATTCAGGTACGCGCGCTTCGTCGCCGTGTCGAAACGGATCTCGCGCATGCCGAATCGGGTGCTGGCGCTGTCGCCGCCGGTACTGGTTTCGAGTACGTAGAGCTGAGGATCCTCGGGCCACCAGAGCTTGAGGCCGGGGAGCTTCATTGTGTGCGTTAATATCTTCTCCTCGCCGGGCCCTAACTCCGCCTCCAACCGCATCTCGCCCGCTAACCCGGAGTCTTTCCACCCACTCACGCTATAGACCAGCGGGAACTTGACGGCGGTCGCGCCGGTATTGCGCAGCTTCACCTGCACCACGATGGAGCTATCGGCGATCTTGGGGGCCACCTGCACGGTCTCGATTGTGGGATCGTCGCTGAGCGCGACCGACACGCTGTCGTAGATGCCGGGCGTCCAGCGATTCTTCTCGAAGTCGGTGCCGGCGGTGACTGTCTCCGGGAGCACGCCGGGATGCGCTCCGATGCGCACGACGAGTTCGTTCGCCGCACTCCATTTGACCTGCGAGGTCACGTCGAAAATCGCAGCCGAGAAACACGGCAGGTGCTCGCCGACCTTCACGCCGTTTAGCCAGACAGCCACGCCAAACTGGGCCTTATTGATACGCAGCGTAGCCACGGCGCGCTTGGCGCCGACGTCAAAGCTCCGCCGGTACCAGAAGTAGTCGCGAGCCTGCCGCGAGACGCCCGCGTTCCGCACCAGCGCGCTTTTCGGCGCCATGCCTTTCGAAACGCGGTTCTGAATTACCTGGCGGCTGTCGAACTCATCGACGTCGGGGAAGCCCGGCTTCGAAGAGTGGGCCAGACCAGGAACGGGAGCCGTGTGGTCGAACTTGGCCGGAAGCGGCAAAGGCGCTTTGGAGTCGGTAATCTGCCACTCGCCATCCAGCGAAACTACGGTACGCTCGGCGGCGCCAAGCGGCAGGACGGCAAGCAGGAGGACGGCGTAGGAAGAACGCATCATGTGTCCGCAGGCTCCGGTCCTGCGTGCAGTCAGCATATTACCCGGCGGCGAGCACTGCAATTGAGCGCGAGCGGTACAGAATCCCCCGCGACGATCGAGTACCCGTTCCGACTGACATACTGTTATCGATGCGCACGCTGACTTCTCCTTGCAACTCCCGCCCAACCTCGTGCATGCCCGCACTCATGCTCGGATTGCTCTCGCTCAGTGGACTTGGCGTCGTCCAGGCGCAGGACCGTTGGACGATAGATCCGGCGGGCGGGATTCTCTGGACCGTCCAGGCGGGCGACTCGCATCACGATCACATCGAAATGAGCGGCCGCAAGGTCTCGTTCATCCTGAATTACGGCGTGGCTGCCGACGGGCAGCTCAGCCTGCGCCGCCAGATCGTCTTCCCGCTGCTGCGCACGATTCCGAACGATACGCACGCGAGCCTGATTTACACGTTCGGCGAGGACGCCATGCCCCGACTGCTGGTGGATGGCCGGGAAGCGCAGGGAGGGACCACTTTGAGCATCCGGCACCTCGGCCTGATGACGGTCAGCACCTCCTATTCGCGTCCCCGCCAGATCTCGCTGACACGTAAGCTGTTCCCTTCGACAACCGGGCAGTTCGTGCTGGAGCGTCTCACGCTGCGGAACGAGTCGCCGCAAACGGCAAAGGTGGAGTTGGAGCGCACGGAGAAGACCGCGCGGACGAATGCGGAAAGTGGTGTGTACGGGGAGTACGTAATTGAATCCCGAACGCTCGACGCGGGTGAGCGCACTCTGAAGCCGGGCGAAAGTACGACCTTCACTGTAGCGTTCTCAGGCCGAAAAGCGAGTGAACCCACGCCCCGGATCGATTCCGCGGCAGAAGAAGATGCACGCCGGAAACTCGTGGGCAGCTACCTGTCGCAACTCGTCCTCGAGACGCCCGATCCGGTATTGAATACAGCCTTCGGTTTCGCCAAGATCCGCACTACCGAGAGCGTCTACGAAACCAAGGGTGGGCTGATGCACGGTCCGGGCGGGGGCAGTTACTACGCGGCAATCTGGGCTAACGACCAAGCCGAATACGCCGACCCGTTCTTCCCGTTTCTGGGCGATCCTACGGCCAACGAGGCGGCCGTCAACTCCTTCCGCCTGTTCGCAAAGTATATGAACCCGGAATACAAACCGATTCCGAGTTCGATCATCGCGGAGGGCACTAGCTACTGGAACGGCGCCGGAGACCGGGGCGACATGGCTATGATCGCCTACGGGGCCGCGCGTTTTGCCTTAGCGTATGGCGACCGCAAGACCGCCGAGGAGTTGTGGCCGCTGATCGAGTGGTCGCTCGAGTACTGCAGCCGCAAAGTTAACCAGGACGGCGTTGTCGCCTCGGACAGCGACGAACTGGAGGGCCGGTTCCCGGCAGGCAAGGCCAACCTGAACACGTCCTCGTTGTACTTCGACGCTTTGAATTCGGCTGTCATGCTGGGGCACGACTTGGGCCGGGAACACGCGCTGCTCGACAGGTACGCGGAGCAGTCGCGCCAGATCCGCGCGGCCATCGACAAGTACTTCCACGCGCGCGTCGAAAAATATGACACGTACCGCTACTACGCGGGCAACACGCTGCTGCGCGCGTGGATTTGCACACCGCTGGCAATGGGCATCTTCGACCGCGCCGAGGGAACGGTGGAGGCCCTTTTCTCACCGCGCCTGTGGACGCAGGACGGGCTGGCCTCGCAGGCGGGCGACAAGACGTTCTGGGACCGCGCGACGCTTTATGCCCTGCGCGGAGTCCTTGCGGCGGGCGAGACGCAGCGGGCGGTTAAGTTCCTTTCCTACTACTCCAGGCGCCGCCTGCTGGGTGAACATGTGCCTTACCCGGTGGAAGCCTGGCCGGAGGGAAATCAGCGGCACCTGGCGGCGGAAAGCGCGCTGTATTGCCGCGTCTACACGGAAGGCCTGTTCGGAATCCGCCCGGCAGGTCTGCGCGCGTTCACGCTGACGCCCCGCTTGCCAGCGGCTTGGCCCGAGATGAAGTTAAAGAACGTCCGGGCCTTTGGGCGCGCCTTTGACATCCGCGTGAAGCGGGAAGGCGAGAAGCAGCGGGTGGAGGTCGTGTCCGGCGGGCACTCTGTATTCTCGCGCCTGATTGGCGACGGGGATACAGCCAGCGTTCGATTCAGCGAGTAAGCGTTGGGTTCCTCGCTTGGAACATAAGCGGAGCCCGACGAGCGGAATTCCTGATCGCCGGTGTCACTCCGCCCGATAAGTACAGTGTGATCTCGCTGAAGAAGTACCTGGACCGCGATGACAGTGGCAAGCGAACCGAAGCCATTGAGGTCTGCCGCGATTTGCTGGCTGTAATGGGGGAGAGCGGCGCGCAGGCTTGCCCGCACCTGGGCGAGGATCTTCAATCGCAATTGTCCGCGCTGCGCCGAAGCCTGCAAAGTGATCCCGTGCCCGCCAATCTGGAGCGGTCCAGGGGTGAGGCGCGGAAGGCCTTGCAAGTCTGGGGAGAACGCGCTTCGGATTACTACAAGAGGAAGGCTACGGAGGTCCGCGAGTTGATGTTGGTCGTGGCGCAAGCCGCCGAATCAGTTGGTGCGAGGGACGCGCGCTATACCAACGAGTTCAGTTCGTTGACAGAGCGACTGCAGGCCATCGCGGTCCTGGAGGACATCACCAAGCTCCGCGGCTCCCTTGTGTGCCACGTGGCTGAATTGAAGAAGTGCATCGCGCAGATGACGATCGACAGCCATGAGTCGGTGGGTCGTTTGAACGCAGAGTTGGCGACCTACCGTTGCCGGTTGGAAGAGACTGAGCGGATGGCGTCGGTAGATTCGCTCACTGGCTTGGCCAACCGGAGACGAATCGAAAATGCGCTCGATCAATTAGTTTCCCGGGCGCGGCCTTTCAGCTTGCTTCTATTCGATGTGAACGATTTCAAAGCGGTCAACGACAAACTCGGCCACGTCGCCGGAGACGATTTGCTGCGGCAATTCGCAATAGAGCTGAAAACAGCGCTACGCAGCACTGATCAGGCGGGTCGCTGGGGTGGCGACGAATTCATACTCGTCCTGGACTGCGGCATGGAAGAAGCAAGCGCGCAGAGAATCCGCATTCGAGACTGGGTGGTCGGAGAATATACCCTTCACAGCGGAACGGACTCGCACCGCGTTTGCGTCAGCGCCGCCATCGGTCTAGCCGAATGGGTGCTGGGAGAAGACATCACGGAGACTCTGAAACGGGCTGACGCAGCGATGTACCGTGACAAGCAGCAATTGAAGGCGGACGCCGAATTGGAAGTCGCGAATGCTCC
Organism: uncultured Acidobacteriia bacterium; assembly: GCA_903909435.1. Taxonomy (GTDB): domain Bacteria; phylum Acidobacteriota; class Terriglobia; order Bryobacterales; family Bryobacteraceae; genus CAIVVT01. Next base: position 40,231 of record CAIVVT010000127.1, on the reverse strand, counting down.
CGGCGCCTGTCCGGCGGGAGAGAGGCGGGCGGCTAGAAGCTGACAACTGGTAGCGGCAACAGAGTCCCATTGCCGATGTACCCGGAAACTACGGTTCTACGATCAGTACCGGGTCTGAATCGATGATTCCATTGGGTGTTTCCACCGAGACGGCATAGGCGAATGCCCCTAAAGGAGCCTCATGGTGGATGGCCACGTCGTTCTCGTGCGTCCAGTGCGGAACCGCAGCCGGGATCACTCCGAGTTCGAGGTTTTCATCCCTCAGGTCATCTTCGTGGAAACCGGCGCCATGTGCGGCGGATTTCACGTGCGCACGCAGACGCCCCCGGAATTCTCCCTTATGCGCAATAGGGCCGAACGAGACCGTGTGACCGCGCCGGACGTGCAGTTCGCTGGGCTCGCATACGACCTTGTTGCCGACAATGCTCAATGTGACTGTGTGGTCTGCCATTTTCTCTCCTTAAACTTCGGATCGCTCCTCAGTGCTCTCAATTCCGGCCGGCTATTGGCTTCGGTGAGGTAACTGCCGGACTTTGCCAGCAAGTCGTATGCGGCCAGAGCGTCATTCCGGTTGCCGGTAAGCTCGTTGACAAGAACCGAGCGGAAGAGTACAAATCCGCTTTCGGGTGTTTCTTTCAAGGCCGCCGTGATCTCCCGAAGGGCGGACTGCCGGTCGCCATCCTCCGCGTAGAGCCAAGCCAGGTCGGCGCGCGCCTCTGAGTCGTGCGGGTTGACGGTAATCTGCTTCTGGGCGACTTCGATCGCTGCCCTGGAAGCCTGAGCGGCTTTGGGCCGCAATTCGGGCACGAGCCGGTACAGATGAGCCAGGCTGGCTAGCAGCGTCGCGCTTTTCTGCCCCATCTTCACGGCTTGCTCCATCATCGGCACTGCCTCGGCATACCGCTCCTGGGTAAAGTACAAGCTCGCCAGATTATTGTAAGCGATCGGGTTAGGCCGAATCTCCAGCGAATGCCGCAACGCGCGTTCGGCCTGTGCGAAGTGGCCCTGTTGAACCAGCACTGCTGCCAGATTGTTGAGCGCTTTGTAGTTGTCGGGCGCCAGTTCGCTGGCCCGCTGGAAACTGCGGCGCGCATCATCGTAGCGGCCCTGCTTGTAGTAGAACGAACCGAGGTGCTGGTGCGCGCCCGGATAGCTGGGCTGTATTTCAACTGCTTTCTGGTAGGCTGCTTCTGCCTCGCGTAACGCCTGTTTGCCTTCGTAGGTGCGAGCGAGGCGCAGCCAGGCCTCCAGGTTTCGCGGTTCCTGTGTCAGGATGGAGCGCAGAATCGAAACAGCATCGTCGTAGCGCCCCTCGACACGGGCGATATTGCCCAGGACGACCTGCGCGTAAACGTTGCCGTTGCGGAGTTTGAGCGCCTGCTCGCAACTGGACCTCGCGCGCTGAATCCAATCGGGCTCCTTTGTAAACTCGTACTTGTCCAGATAGGCCTCACCCAAGCCGGCGTAGGCTTTTGCGAACTTGGGATCGCAGCGCAACGCCTCCTTGAAGACCGCAATCGCCAGATCCGCCTGGTTGACGTCGCTGAGGAGGTAGCCTCGACCCTGGACATAGTAATCCTCCGCACCCGGTTCCCGGCTGTTGGCGGAAGCCGCGGAGGTGCGCGCCTCGACCGGCAGGCCGACTTGGAGCAGTTCCGCCACCAGTCCGACCAAGTCGTCCTGAAGCGCAAATGAATCTGAGCTAACCTCGGTCATCTGACCGGACCGAAGCATGCGCTGGTTCTGCGCATCACTGACGATTGCTGTGACGCGAATGCGATCTCCGGTAGACTCCACGCTGCCGCTGATCACCAGGTCCACCCCGAACATTTGCCGGGCATCCTTGGCAGACTGCGCTTTCGCCTGCAGCACGTCGGCGGGGGGCACCACCCAAAACGCCTCCCGGAACGGCTGGAGTGCGGACAGTTGCGACGAAAGTGACATCACCAACCCGACCCCAAAGGCGCGGGTCCGGTCCTCGCTGCCTACCGGTGTGAATGGCAGTACGGCTATACCGCGCACCTGTTGCCTGACCGGCCGGTGATAATTGGTCCAACCCAGCCAGGCAAGAACCAGCAGGGCTAGCAGGCCCAGGACCCACAAGTACGGCTTGGGAACCCGATGGGAACTGCGGCTGGTCGTGGACCCCCCGGAAGCGGCGGGTGGAACCCCTAATGCCTCCTCGAAAATCGTGGTGTCGCCAAGCTCCGGGTGGGGCGAGGAACGACCGGAGAGCACTCCCTCCGCGGCGGCCTTGAGATCTTGCACTACCTCGCCGCAGTCCGCATAGCGGTCTACCGAGTCGCGAGCCAGGCAGCGCGTGACGACCGCTTCGACGGAAGGAGGCAGGCCAGGGCAAAGCAGCGACAGTGCCGGAGGGGCGCAGCGGAACAGGTTCAGGGCCACCTCCTGCCGGGTGGAACCCGGGAACGGGCGCTGCCCCGTCAGCATCTCGTAAAGCACCACACCGAAGGAAAAGACGTCGGACCTCGCGTCCACCTCGGCTCCCAGGGTTTGCTCGGGCGACATGTACCCGACCGAACCCAGGACGACGCCGGGGGTGGTCAGCGAGTCATCGTCAATGAGGTCGCGAGGCGCGGAAATGCTGGAGCGCGCGGTCTCGCCGACCGGCTTTGCAAGGCCGAAATCGAGCACTTTCACGAGGCCGTCCACCGTGATCATGACGTTTCCAGGCTTCAGGTCGCGATGAATGATGCCCGCCTCGTGCGCTTTCGCCAAGGCGTCGCACAGCGGAACGGCGTACTTCAGAGCTTCGCTGCAACTCAATCTGCCCTGCCGGAGTGCTTCGCGCAGACTCCTGCCACGGACCAATTCCATGGCGATAAAGTGGCGCCCGGCTTCGGAATTGATGTCGTAGATGGTGACGATGTTCGGGTGGTTCAGCGCCGATGCGCACTGCGCCTCGCGTATGAAGCGCTGTGTTTGAGGCGACCCGTCGAGTTGAATCGAGGTCAGGAACTTGAGCGCGACCTCGCGGTTCAAGCGCGTGTCCAAAGCACGCCAGACAACGCCCATCCCCCCTGCTCCCACCTGGCCAAGCAGTTTGTAATGAAGCAGGTAATCGCCTTCAGCTAGAGGCGCCGAACCCATCGTTACTCCGGACGACCGGGTCTCAATCGACCGGGGGGCGCAATGCCATCAAGTCCCTCAGTATATCGAGAGGAGTAATTCGCCGTTACGCCGGGGACGCCGGTGTGGCTCAAACGCCCGCAGGAGCCTCGCTCGAGCCGCCCGCCACCACCGGTCTTCGGCCGCGCAATGCCGACTGCAATTGCTCCATGTAGAGGTAGATCACCGGTGTGATGTAGAGCGTGAGGAACTGCGAGACGACGAGCCCGCCGACAACGGCTAAGCCGAGCGGTTGCCTCGCATCCGCGCCCTCTCCGTAGCCCATGGCAATCGGCAGCGTTCCGAAGAGCGCGGCGACGGTCGTCATCATGATCGGCCGGAAGCGCAGCAGGCAGCCCTGGTAAATAGCCTGATACGGGTCCTTGCCCTCCCGGCGCTGAGCCTCCAACGCGAAGTCGATCATCATGATCGCGTTCTTCTTTACGACGCCGAATAACATGATGATCCCGACAAATGCGTATAGATCCAATTGCTTATGGAAGATCAACAGGGTGAGCAGCGCGCCGAAGACCGCCGCTGGCAGGCCAGACAGAATCGTAATGGGGTGGATGAAGCTCTCGTACAAAATGCCGAGCACGATGTAGATCACCAGGATCGCCACGATCAGCAGGATCGAGAGACCCTGGAAGGACTGTTGAAACTCCTTCACTGTGCCCTGAAAGCTGGTGCTGACGGTAGGCGGCATACGCATCTCGGAAATCCCGGCCTCAACGCTTTTGGCGGCATCGCCTAACGACGCTCCAGCCGTCAGGTTGAAGGAGATCGTGACCGCCGGGAGTTGGCCGAAATGGTTGACGTTCAATGGACCTGCCGTGCGGTGCGTATCCACCACTGCGTCGATCGGGATCAGCTTGCCGCTGGAGGAGCGCACGTACAGCTTCGACAGGGCGTCGGGCGTGCGCTGGTAGCGCGGCTCGACCTCGAGCAGGACGATGTATTGGTTGGCCGGACTGTAAATGGTCGAAACCTGGCGCTGGCCGAAAAACGTGTAGAGCGCGTTCTGGATCTGCTCCGGTGTGACGCCGACCGCAAAGGCACGGTCGCGGTTGATATCGACGTACAATTGCGGACTCGACAGCTCCATATCTGAGTTCACGTCCTGGAAGCCCGGCAGCGTCCGCATCTTCTCCATCAGCCGGGGTGCCCAGGCGTAAATCTCTTTGAGGCTGGCGCTCTGCACCGTGAGTTGGTACACACTGGTGCTGAACGTACCGCTCACGGTGATGGGAGGCGGGTTCTGCATGAACGCGATGATGCCCGGCACGCCGAACAGCCGGGGGCGCATCTGGTCGATGAACTGATCGACCGACACGCTGCGTTCCGCGCGCGGCTTCATGTTGACGAAGAAGAACGCCTGGTTCCCGCCACCGGCAAACGCGGCCATATCCTTCACCGGGGCCTCGTGGGAAAGGATGTCCACAATTGCCTGGTGGTGCGCCGCCATCGACTCAAAGGAAATGTCCTGCCCGCCCCGGGTGATGCCGAACAGAAAGCCGGAATCCTGGCTCGGAATGAAGCCGGTCGGCATGTGGAAGAACAGATACCCCGACCCGAAAAGCATCAGGATGGCCAGCATCAGCGTCGCGAAACGGTACTTCAAACTGATCTTCAGTGTCGATTCGTACGCCCTCGCCATCCCGTTGAAGCCGCCCTCCAGCGTCCGGTAAAACACCGTGTGTTTGGCGCCGTGATCGATCTTCAGGAACCGGCTCCCCAGCATCGGAGTGAGCGTCAAGGAAACGAACCCCGAGATGAGAATGGAAACGACGATTGTGACGGAGAACTCGTGCAGCAACCGCCCGACGATCCCGCCCATGAACAGCACGGGGATGAAGACGGCTACCAGCGACAGGGTCATCGTAATGATCGTGAAACCGATTTCGCGCGAGGCCAGCAGCGCCGCCTCCATGCGTGAATGGCCCATCTCCATATAGCGGACGATGTTCTCGAGCATCACGATGGCGTCGTCCACGACGAAGCCGACCGAGAGTGTCAATGCCATCAGCGAGAGGTTGTTCAGGCTGTAGCCGAGCAGGTACATCACCGCGAAGGTTCCGACGATGGAGAACGGCACCGCAACGCCTGGGATCAACGTGGCGGAGAGATTGCGCAGGAACAGGAAAATGACCATCACGACCAGGAAAATGGTCAGCATCAGGGTGAACTGCACATCTCGAATCGACCCTCGAATACTCACCGAATCGTCGAAGGCAATCTCGAGCTTTACAGACGGCGGAATCTCCTTGCGGAAGGTGGGCAGCAGCTGTTTGATGTTGTCCACCACCTGCACGGTATTCGTGCCCGGCTGACGCTGAATCGCCAGCATGACGCCGGCCACGCCGTTGAATTTGCTGAAGACCTTGTTGTTCTCGACGCTATCGAGCACGCGCCCCAGTTGATCGAGCCGCACCGGCGCCCCGTTGCGGTAGGCGACTGTGATTGGCCGGTAAGCGGCGGCGCTATCGAGTTGGCCGTTGGACTGCAGCGTGAAGGACTGCTTCGAACCGTCCAATCGCCCCACTGGCAGGTTGACGTTGTTGGCCTGGATGGCCTGCTGCACCTCATCGACTCCGATGCCGCGCGAGGCCAGCAAGTCGGGATCAAGTTGCACGCGCACGGCGTATTTTTGTGCGCCGTACACCACCACGCGCGCCACGCCGCTGACCATCGAGATGCGCTGGGCTAGCAGCGTTTCGGCGTACTCGTCCACGGTATAGGTGGGCAAGGTTGGCGAGCTCAGTGCCAGGTATAGTACCGGCTGTTCGGCCGGGTTCACCTTCTGGTAAGAAGGCGGGCGCGGCATATTCGAGGGGAGCGACCCGCCGGCCTTCGAGATAGCGGCCTGGATGTCCTGCGCGGCCGCGTCGATGTTGCGGTCGAGCGTGAACTGGACGGTCACCGTCGTGATGCTTTGCGAACTGCTCGAACTCATCTGCTGAATGCCGGCGAGCGTCGAGAATTCGCGCTCCAACGGCGTCGCCACCGAGGACGCCATGGTCTCCGGACTCGCGCCCGGCAGGGAGGCACTCACCTGGATGGTCGGGTAATCAACGCTCGGCAGTGCGGCCACCGGCAGCGCCCGGTACGCGACGGTACCAAACAGCAGGATGGCAAAGACGACCAGGGTCGTCATGATCGGGCGTTCGATGAAGATGCGGGAGATGTTCATGGTTTGCCCGTTTCGGTCTTGGCGCCGGGCAAAGCCATGACTTTTGCGCCGGGAGCCAGCAGCAATTGCCCGTCGGTGACCACGATTTCGCCCGCGTTCAAGCCGCTTTCCACCACGATTTTGCCGTCCACGAGTTGCCCCGTGGTGACGATCCGGTCTTCGACGCTTTGGTCGGCCTTCACCACGTAGATGAAAGAGCCTTTCTGTCCCGCTTGCACCGCTTCCGACGGCACGACCACGGCGTCAGCCTTGGTATCCAGCGCCAGGCTCACATCGACGAACTGACCCGGCCACAGTACGCTGCCCGCGTTGGCAAAAGTCGCCTTCAAGCGAATCGTCCCGGTCGTCGTGTCCACGGTGTTGTCCACGACGCTCAATGTGCCGATCACCGGCTTCTCCGGCGCGTCCTTGGTGGTAACCCGAACGGCCAGTTTCCCGGCCGCGCTGAGCCTCCGGATGGCGGCCAGCTTCTGCTCGGGCACGCTGAAGCTCACGAAAGCGGGCTCGATCTGATTGATGACGACCAGGCTGGTATCCCCGTTGGACTTTACGTAGTTGCCGACGTGCACCAACTGGTTGCCGGTCCGGCCCGAGATGGGCGCGCGGATTTCGCAGAAGCTCAGGTCCAGCTTGGATTTTTCGACCGCCGCTAGATCCGATTCGAGCGAAGCCCGCGCGCTCTGAATAGCGGACTGGTCGGCGCGCACGGACTCGGCGTAAACGTCGGCATTCGTCCGGCTGACATCATATTGAGAGCGGGCTACGATGCCCTCCTTCACGAGCTGCTGGTTACGCTGCGCATCGGTATCGGCATACTTCTGCTGGGCCCGGTCGCGAGAGAGGTTCGCCTCGGCTTGAGCCTGCAATGCGCGATCCTTGGAGACCGCCGCTTCGGCCTGCAGTAGGGCGTCACGGAAAGGGCGTGGATCAATCTGGAAGAGCAAGTCGCCCTTCTTCACGTATTGCCCTTCGGTGAAGTTCGCACGGATCAACTCGCCTGCCACTTGAGCGCGCACCTGCACGGTCGCCGAGGGCTCGACGTTGCCGATAGCCTGTACCAACTGCTGCACGGATTGCTTGCCGGCGGTCGCCAGAGTGACCGGTACGGAAGGCGCGCCTATCGGTGGACCTGCCTTTTGCGCCGCGCAGCCAACCAGAAAAATGGCCGCAAAAACGGCGAAAACAACCGCTTTGCTGATAGTGGACGATGACACAAACACCTCACGCCAGACCAGATTCAATGATGAGATCGAGGACCAAACCAGAGTAGATCGGATACAGTTATGCTACTTGCCGCTCCGGCATGTAGCAAGGAGCGAGGATCCCGGGGGCGACGAGGATACAACTGTAACGTCTTCGCGCTCGCACTGCGTAAGGAACCGCTTGTCCAGATGCAGGTCTCGAAAGGCAGGCGCGACACCCTGTGGAGCCCTGCAACCTCCCGGGTTCTGCCTCCCTGATAGAATCCAATTGCTTGGCAGGTGGATTCCGGTGGCGAACGGACAACAGTTAGAAGGTTGGGGCGCAATTGCCGCTTACCTGGGGGTCGCCGTTCGTACATCCCAGAACTACGAGCGCGACTATGCGCTCCCAGTCCGGCGGATGCCCGGTGTGCGGGGCCGTGTGTTCGCCGACTCCAATGATCTGGAGAGCTGGAAAGCCGCTTTGGGTGGTCGCGTGGAGAATATGGCGGCAGCCGAATCGGTTAGCGGGCCGGAATCGACGGATTCGCGCGAAGCCGAAACTGCCGCGAAGCCTCCCGCGCGAGCTAGCCGGAGCAGGATCTACGCTGCCGCGGTTGTGGTCGCAATTCTGGGCGCAGTTTCGTGGGCGGTGTGGGATCGCCTTCGTCCGCCGCGAATACCTGCCGGCATCGACACGATCGCTAACACCCTGATCGTGAAAGATGTTGAACGCCGGGAACTTTGGCGGCACGTCTTCCCCTGGCCACTGGACCCTTTGTATCGAACCCCATATGAAGCTGGGCGGTTTTGGTTTGCCAGCGATATTGATGGGGACGGCGAGACCGAAGTGGTCTTCGGCTATTACCCGGAGACTTTGCCGGAGAATGAGGATTCCAGACTCCACGAAGTCTTTTGTTTCTCGCAGGATGGCAAACGGATTAAGTGGCTTTTTCGGGTGGGCCGCCCCAAAATCACCGCGCTCAACGGGGTGGATTACTTCCCACCATATTGGATCGGAAACGTCAAACTCGTGCCTGGCCGACCGCCGCACCGGGCGCGGATTGTGGTTTCCAGCATCCACCATATTGAGTACCCCAATCAGGTCGTTGTTCTAGATGGGCAGGGCAAGCTCACGGGAGAATACTGGCATCCGGGTCACCTCACGAACATGGGCTTTGCTGACTTGGACGGCGATGGCAAACAAAAACTGCTGCTTGCCGGCGTGAACAACGCGGAGCACGCCGCGACCCTGTTGGTGTTCGACCCCGACAAGGTGGGCGGCACGCCCCAGGAACTCGCGGAACCCCAATCGGGATTTCAAGGCATGCCACGCGGAACTGACCTGGCGACCGTGTTCTTCCCACGAACCTGCCTGGCCCTCGCTGGGCCGAAGCAGGAAGCATACAACCGCGTGACCAATCTGATCGTGACCAAGGAGCGCCTTCAAGTCCAGGTGAGCTTGGGCACCAACCCCGTGGACGCGAGGGCGAACCTCTACGATCTCGACTACGATCTGCGGGTCAGATCGATCGAGGCGCGGTCCGCATTCCTGCAGGCCCACCGGGAGTTGGAGCATGCAGGCATCCTGAAGCACTCGCTATACCCTGATGAGATCAGGCAGATTGCCGAACGAGTGATCGTCAAGCGCCGTCCGGGCGGAGCGCAACAAGCAAGTAAACAGGTCCGGTGACAATCGCGGAATGGGTCGCTAACAGCGCGCGGCAGAAGTACCAAAACCGTCAGACATGACGCTTTCCCCGCAAATAAGGACGTAGAATCAATCACTTACAGGGAAATGCCGTCAGTCCTGACGGTTCTCGTTTTTGTCGTCTCGCTCTGCGAAGGGCCGGTTGCAAGTCCAGTTGCATCCGCCTTCGGACCCTCAGCGCTGGAGCGCCAGGCTCCAGCCCTCGGCGTTGAGTACTGCTGAAACCGTGCCTGGTCAGGCGCTGATCCAGCTCGATAATTCCCCTGATCCGGCAACGGGAGTTTGCTCCTGGCGCTGGGCGCTACCGCACATCGGCCCGCGAACTACGCGGAATCCTGAGGCTGCCCGGGATGGGATGATTGGGAGTGATGGAAAGATCGTTGCTTCAATCGGCGCGCAGAGTTTTGCTGGCCGAAGCCCAGGCCCTTGAGGAAGCCGCCACCCGGCTGGACGGTGAGTTTGACCGGGCAATCGATCTGCTGTGCGCGCAACAGGGCAAGGTCCTGCTGACCGGCATCGGCAAGTCGGGCATCGTGGCGCAGAAGATTGCCGCCACGTTTTGCAGTCTTGGCCAGCCAGCCGTGTTCCTCCACCCTGTGGAGGCACTGCACGGGGACCTGGGTTTGTACTCGCCGGGCGATCCGACCGTCGTGCTTTCCCGTAGCGGCAACACCGGCGAATTGCTCCGGCTGGTCGCTCAACTGCGTGCGCTCAAGTCCCCCGTGATTGGAATCCTGGGAGTCCCCAAGTCGGCGTTGGGCGCTCTGATGGATGTGGTGCTCGACGCATCGGTCAGGGCGGAGGCGGACCAGAACAATCTCGCTCCAACCGCCAGCGCCGTGGTGGCCCTCGGGCTTGGCGACGCGCTGGCGATCGGCCTGATGGAGCGGCGGGGCTTCACGGCGGAGGACTTCGCGCGCTTCCACCCCTCCGGCCAACTCGGCCGCAACCTGAGGTTGACGGTGGGCGAGGTGATGCACCCCTTGGAACAGGTTGCCTCGGCCGTCGGAGAGGACCCCTTGCGCAAAGTAGTCATCGAGATGACGCAACACTCGCTCGGTGCGGCCTGCGTGCTGGATGCGGAAGGGCGATTGGCCGGCATCGTCACCGATGGCGACGTGCGCCGTGCGCTTCAGCGCCACGACGATATCCGTGCGGTCGTCGCCCGGGACGTAATGACGCAGCGGCCGTCAACGGTATCGCCCGACGCCAGCGTGCATGAAGCGCTGCGGATGATGGAAGACCGCCCGTCGCAGATCGCGGTCCTGCCCGTGGTGGACGAGCAATCGGGCCGCTGCGTCGGACTGGTGCGATTGCACGACCTGTACCAGCAAATCCCACAGCCGCGACACTGAACGGCCGCCGGCCGAAGCCTTACCGTTTCGCGCGCAACAGGGCGAGTTGTGAGTTCACCGGCCGCGCACCTTTTGCCGGCTGGACCCGCGAATAGGTACCATCGGAATTCATCCGGCGGGCCTTCACGTTGTCTTCCAGGTAGACCGCCAGCAGTCGGTCCCGGATCTGCCGCAGCATGGCCGGTTTGGTGATCGGGAAAAGTACTTCTACGCGGCGGTTGATGTTGCGCGGCATCATGTCCGCCGATCCAAGATAAACTTCCTCTTCACCGCCATTCAGGAAGTAAAAAATGCGGCTATGTTCCAGGAACCGGCCTACGATGCTGGTGACGCGAATGTTCTGGCTTACGCCCTTCAATCCGGGCCGCAGACAGCACACGCCGCGAGCCAGCAGATCCACCTGGACACCGGCGCAAGAGGCCCGATAGAGCAGCTTGATGATGCGCTGATCCACCAGCGAATTCACCTTGATGATGATCTTCGCTTCCTTACCTGCCTTGGCGTGGTCGATTTCACGCGAGATCATCTCCTCCACGCGCCTCCGCAAATTGGTTGGCGCCACCAACAACTTGCGGTAGTCCGACTTCGCCGAATAGCCCGTCAATGCGTTGAACAGATGCGTCGCATCCTCGCCGACCTCCGCGTTTGCCGTGAAGAAGCCGAGGTCGGTGTACAAGTGCGCAGTCACCGCGTTGTAATTGCCCGTAGACATATGGATGTAACGGCGCATCATCGCGCCTTCGCGGCGGATGACCAGGGCTACCTTCGCGTGCACCTTCAACCCCACCAGTCCATAGACCACGTGCACACCTTCGCGTTCCAGCGCTCGCGCCCACTCGATATTGCTCTCCTCATCGAAGCGGGCTTTCAGTTCCACCACTACGGCGACCTGTTTGCCTTCTTCATTCGCCTCGAGCAGAGCCTCGACTACTGGGGAATTCCGGCCCACGCGGTACAGCGTCATTTTGATCGCCAACACGTCGGGATCGCGCGCGGCGGCGCGCAGGAAGTCCACCACCGGCTGGAAGCTGTAATACGGGTGATGCACCAGGATATCGCCGCGCCGGATGGCCGAGAAGATGTCCTCACCCTCCTGGATCTGCGGAAGGGGCAGGGGCGAGAAGGGCCGGTCCTTGAGGTCTGGCCGGTCCAACGACAACAGCGCCCGCAAGCGGCTCATGGCCAGCGGACCCTTAACGCGGTACAACTCGCTATCGTCCGTCTCGAAGTTCGTGCGCAGCACGTCGAGCAGCGAGTCCGGCATCCCGAAATCTACTTCCAGACGCACGACCGAGCCGAAGCGCCGTTGGCGCACGCCCTCCTCCACTGTCTCCAGAAGATCGTCGGCCTCAATCTCCTGAATCGCCATTTCCGCATCGCGGGTGACGTGGAAGAAGTGACTCTCGACCACGTCCATGCCTGGAAACAGGTTCGTCACGTGGGCGCGAATCAACTGCTCGATCCAAATGTAAGTGACCGCTTTGCTGGCGCGGCGCGTGGGCCGTTGCAGCGGGACCAGTTGCGGCAGGGAGGGCGGAACTTTGATGCGCGCAAAGCGCTCCTCCCCCTCCGCATCGCGGATCAGCACACTCAGATTGAGACTGAGATTCGAGATGTGAGGAAAGGGCCGCCCGGGATCCACTGCCAAGGGCGTGAGCACCGGGAACAGCGACTCCTCGAAGTACCTGCTGGCGGCTGTCTTTTGCTCGTCGGTCAGCTGATCATACGATCGAATGCAGATGCCATCTTTTTCCAACTCTCCGCAGAGTTGGCGCAGGCATTCGTGCGATCCAACCAGCAACTGCTCGTAGACGGCTCGAATCGCCTCCAGTTGCTGCGCAGGCGGCATCTTCTCCGGCCCGGTGTCCAACACACCCGATTCGAGTTGATTCAGCAGTCCAGCCACGCGGACCATGAAGAACTCGTCCAGGTTGGACCCCAAAATCGAAAGAAACTTGACGCGCTCGAGCAGTGGATTGGACGCGTCCTGGGCTTCCTCCAGAACCCGCCGCTGGAATTCCAGCAGACTCAACTCACGATTTACGTACAGTTCCGGATCGTCGAACGAGAGGGACGGAGCGGGTTTCTTTCTAGTGGTTCGCGGCATGCAGCAAGAAACAGGTTACCGAATCCAGCCGGCATGAGTGTTACAAGTCTTGAGCCTGCCGCTTTCCAGGCCTCACCGCCGGGCGGTAACGCCGGCCTTGCGCCTGCCGCAACACTGGATTCGCTGGCCTAAAGCACTTCCGCTGCTGCCGGCGTGGCTGAAACATTGCTGCCGTCCGCTTCTACGATCAGTGGACGCGGCCCTGCGTCAAGCATGCGGTAGGTCGCGGCGTTCTCTCGCTTCTCGCCCGGTAGTACCGCGAAGTAGTTGTCTTCTCGCAGAGTCGCTACGGAAACGAACTTACTAATGCAAGACTCCCTGCCAACAGTTCAGCATGGAATGGGAATGGCATCAAACCGGATGAACCTGATGTTCCCGTAGCCCCTGGTATTTGGTCCATATCCGGCAATGAAGTTTGCCGTTCCCACGGTCGGCATGCCGCCAGCACGGCCCAGCGAAACACCTTTGAGCGGATACTGGCTCTCCCTCCGCGCATCTTCCGTTGCTAAGGAGCCGCCTGGCATGACCGGCGAAGAGCGTTAGACAACGGACCGGAACGGCACGGGCAGCGCATTCCGCGGGGCCCGGTTGTCGCCCCCGAAACGCACGCATTTTGCGAACTGGGCAAATAGTCAACCCTAGCCCGGGCACTACGGGTTGTACTTTCCTCCCACCGACGGACCGAATGTGTTGCCGTGCCTGTATGCACCGGAGATAGTCTTTCCGTCATTGAGAAACAACCAGTCGTACTCCACCGGCGCGGAGTTTGGCGTGACTGTCGTGAAGGTCAGACGTGTTTGTTTGCGGCACACAGAAACGTGAATCTGCTCCAGCCCCTGGTCGCTTTCCTGATTCATCTCCCGAATCGAGCACTGGGTGAAATCGATCATGAAATCGTGGTAGTTTCGCGGGTTCTGAAACACATCGGGCGCGTCATACACGAAGTTCTCCACTCTGTAACGAACACCAAATGTCACCGCTGGCAGCTGGATATTAGTACCCGCCGTATCGCCGCACAGGACTCGGGCGCGGAACGCATACTCAGCGCCCGAGGATGCTACCCGACCAGTCCCGGAGACCGTCTCGTCGGCTGCGATAGTGGCGTCGTAGGACACAGCGGCGCCGCCGAATCCTGCCGAATCCCGCCTCTCAATGCGCACTTGGCTGCCTGTTAGTGTCATCGTGATAACGCTGCTTCCGCCTACTCCGTCCTTGCCCCAACTGGCGTCAAAGGTGTTGCTTCTGCCGCGCCGCACCCACGTCCCCGCCCAGCCGTTCTCCACCAAGTCCCATCGCGCACCTAGCCCGCACCCGGGAGCTACTCCGCCCCCCCCGTCTACTTTCACCGGCGGCGGCTGGACGCTCGTACTCGCCAGATCGCCGCACGTCACGGTGGCGTGGAACGTGTAGGTGGCACCGGAGGACGCTACCCGCCCAGTCCCGGAGACCGTCCCGTCGGCTGCAATAGTGGCGTCGTAGGCCACGGAGGCGCCGCCAAATTCCGCCGCGTCCCGCCTATCGACATGCACTCGGTCACCTGTCAATGTCATCGTGATCACACTGCTGCCGCTGGCTCCGCCCTTGCCCCAACTGGCGTCAAAGGTGTTGCTGCTGCCACGCCGCACCCAGGTTCCCGTCCAGCCGCTTTCCACCAAGTCCCATCGCGCGCCCAGCCCACAGCCGGGGGAATAGGAGCGGGTTGACTGTCCGCTACATACGGCGGATAACCCGAGGATCGCCACGATCAGGACGATTGCACGCATAGCCCGATTGCTCCTTTTCAGACCTGAATATTATCAAGTAGTCCGACGGTTTGCATGCCCCCCCCCGAGGAGCAACTCTGACAGCCCTTGTCCCATTGCTAACATAGGCTCTGCGTCAGTTTCGGCGGTTCAGTCGGCCACACCCTCTCAGCCCGCATCTCAATTGGGGATGCGCCCCGTTTCCAACCGAGTCGAGCTTGATCGTAACCGGCCAGACCGACCAGTCATGGCGCGATGTGTCGAGCATTAAGAGCAACGGTGGCAATGAGCCCGGGATCCTCCGCAGCCCTCTGCCCGCGGATCCCCTTCCGCCGTCGTTCGGGCTCAACTGCTTGCGTTGGCTTCTGGACAGATGAAGGACGGCTAAAGAGGAAAAGCTAAATACGGGGTGGTCCCCGCCAGCCGGATCGAGGACCGCGGTCGTGAAGTGGCGTTGCCCTGCACCCGGGTTATCGCCTTGCAGCGTATTGGATTTGGGTCACGCCCGGCTCGGGAACTTACTCACCAATTATTGGTGCGAAATTGGGAGCGGGCGGAGCCGTTCATCCAAGTAACCCAACCTCCGCCTGTTACTCGTACTGCCAGTTCGATCCCGCGATCAGGAAATAGTGAGCAGATCGGCGGCCAGGCGGGCTTTACGCCCTTCGCGGTAAGCGATGTTGGCCAGATGCGGGCCGGCCACCGCGCGCTGCGCGATTTCGACGGTGCAGTTCGGTTGCTTGCGCGTCTTGACGCAGTCGAGGAAATTGTCGATGTGCGACTCCACGGGAATCCCGCCCTTGTAAGTCATCACCGCTTCCTTCTTCTCGTTGGCGGGTTCGCCGAAGACCTCGAAGCCCTCCTCGTTGAGGATCATCGTGCCGGCATCTCCGAGGAAGGTAATGGACCAGCCGTTCTCGTAGGAACTGCAGTAGTCCAACGACCAGGTCGCCAGGAAGTTGTCGAATTCGAAGGACGCCATGAACACGTCCGGCCCTTCCTGGCCCAAAGATTTTGCGATGTAGCCCTGGCAGACGGCCGCCTTAGGCGGAGCGGACTTCATGAGCCGCAGCACCGTATCCATCAAGTGCCCGCCCTGGTCCGTCATATTCCCGCCGGCATAGTCCCAAAAGTGCCGCCAGGCACGATAGCGCCGCGGCTCGACGGGTCGCTTCGGCGCGCTACCGAGGAAACGATCCCAATCGATCTTGCCCGGTAACGCGGAGTTGTCGAGTTCCCTCGCGATGTTCCAGTGCCATTGAGCTTTCACCAGGGCGACGCGGCCTAACATGCCCTCCTCGATAGCCTCTTCGGCCTTGTGGATCATCAGCGAGCTGCGACGTTGATGCCCGACCTGAACAATCTGTTTGGTGTTCGCGACCACCCGGCGCATCTGGTCGCTTTCCTGCAGTGTCCGCGAGAGCGGCTTCTCCGCGTAAATGTCCTTTTTTGCTTCGAGCGAGGCGAAGAGCATCGGCATGTGGTGGTGGTCGGGGCCCGCAAGCACCACGAAGTCAACCCCCGGCTGCGCGAGCAACTCGTGGTAATCGACATAGCCCTTCGCGCCGGGAGAATCCGCCAGTGCCGCCTGCAGATTCGGCTCATACACATCGCACATCGCTACAGGCTGGCAGCCCGTCTTGATGAATTTCTTGTTCAGGTAACGGCCGCGGCCGCCCGTAGCAATGACGCCGTAGGCGGGGCGGTCATTGGCGCCGAAGGCGCTTCTGGGCACGAATAGCGGGGCAACTGCCAGTGTGGCAGCCGGTACGCCGACGCGCTTGAAGAAATCTCTGCGGTTTGAATCCTGCACATGAACCTCCCTGGCATCGGCGCAGCCTTCTAGAGCGCGAGGACGCTCCTCCGGGGCGGCGCGGGGCTCAGCTTGCCCCACATACGCCAGGCCATTCGACTGCCATGACAATTATGTTGCTCTGGAATACTAAAAACAATAGCCTACCTATATGCAATCGGGGTCAGGCAATTCAATTTCAAGCTCGACGCGGGAAAAGAAGCGGAACGTCCGCTCCGGGCGCGCCATCGCCTCAACTGCCAGCCCCTCCACCATTCGAGATATTAACCGTTCGATTCTGTTGAGCCTGATACGGCTGCACCAGCCCATTTCCCGCGCCAAGTTGGCGGTGATGACCGGAATGTTCCGGAGCTCCATCTCCGACATCGTCAAGGAGTTGGTGGACGCCAGGCTACTGATCGAAAAACGCGCCAAACCGGAAGGGCGCGGCCGCGTGCCGGTGATGCTCTCGTTGAATGACAGGGGCTTCGAGGTGATCGGCGTCAGCATGCGATTCGACGAGACAACGGTCACCGCCGCCGGGCTGACCGGAAGGCTGGGAGAGAGGCTTTCCTTCCGCACGCCGGACGCGCCCGTCGAGTTCGTGGCCCAGGTCGCCGCGGCAGCCGCCGCGTTGACCAGCGGTAGCGGCAGACGGCGCTCGCGTTCCATTCAGCAGATTGGGGTTAGCGTTCCCGGACTCGTGGATGCCAACTCGGGCCGCCTGCGCTGGGGGACCCGCATCCCTGCATACTCGGACTTCGATCTCGCCGCGGCGCTGGGAACGGCCATTGGGGCCCCGGTGGCAGTGGACAACGACGCCAACCTCGCGGCGCTAGCCGAAGTAACAATCGCGAGCTCAGAGCACGATCTGGTGAGGGACTTCGTATTCCTGGATCTAGGCCCGGAGGGCGTAGGCGGCGGCATGGTGCTGAACGGTGAGTTGTACCGCGGCCACGACGCCACTCTGGCCGCCGAGTTCGGACATATGGTGATCGAAGCTGACGGCCTGCAGTGCCCCTGCGGGCGTAAAGGCTGTTGGGAGAGGTATGTCTCGGACCGGGCGACGCTGCGCCGGTATTCGGAACTGAGCGGTGTACCGGCGGGCAGTTATAGCCAGTTCTTGAAAGCGGCAATCGAGGGTGACCAGCTAGCCCAGTCCTGCCTGGAAACCACTGCGCGTTACATCGCCATCGGATTGTTGAACATCGCCTTCGCCATCAACCCCGCTGCCATTGTGGTCTCGGGCCGCATCCGGGATGCCTGGCAAACGGTCTCTCCCTTGGTGGAGGCAGCGTTCGGTGCGACGCGGCTTTCGCTGCCGGTCAGAAAGTCGCGGCTGACCTCGGAAGAATTGTTCCTGCAGGGGGCCATTTTACTGGCCCTGAACCGCGCCTTTTCCAAGCCGAATGTTGGCCTGCACGCCACGGTTCCCGCGCGTACTTGAGGCTCTTTCTCCGGGCCATTGCCGGAGGCGCGTGGAGATTCGCAACTGTGCCGGCCGGGCATCCTCCACGGAGCGGCAGGCCTGCTTAGAACAGCACTTTCAACGAGAGTTGGATCTGCCGTGATGATCCGGATGTGCGGCTGATGAGTCCAAAGCCCGGCCCCAGGAGCACGTTGTTCGGCAGTCCGAAGTTGACGAGGTTGAAGGCATTGAACACCTCGGCGCGGAACTGCAGCACCACGCGCTCCGGATTGGAGGGCAGCCCGATGGCCGTGTTCTTGATCAACGACATGTCGAAATTGTGGAAGCCGGGGCCGCGGAAGGTGTTGCGCCCCAGGCTTCCGAGACGCCCTTGGTTGGGACCCGTGCCGCCAGCCGTGTTGATCGGTATCGAGAAGAACGAGCCGTTATTCGAACCCAGCCCGAAGTAATCCTCACGAACGGTTCTGACCGTGGAAAGAGTGGGTGTGCCGGTCTGATCGGGCCGGTCTGCACCATTCGAACCCAGGTTGGTTTGTTGGATGCCGGAGAGGATCGAAAAGGGCGAGCCGGTGGACAGCGTACCAACTCCGAGCAGCGACCAGCCGCCTGTGAACCGCCGTCCCAAGCGCCGCACTAGCGGGATGCGGCCAATAGCGAGATCCTGCACGGCGTTGAACGAGAACGAATGCGGCGAATCGAAAGTCGAAGGTCCCTTCTCGGCGCTGCTATTGAACGGATTCTGGGGTGAGGTTTGCAGCACAGTGCCAGACCCGGCGGAAACGAATCCGCCCAGGACGGCGCTGGTGTCGTCGAGCGACTTCGAGAAGGTGTAGCTCGCCTGGAAGCCAAGTCCGAAACGCAGTGATGTCTTGGAGGCGGAAACCTGCAGCGAATGATAGGTGGAATGCGAGTTGACGGCAGTGATGTAGATCGGCCCGAACCCACCGGCGACTCTGCCCGCGGAGTCGAACTGGGTGTACTTGGCAATCGACGGATCAGCGCCGCCGTAGCCGTTTGGAAAGTCGATGCGCGCGAGTTTCACACCCGTCGCCGCAACGTAGGAGGCATTCACTGTCACGTCGCCCAGGTTGCGCTCGAACCCCGCGGTATAGCTGCCAACGTAACCGTTGCGCGTGTTCTTGGCCATGCCGTAGGCGCTCACCGCGCGCACCTGCTTGTCGGGGCTCAGCGCGGCCAGTTCGCGCTCGAAGCGGTTGACGTCCATCACTGTATTGGGCGCGACATCCATCGAATTTCCCGTGGAGTAAATCAGCTTCCCCGCAGGCGTATAGGCTCCGGGTAGCGCGATGGACTGCGGCGTCGAACTGAACGAGATCGGTGCGCCCGGGGCTGCTGATTCATACAGCGAGGCCACGTAGGGCAAGCCGCCAGTCACCATGTTCTGCTGCCACAGATTGGGCAAAAGGGTTGTAATGGATCCGCCCGCGCGGAAGATCGTTTTGCTATCCAGTTTCCAATCGAGCGCCAGACGAGGGCCCCAACCGTTCCAGTCCTTGTCGTAGTGTGGGTCCGGATTCACCAGAAAACGCGCGCCCGTCTGATCGAAGAAGGTGCCCGAAGCGAGGCGGTGTGCTTCGTGAATGCGTGAATTCACTTCGTAGCGCAAACCGTAACTCAGGCTGAAATTCGGTGTGACCTTCCAGGTATCCCTGAAGTAAACATTCACCGCTTCCCGGCGCACGGCCGCTTCGCCCATATTGGCTCCTTGGGCAAACATCGGCGGCGCGACCGCCACCGCATAGGAAAACGGCGTCGCTGTTAGGAGACCGGTGAGCGAATCCGGCAGCGCGTCTCCTGCGTTGATGTTGTGCGCACCGCTTGCGGAACGGATCGACACGGGCGAGTAGGCCGCTCCGCCGCCGAATGTGTAGAGGCCGTTGGGAGAGATGCCGAATACCGTGGTGTCGCGGTTCACGCGCGCCTCGAAGCCGGCTTGCCAGGTGTGCTTGCCGCGAATCCATGTGAAGTCCTGGCGGGCTTGAAACAGATTGCCGAAAGCGCCCATGATCGAGCCAGCCGCCGAGTTGAACGGCTCATAGGCGCCATCGGCAAAAGTGAGCCCAGCCTGTGTCTGATTGTGCGCCGAGAATGCCGGTGTTGAGCGAATAAGGCCCAGCGTGCTAACCGAGGTGAACTGAGCCGACGGCGTCCAGGTGGCCGAGATCCCGGCGTTGCGCTGACGATCGGAAAAGGGTATCGAGAACGACGGATTGATCGCAGTCTGGCTGGGATTCGTCAGCGGGCCATCGACGTCGTTCAGATTGAACCGGCCGAACAGCGCGAGCCTGTCGGATACCTTGTGATCGAGGCGCACCGAGAATTGATCGGTCTGCGTGCGCACCTTGGAGGAAGTCGCGTAGGTGCGAGCGCCGTACGGTCCTTGCGGGTCGTTCGGCAGTGGATAGGCGGCCAACACCGAGGCGACTTTAGGACTGACGGGCACGATCAACGTATCGCCGGCGAAGGCGGTCGTGTCGATGCCGCGACGCTCGTCCGGCGTAGGAACGGGCAGCACCTGGGTCGTCCCCAACACTTGCCGGAAGCCTTGGTATTGAGCAAAGTAGAACGTCCGGTTGCGGCCATCGTAGAGGCCTGGAACGAAGACTGGCCCGCCGTTGGCGACGCCGAACTCATTGCGGGCGAATGGCGGGATACGCCCGGGTTGCGCCACAGAGCGGCGATCGAAGAAATTGCGCGCGTCGAAGGCGGCGTTGCGCACGAATTCGAACAGGCTGCCGTGCACATCGTTGGTTCCGGACTTCGTCGTAATCGAGGTGAAACCTGCCGCGCCGTGGCCGATGTCGGCCGGCATAACACCGGAACTCGAGTTGACTTCCTGGATCGCATCCACGTTGAAGTTAGAAAAAGTCGCGCCGCCCATCTCCGGATCTGTAGTGTCCACGCCGTCCATCGAAAAAACCGTCGCTGTACCGCGCTGGCCGTTCACCGTGAATTGCTGCGTGAAGTTCGCCGCGCCGTTGGTGTCGGTCTGCGTGCCCGCCGCCTGCAGCAGCAATTGGCTGAAGTCGCGTTTGTTGAGAGGCAGCGCCGATACCTGCTTGCCGGAAAGCTGCTCCCCGCCCGTGGATTGCGACTCGGCCTGCAGCAGGACACCGCCGGAAGCGGTCAGGCGAAGCCCATGCTGCATCTGAGCGCCGGCCGCGAAGGCAACTTCGCCCGCCACGGAACCTGCTCCGCCACTCCACTGCACGCTGATGGCGTACTTGCCCGCGGGTATCTCATGGAACTCGAAGGAGCCTTCGTTCGATGTTCGTGTTTCGAGGTCTTTCGAAGTGGTGTGGAGCTCGACTTTCGCGTTGGACACAGGCCCACCCGCGGCGTCGTGCAAAGCCCCTTTCCAGGTTGCCGGAGCAGCCTGCCCCCAGGCAATTTGGAGAAAAAGCGGTAATAGTAGGGAAGCTTGGCGGCAACCGCGCCGCCGGTTAGAGACGATTATACTCACTGACCTGCAGCATATCGCAAGATAGCGAATTCGTCATTCCGGATTACTGGAAAGAGGTCAGCAGAAGCCCAGCCAGGCGCGCAGCACGATGCCGATCTTCACTCCCGCGGATAAGCTCACGCGCCGTTTCAGGACGGGGTAGCCCTCGGCCTCGATGCGGTTAAGCAAGCGGCTGTAAATCTCCATCAGCACCCACAGTGCGGAGCGCGAGTCGCGCTGAACCAGTTCCAGCAATGGCCGCGAGTCTTCGTAGAACTTCCTGGCTCGCCCGCCTTCGAACTCGAACAGGGAGCGCAGCGGAGGCGTCAACCGCGACTGGTTCAATTCCTGGACCTTGACATTGAAGCGGGCGAGATCTTCCTCGGGAAGATAGACCCGGCCGTTGCCGGCGTCCTCCCTGACGTCGCGCAGAATGTTGGTTAACTGAAATGCGATGCCGCACTTCTCTGCCAGTTCCAGCGCCTTGGGATCCTCGAAACCGAAGATGTGGATGATGGTGAGCCCGACGATCGAAGCCACCAGGTAGCAATAGCGATAGAGTTCTGCGAACGTTCTTATCGAACGCGTATCAAAATCGCTGGCAACTCCGTCGATCATCTCGTGGAAGTAGCGCGACGGGATTCCAAAACGCCGCGCCGTGTCGGCGAAAGCTGGCCAGACGGGGTGGTCCGGTAGGCTTCCCGCAAGCGCGGCATCAAGTTGAGCCCGCCATTCGATGACGCTTTCGAGAGTCGCGCCTTGAGCGTCGCTGCGATCATCGCACTCGCGCATGAAGGCGTAGATAGCGCACATCGCCTGGCGCTTGGGACGCGGCAGCAGCAGGAACGAGTAATAGAAGTTCTTGGCCCGCTCGCGGGATATCCGCTCGCAGTGAGCGTAGGATTCTCCGAGCGTCACAGTTGCCATGTCATGCCGCCTCAGGCCGCCTTCATCAGGGCGACGCGCCACAGTGAGCCGAGCAACAAGGTCACGCGTTCAGCCTTCGATATGGATGGTCGCGCAGCGAGTACGTTGTAGTCCTGCTCCCGGATCTTTTGGAGCACGCGCATGCCGCCGCGATTGAACAGGTCGATGTCGAGCGAGAGCCGGCGATTGAGTGTACGCACCAGCGGCAAACCTTCGTCGAAAAGCGCTTGCGCACGGTCCACGGCCTCCACCATGCTCGCCCGGAAGGCCGGTGTAAAGCGGCGCGCCGACAATTCCTCGACGCTGTAGCCGTGGCGCTCGAATAGATGCAGCGGCAGGTAGACACGGTCTTTCAACAAATCCACGGTCACATCCTGCCAGAAGTTGGCGAGTTGCAACGCGGTGCAGGTCGCGTCCGACAACCGGAAGCGCTCCGCATCGCGATAGCCGCAGAGCATCAGAACGAGCCGTCCGACGGGGTTGGCCGAGTTCACGCAATAGGCATCGACTGCCGCCCAATCGGCATAGCGGGTGACGGTCTGGTCGTGGATGAACGCCGTGATCAGGTCGTCGAATGGACCGACGGGAAGTTCGTGGAGGGACGCGGTCTCCCGCAGGGCGAGGAACACCGGGTGCGTGACTTCGCCGCCATCGTAGCAGGCGTGGAGCTGCTCCCGCCACCAGTGCAGCAGGCGCAAGCTCTCGAGGGTGTTTCCGATTTCGTCTCCGAGATCGTCGGCCCAGCGGCAAAAGGCGTAAACGTTGTAGAAATCCTGATGCAGGCGCCGCGGCAACAGCGCGCTCACAACATGGAAGTTCTCGTAGTGGTGGGTGGAGAGCCAGCGAGTGTAGGCGAGCGCGTCGTCCAGGGTCCAATCCGGCTGCATGGCGTGGCTGGAAGCTAAGAAGTGCTTCGGCTGGGCGAAGGGCTGTTTCGCGGAAATCACTCGGGAGGACACGTCAGGGAATAATGGCCGTCTTCATGTGCCCGTTATGACTCATGAGGTGGCGCAAAACGCTGTTGAGGCTGGTGAGGGGCTCTTCCTGCTTTACGAATTCGCGGGCCGAGATCTCGCCGCGGGAAACGATGCCGAGCGCCTTCCGGATGATGGCGGGCGTGTGGTGGAAACTGGCAAGGCACTTCAACTCGTTGTAGTGCACCATCCCCGTATCGAGCGAGACCCGCGTGTCGGCCGGACAGCCACCGAAGAAATTGACCGTCCCGCCGCGGCGCAGCATGTGCACCGACAACTCCCAGGTTTCCGGTTTGCCCACGGCCTCGATGACGACATCGGCGCCGTATCCACCGGTGAGTTCCTTGATTCGCGCGACAGCGTCGTGTCCGCTGCCGTTCAACACGCACTCGTTCGCGCCCATGCGGGCAGCCATCTGAAGCCGTTCGACGCGGCGAGCGACGGCGATAACGCGCGCCCCGTAAACCCGCGCGAGACGCGTGAACATCATGCCGATCGGCCCCTGTCCGACCACAACTACGTTATCGCCAGCTTTCAGGCCGGTGTCGTCGAGACCCTTGACCACACACGCCAGCGGCTCGATTAGCGCTGCATCTTTATAGGCCAGCGTGTCGGGGATGTGATACAGATTGCGTTGAACGATGCGGCCGGGGATGCGAATGTATTCGGCATACGCACCGTTGTTGAAGAGGAGGTCCTCGCACAGGCTTTCATCATTCCGGCGGCAAAAAAAGCACTTGCCGCACGGAGCCGAGTTCGCGGCGACCACGCGCTGACCGGTCCGAAAACCTTCGACGTTTTCCCCAACCGCGACAATGTCGCCGGCCAACTCATGTCCGAACAGAGCAGGCGGGACGATCATCTTCGCATGATATCCGCGGCGGAACACCTTCAGATCGGTGCCGCAAGTCAGTGCCGCACGGACGCGCACGAGGACATCTTCCGGGCCGATTTCAGGAACATGCACGCGCTCTACGCGTACATCTTCGCGACCATAGAGCACAGCGGCCGTCATCATCTCGTTCACGCACTCAACCTCTGGGGCAGAACCATTATTTTCAAAGATTTGCCGTCAGGATGCAATGCCAGGCGAATTCCCTCCCGGATCTGATCCAGGGGCAGCCTGTGCGAAATCAGGCGATTTACCGGCAATTCGCCGCTAAACACAAGCCTGGCCGTCTCTGCCTGCAAATCGATCGATGCGCTATAAACCCCCAATAAAATCCTCTCTTGTTTGCAGATGCCCGCTCCCGAAAGTTCGATTCGTTCCGTGTCCGAAGTTTGCGCGAACAGGAGAATCTTGCTTCCAGGCCGCGACGCAGTCATGGCTTGCTCGACAATACCGCGAACCGAGGTCGCGATAAAGGCCATATCCGCACCTCTACCTCCCGTTAACCTTTGTAGCAGGGTCGGGACATCCGTGCTGCGTGGGTCCACGGCTTCGGTGGCGCCGAACTCGCGCGAGAGAGCCAGACGCTCGGGCATGGTATCGGTGGCCACCACCGTCGCGCCGGTACGCGCGACCAGGCTCGTGAACATCAGGCCAATGGGGCCCTGCCCCTGAATCAGCACCACGTCGCCGGGCTGCGGATCCATCGCCACGGCGGCCTTGTGGCAGGTGTTGGCAGGCTCGACGAAGCTGGCGTCTTCGAAGCTGACGCCGTCGGGAATCGCGATTACGCCCTCCCGCACGATCCAGTCCATAACGCGGATGAACTGTGAGAAACCACCACCCGCGGGCGCGAACCCGGCGGTCACGCCGACGCGTTTGTAAACTTCGCACTGCGCGTAGAGTTTGCGGTCGCAGTAAAAGCAGTCGCGGCACGGAATGTGGTGCAGCACGACCACCCGGTCGCCGGTCTTGAAGCGGGCGACACCCTCGCCCGCCTGCACCACCACACCGGCCATTTCGTGGCCGTAGATGCGAGGAGGCGGCAGCAGATCGTGTTCGACCTTCTTCAGATCGGTGTGGCAAATGCCGCAAGCCTCGACGCGGACAAGCAGTTCCCCCGGTCCGATTTCCGGAACCGGAAGGGTCTGCACTTCGACGTGCCCGTGACCGACGTAAACTGCGGCTTGCATTGTCATATCCTCAAGCGAATCGAGCGTGGACAAGGCAATCTCCCAAAATCCCGGCCGACCACCGGCATCTCTGTTCGAAGCGGAGCAGCGCCGGCACCAGCCAAGGTCTGAACGCGCAGGCAACTGCAATCCGGACCCGCGAAAAGCGTCCCGCCGAATCGCGAAATAGGTTGAAGTCCATCGGCAATTCTTCTTCCATGCCGTCACTCACCACGCGCAAGCAATAAAACGGCAGTCCACGTCGCGCTGCTTCCACAGCCACTCCCGCAGCCTCCATCTCGACAACTCCGGCCCCGCTTGCAGCCAAGCTCCGCTTTTCGGCGGCCGTTACAGCCACACGGTCGACCGAGAGCACCCGAACCGGCTGCGTTCCAGCATCGGGCAGCAGCGATTGCCATAACCTCCCACGGCCGTCAACCACCTCGACCGCATGCACAAGCTGGCCCGGCGCCAAGTGTGCGTCCAGAGCGCCGCACAGTCCGGTGCTAAGGACACACCGCACGGAACACCGCGCCAGTGCCGCTGCAGTTGCCCCAGCCGCGCGCGCGGCCCCAGGGCCGTCAGCAACCAATAGCCAGCGCACCGGCCCCGCCATGACCCACCAGGCGCATTCCACGGGCCATCCTATCAGTCGCCGCTTCTCATTCGCCTGCGCGAGCAATCCGGCAAACTCGCGTTCTTCGGCTGCGATGGCGAGGACATCGGCTTCCACTCCGATTCCGTCAGCAGTAGCCATTGCCCTGGAACCAATCCGCCGCCCGGCGCAGCGCGACTCCTGCCGGCGACGGATGGAACCCGAGTTCCCGCTCCGCTTTGGCATGCGTCACCCACATCTTCTTCCGGGCCATTTGAACCGCGGCGAGCGGCACTCGCGGCGGATTGCCGGTCAAATTCGCCAATCCCGTGGAGCAGACGCCCGCCAGCCAGGCCACCAGCCAAGGGATCTCGGTCTTGGGCGCAGGTCGCCCGCTGATCGCCGACAGCGCCTCGAAAATCTGTCGCAGGGTCAGATTCTCGCTTCCGAGAATATAACGTTCGCCGACCCGGCCGTGCTCGCAGGCCAGCCAGTGGCCCTCCGCGGTCTCGCGCGCATCCACGACGTTCAGCCCTGTATCGATGTAGGCGGGCATGGCACCCCGCAGGAAATCGACGATGGTCTGGCCGGTCGGGGTGGGCTTGACGTCGTGCTCGCCGACCGGCGTGGTCGGATTAACGATCACCACGGGCAGCCGTCCACTGGCGTACTGCAGTGCGACTTGCTCGGCCTGATACTTGGACTGCTTATACGGCCCCGTCATGTCTCCGTAGGAGACGGGGGTGGCCTCATCACCCAACCCGCCCCTCACGAATCCAATGCAGCCCACGGTGCTGGTGTAAACGACACGTTCGACGCCAGCCCGCAGCGCGGCTTCCATCACATTGCGCGTGCCATCCACATTCGAATGAAACATCTCCGCAGGATCGCGGACCCACAACCGGTAGTCGGCGGCAACGTGAAACACGAGGCTGCAACCCGCCGCGGCTCGTGCGACTGATGCTGGATCGCGCAGGTCTCCCTGCAGGAGTTCCGCATCCAGATCCTCCACCGATGCCGGTCTTCTCACTAGCGCCCGCACGGGGATACCCCGCTGGCGCAGCACTTGGACGACGTGCCAGCCCAGGAAGCCTGAAGCTCCCGTGACCAGGGCCGGCTTCAAATGGCCACCCCGCCAAACTGCGCGGCGCCGGGCCCGGCCGTCACCGGCGCACTCCCGGGAAGCCGCCGGGCTTTGCGCCCGCCTCAGCGGCCCGCAGTTTCTGGAATTCGGCCAGCGCCAGCACCGGAAAGCTATCCCGGTAGAGGTGGTAGCTCAAGTAGAAAACCCGCGGAAATCCAGCGCCGGTGGCGAGCGCTTCGTCCCAGCCGTCATCCGCGCGCTGGGATCCGATCAGATATTCGACCCCTTTTGAGACGCTCTCGCTGGTTGTATCACCGCCAGCCAGCAGCCCTAATACGGCCCAAGCAGTTTGCGAAGGCGTACTCGCGGCTGGCACGAAGGTCCCCCGATCGTAGCTTTCGCAACTCTCACCCCACCCTCCGTCCGCATTCTGGACGGAACGGAGCCACTCTCCCGCGCGCAGCACCTCTGCCTCCCGGTCATCGTATCCAGCGGCGCGAAGCCCGCGTAATGCCAGGAATGTCCCGTAGATGTAGTCCACTCCCCAGCGTCCGTACCAGGAGCCGTCACGCTCCTGCGTCTTCAGCAGGTAACGGACGCCTCGCCGGATAGCAGCGTTCTCCGGGTCCATGCCCCACCTCGCCAGCGCTTCGAGGACCCTGCCGGTGATGTCCGGGCAGGTGGGGTCGAGCATCGCGTTGTGGTCGGCAAAGGGAACGTTGTTCAGGAATTCCCAATCGTTGTCGACGTCAAATGCGGCCCAGCCGCCGTCTCGCGATTGCATGGCGAGCAGCCAGGCGATGGCGCGCTGCGCGGACTCTTCCACGCGCGGGGAAACCAGTGCCCGGGCATGCGCCAGTGCGAGCAGCACCATCGCCGTATCGTCGATATCGGGATAAAACTCGTTGGCAAACTCGAAATACCAGCCGGCCGGTTCGGCTTTCGGCCGCTTAATCGACCAGTCACCGCGCTGCCGGACCTCTTTGTCCAGTAGCCAGCGTGCGGCGCGCCCGACCGCTTCAGGCGCGGCCGTGCCCGCTTCCCCGAGGGAAAACGCCACGATTGCCGTATCCCACACCGGTGAAAAGCAAGGTTGAAACACACATCGCCCGGGGGTATCAATCAGCAGGCGATCGAACTGGCTCTGAGCGCGCGAGCGCTCTGGCGAATCGGGGGCATAGCCGAGCAGGTCTAGCGCCATGATGGAGTACATCATCGGCGGGTAGATCGCTCCGAGCCCATCGGATAGCTCGAATCGGGCCAACATCCACTTCTCGGCCGCGTGGATGGCCTTCCTGCGAATGGATTTCAGGCCGCGGCGCTCCCACCACTTCAAAACCCCATCGAGCCGGATGAACGCGTTGTGCCACGAGAAAAAGTCGCGGTCGCGGTGGAAATCGAGCGGTTCGCCGGGCAAGAACAACTCTTCCAAGGTGAATCCAGCCGGCACCGGGCGGCCTTCGCGATCAAGCGCCTGCACAATCGACAGAGGCATGATGATCGCGCGAGTCCAGGAGGACATCTGGTACAGCAAATTGCCCAGCAGAACGACCTCGGGCGGCACAGTTGCTACATGGTCTCGCGGATACAGGTTAAACAGACTTAAATTGATCTTTACGTAGCTGTTCGCAGCCTGGATTCCGCCAAGGGCCAGAATGCGCTTCCGCAGCTTGGCCAACGGCTCGCCATCCACCGGTTCGCCAGCAAGTTTCAGTGCGAAATAGGCCTTCACGCTGGCGCTGACGTCCGACGGGCCGGAGGGGTAAATACTGAAACCGCCATCTGGTAACTGCCGCTCTAGAATCGAACGCGCCGCGCGCTCCACCTTCTCACGCTCGGGGGGAGCCCAGACGCCGCCCTGTGGTGGATGGAGCCAAAGCAAAAGCAGCAGCCAGTCCGACTCCAGCGTGGAATCGGCCGTGAGTTCGCCGCACCAAAATCCGTCGGGATGCTGAAGGCCGAGCAGACGACCTGAAGCACGGAGCACGGCGTGAGATACACCGGCGACCACCGAATCAGCCAATTGCAGTCCAGGGGTCATACGGCTGGCAGAATTGAACTCGCTCGCACCACGCCGCCTTGCAACTCCTGCGGCAACTGGAATCTCACGTCCTCATCGACAATATCCAACTCTTCCAAATCTGAATACCCGCGGTCCTGCAGAGCCTCGATCAACTCCTGCACAAGGTGCTCTGGAGCGGACGCGCCAGCGGTCACCGAAACTGTGTCCACACCGGTGAACCATTCGTCCTTGAGAAACGAGCAGTCGTCCAAAAGATAGCCGGGCACGTTCGATTTCTTGCAGACCTCGACCAGACGCTTGGAATTGGAACTATTCTGGGATCCGACCACAAGCAGCAACTGGCACAGCGGAGCGACTGCCTTGACCGCAAGTTGACGATTCTCCGTGGCGTAGCAGATATCCTGCGACCGGGGTCCTGCGATCTTGGGGAAGCGGCGCTTCAGGATCTGTATGATTCCACGGGTCTCATCCAAACTGAGCGTGGTCTGCGTGAGGAAGGTCACCTTTTCCGGATCGGGCACCTGAACGACCTCGGCGTCTGCTTCGGATTGCACGATGATCGTGTTCCTCGGCGCCTCGCCAAACGTGCCATCAATCTCCTCGTGGTCACGATGCCCAATCAGAAGAATGGTGGAATTCTGCCGGGCAAACTTGACTGCTTCTATGTGTACTTTTGTGACCAGGGGACAAGTAGCGTCCACTACTTTTAGGGACCGTTCCAGTGCTTGCTGCCGCACCGCCGGGGAGACGCCATGGGCGCTGAATATGACCCGGCTTCCGATAGGAACTTGATGCAGCTCGTCCACGAAAATCGCCCCTTGATCGCGCAACTCATTGACCACGTGACGGTTATGAACAATCTCCTTGCGTACATAGATGGGTGAGCCGTACAAGTCCAGGGCGATCTTGACGACGTCGATCGCGCGCACTACACCGGCACAGAACCCTCTAGGGCGGAGGAGAATGATCTTCTTCCCGGAATTGCCGTTCAAACGCATAGGAATCCCTTAATTGTACCAGCCAGCCTCGCCGGCCCTTCCAAAGAGCAATGCCACCTTAAGATAGATCCCGGCCGCGCACCTACGGTTCCAAACTCAAGGGGCCAATGTATGACGGATGCCACAGTAGTGTTGGACGGCTAAAGCCCGGAGCTCGATTCTTCTCAATCGGTGGACAGGCTTCGCGCACCTCAGTGTGGGAGGGCTTCGATCCTCCGCAGCAGAGCTTCCATTTCGAGGACGGGCTCTGTCTTGCGGCCAAATCGTACTGACTCGTAACCCATGGTGAAATCATTGACAAGCGGGTTCAGGAGGTTGTCGGAGAGGCTGGCGGCAAACTCGCCCGCAGTCTGGAAGGCGAGTTTCTCTATGCCGCGTTTGCGAAGCGCGGCCAACATTCGTCGGTATAGTTTGGCCGCTTCATGGGAGGACGCAGAGTCGCGCGCGTTTGGCCGGACCAGGGTTCTGCGCCTAATCCACCCGGCAAAGCGGCGGCGAAGCAGAAAGCCGATGCCCAGCAACCCGCCGATCGCCAATAGCGACCCTCCGATCGATCTGGTGTCAGCACCCCCAGGCAGTCGGGCCCGAAGCAGTCGCTGATACGCCTGGACCAACCATGGGACACCCAGACGCCTGGACTGTTCAACCCGGAAGGCGAGGGTCAACTGCCGGTCCAGATCGTAGCCAACTACCCACTCCTGCCAGAAGGTGTCGGCGGCGTCCAGGTACATATTGAAACGGGCAAGAATGCCCAAATTCGATTCCATCTCACCCGAAGCGGGGGTAGGGTCGAATGTGGTCCAGCCCTGCCCGGGAATCCACGCCTCCACCCAGGCGTGCGCGTCGGAGGCCCGTAACACCATCCACTTTGTCAGCGGGTTTGGCGCACCGCCCACGAAACCGGTAGCCACGCGCGACGGAATGGACAACTCCCTCAGCATCACGGCCATGGCGGAGGCGAAGTACTCGCAGTAGCCCTTTTTCCGGACGAACAGGAAGTCGGCGAGCGGATCGGCCGATCCGGCGGAGGCAGAGGTATCGAGTGAATAAGTGAAGCGACTTCGCAGATCGAGCTCGACGGCGCTCGCGCGGGCGTCATCGCCAGTTTCGGAGGCGGTAATACTTCGCGCCAAATCGAGGATGCGAGGATCCATTGCAGGCAAGCGCAAGTAGAAACCGCGCTCCGCCTGCGTGAGGCCTGGCGGCGGAGCTTCGTCGAAAACCTCGCGTGGACCTGCGAAGCTGTAAACGACGTAGCGGAGGCCCCCTTCCGGGCCGAAGGGCAGTCCCACGCCACCAGACGCATTGCGAACCAGGACGTCGGTTCCGATGCGCAGGTTTTCGGGAAGCCCGGCAAAGTACAAATACTCAGAGGCGAAATCGAGCACGACTTCGTAAGTCAAGCGTCGTCCCGCACGCCGCCTCTGGTCGTCCGAGACGAGCTGCACCAGACCGTCCTCGCCAACCCGCAGACTCTCCCTGGCCCGAGGTGAATTAAACCATTTGCGGCCATCGAATTCCGCCAGCGCGGTGCCGCGCCAGTGCAGGCCGGGAGGCGGCTCCTCGCCTTCGAACAACGCATGCAGCACTGGCTTACTGCTGCTCACGATGGCTCCAAAGCGACCTAATACGACGTCGGGCGCGAAGATGGAGATACGCTGCGAAGCGGGCATCAGTCGCTCCAACGCTGAGCGGGCAGTTCTAGGCAGGACGAAGAACAGCGCGACGGTGAGCGCGAGTATCGCCGTACCGGACAGGGCAGTCAGCAGGGCGAGACGCCGTCCCAAGGACGGAGCGCCCGCCCGCATGACTTCCCGGCCAGTCATTGAGCGGCGGATTTCGGAGCTGGCCAAAGCCGCCAGAGAGGCGCCCAGGAATGGCACCAACAGAACTAGAAATGTCAGGTTCGTGGAGAGGACGGATGCGGCCAGAATCTCGAGGAAGGCGATGACGCCGAGCAGCACGGAGTCGCGACTGGTGGATGCGGTCAACAACTTCGCGGCCGCAACGAAGATAACCATGTGCACAGTGGCCCGTGTGAGGTCGCGCGATAGCCAGAGGTAGTCGGCCGGTAGAAAAAGCAGAAAAAGGACGGCGGCGAGGTTGACCCACTTCGCGGCGATTGAGATTCGCACAACGCGCGAAAGGTGCAACAGACGCGCTAACAGGGCCGCCGCACCCAGCAACAGCCCTGCCGCGTCTAGCTCTCCCGAAAAGGCAACGGCCAGATAGCCGCAAGCCAGCATCGCCAGCAGCGAGGCTTGCTGAAACCGCTCCAGCGCGTAAGACAGTTCTAGCGGCCGCTTGCGAACCACGCCGCCTCCAGAATCCGGGCAGTTTCCCGCAGCTCATCCTGGTCGAATTCATTTGACGAGAAGACGAGGAAGATCTGGCCGCGCAAGCGAACCACTGCGCCCTCACGGAAATGCCACTTCTGTGCCGCTTCCAATGCACCGGCGCTCGAATCGAACCCGAAAGCCTCGACTTGAACGGACCTTCGAGCGTGAAAGTACCCGGCCCGCACCCAAGACTTGGGCCGCAGGCTGCGCATCGGCTCTGGCGCACCGGCTGCATCCGGCGTCTCGACTCCGCGGCGCACCCACTCCCTTACGGTTTCCGGCGGCACGGGGATCAGCAGTTTCTGGGGCAGTTCCCGGCAGGCGGACAGAGTGAGCGCCATCAAGCCAAGCACGGAGCGGCGTCTCATGCTGACACGATACCATCGCGTAGCCCGGGCCTTGATGTGGCTACCCTGGATTTCGATTGCACCTGCGTGGGTACCGTAATCCCAACAGCCGCTGCTGGTCGAGGTCGGATGCGTATGGTAGAACGGACGAGTGATCCTCCGCCTGGATAGCGATGTTCCATCCTCCGAGCACCTGGCTGGTGAGTTTGAGCGAAGAAAGGTGCTGGCGCGCTTGCAGGCACTGGACTCCAAGGCACGCAGGCGCGGTGTGGCGGGTCTGGAACCAGCGCTGAACGAGTTGATCCGGATTGGGATGGAAGCCATGCCCGGCGGCGCCGTGGCCCGGAACTGTTACGGCTTGTTTCACCTGAGCTGGCTCGCACCGAGGCACCCCGAGTGGCCAAGCGCGGTGCTCAACGAATTGGATGAGGTTAAGGCCGCGATCAAAGCAGAACACAGGGTCCCGCTGAAGTACGTGATCTGGGCCGGCGCGGGTGGCTCGATTGAAGACAAGGCCATGTACCTCGCGAGCGATCTGCTCAAACGTGGACCAAAACAGTACATTCTCGATTCAACCGATCCCGTCAAGCTGAAGGCAATTCTCGCCGATATAAAGCGGCGCTCCAGTTCGCTTGAATCAGCCTTGAAATCGACGCTAGTAGTGGGCTTGGCAATGGAACAAGCTACGCATGAGGCCGTCCTCAACCTCGAGAAACTGGCAGCACTTTACGACGAGCTAGGCATCGAGAGCAAGCCAAACATCCTTTGCCTGGCGCGGTCGGGCTCAGCACTCGATGAACTGGCGGCGCGGCGTGGGTACATCCAAGCGGCCGTACAACTCGACGGGGGCGACACGACCACCGGCCGCCACAGCGCGCCGATGTCGCGGAGCAGCCTCTACGCGTTGGGCCTGGCAGGCACGCCGTTAGGGGATTGGATCGGAGCAACGTACCTTTCCAAAGGCCAGATTCAGACAGCGTTTCGCCTGGCGGCGTTCCTGCACCAGCAGGGACTTTCAGGGCGCGACAAGGTTACGCTCGTGCTTTCACCGACGCTCAAGGGCGCCGCTCATTGGACGAAGCAGAACGTTGAAGGGAGCCTTGCCAAGACGGGGGAGACGGGCATCAAGATCGTGATTGGCGAACCGTTGCGGATGGCCGATTACCGCGCTCCCAAGGACCCGCGGCAGGACCGCGTATTCCTCTTGGTGAGCCGTAAAGGGGAGCCCGCGGCAGCGGGCCTTAAGACCAGCTTACTGCGCCGCTGCGGATACCCACTCGCCAGCCTGGCGTTTGCGCCCGGGGCTTCGCTGTCGCAGTATCTGCAGTTCATCCATTACGTGGTGTTCGCGCTCGGATGGCTGAGGGAGACAAATTTCGTGACCCAGCCGGGCGTCGATGAGTGTACTTCCCTCACCAACTCGCTTTACCAGAATTCCGTGTTCCAGGGGGGCATCGCGAATACGGTTGACTGGAAGAACCTGCACGACTCGCAGCGGCAAATCCGAGGACACTCGGGACTGGTGCTTCACTACGACCACCTGCCATGCGGATTTCAGTTAAGCGGACGTACTGCGGCTTCGGCGTATGCCGCGCTGGTCCACCAGCTGGCAGCCGCAGGCGTAGTGGAATACGGCGAACTCGCCTTTTTCGGAGACACCCGCTACGACGCGGCGGGGATCAAGCTGCGCCGTATTCTGGAGCGGGCGGCTGGGCAGCTATTCCGGGATGGGCTTAGCTTGCCGGCCGACGTGGCCGAAGGCCCAGCGGTCAATCA
This sequence comes from uncultured Acidobacteriia bacterium, assembly GCA_903909435.1. GTDB lineage: Bacteria > Acidobacteriota > Terriglobia > Bryobacterales > Bryobacteraceae > CAIVVT01. The sequence goes on along the minus strand of CAIVVT010000127.1, from coordinate 6,008 downwards.
CTCTTGCCATGAGATGGTCGTGGGGCATGGGCGCTGTCTCTCCACCCTGCTGATCAGCGAAAAGGCAGAATCGATTGCCGGCGTTGGCTGTGGTGCCGATTACCATAGGGCGCAATTCCTGGCGAACCTGATTGCTCAGGAACGGCGCGCGAGGCTGGTGGTGTCGATCACACTGCGCGATCTGAGCGAGCCATCACTGAGGTCACTCGAGGAGTTCTTCCGTGAGGCGGCCGCGCATATCCGGCGATCGCGCTGAGACTGGCGCAAGGAGAACGCCGGACTAATGGCACAGCCGAGCGTGCAGCCCCATCTCGCCGCGGCCCGTGAAATCTTCGACAGTTCGGATCGATCCTCTACTGCTACGCCAGCGATACCAACAGCGGTTCGCCGTACGTCATCTCCTGGTATAAAACGCTGGGCGCGGCCACCGTGAGTGCGGCTCGAAACTGCTTGGGGTCGCAGCAATTATCGGGGAATAGGTCGTAATGGCAAGGGATGGCCACTTTGGGCTTGATCTCCGCGGCGAGCTTCGCGGCTTCCCAGTGCGAGAGGTTGTTATACCCGCCGTTGATGCAGGTGATCATCACGTCCGGCTCGTGCTTCCGCGTTGCACTAAGCAGTTCGTGATAATCAGTGTCCCCAGTCACGTAGATCTTGGGCCCCTTGCCGAACTGGAACACAAAGCCCATGTGGTTGAGATCTGAATCATCGGTCGGCAGCGCGAATGTGCCAGTGACCCGCAGGTCGGCAAACTCGCCCTGGAAGTCAGGGTAAGTCGTCGTGATGCGCCCCTCCTCGACATGCTGCTGCCTGTAAACGGTGCAACTCGGCGCAGGTCCCAGGAAACGGAACGTGTCTTTGTTGCGCAGTCGCCCGATGGTCTCGGGATCGGTATGGTCCTGGTGGTTGTGCGTACAGGCGAAGATGTCGAGTTCCAAGTCCTCAGGCTCGATAAGCGCCGGGATCTTGCGATGAAGGTCCACTTCCGGGTAGGCGGCGGCACAACTGTCCGTAAGATACAGGTCCACGCCAGCCAGGGTTCCCTCCGCTGATTTCAAAATGTAGCCGTTCTGTCCGAACCACCACAGGGCAACAGCGCCCTTGGGAGTCTGGTATTCCCGGATCTGGCCCATCAGTCCCATGCTCTTTCTCCCCTGCCTGCGGATGTAAACCACGGCGCGCCTCAGTTTCTAACTTGAAATGTCACCGATTGCTCGCCGGCTGTCTTGGCGAGTTTATCACGCACCTGGACCTTGACCGTGTACTCTCCCGGTGACAGGTCTGCGCCCAGGTTCAAGCTGAAACCGCCCATCAACCAGAACTTGGGATAGAACGGGGAATCGTGCTCGTTGGCCGCGACCAGCTGTTCGTAAAGCTTCTCGCCCGAGGGGCGGTAGACCACGAGTCCGTACTCCACGTCGAACGTGTTCTTCTCGCCGAACACATATCCGGCGATCTCAAAGCGCGCCCAAACCGTCGCGCCGGGTTGATAAGCGACAGTGTCGATGGGCGCAGGGTCGTCCTCGGCACGATAGAAGCGCAAACCTCGAATCAGGATGGAGTCCAGTTTTTCCTTCGTCCGCCCCCGCACTCGGAACGGGACCGTCTGCTCAACCATCGCCTGCGCGGTTTCATCCGAGACGCGCAGGTGGATCAAGTAGTCCCCAGAATACAATTGTGGCGGCAACGGGATGGCGTGGTCCACGCGCGGCAGCCAGTCTTTATCGTTGAAGGTGACCTCATCCTTGAACGCGCCGTTCTCGACGGGGGCCAGCAGGATGCCATCCGGATCGGTCAGGTACATTTGCCAGCGAAGATCGACCTTGTCGCTCTTTACGCTGTAGCCAGAGACGCGATAGCTAAGGTACAGCACCTCGCCCGCAACGTAGCGGTAGCCGGCCGAGATGGCAGGGGCGTCTTCCCGCTGGTCATGCAGCACGAATTGGACGATCGCGAGCTTCGGGGGAGCCCCTGCGGTGTTAGGCGCGAGGGCGGACAGGCACAAGCAGCACCAAGCTAGAATGTCCCGAACGGGTTCCATAGCGTCAGCCTATTTGGCTGGCGTGACGGGCACCGGCAACTGAGGCACACCCTCTACGCCACCGAAACCGGATGCGCCGGGAGCTCTTGGCGCCTCGGAGTTGAGTTGCAGCGGGATGTCGATCAGCGCAGTTTGTTCCTGTTCCGGGTCGCCGCCGCTCGAGATACGCAGCTTACACGCGCCCTGCGGGACATCGAAGAGAAGCCTTCCGGAACGGCTTTCGTGGGCGGCCAGAAGCTGCAAATACCCCATCCAATCCGTGACGCCATCGCCTTCGGCGATCTCGGGGTGGACTTCTCCTTTGGAATCCACGATCTGCAGTAGCGGAGCTGCTTTTTGCTCAGAGGAGGAATTCGCAACCGTCAAGTTCAGGAGCAGGAACTTGTTCTTGGGGATGCGCGGCCCATTGGAAGACTCAATGCTGTCCCGCCACTCCGTGTCAACCGCTGTGTAGGTCAACGGGCCCACGCCCAATGGCGTGCCCATATTCCCGACCCGTTCCGGCGCGGCGCCCTTCTGGCACCCTAGAAGAACAAGGAAGCAGATCGCCGCAAGCACGGCAGCATTCGTAGACTTCAGAACTTTAGGCCGCATCATAATAGTAAATATCCAATACCGACCTTATCGAAATGCGACCATGGCTGCAATCAACCCTACCGCTGCTCGCACTTTGCGGCCAGCTTTGCGCCCAGGATGCAGGACGTCACCCTGTGAGCGGGCGCACCTACGCCACCGTGATGGGCGTAGGTGGAGCCCAATGGCTGGAACGCGCCGAACGCGAGAATGAGGAGCGACCCCGCCTCGCGGTCGATTTGCTACGGCTTAAGCCGGGAATGACGGTCGCGGACGTCGGCGCCGGATCGGGTTACTACTCCGAACTGGTGTCGCGGAGGGTGGGAGCAACGGGCAAAGTCTATGCGGTGGATATTCAGGTTGGGATGATCCGCCTAATCCAAGAACGCATCCGCCGGCTGAACTTGCGAAATGTCACTCCTGTGCTAGGCGATGCCGCGAACCCCAAACTGCCCAGCGAAACGATCGACTTGGCCCTGCTGGTAGACGTCTACCACGAGTTCGCCGAGCCGCAGGAGATGCTCCGGAAAATTCGGGCGGCGCTACGACCGGACGGCCGACTGGTGCTTCTGGAGTTCCGGAAAGAAGACCCAGCCATCCCCATCCGCCCGGAGCACAAGTTGAGCGTCGAGCAAGCAAAAGCAGAAATCGAACCGGAGGGCTATCGGCTCGATTCGTTGATCGAAGCCCTGCCTTGGCAGCACATTCTGATCTTCCGGAAAACGGCGACACCTTAGAAGCAATCCTCGGTGCAGCGGAGAGTATTGGCATCGGACACAATGAAGTTATCTGCCCGCTTCCCGAGCGTCTGAATCGCCGGGAACACGGCGGGATCTGACTTATGGATAACCTCACGCACTCTCTATTCGGGCTGATGCTCGCGCGCGCTGGGATCAACCGGCTCGGGCCAGGCTCGACGGCGCTCCTGATCGTGGGCGCAAACCTACCCGACGGCGACTTGGTCACTGGCTTGTCCGGCGCTCTATTCTACTTTCAATGCCATCGCGGCTGGTCGCATGCGCTGGCGGTCTCGCCGCTGCTAGCGTTATTGCCGCTGCCGATTTGGTGGCTGTTCGTACGTAGGGAGCGACCGGGCCTGCAGGCGTTCGCCAGCGCCTACCTTGCAGTCTTCGCCGGGATCATCAGCCACGTATTCCTCGACTGTTGGAACACCTACGGAATTCGCATGATGTTGCCATTCAACAACGAATGGTACCGGCTGGATTGGGTTTACATCGTGGACTTGTGGATCTGGGTGATTCTGCTGATTGGCGTGCTCGCCCCGTTGTTGGCGGGCCTGGTGAACAGTGAGATCGGCGCAGCCCGAAAGAAGCAAGGGCGAAGCGGAGCGTGGGTTGTGCTTGGCATGGTAGGCGCATTCCTTGGTCTGCGCGCATTTTGGCACAACGAAGCCATCGGCGTCTTGGAAGCCAGGATGTACGATAGCCGCAGACCCATCCGAGTTACAGCCCTGCCCGGTCCTTTCGTTCCATGGAAATGGACGGGCGTAGTGGAAACTGATAGGGCTTGGAGCGTAGTGCCCGTGGATCTACTGGGAGATTTTGACCCCGACTCCGGACGGACTTTACTCAAGCCTGAAACCCCGCTGCCGCAAGAACCGGCGATTCGCGCTTCAAAGACGGGTAGAGTCTTTCTGGCTTTCACGCGGCATCCGTATTGGCGGGCCGGTCCTTCGCCGCACATCGAAGGAGGGACCCTGGTCAAGGTCTGCGACCTTCGCTTTGGCCTCCCCGAGGAGGCCCGCTTCAGCGCAGCATTCGAATTCGATGCCTCGGGCCGGCTAGTTCATGAGAGTTTTGGCATGGGTGCGGAAAAATAGCAGTGGTATTCGGCTGCAACCCTGGCATTGGAACGTTCTCCAACGCCAAAAAATATGCCTCGTCGGCGGAATTTGTGGGTGAATTTGCCCGCATTCAGCGGGATGCTTGACTGAGGAAACGGTGGAGTTTCTTGCAAGTGGAGTCGAAGGAACGCTGTTGGTCCTCCTCGGATTCCATGGCGTAGACCAGCGGTCCACCTTCGTCATCGATGCGGTTAGCGAGAATCTGCTCGATGGGTTTTCTTCTCAGAGAAGGGTCTGTGTGCAAATCCCGAATGATCTCTCCGCCCAACGCCCACAAGTTATCGACGTGTTTCTGAATCGTTTTCCTCGATAGATCGGAAGCGACGAGTTCCTCCAGAAAGGGCCGGAAGCAGACTACCAGTTTCTCGCCCGGCGGCAGATCCTTTTCCATCCCCATCCAAGTTCTCGGCCACCCGTCCAGGCCGCGGCAGTACCGCTCCAGCAAGGCAGGCGCTGCTGGGGCAGCGCGGTTTATCGTGGAAGTCTTCACCGACGTTTGCTTTCGCGCCATGGAACTCATCACGATTCTAAATCGCTGCCACCGCTTCCGGGGATTCGTCTACCACCAAGCCCGATTCACTTCCGACCACAAGAGCATAGAGATCTTCGTGCGACCGCGCAAGCGTTCCACCGCCGTCTGCTCGCGGTGCCATCAGCCCGCGCCCGGCTACGATCAGCTCCCTGAGCGGCGTTTCGAGTTCATCCCCATTTGGGGATTCTTCGTCTTCCTGCTGTACGCCATGCGACGTGTCGATTGCCGCCGCTGCGGCGCCGTCGTCGTCGAAGAAGTCCCTTGGGGCGATGGCAAACGCACGTTGACCAGAGCCTACATGTTGTTCCTGGCCCGCTGGGCCCGCCGGATGTCCTGGAAAGAAACTGCCGAAGCGTTTCGTACTTCCTGGGAGAAGGTCTTCGATGCGGTCGAGCACGTGGTCACCTGGGGCCTCCAACACCGGACTCTGGGACAGATCGATGCCATCGGAGTAGACGAGATCCAATATGCCAAGGGTCACAAGTACCTGACGCTGGTCTACCAGATTGATATCGGCGTCACCCGCCTGCTCTGGATAGGCAAAGAGCGAACCATCGAATCCTTCCAGGGATTCTTCACCGCCATGGGCAAGGACGTTATTTCCAAAATCGTATTCGTCTGCTCCGACATGTGGGAACCCTATCTGAAGCTCATCCGCGAAAACTGCTCCGAAGCGCTGCACATTCTCGACCGCTTCCACATCGTCGCCAACATGAACAAGGCACTCGACCACGTCCGTGCCGAGGAAGCCAGCCGCATGAAACGCGAGGGTCGCGCGCCGGTCCTCAAGAAGTCGCGCTGGCTGCTGCTCCGCCACAGCGAGAATCTCGGCGCCGACCAGCACTTCCGGTTGCGCGATCTCCTGCGCTACAACCTCAAGACCGTCCGTGCCTACCTTCTTAAGGAAGCCTTTCAGCAACTCTGGGAACACAGTTCGCCCGCCTGGGCCGGCAAGTTCCTCGACGAGTGGTGCCGCCAGACCATGCGCTCCCGTATCG
>CAIVVT010000126.1 GCA_903909435.1 uncultured Acidobacteriia bacterium | reverse complement strand
GAACAGTATTGTGTCGGCTATTGCCTGTAGGATGTCGTGGCCGCTTCCTTCAGTGCCATCGACGGCGAGGTTCTCCGCCAGAGCGATCGCGTAGCGGGCCGGCTGTTGGCGAATGCGAGCGGCGAGATTCTTGATTGCGAGTGCATGAGCATTGTCCGGCAACTCTTTGAGCTGTCTCAACTCTTGGTCGATGGCCTTGGCGATCGTCAGATCAGCCGGCTCCTCGACGGCGGCCCCAAGGGCAGCGCAAGTTGCGACTAAGATCATTGCGATCTTAAACATTCGGATAAGCCCTACTCAAATTCAGTGAATGACGCGGACGCAACGCACTGAGGCTATCACGGTGTCAACTTCCATGAAAGTGCGCAGTCTGGACATTGACGAAGCAATCGGAGAGTCGCCGCCGGCCAAGTGCAACCATCCGGGATGAATGGGCAGTTTCCGCTAGGGTCCTCATCCACTCACCTTGCGCCCGAAACATCCTAACGGGAGGACAGAAAAATGATCAAGAACATCATGATGCAAACGATTGCGAAGCCGGTTGCCCAGAGCTTCAGAATATCGCCGCGAGGTCGCACGGATGTTCTCCCGGATCCTTTCGCAGCACTGACCATGACAAGAAGATAGTGGTCTTCACGATCGAGGATCTGTACAGCTTCGTCCCAACTAGTGAGTTCCTCCTGACTGTTGTCACGAGCACTCGCCAGCAGGTTGCGGATAAGTTTCCCAATTTTCTCCTCGTACGCTTCCTGGTCGTACTCCCGGTCGAATGCCTCGTTCACCTCCGCCATGTCAGGGAGAGTCCAGTCTGTTTCAGAGAAGTACAGCATTTTCCGCTCGAGTTCAGACAGCGGAACATTCTCGCGTTGCGCTTCTGCAACGATCCTGCTGACGAGGAATTCCTTTGTTTCGCGGGCAGTTGTGAAGGCTTGCACGGACCTATGCTATCGCCAACCAGGAGCGCCAGAGCGTGAATGTCCGCCCAACTCCTCGAAAGTGCGCTTATCGTAGACTGACTCCCCGGGGCGCATTCGCGAAGAGCAAGCAGCGCGTCGCGTCCGCAACCGGTCCGGCTTAGGCTGGTCTTCCACGGCAATTTCGCCGCGCGGCGCCCGCCGCCCACGATTCTTTTCCTCCGGCCCGAACGGCGACAATAGTGAGAATGGCGAACTACGTTGACCCCGGCGAGCTTGCCGCCTGGGGGATCAACAGCGGCCGGGCGGGCGGTCGTGATCAGTCAGCAAGGCATCGGACTGTCGCAGCGCCCTCACCCCGCTTGTCCTCTGCCCTGCTCTCCCCGAGGTCCTTCTAGTGCATTTGGCACGCATAGGAGAACCGCTGGAACCAGCAGTCACCGGGGCGCCCGGTGGAGAATTGCGCCGGAACGGATAGCGTTCCTTCAGACTGGTCCTGCTCGCCAAACCGGCACGCTTTCGTTATCGAGCCATGGCGTCACTCGATCCGGCACTAAGGTACTCTGGAGACAGACTGGGGCGTTGGCCTGATGGAAGACCATCCATTCGTCGATTACTACGAGCTGATGCAGATCAGCCCAAATGCTGAACCGGAGACCATCAAGCGGGTTTACCGGCTGCTCGCCGCACGCTATCACCCCGACAACCCCGAAACCGCCGACTACGAGGCCTTCGTACTACTCAACGAAGCCCATCGTGTGCTTTCGGATCCTGTCCTACGAGCCACTTACGACCAGTCGTATAAAATCGCGCGGGAAGAACCGCTCGATGTATTCAATCTGAAGGACTTTGCCGTCGGCATTGAAGGGGAGAACAATCGCCGAATGGGGATGCTGTGCCTGCTCTATAACCGGCGGCGCAGCAATGAAGAGCGACCCGGCATTTCGCTGCTTGAATTCGAATCGATAATGTCTTTCCCGCGAGAGCACCTGATGTTCACAATCTGGTACTTGCAGTCGAAAAAGCTGATCCAGCGAGGCGAAGATAGCAACTACGCGATTACGGCGGAAGGAGTGGACCACGTGGAGCAAAACTTGCCCCAGGATACTGTCCTCTACCACCTGCTGAAATCGGGAGGGACCGGCGCTGCGCATTCTGCCGGGCCTCACAGTGAAGCGCGACCCAAAGTGGACTGAACACGCTGCTCCCCCAGAGTCGCGGACACTCATCTCCTCCAACAAATCAGCCATCCCTACCTGCGGATGCGTCGCAGGGCGGGAGTATCGCCTCACAGCCAGCGCGCCACGATCAGAAACAGTGCGGCCACCGCTATGAGCGTTCCGTGTGGAGCTCTCAACGCGGCTTTGTGGTGAAGGTCGATTTGAGGCTGGTTCTTGAAGGGGGCGCGCAATAGGGACAGTTCTTTGACGATCTGGCCGACATTCAACAGCGTCGAATAAAAGCGTCCGTGCGCCAGCGACAAACAAGCCGCAACAACGCCGCCTAAAATGGCCGTGGCGAGGAACAGAAGGAACCAATTCATAGGACCGGCGATGCACCCCAGCGCCGCCATTAGCTTGACGTCGCCAGCCCCCATGCCGCGCAAAAGGTACAGCACAAAGTAGATCAGAGCGGCGAGTCCAAAGCCCTTGGCTGCCACCATGAGTCCTGCCACGCAGCCTGCCCAGCCTCCATTCATAGCGCCCAATCCGCAGTGGCTCGTGAATCCCGCGACCAAGCCGGCCAGACACAGCAAATTCGGAATTCTGCGGTATCGCCAATCGTAAATGCCAGCGACAACCGCCACAGATAGCAGCAGTACGCGAAACACCAGCCCTAAAGGGACGAAGCCGAGTGACTCAAAAGGCATGAAACTTGGGAATGAACTGAGCGGACGATGACGTTAGACTCCTACACGCGGATGCGGGGACCCCACAAACATTCTCCTATCCCATCGCTGTCAGGCTTCTAACATGGGATTCTCCCTCGGCCGCACGACGATCTTATCACCGGCAGCCGTGGAAGTGGCATCAATCACGCCTTCAGGAAACTCCATTACCGAATCGGCTTTCAGACAAACCGCTATCCGCCAAGGCTTCACCGAGCGGCGGACTGCAATGACACGAAGTTCGCGGTCGAGGAACAAGACATCGATCGGAAAGCGCATGAAGAAACAATGGATGGCCTCGCAGGGCAGAATCCAGATTGCCTCACCCTGCGGGGCAGACTTGCGGCCAAGCCATCCCCGGCGGCGCGATCGGCTGTCGTGCGCCGAATCCAAGGAACTCGCCAAGACGGCCCCCGACGTCTCATTGATAACGCTCATCTGCCCTGTCATTCGAGCCCTCGTATGCTAGCTTACAGCGTCAGGGGTCCCTGGTTCGAGAACTTCGGCAAATTGAAACCAATGGAAGTAGAAGCAGACCGGAGGGTCTGCATAAGCCAAATTGGAGGTCCCTCGAAAGCGCCGTACAAATGAGCAAACTTGCGTCACGTCGGAAATGAAATCAAACTGACAGCCCCCTCGACTTGCCGGAACCTCGGCGTACACCCAGTGCGTCAGCCCGCTAGGCGACACCGTCACCGCACTCGCTCATAAAGCTTTACCACATTGTCCCGATAAATTGTACGCCATCCAGGGCTATGCTCAAGCAAATAACACAATTGATGATCAAGCGGAAACAATATCAAGTCAATTTTATACTTGTCGAGCAGTTCCAGCGGCATCTTAATCCTAGCTATCTTGAGGTAATCATCAAACACTCCATTATATACAAAAATATCCGTTCGGCCATCAGCGAATGTCTTCCTTTCCGGCGCATTCCATTCAATGAATCCGCCGAAATCGTAGTAGTGAAATAGTCTTCCACTGATATGCTCTCGCTGCATGAAGCGCAGCGCAGCACGAGGGAATTGAGTATCGACGTCGTCCTCTAGTTCTGCACGGCTCGGGTAGATCCAAAACAGCGCAGCTATGATTGCTGCGACTACAGAAACGCTCAAAAACGGCCGGTCAGGCTTCGTGTCATGGCCAGAAAAGAGCTGCAGGCGAGAGGCGACAATCGGAACAAGTATTATGGCGGCGAACATAAGAAATCGAACATGCGTCAGGGAGGTCACGAGGGCAAAACAGATTAACGCAATCTCGACCAATTTCCACGGTTTTTTCGTAAACAAAACAGCTGCCAATACCGAGAAAATCGTTAACAGCGCCATCTTTCCCCACGCCGTGTGAAAATCGACAGATTGCCATTCAGTAACATTCGTGATATTTGCCTGTTGATGAAACAGCAGGTCAAATGGATACCATGCAAGCTTGTAGCCATATGGATTGATGAGCAGCGCGATTCCGCATGCGCAAACTGTTACAAGCAGCTTTCTAAGTTGAAGGGGAGACCAGCGAACCGATTCTACACTACCCCAACGGCCAGACAGTAGGCCGGAAACCATAAACAGGCCGATGACAACAAGCCCAAACGTCCAAGACCCATGCAGGTTAATCCATAGTGCGAACAGCGGAGGTAAAATCCAAAGTCCAGCGCCCGTGCGTTCGAACCGCTCCAACACGATGAGTACGACTACGAGACAAAGCCAACCGAAATGAAGCATTCGAGGCCCAAACGAGTAGCACCCGAGCGCTACTCCCGCCATCGTCACCAACGCTCCGTCTGCGCAAGTGGCTCCGCGCCGCAGTGCCAGGTAATACACCCCTCCGAAGATGGCCCACAGGAGTACTAAGTAAACGGCCAACAGGCCACTCAGGCCACCATACTGAAAGGCGGCAAAGTATGGCATTTCAGCAAGCCATTCATGGTTCAGCAGAGGCGCTCCTGCGCTCGTAAATGTGTACAAATCAGAATGCAGGAACGTGCGGTCGGTTAGGGACTGGGACGCGTTGCGCAGATGAAACCATATGTCGGATTCCGCAATCCGGAAGCGAGCTATGCATAGAATCTCCAGCGCAATGACCGCGAACCATAGTACTGCGAGCGGCACCCCTCGCCAAGGTATCCTGCCATTTCTACTTGTCATGACTGGTCGGTTGAACTATCCACCGAGGACTCATTTCGCGGACAACATCGTCTGGCGCTCCGGCAGGGGCAAAAGCCGGATTTGGCTTTCGCACCGTCAGATTATGCTTCATCTGCATATGACCCCTGTCTCCGTGTTCGCTCGCAGGCCGAGTACAGTGACTTGGCCCTTGCTTCAAAACCTTCTACTCTGCGGAATTGCGTCGTTGTTCAGCGGGTATCGAATACCTAACACCTCCTAAGATTGCCCATTTTATCTTAAGGTCACACCGGAGAGCGACGCTGAACCCTGATCATGAACGGGCGGCGAAAGCCAACCGGCATGTCTATTGGCGCCGGCACCTCTCGACTGCCTACTGACGTCGAGCGGCGCAAGGCCACGAACCCGTCATTCATTTTGGAGATGGGACCAGTGACACCGCGAACGACTGGCGCCAGGGATGTGCGCCTACTGTTCGCCGGACTCGCTAACCGCCATCCTCGCTTAGCAGTTCTCCCGGAAAATTGTAGCCTCTAGCGCTGATTCCGATGGAATTCGCAAGATGGGAATCGCGGCGAGGCACCTGAACCGCGCCGTTGCATGCCTCTCACAATCCGGTCACTCTCTAAGAAGTTTGGGCACACCGGTCAGCCTTTGGACGAACAGCCGACGTTTGATGGAGGCCAACTGAACGCGACCGCTTTTCAATTCCGGATGATCGCCTAATGGATCGTTATAATTGGGGCTGGTCTCGAGTACTTGAGTACTCGGCGGCGCAAATGGGTCACGCGCCAAACTCGACCGCGAATCTCATGAGGCAACGGGCCATCATCATCGGGGCGGGGCCAGCAGGGCTTACTGCTGCATACGAACTCCTCACGCGCTCGGACATCCTTCCGATCGTCCTGGAGAAGAGCGAATATATGGGTGGCCTTTCCCGTACCGTCGAGTACAAAGGCAACCGCATGGATATCGGAGGCCATCGGTTCTTTTCCAAAAGTGATCGGGTGACCGAGTGGTGGTTACGGCACATGCCGCTCGAAGCCGAATCCTCCGCCGCGGACAGCGCCGAGTCAGGGGGGAAGAACTCAACCGGGAATGTGACACAACCGGCCATGCTGCTCCGTAGCCGCAAATCCCGCATCTACTTCCTCCGCAAGTTCTTCGAGTATCCCGTGACGCTGAGCTTCCAAACAATTCGCAATCTCGGTGCCGCCCGCGTGGTTAAGATCGGCCTGAGCTATCTGAAAGTTGCAGTTTTCCCGCCAACGGACGTGAAAAATCTCGAAGACTTCTTCGTTAGTCGTTTCGGACGGGAGTTATACAAAACGTTCTTCGAGTCCTATACCGAAAAGGTATGGGGGGTGCCATGTCATCAAATCAGCGCTGATTGGGGCGCGCAGAGAATCAAGGGTCTTTCCATCAAGAAGGCCATCTTGCATGTCTGTCACAAAATGCTCAAACGAACTGGCGACATCCGGCAAAGAAACACAGAGACATCCCTGATTGAGCAGTTCATGTACCCGAAACTCGGTCCTGGCCAGATGTGGGAACTGGTCGCGAAGAAGATTGTTGAGCTGGGCGGTGAAATCATAACGGGTATGGAAGTCGATGCGCTTGAAGTCGAGGGCCACCGGGTCCTGGTCGTTAGCGGAACCGACTCGCAGGCAGCTAGAAGGAGTTTCGCTGGAGACTATTTTTTCTCCACCATGCCGATTAAGGATCTCGTGGGGGCTTTTCAGCAGAACCCACCTCAAGCTGTATTCGAAATTGGCCATTCGTTGCAGTATCGAGATTTCATTACGGTGGGGCTTCTCATGTCCCAACTCCTTGTGCGGGACAGCAACGCCCCCAATAGCTTGATAAAAGATAACTGGATCTATATCCAAGACCCCGAGGTGAAGGCAGGCCGGCTGCAAGTTTTTAACAACTGGAGTCCGTACTTGGTTAAGGACCCAAGCACAGTCTTCATTGGAGTTGAGTACTTCTGCTATCAGGGAGACGCTTTATGGAACCTGACGAACGAGGAAATGGCCGCGCTGGCCGCGCATGAACTGGAGTCAATCGGAATTATCCGCAAGTTCGATGTTTTAGATTCAATCGTGATCCATATGGAGAAGGCGTACCCTGCATATTTTGGTAGCTATGAGCGCTTCCCCGAGCTACGCCGTTATGTCGATGGCTTTGAGAACCTGTTCCTGATTGGACGAAATGGCATGCATAGTTATAACAACATGGACCATTCAATGCTGGCTGCTATGACCGCCGTGGACAACATTATTGCAGGCCGAACTGACAAGAGCAATATTTGGACAGTCAATACCGATAAAACCTATAACGAAGAAAGCCATCACTGAGTTTCTTCTGGCACACAATAGACTCACATGCCTCTTAGCTCTTTCCCCAGCCACATCACTATCATCCCATTTTGGATCGATTCGTCAGGCTTAGAGCGATCTATATCCTTAAGTTCGCGGGACGAATTCCAACACCTTGACATCGTCGAACACTCCTAGGATGCGAACGTCGTACGCTCCAGAAGCGTGTTGTGCAAGCCAGGCAAGCGTTTTATAAGAAGGAGTAAACGCCATCGCCAGGAAGCGTTGATGCCGCTTCGACGCGTCTTCGAGGAACCGCGAACCAACCTGGATGGCGTCGTTGTTCAATGAGCGTGGCAGTGGGACAACCGGAACACTTAGTTTGTAGTATGTAAGAGGAGCAAAATATGTGCTGTCTTGGGCAGAAACAAGCGGCGCGTCAAGGTGGTCGGATTCAGGGAGGTCGCTACAGATAAGCACAGGGGCACTGTCGGCGGAGGCATTCTTTTCGACTGCCACCAATGCATATTTCCAGGTGTACCCATGTTGCCCCGAAAACGGAGAACTGATCTGGAAGTAGGCGGTTATCGCCAAGACGCCCACGCAGAACAGCATTCTCATGGGACGGTCAAACCAACTCAGAGCTAAGGCCCAGCATAATGCAATCCCGGGAACGGCGATCAGTCGATAGCGGGGAACAAAAACGTGGATTGACGTTCCAACGCTTACCCCATATAGAATCAGGATCGGCGACAGCGCCAATGCAGCGCAAAGGAAGATACTTCGGCGCTCGATCATGACATGTCTATTCACTTTTCGCGTTGTAGCGACAACAATGACGGCAACGAGTGTGGTGCCCACCAAGGCGAAAAGCACACCCCTGGGCGCGAGAGTCTCCAACAAATCGGTTAATCCCGGAGCATCGTCAAACACGTGGACGCTAGCCGTGCGAAACATGTATCGAAGTCCGGGGACGACAGGAAGAAATGCCAAAGAGAATCCGGCGAGTGCGCAGGAGAGCTGCCGCCGGAATATCCTGGGGCTGGCAAACTCATTAGTTAGAAAATAAGCTATAAGCACCGGGAGAATTACGATAAACAGGAACTGGAAATACACTATAGTTGCCGCCAGGACGCCGAACCAGACCGCCGACCAGTTTGAATTGTTGTATCTCAGGCGCGCCATCGAGAGGATTGAGGCATTGACGGCCAGAGCCCCAAAGGCATACGCTCGAACATCAATGGACGCAAAAACGACTAACGGATGAAGACAGAAGATAATAACGGCGACGATTGCAATATCTCGGCTAAAGAGTCGGCGCGCAGCAAGATATAGCAAACAGACTGAGCCGAGCATAGCTAGAATGGACGGAATTCTAAGCGCGAGCTCGCTTGTTCCTAGTATTTTAGTGCAAAACCAAAGGATGTAAGAATAAGCAGCAAATGAGAGACCTTGGCGGGCAGAAACTCCTGATAAGTTATTGTTGATTTGCCAAAACGAGATAGTCTCATCCAGCCACAGTGGCGAGCGAAGAGCAATAAACCAAAGAGAGATGGATACGCCAATCGCCATGACGTAAACCGCAGTCCACGCGATGTCCAGAGTGGGTTGCCGGCTTTCATGCGTGGAATGCGCCCCAACGCGGCGTTGACCGATTTGAGCCTCTGAGGAGGAACCTGAGACTTTCAAGAAATTGCCTCCTACCGAATGAACGCCTGCGGGCGGGCAAGCATTGTCACCACATCGCCTCGACGTGGGAGGTTGAACGCATAAAGGTGGTAGAGAAGGTTCGCAACTGTCTTTCGCACAGTTCCGAATTTCCCCCCGGGAGGGCCGCTCGGGAGCGATTCAATGATCGTGCGGTACAACGGTGAATAAAACGGGAACCCCCACCCAAACAAGTCGACAACTTCAAGCCCAGCCTCTGTCGCTTTTCCGCGCAGTTCATCGTCTGAATAATTGCGCAAGTGACCAATCGCCCGCTCTGACGGTCGCATGCGACCCCGCATGGTCGCCACCAGGACCCAACGTTTTGCCATGCTCGCCATGTTGCGCAGTGCAGAGGTATCATCAGCGAGATGTTCGATCACCTGGTTGCATATGACCAAATCGAACTGCTGATCAAGCTTTTCCCGCTGTGAATCCAGTTGCGCGAATCGGGCATACGGTATGCGTTGCGTAGCCATAGCGAGCGCCTCGGATGATATATCCGCACCAGAGAGCGCCAGATGCGGCATGGCCTGCGCCAGCGCTGCGAGAGTATCTCCAGAACCGCATCCAACGTCGAGCACGGTGTGTACTTCGAGTTTTGTTACGAGTTTCAGCAATTGTTCGCGCTGGCGTCGATGGACCGGGCCGAATCGCTGCATGTCGCCCCATTCTCCAGCCCAAAGTTGATCGTATTTTTTGTTGTTTAAATTCATCGCACCTTGAATTTTCACCAGAGTGAACTAGTCGGCGGGGTAGCACCGGTAGTTATGGAGTTGGTTGTCTCTGAAGTAGTGCGCAACTTTGGCGGAACCGGCGGAACAGCCAAGGAAGAAAACTGGTACTGCCCCTTATGCCGCCATGCTCCCGCATGCCAGAACAGCGGCGCTTCACCTTTTCGACTAAGACTCGAGGATCCCGCTCTACATAGTCCCAGCCCGTACCGCAATCGAGCATTTCTCCCTGTATTAGGTTGCAACGCGAGAAGAGTTGGACCAAATCCACCAATTCGGGTCGAAACATCGTGTCGATTGGATCCGGATGATAGGGAAACCTGAACGGCACAGTTACAACGAGGTATCCGCCAACTGACACCAGTAGTTCAAGCCTCGCACAGATGGCGGCAGGGTCGGGGAGATGCTCGAGCAGATTGCAGCACAATAGCGATCGGTACCCACGACTAGCTAGCCCTGCCATAAAGGAGTCGTCAGTCAGGTCACCATGAATGTCGATGCCGTCTCCCCCCTGGATGTCGAGATGATCGACCGGAACGCCGCGTCGGCGGAGCGGTGCAAAGATGCTCTGGTCGATCCAGGGCTGCATCTGTTCGCGGAATTCACTGGTCGCGCTTCCCACATTCAGAAGCGGCGACATTCTTTCGGCTTCTAGCTGATCGAGGATCATTCCGATCCATTGCGCTTCGACTCTCAACATTGCTACAAACTTTCTCTGGACCCGTCTTTCCGTTCGCGCCAAGGGTGCCTGCGGCTATTATTCTCTCAACCCCCAGCATTGCTAGCGCGCAAGCTGCGACAAAATAGCACACCACTATGCCAAGAACCCGGTTAGCCAGCGCCCACTGTACCCCGAAATCCAACGGGGTGCCAAAGAGTTTGAGCGCCGTTGCGCTTGTTACCTCGTTTACTCCAATTCCGCCCGGAGTTAGCGCGAAGGCAGTGGCAATTACAACGAACGGGATCGCGGCTCCCATTTGCCAGAGTGGGATAGGCGAATGGATCGCTTCCGCAGTCTGGCCTGCCATGAGAACGACCACGCCAAAGCGTACCGTAGAGAGCAACAAGAGGCGACGCGCGAGACTCGCACTCACGGCGTTAGAGTGCATAAGCTCGGAGCAACTCCCCAGAGCACGAGCTAGGAGCCGTTCTCGCTGGGTGCGAACCGGAGTGGGGTCATCAGGCGTTGGGTGTTTGGGCTTGCACGTGGGCAGTCGCTGCACGAGGCGGAAGGCGGGTTCCACTGCCAGCATTGCGAGTACGATCATTGCAGAAGCGCAAGCCGTCCAAGCCACCCCACCCCCACCGCATAGCCAAGTGGCTCCCGAAGCGACGGACAATAGCGCAACGACCAAAAGATCAAAACTCTGCTCGAACACGGTACCGGCCGTTCCACGTTTGAGCGCCCTGCCGTAGAGGTACGTTCCAAATGTGCGCGCAGCGGCCATGCCTAGTTGTACGGGGAGAATAAGCCCCATCGCCATACCGGCGCTGCTAACGGCGAACGAGGTAATCCTAGATGGGACCAAATCTGAGGAACCACGAAGGGTAGCGTCAACGATCCGCCACTTCTCTGTTGAAAGATAAATAAGCAGGCCATTTAGCAAGACTAACTTGATGAATACGAACCGGCTGACATGCTGTAACTGACGCAAGGTTGATCCAACATCAGTTTTACCGACTCGTATGAGAAAGACGATCAGAACTAGGCCGAGTGCGACCGAGGCAAACACCGGCAGTACGCGCCGCAAACTCATTGGCCCCTTCGTGGGCTCTTGCCCGCAGCCGCCGAATGTGATGCGGCCCCGTGAACCAATCCCACCGCGACCTGTAGATATCGCTCGACGGCAGTGCGCCATGAGTAGCGAGATACGGCAAACGCTCGCCGTTCCCCTGGCCGGTCATTCGACGACGCACCGGCGTGAAGTAGTTCCTCGATGGCGGAAACAAACTCCCTGGCCGTCCGGTCATCCTCACCCGAATACACCGGGATGCCTCGCACATGCGCATTCATTGCGGGGTCAGCTCCGAGCGTCTCTTGGCTGCACACCACAGGCAGTCCTGAAGCCAACGCTTCCTGCACAACGAGGGGGAATCCTTCCCCGGTACTCGGAAGCACCAATAGATCGCTTGCGCGGTAGAGAGCGGCCATGGAAGGGCCTCGCAGATTAGAAAACACCCGCACATTCGCGGCGTTCCAAGCGTTGGCGGCGCGTGTCAACGACTTTGAGACACACTTCAGAGGAGTTTACTGAGTATTGTCCTCTGGAGGTGCTGGTTTGTTGATCCAGACCTTGCTGGGGGCCGGATTGGCTTTGGGCGCGTGTTTCACGAATCGTTCAGGGTGGACCACGTAAGCGGCGTCCAGAACGGTTTGGCGGTTCTCGATCACCTGAGGCGCCTCACCATGGTGGAGCACTGAAGGAGTCAGGAGGCTGATGCCGGAATGATGATGCTCTTCGTTGTACCAGTGAAAGAAGTCGACCGCGAAGGCCCTGGCATCCTGGATGCATCCAAATCGGTCAGGAAACCCTGGCCGGTATTTCAAGGTGCGGAACTGGCTTTCCGAATAGGGGTTGTCGTTTGAGACATGGGGCCGGCTGTGGGTCTTGGTGATGCCGAGATCGCTGAGCAGAAACGCCACTGGCTTTGACGTCATCGAGGAACCGCGATCGGCATGCACGGTGAGTTGCTCCGGCTGGATGCCCTGCTTGCGGCAGGTATCTTCGAAAAGCTGTTTGGCGAGTTGGGCGCTTTCACGATGGGCGAGCATCCAACCCACCACATAGCGGCTGAAGACATCAAGCACGACATACAAGTAGAAGTAGGTCCACTTGGCTGGCCCAAGGAGCTTGGTAATGTCCCAGCTCCATAATTCATTGGGACCCGAAGCGAGCAATTCCGGCTTCTGATATGCCGGATGGGTGAGTTGATCGCGGCGTTCACTGGTGCCGCCGGCTTCGTCCAGCACGCGGTACATGGTGCGCACCGAGCAAAGATACTGGCCTTCGTCGAGCAATGTGGCAGCCACTTCGGCGGGTGATTGATCCCGGAATCGCTCACTGTTGAGTTGAGCCAAAACCGTTTCGCGCTCGCAATCGGACAGGGCGCGAGCTGGGCGGGCAGGCGCCGGACGCGGACCGCAGAACGGCGCCAGGCGACGATAGAACGTGGCGCGGGACATGCCCAGCGCGAAGCAGGCCGGCCGAGTCCCCACCTGCAAGGCGAGCGCAGTGGTGGCCTCCATCAGAGCAGATCCTCCGGATCCGGCGTGGCCAAGGTCCGTCCCAAGAGAGTGGCCACTTTTTTTTGGACGTCGATGATGATTTCGGCTTTGCGCAACCGTTCGGTCAACCGCTCGTTCTCGCGCAGGAGCCGTTGCACTTCCTTGGTGGAGGCGTCGTTCTGCGGTTTGGGTCCACGAGTTCGGGGCGTGAGACCTTGGGTAATGCCAGCGCTTCGTTCCTGTCGCCACTTGCTGAGGTGAGACGAGTAAAGACCTTCCTTGCGCAGGAGCGCGCCGATGCTGCCGCTGCCGGTGGCGGCGTCGGCCTCGGCCAGAATCTTCCGTTTGTAGGCGGCCGGAAAGCTGCGCCGTTTCGGGCGCGGTCTCACCTCGGGGTTGGCGTGGCGTTCGGCGCCGGCCTTGGAGGCCGCTACACTGCGCTCGGGCTCGCTACGCTCGGCCTCGCTTCGTTCCGCGGCCCCCAAGGCCGAGGTAAGACCATTGATCTGCTGCTTGTTCATGCGGGCTCTCTTTCCCGCCCTGCTCTCTAATTAGGCGAACAGGAAGTGTCTCATTGATGTTGGCACGGAGGG
>CAIVVT010000125.1 GCA_903909435.1 uncultured Acidobacteriia bacterium | reverse complement strand
GGCCGCGGCATGATCGAGGTCGAGGAATCCGAAGAGCTTCTGACGCTACGCGTCAGACCGCGGATGCCGAAGACGATTGACGAAGAGCAAGGACCAAGAAATCATCATCAACAGGGCTGGCAGATCCACTTAGCCGGAGAAGAAATCTGTCCTAAGAACCGAAGCCACCCGTGAGGGGTCAGGGCGAGAAGACCCTACCGCCGCACGGTACTGAAGGTGAATTTAATTCAATCCCGGAGGGTTACTTCCGAAATGACCCAGAGAGGATCTGCCGTCGGCCGTGAAAAGCGCAGACAGAGATCGTGGCGGCCCAAAAGTGGTGGCAGTGCAAATTCGAGCGCTGACAACTCCGTAGGTTCTGCTCCAACAAGCGACAGAACCACCTCCGGCAATCCATCACAGCGATCGACACGAACTTCAAGCTCTGCGGTACTTGGCTTTGATAAACCGAGACTGACTTCGGCAGCATCCGCGCCAAGTTGATAATTAAATGGAACTGTCCCGACCTTGATAGTGGCACGAATGCCTCGCGCAAAGTCAATTTCATTCCACTTCCAGCAGGGCTCATAAAGGTCCACTGCCACGATCGGACGCGGCGTGTTCACGGTATCCATCTCCAATGCAAGACCGATCCCCTGGCTGCAGAGAGTGAGCTCCGCACCAGTCATTTTACGAGGCTGATTCGCTACAAAACGAGTGCTGCGAGAGAGGGACATTTGCAAGGCATCCATGAACGTTGCCGCCCTTACGTTCGACCCAATCGGCAGCCTGAGCGGCCCTGCGTACCGCGGTGACGTAACTACTGGCTCACTGCCATCGAGCGTGTAATGGATTTCGCCGACGCCAGCCATTGTCGCGAGCGTCAAGCTGGTGTTATCTTGATTAATAAATCGCACTGCAAATTCGCTGTCCGCGTATGGCAACCCTAGCGCGCGAAAGCGCCCAAGAAGCGGCGGCAATCTGGTAACAAATCCGGCGTAATCCTGCAGCGCGGGAGGCGACCATCCAATTTCCGCGATCGCCGCAGCGCGTGGCAAGAGAGCGTGAAACGCTCTTTCTTCAGTACCAATGTGCTCCGTCCAAAGGTTTCCCTGAATGCCGAGCACATGCGCGTCATCTGCGCCTGAAGCACCACTTGGTACTAGGGTTACGCGGTAAATGTCCGCCAGCGTCTCGGTCGTGAGACGTCCTGGTGGCTCATCCGCAGCCCTGCTTTGTCGGTAATCGAGGTACAGCGTCGGCTGCGTCGCCACGACAACATCGTGACCGGTTCGAATCGTATCCGTCACGGCGTCCCCGCCATGCCACGAAAGCACGATGGCATCGCGGGCAAGTCCGGGAGACACAATCTCATCCCACCCGACGAGACGGCGGCCACGCGCTTTAAGAAATCCACCAAGGCGCGCGACCACATAGTGTGGAAGCTGGTTTACATCCTTGAGCCCAAGTTCGCGGACGCGAGCAAGCGCCGCCGA
Source organism: uncultured Acidobacteriia bacterium (assembly GCA_903909435.1). Taxonomy (GTDB): domain Bacteria; phylum Acidobacteriota; class Terriglobia; order Bryobacterales; family Bryobacteraceae; genus CAIVVT01. The sequence continues at coordinate 45,380 of CAIVVT010000125.1, read as the reverse complement.
CGAAGTTTGCCACTCATCGGGAGCGACTTCGTCGCCGCCGACATGAACATAAGGAGCCGGAAAGAGTTCAATGACTTCTTCAAGAACATTCTCTAGAAATCGGCACGTCGATTCACTAAGATTGAACACATGCGGATAGACACCCCAATCCGCAGGAACACTGTTAACGGCAACGCTACCAAGTTCCGGATACGCGGCGATGGCGGCGGACGCGTGGCCAGGAAGTTCTATTTCCGGAATGATCGTGACCTGACGTTCTCGTGCGTAACGCACCAATTTACGGACAACTGATTGTGAGTAGAAACCACCCTCAAGCCGTGGCTTCTTGGTAATAGGGTCGATATCAAATCCTGCCAATCGCCCTGGTGGAGTGCGGAACGCGCCCACTGTGGTGAGCCGTGGATAGCGACGAATCTGGAGACGCCAGCCCTGATCGTCTGTCAAATGCCAATGCAAGACATTTAGCTTCATGAGCGCCATTGCATCGAGCAGTTGCATTATGAAGGCTGGGCTTTGGTAATGGCGGGCCGAGTCCAGCAGCAACCCGCGCCAAGGTCTCGCGGGATAGTCCCGGATTACGATGTTCGCAATACTGGTGTCGCGCGTCCCTGCTGGCAGAAGTTGGGCGAGCGTAACGGCGCCGTAAAGATAGCCTGCCGGGCTATTGGAGCGAATTATAATTCGCTGAGTATTAATCTCCAGTTCATAGGCTTCCGGACCTAGATCGGGCGCACGGGCGAAAATGATTGCGGCACCATTAGGTGCGCGCCGGACATTTTCGATGCGGCGGTCGCGCATTTTGTCGCTGAGTATGAACATGAGAAACTTCGCTGCCGCACGTGCACCGTCGGGCTCATTCAGAACGACAACCGCGGTACGGTCCGTAAGCAAAAACCTACCCGAACTGGGCCATTCCTCCGAAGGCCGCGGCACTACCCCGGACGCGATCGCGGTCGATACACCGAGTGGCCAAGTAAGGCAAATCAGAAATGCCGAGATGAATGAGCAGCGGATGCGGCCGTTTCCGCGAGGTACTACAACTCGGATTTGGCTATCTAATTGTTTTCTATCCAAACACCCAAAAGCGTCACTAGCGTAAGTCACACAGCGCGAGACGCACGCGCGAAGCGATGACACGGTGCGTGTGATACTAGCCGCCATTAAATGCCGCCGCCTGTGGCGGTACCGTACGACTGGATGGACGGCGGCACGATCGCATCTTATCGACCCCCTCCTTCCGGTGCGTAAACGACACCTTGCGTCCAGTTCCAGTGGTATACGTCGATCCAGTCGATCTGCTCGCCCGCCGCGCGGCGGGCAACCAGCGTTCGAACGACACGGAGCGTCTCATCGACAGACCGTTGCGCCTGCTCAAGATCCACGGTTCCGTGCCCGGGAAGAAGAACGTCGAAATGGATCCGCCGCCCTTCCAGAGTGAAATGGGACAGCTTTTCGAGCGCAGCGAGGTATTGCTCCCAGTTCGCGTACGGATTTGCCATCCAGGCATGACGACCATTGTGTAGCGCGATATCGCCGGAAATTAAAACGTGCTTTTTGTCGCGTGCCAAGTAGTAGCAGGTTGATCCGGGTGTATGCCCCGGCGTTGAAATTGAGTGCAACGTCACCGAACCCAGGCGGAGTACGTCGCCATCACTGATTCGCCGGTCAATCGGACTTGGCGTGCACCGCTCAGAAATTGCCGGTGCTGGCCGGCCGATCTCCGCGAGCATGGAATCAACAATCCAGCTCTCAACGAGACTGTTACAAGTTTCCAAGGGATGAGCGTCACCCTCGCCCGCCATAATCTGAGCACCACGCTGCCGCCACTGGTGGCAGGCCTGACTGTGGTCGATGTGACAATGGGTCAGTAACACCCACCTAACGTCAGAGGGTTGATATCTGAGCTCGTATATCTGGGCGACAATCTCGTCTTGCCACGTCTCCAGACTCGGATCGATCAATATCAGGCCATCCCCGGTATCGACGAGATATGTCTGCTGCTCCTGGCCCTGTGCTCCGAGCACATAAATGCCGTCCATGACGCGCCACGGATACCGGCGCAGACGCAGCCGCCCTGCGCGATAATCCTCCCGCAGTCTATGATCAATCGGAATTCCCTCACTCCACGCCTGTCCGGGACGCAGTGTTCGGTAGGTCTCTATATCAATGTAGGTGTCAATCGTTGGCACGACGTGCTGACCCCACGGAGTAACAACGATTACGGGCTCGTTGCCACGGGCACCGATCTCCAAGCGAGGCTGCTCCACGGAGAAGCTTCTTGAGCTTATCGGCAGCAGCAGCGCGGCTTTTAGAATCTGGCGTCGGCTGGTCATCCTGATCTCCATTAGAGAACTATTGCACCCGTGCCCGCGCAATGATTTGCCGCTGCATCACGGTGCGTATTCCCGGAGTCCACAGTTCACTAACAGCTTCCGCTGAATTGATCAGCTTGATCTGCACTGGGTTTCCTTGGCGAATAAGCCACTATTGTTGGGATCTTGCCTGAGCTGCGACATCAACTATCCGATGCAACGCGCACTTGCCCTTCCGTAGAGCCTGACCGCAGCACGACCACCGCTACCACGACGAACACTACTGTTGTCCAACCGGTCGACACCACAGCAGCTATCGGATCGATTCTGTCGCGTAGCGATTCGAACATTACCTTCGTGATAGTTGTCGCTCGTCCACTCCCCACGAAGATCGAGATAATCACCTCATCCAGCGACGTCAGGAACGCGAGCAGGATCGCTATGACCACTGACGGCGCGATCTGGGGAATCATGATTTCCCAGGTCGCCTCCCAGCGGCTTGCTCCCAGAGACCTTGCTGCACGTTCTTGTTCAAAGTCAAAGCCAAGTATTGCTGGGCGCAGAATGAGATAAGCAACCGGCAGCGCCATGAGCACATGGCCGATTAGCAAGCCGGAGAACGTGCCGTTGAGAGAGAACCTCGAGTAAATGAAGAATAGGCCGGAAGCGATTAGTATCGGTGGCACGAGTAGTGGCGAAACAAGTGCCGCATGAATAACATTTGCCCGGCGCTTCGTTGCTGATACGGTCGCGAACGCAGCTGCAAATGCAGACGGTACAGCAATGAGCGTCGTTCCAATCGCGAGTGAAATGCTGAGTCGAATTGCGTCCACCCACACTACCGACTGCGATAATTCCCGCCACCACCGGACAGACCAATGTGCGGGCGGAAATTCCAGTAGATCCGCGCTCGAAAACGACATCGGGATCACAAGTAAAGTCGGGAGCACCAGAACGCCTCCCAACGAAAGCGCCACGAGGCCGATAAGCATTTCCTGAGCCCGCGTGATGCGAAAATTACTATTCATTGTCGGGCCCACCAGGGCGGCCTGATCTGACGAGCACAAACCTCGCCGCAATCAGGACAGCCCCAACCAGAAGAAACAGAAGCACGCCCAGAGCACTCGCGGCGCCCCAGTCATCATAGGCCGTGATATTCCGTTCGATGCGCCCAGACAGCACATTCACCTTTCCACCACCCAGCAGGGCAGGAGTGACATAAAAACCGAGGCTCGTTACAAACACAAGCGTCGCACCGGACAGAATGCCGCGCATGCTTAGAGGCAGCAGGATGCCGCGGATGGCCACCAGGCGCGTCGCGCCAAGACTGATCGCTGCACGAATCAGCGCCGGATCGACGCTTCGCATCGCTGCATAGGTCGGGAGGATGAATATTGGGAGCATGATGTGGGTCATTCCAATTAGCGTTCCGGCTAGATTGTTCACGAATGAAATCGACTCCGCACTGGGGTGGAGGCTCTCGAATGCCGAACTTGCCAATCCATGCCTTTGAAGAATGATCAGCCACGTAAACGTCCGCACTAGCAAAGCGGTCCAGAAAGGCAGCGTCACCGCGAACATCAGCGCAGTGGCGACACGACGACCTACGAGGGTCATCGCGAGCGCATAGGGCACGCCGAGCAAGATGCAGAGCGCCAAGGTGCTTGCGCTGAGACGCAATGTAGTGAGAAACGCCTTAAGTTCCAGCGTCGATCCCAACACAGTCATATAGCTCTGTACGCTAAAGTGACCTTGGTCTGCAAAGAACGAGAGGTATAACACCCACGCTATCGGTGCAACGAGCGCTACGACAATGATTGTCAGCGCAGGCGCAACCAGCCCGACATCAAAGGGAAGATGGATGCCGCGGGAGGTAGGCACTAAATTTTGCAACCGGTTGCTCTACGACGACGCGCTATCAGTGACAAAGCTGACCCGATCGTGTGGAATGCAAAACGGCAGGATGGCGCCAACCCGTACTGCACCTGATCGGTCGTAATCTTCGTTTGGAATCGCAACTCGCACGGAGATGTCGCCAGAGAGCCTCGCTTGGCACATCCAGGAACTTCCGAGGTAAGTGGCCTGTTCAACGGTCGCTTGGAAGCGCAGATCTGATGCAAGGTCTTTTCCTATGCCGAGGCGGATGTCCTCGGCACGTAGCACAGCGGTTAGCCGCATGTCGGAACGAGCCGTTTCGAGGGCGGTCGCGGGCATCCCTAGACGGGCCAGAGCGTCAATTGGAATCAAATTGGCGTTCCCCATGAATCGGGCGACGAAGGTTGAACGGGGTCGCAGATAAATGGCAGTCGGTGTGTCGACCTGCTCGATGCGCCCGAGATTCATTACTGCGACACGATCTGACATCGCCATCGCCTCAGACTGGTCATGTGTAACGTAGATCGTGGTGCAGCCGAGTCTGTCATGCAGCCCGCGTATCTCGATTTGCATCTGCTCTCGCAGTGATTTGTCGAGCGCTGACAATGGCTCATCCATCAGCACGATGCAGGGCTCCGCAACGACGGCCCGGGCGAGCGCAACGCGCTGACGTTGTCCGCCAGACAGTGAGCTGATGCTGCGAGCAGCGAAGCCTACGAGCTCGACTCTCTCAAGGATTTCCAGTGCCCGCCGCCGAGATTCGGCTGGCGAATGCCGGCGAACGTTCAGTGGAAACATCACATTTTCCAGGACGCTCATGTGAGGGAAGAGCGCATAGTTTTGAAATACGACACCAATGTCGCGGCGATGGGGCTCGCATGCCAGTAGGTCCCTGCCGTCAACCTCAATCCTTCCAGCAGAGGCAGATGCAAAGCCGCTGATCACCATCAAGAGCGTCGATTTTCCAGATCCAGAAGGGCCCAGAAGTGTTAGGAATTCCCCTCGCTGCATCGTGAGATTGACATCCTGCAACGCGACGAAGCCACCGTAGCTTGAGGACAGCTTCTGGATCGCGAGGTACGGCGCAGCGTGCTCAGTCACCATATCTGGGCCTACTTGGACCGCATTTCGTCAAAGGCGCGTTCCGCTTCGGTGGAGTGCTGCGCCCACCACTCGTCGTCTTCTGGCAACTGGAGGGCCAAGTTCGCAGGATGGGTAGGCAGCTTGCGCGCTAGGTCTCCGGGTAAGAGGCCCGTGGCGTAAGCTCCGGCATTCGCGGGCCCATACTTGATTGCCGAGGCAAATCGCGCTTGAGCCTCAGCCTTCACCATTTCGCCAATCATCCTCATGGCTAGCAGCCGATGTGGTGCTGCTGTAGGTACAGCCCAGCAATCGGTCGTGAGGATCCCACCCGAATAGGTGTAACGCACCGGCGAGCCCGTGGCGATCACCTGCTCGAATCGGCCGTTCCATCCGATGGCCAGGTCCAATTCACCGTTCTTCATTAATTGTGCCAACTGTGAGCCGGATGACCACCAGACGTCGATATGCGGGCGCAGCTGCTCCCACTTGTGTATGGCCCGGGCGATACCGCCGGGCCGACTGAGCGTCGGGTAGACGTCATTAGGGGCGACGCCGTCCGCGAGCAGCGCAATTTCTAATTGCGCCTCCGCTCCCACCTGAGCGCCACGTCGGCCTGGAAACCGGCGAACGTCCCAAAAGTCGGCCCACGACAGTGGCGGGTTGGCACCGAAGTGATCGGTGTTCCAGCCCATCACCCAGGACGCCGAGAGCATCCCGATACAGTAAGGCGGCGATGTCCGTGGGGAAAAACCGCCGGTTCCGATGACACCGTAGTCCAGCGGCGCGATCATGCCTTCGTGATATCCCTTCATGGCGAGGAATGAAGGAAGTTCGACCACATCTAGTGAGACGCGCCCAGAGGCCGACTGGAGACGCAACAATTGGTAACCGTTGTCGAAAGACTCCTCGCGGACGGCAACGCCGAGATGGCGTGCGGCGGGCCCCCATAGCGTCTGACGCCCTACATCCTGAATCAGCCCACCGGAAGTCGCGACGATGAGTTCGTCGGCAACAAGGTCTCTGCCGGTGGTGCGCGCCGGCGCGCGAATCAAGATTGCCACGCATGCGGCGAGGACCGCCCCAAGCCCCCATCGCAGTCCCCTGTTCATGCCGTGCAGCCTCGCGGGCGTCCCGTGAGGCCCATATTAACGACGTAACTATCGTTAATCTAGTCGAGCGGTATTAAAGCAAAGAGGGGCATCGGCCAAACCCGGGCCGGAGCTCCAACGGCGCAGGCCAGGCGAAGGGGCACCGACCGGCCGCATGGCGGGGATCGCCACCCGGATCATCGCGTCGTATCTCGGCGTTCGGCCTCGTGATCGAAGCGAGTGGGCGGAGCGTCGGCCAATCCTCTACCTCTTGCTAACGGAACGGGGCGTAACAGTCGATTTCTTTCTGCCGACACGATCCGGTGGGACACGCAGAGGCATCACGGTCCAAGCCGGAATCTGCAACTCCGGGAACGCAGATGGCGGGTGGGGCAATGACTGATGCTGCAGCGCACAAGACCGGCCCGTGCGATTCCCGCCTTCATCCACGATGATTCACTCCAGGCACGGGAGTCGGCGACACCGTTCCCGGCGCAGATCGTGGCGCAGCGGACTTCGAACGTTCCAGAACGACGTGGTCAGGCAGGCCCTGGCGCTGTGACCGCCAAGCGAAAGCGCCGCCGAGGACGTACATGAGCCCTCCCGATTGAAGGTCCGCGCCGGGTCATGGCCCTTCTGACCCCTTCGCCTTCGAATCACGCGTTCGTCGCGGGGCCGTGCCAACTAGACGCATCACCAGCGCGAGTCCGGTTCGTTTCAGCACGCGCTCCGGTGCCGCTAACACTCTCCGGAACCACGGCGCTGAACTGAAAGTCAGCTCTAAATCCATTCATCCAGGGCTAGAAAAGAGAGGGGCGTCCACCGCCAGCAAAAAAGTCCATGAAGAACTGAAGTCGCTCTGCCGCCGGTAGCGTCTGCAGTACCTCGCTTTCGCCAATACCCATCAGCGCGAAACTATGCAGATCAGCACTTGGCCATCTCACGAGACCTCGCACATTTGGATCGCGCCTGCGAAGAAACGCTAGCCACCGCAAGACGAGATCGCGGGAGATCCGCCGATCCACCGCCGTAAACATCCGTTCCGGAGCCTTATCCAACGTGCCAAATACGTACGGAACCTCCGACGTGTGGAACGCCCCAAAGCGAAGCGCGGAATCGCCTGGTTCTACATGCGTGAAGATATAGGCGAACAACGGTGACGCACCCCGGCCTTGCCGAGCATGGTTCCATGCAATGAGTCCACTAACCAGTCGATCGCGGCTTGAATCCGAGGCGGCGATGCGAGCCTGCATTTTTGTTTCCGCCGGATAGAGCGCGAGGAACCGGTCACTGAGAGTTCCATAGCGGCTCCTGACGTCGACTAGGAATGCGTCCCGGCTACGGAGGCGCCATGCCTCATCGCGGGTAATTCCGGCAAGTACTGGGACGTCCACTGGAAGGGACTGCCAACTCTGGGGTTCCCTTAGAGTGAGCGTCGGTGTGAATAGCAGTTCCCCGGCGCCGATCAGGTCAGTTTGCTGCGAAAGCTGATCGACGGCTCGCTCTATTGTTTCACTCGAAACGCGGCGCAAAGCCTCGATCGATCGCACTTCCAGTAATTCGAGCAAGCGCGCACTAATTCTGTCCGCCGTGCCTTTTGAGTTGCGTGGCACCGATCCAGGCGGGGCACTCTCCACGATCGCCGCTGAATACAGGTCGCGCGCCGCCGGCGTTTCCAAGACTTCATTGACGAGTTCCCCACCGGCGGACTGTCCTGCCAGTGTGACGCGCTGCGGGTCGCCACCAAAGGCGTCGATATTTCTATTCACCCAGCGAAGCGCGGTCAAGACATCGAGCAATCCATAGCTTGCAGCCGCCGCGTTTGCATCTTCCTTACGAAGTTCCGGGTGATTCAGGAAGCCATAGACACCTAGCCTATAATTCAACGTCACGACAACGACGCCATGACGCGCAAAATTTGCGCCGTCATATATGGGGACAGCACCAGAGCCGCCAGAAAACGCACCACCATGGATAAATACCAGAACTGGTGCTGGAGCCGCTCCCACACGCGGGCGGGCCCAGACATTCAAATAGAGACAGTCCTCGCTGACAACGCGAGGATCCATGTACTCGTGGGAGTACGGCCCAAAACCAACAACGATCACTGGCTGGCGGCAATTCGGAGAAAACTTCCGGGCTGCACGGACACCCAACCAGCCGTGCGCTGGTTCTGGAGGCCGCCACCGGCTCTCACCGATGGGCGGCGCCGCATATGGAACCCCACGGAAAACGACGAGTCCTCCTGCCCGTTCGCCCTCGAGCAACCCGGTCTCGACGGCAACACGAGCAGATAGGTCAGTGCTCGCCTGCACATCACCACTCACAGCGAAGAAAAACAGCAACGCAACCCACGACGCGGCCACGAGCCTATCTCCGGCGACCAAATCTAGTTTACGCAGGCTCATTGACGCAGTCCTGCGGCACATCCCCTCGCAATACAGCATCAATATTGTCGAGCGCCCGAACTCCCATCGCCAGGCGGGTCCCATGGGTTGCGCTGCCAAGGTGAGGCAGCAGAAACGCATTAGGTAGAGCGAGGTAGCCCGCTGGAATCCTCGGCTCGTCCGGGTAGACGTCGAGGCCCACTGCGGCCAGCCGGCCACCATGAAGCGCCGCAATTACCGCATCGTCATCTACAATTTCCCCTCGAGACGTGTTCACGAGGATGCTGCCACACGGCATTTGACTCAGGCGCTGCGCATTGAGGAAATGATAGTTCTCGGGGGTAGATGGCAAATGGAGGCTGAGAAACTCACAGGCCGACCAGAAAGTGTTCTCGGTGCAGTGTTGCCTTGCAGGAAATGGAAGTGACTTGGGCCGATCTGAGCCGGAAAGATAGTGAACATGCATTCCGAATGAGATCGCTCGTTTCGCCACAGCCTGTCCGATTCGTCCCATCCCAACGATCCCTAGCACTCTTTCCGTGAGGTCGTTGCCGAGCAACTGGGTCGGGTTCCACCCTCTCCATGCCCCCGAGCGCGCGAGCGCCTGTCCCTCTGTCGCCCGCCGCGCTGCGCCAAGCAAGAGCAGCAAAGCGATGTCAGCGGTCGCGTCGGTCACCACTCCAGGCGTGTTCGTCACCAATATTCCATGCGCTGTTGCTGCACGAACGTCAATATGGTCATAACCAACTGAAAACGTCGAGATGACTCGGACGGAGCTGCTTAGAGCTGCGATATCGGCTGCGGACATCCTGTCCGCGGGCGTGCAAAGTATGGCGTCAACGCCATCGCAGTACTGGATCCATGAACCCATCTGTTCCTGCGCAGCGCTCGAAACGTCCAGTCTCGCGTCAAAGTCCCGCAGAATGCGCTCCCGAATGGGCTCCGGCATTCGCTGGGTCACGGCGATTTTGTACTTTTGGCTCGACGCATTCACGAGGATGTGATCCTGCTCATGGCCGGTGCCCAGGACATTACCTTATGGACACCGACCGATACGGCCAGCGTTACTGGCACTGACGCGGATGCAATGGGCCCACCCAGCATCATAATGGCAAAGCCAACGAGCGCGCCCGCCAGCCAAGCGATGAGCCCTGGTCGCGAAACTGCCGTCACGACTGGCTCGTCATCTGCCGTCACGGGTCGCCCGATGACATAGGACAATGCGACACCGACCCACGCTGTCACGAGGATCCCCTGGTAGCTAAGTGCCGTCAGTAGATATGAGAAGACGTCCGTAAAGGACGTCAACGCCAAGACAACGCCACCAACCACCGCGGCACATATCGCCTTCGGAATCCGGGCTCCGACTACCTCCTCAGTCAGCGCTTGAAGATTCAACGCTCCAAGCAAGTAATTTGCTGTGTTGATTCGCGTCTGGGTAACCCAAACCCAGGCGAGACCTGCGATCGGCCCGAGCGTCAGGAGGCTCGCCTCGACAACTGCCGTTTCAGAGATGCTTTGTGCGTCGAGACTTGCCACCAGAAATATTCCGACCGCGCCATTGACAAGAAAGGTCAGAAGGTAAAAAGGCGCGCCGAACGTCACGAGGGCGTGAAAATCTGCATCCGTCGGGCGACCAAACCGCGCGAAATCCATTGTCACCATCGAAAGTATCAGAACGCCAAGGTATGTCGTCAGGCAGGGCCACCATCCGAATGGCTGTGCCCCACCGGCCGGCTCCAGATGCAACCAGGCGTTGGAGTAACCATGATGGAGCACAGGGAGCAGAGCCACCATCACGAGCCCGGCGAGGTAGCACGGCAATAGCGCACCATTGAGCCTGTTTAGCCAACGCTGCACACTGCCCAGGACGATGGGCGTGCTGTAAAGCGCAATGAGGATAGCCGCGCCACGGTAGCTGAGGCTCGGAATCACGCGCGACATGGCGACGGCGAGAACGGACCCCTCGAAGACTGCGTAGTACACACCAGTAGCGGCGAGTATTAGTGTTGCGATGCTGGCACCGACATTGCCGAGCATGCGACGCGAGAGCGCGGCACAAGAGAGTCCGGTCTGCACGGCGTATCGCGCTAGCGGTCCGTTTATCACCGAGAAGACGCAGACAGCAATCGTGATTCCGACCAGTGCGTTGCGCGTCCCATGCGCCAGAGCGAGTGCGGCACCGAGGAACAGGTAGACCATGGCGCTACACACGGACCACCACGCCATGGCAACGGCTCCACGAGATATTCTCGCGACCTGGGGCAGTGCGGAGATCGTTGCGTCGACGGTTTCATCATTCTGCATGGTCGGTGCTGGGCTCATGGGGAAACTCGCTGGTTGACGAGAACTGCCGAAACGATATCGTCCATTCAGCTAAGGCAAGGCGAACGCTACATACGCCGAGCCTTGACGAGCCCGCCGATCGCGTGTCGCGTTTGTGCAAACTACGATGTACTGGCGCCCGTCCACCATGTATGTGGCTGGGGTTGCTGTTCCTGCATAGGGAAGATCGTGCTCCCATAGCAACAAACCCGATGCACTATCGAAGGCTCGAAACTTCCGGTCATAGATCGTCGCCGCGATGAACACCAAGCCGCCCGCCGTCACGATCGGTCCGCCGTAGTTCTCGGTCCCCGTCGCGTCAAGACCCTGTGCGGCCAGCTCAGGGTAGTAGCCAAGTTGAACAGTCCACAAATATTGTCCGGTGTTGAGATCGATTGCGTTCAACGTTCCCCATGGTGGGGCCACCGCCGGGTATCCGTCTGGGTCGAGAAACTTTTTGTATCCGGTAAAGGCGTACCGTTCGTTGCGCCCCTCGGCACCTGCGGCGACGAGAGTGGTAACCCCCGGCAAGACCGGAGGGGCATCGTGGCGTCCGCTGTCAGGTCCAGGCGCGGCGGCCCGTGCCGGGTCAGTTCCAGCCAACAGGAACGAGACCAGATTCTCCAGGAGCCCCACTTCCAGATTCGGAAATGGCGGCATTCGACCTCGTCCACCGTTGATGACAGCCGTGATGTCACTGACGGAGAGACGACTCGATAGGTTTGAAAGAGAGGGGAACTCAGGGGGAGCGCCTCTCCGATCGACGCCGTGGCACATCGCACATTGCGTCATATATGTCGTGGCCCCCTCGCCCAAATTTAGTGCGGTTTCAGCGAGTTGGCCGGTCCAGGCGATATCATTCGAATTTACGTAAAGAACAGCACTTTTGGGATCGACTGCTGCACCTCCCCACTCTGCGCCCCCATCGAATCCCGGCATCAGCACCGTCGGCCGGTCGAGCCCGAACGGTGTGTAGGGGCCCTCGCTACGAAAGCGCGCGAATTGCGCAAGTGCCCAGTCATGGGCACCTGGTGTTCGCTGGGTGAGTTCGTCCCGTGTCAGCCGCTGCCGAGCAAAGGGAGCCGGTAGCGCCGGGGCCGGTTGAGTGGGCGAACTTTCCTCCCCCGGAACCTCGCTGGATCGAACCGGCATCTCAGCAATTGGGAACAGTGGCGATCCATCGACGCGATTTAGCAGGAACAGGAAGCCCTGCTTGGTGAGCTTCGCGACTGCATCGATCTGCTTGCCACCCCGAGATACGGAAACGAGGGTGGGCGGAGACGCGAAGTCACGATCCCAGAGATCGTGATGCACTCCTTGAAAGTGCCACAGGCGTCGGCCAGTCCGGGCGTCCAGCGCAAGTAGCGTGTTCGCGTAGAGATTGTCGCCAGGCCTGTCGCCGCCATAGAAGTCGTAGACTGCGGAACCCGTCGGGGCGTAGACGATGCCGCGTTGCTCATCGAGTGCAAAGCCCACCCAATTGTTTGCTGCCCCCGCGTATTGCCACGCCGTAGTCGGCCAGGTCTCGTAACCCGCCTCGCCAGGATGCGGAATGGTGTGAAACGACCAGCGTAGCTTCCCGGTAACGACATCAAAGGCGCGAATGTCGCCGGGAGGTGCAGGGTGGGTTTCTAGAGTACGAAAGCCCACGATTATTAGATCATCGTAGATGATCCCGGGCGACGTCATGAAGACGCTATGGCCCGCCCCATCGCCACGCAGGCCAGACCGAAGATCGATCGACCCACCGCTACCAAAAGAATCAATCAGTTGCCCCGTGTCTGGATCAAGGGCGTACAAACGGTCCCGAATCCCCGCGAGCAGTCGACGCTCACGCCCCCTACTCCAGTAGGCAAGACCGCGCGATGGGCCCGTCGGAACCGCTACTCTCGGCGCACCAGTCGCGCGCTCAGGACTGAAACGCCAAATGAGGTGCCCCGTCCGGGCGTCGAGAGCGATGACCGCGAGTTCAGGCGTATAAGCAAACAGCGTTCCGTCTACGATGATCGGTGTGGTCTCCGGATCCCCCCTTTCGGCCATCTCGAACGTCCACGCCGCACGTAGGCGCTGCACGTTGGTCCGGTTGATTTGGCCTAGCGCTGAATACCTTTGACCTCCCGGGCCGCCGCTCGCGGCAGGCCAGTCTGTGGATCTACGACCACGAAGATCTGAGCATGCCTCCACCAACAGCGCTGCCAGAATCCAAACGATCGGAAGAAGCTTCGACAGGCAAGAACGTGAGGAGCGCTGCATCAAGGCTCCTCAGATCGTCAGACATGCCGGATCAAACACGTACTTGCCCCGCAACCAGTTACAGACATCTCTCGCGTGGAACTCCTGCTCATGGGCTTCATAATCTTCCAGAACATTATTCCGCTGCCCATCTGCGGAACCGATCCGACCGTCACTATTAAAGCGCGCCGCGTCCCTAACAATCAGCCCGCCGACATTCGCACCTGCCACTTCAAGGCAGGTACTTCGAAATAGCGCTGCGGAGTCGAGGGGCTTCTTGCTTGTATTCGCGCGCAAAAGCAGTCCAAGGTAGACTCGCAGTGAAAGCAGCGAAAGATAGGGCTCGTTCATGAGATTGAACGCGACGCCGGATGCGAGGTCGCGTGGAAGCGTCCAGCCGGAGCTCGCAGGGTTCAGGAACAGCCGCTCTGTTCTCGAACGAGCATCGTTGGATCCTGAATTGTCCCAAATAAAGGGTTTTCGACCGAGCTGACGATTGACGGCATCAAGATGCGCAGCCGTGTAGCTTCCGGAAATCACCTTTTCCCCAGTCCAGAAGACGTCAACGCGTGGATCGATGATCCTCGTAAGGTCCTCAAGGTACCCAGGCGGCATGCGCCCGAACACCTTCTCGAGTAGCGGGTCCGACGAATAGTAGGTCGGACAAAGCATCAGTCGATCTGCTGTAGTCCATCCGGCAATATCGGCAAGCACACGCGCTTGCAACTCAGCGCTGCCTTCGAAATCCCCGCGCATGTCGTCAAATAGCACCGCTAGCCAGGTCACGCCCAGCGCATTGAGCTCCACGACCTTTCGATTTAGTGCTTCTCGCGCTGGCTGGTCGTAATTGAGGTAAATCTCATACGGTGTAAGACCAACGCCGAATGCTACGCCGCGGGATCGGCAGCGCTCCGAGAGCTCACGCAGATGGGACGTGACGCTGTCCGGATATGGCTCGCGCCACCGGCGCCGGAGAAACGCGTCCGCCTTCGGGGCATAAATGTAGAAGGAATCGGCAGTCGTCCCAAGGAAATCGACGGCAGCAAGCCGTGCCGACCAGTCCCACGGGATTCCAAAGAATCCCTCGATGATTCCATTGAAGAACGGCTGGACTTTGGTCGCCACGATGACCTCAACTGGTCCGCACATTCAAGAGCGGGGTTCTGCCATATCCGGACACCGCGGGCGCCTCCTCAAGAACCCGCTGTACTCTATCAAACGCAGTATTCCACGGCCGGATGCGCTCGAGGGCACCACTCGTGGCAAATACGCTAGCATCGTCGAAGCGCCGGCCAATGATCTGGACGCCTACCGGCAAACCCGAAGCGGACAGACCGGCTGGCGCCGACGCTGCGGGGTGCCCAGTGAAATTAATCGGATACGTGAGGCACCAGCCGATCAGCGGGTCGACGGCTTCGCCCGCAACCTCTGACGGCCCAACTGTATTGCCGTCCTGGGCGTTGCTGACTGGCAAACATGCGAGCGTTGGCGTGATGAGCACGTCATACTTCTCGAACACTCGTTCAATGGATGCATGCACACCGGATCGGATGATCTGGTCACGCATGTATTCGACAGCTGTACGCGAGCGCATCCTATCCAACCAGCAACGAAGTTCCGGCGGAAGATCCTCCGGATGGTCGGCCGACACGTCGTACCCCTGCTCCTTCAGCAGCTCCAGTCCGAGCACCGAGTTTGGAATGATCAGCCGACACCAAAGGTCGCTGAGCTCCTGCTGTGACCGGTCGAAACATACTCGAATTTCTTCGACATCTGCTCCTGCATCCACTAGCGAGAAGGCAGCATTACGGGCAATCGCCTGAATCTCCGGGTCAACCGGAAAGATGCCAAAATCCGCGCTGAAACCCACCTTCAGGCCGGCGATAGAGCGTGAGGACGCAGCGACGAAATCACAACTCGCGTCATAGCTGAATGGGTCGCAGGCGCCTTTACCGGCTAATACATTCAGGGTGAGCGCCGCGTCAGCCACTGATCGTGTGATCGGTCCTTCGAACAGGAATGGGTGCGTACCACCGAACAGGTTGGGCTCCAGTCGAAGCGGTACCAGACCGAATGACTGCTTGTAGCCGAAGACGTTACACCACGCGGCCGGTATGCGGATCGAGCCACCCCCATCCCCCCCTCCCGCGATGGGGACGAAACCGGCGGCTACCGCTGCCGCACTTCCGCCGGAGGATCCGCCAGAATTGCGAGTGAGATCAAATGGATTGCAGGTTGGCCCAAACAAATAGTTGTCACATGTGCCACGGAAGCCAAATACCGGGGAATTAGTCTTGCCAAGAATAATCGCACCAGCACGCTCCATGCGCTCCGGGAACGTAGTGTAGTAGCTGGCGACATAATCCTTGAGCGCACGGACACCGCCAAACGTATTTCGCCAGCCTGTCTTGAAGTCTAGACAGTCCTTCATCAGCACGGGCACGCCGTGAAGCGGTCCCGTCGCATCACCACTCGCACTTCGACGATCGGCAGCCTTAGCGCTAGCACGGGCTTCCTCAAAGCCCTCGGCAATCACTGCGTTAAGCGCCGGGTTGTGGCGCTCGATGCGCGTAATGAAGTGGTCGACTACCTCGAGGGTGGACAGCTTTCGTGCCCGGATCGCCCCCGCAATGTCCAGCGCATTCCAGTAGGCCAGTTCATCCGTGTTTTGCATCTTGAATCCCCACCCAACGGTTAACCCAACGCCAGAGAAAACACATGTCCGACACCGCGCGGAAGCGGGAGTGATGCCCACGTATGTCCACGGTCCTCGGAAAGCAGCACATCGCCATATTTGCTCGCGAACGCCACGCGCGACGGCTGCCTTACGTCGGTGGCGATAGCAAACACCGCACTCTTGAGCACCACTGGATGCTGCGGGGCATCCCAAGTCTCACCATCATCACGGCTGATGAGAAAAACGCCATTGTCACCCTCGAAGCCGTCGCCCGCTCCTAGGTAGAGAGTGGCTGGGTCGTCTGGGGCACATGCAAAACTTCGGCAATACACTCCACGGTCTGTTTGAACCGGTACCGGCAACTTGCGCCAGTGCTCGCCACAGTCCCCGGATCGAAAAAGCCCGACCCGCGTTGCCACCGTCACCGACCGTGGCTGTCGCGCATCCGCAACGACTGCGTGCAGATCAAGAGCGTCATCGGCTACATAGACGCCGTCAATGATGCTCCGCCAGGTCTGTCCACCGTCGTCGCTCCTGAGTAGTCCACCCACCTCAAGCGTCGCGTAAAGGCAGTCTCGGTCGAATTCACACCCGGCAATGCCTGTCACACGCTTCGGCACATGGCCTGCAGCCGTGATGTCTGGATGCCGGACATTTACGGCGCCGCCCGTCCAGGAGGCCCCACTATCCTGGCTGAAATACAGCGCACACGGTTCGTACCCGGCAACGAGTGCGCCAGCTTCGCCTGGGAGGCGCGCGAGCGACCAAACGGCGCGACTGGAGCGCGGTGAATGAAGTAGCCGCCAATGCTCGCCATGATCCTCGCTTGCAAGGACTCCACGTTGCGTTCCTATCAGCAGGAATCCCGGCCGGCGCGCGTCAGTCAAGATGCAACGTACTTCCACGGCTTCGTCGAAGCGCGAAGCTAGGGATTCCCATCTGTCGGATGCCGCGGTCCGGCGGAATAGGCCCGCGCTCAGGAATCGCCCGGGATCGGTATCGCCAGCAAGGCCGACGTAAATATAAGGATCAATCATGGCTTCCCTTCGGATCCGCTAGTCGATGTACGGCCATCAAGTGTAGTCAATGAGGGGGGCTCCACTGACGCCCACTGCAAATGCGAGGCATCGAATGGAGGCGTTCGCACTCACTGGCGCCAGGCTGTGCACCGTATCAGGAGGAATCTTCACCAGGTCCCCCTGGCGAATTTCGCGCATTTCACTTCCAATGGTCATGATTCCACGGCCACTGATCACGTAGTAAAACTCGTAGGTTGAATGCTGGTGCGGATCCACCGCCCCGCCGCCTTCGATCTCGAACTCCGAAACGAGTTCCAGATGCCCCCCGATCGTCTCCTCACGCATTTCCCGGGGCTGAATCAACCACCAAACCCGCGTCGTTTCCGCATGCTCTAGCGTGGGCGCAACGCCTTCGATCGATCGGACGTCCATGGGACCCTCGGTGGTGTTATTTAACGTACGCCATAACCAGACATCGCCAGCTCTAAATTCCGTGCTCCCTCAGAAACTTCCTCCCGGACAGCAAGATCATCTCGTCGTCCTCGCGCCAGCCATAGCCACGGCCCTCGTATTCGAGCGCGTATCCGCCGCGATAGCCGAGGGCTTGGAGTTGATGGAGCATCTCCGGCCAGGGCATGTCTCCCTGTCCGAGTGGAGGCAGAGAAAAGCTATCCGCCGTACCAGCAGCATCCTTGACGTGCACGAGGCTGATCCGATCCAACAGGATCTCTGCAGCCTCGAACACGGACTCGCCGTGGAGATACAGATGGCTAGGGTCAAAGCACACCCGAAGGTCGACGCCTGGGAGCATCGCGAACAGGCGTCGGTGTTCTTCTAGGGACCGCACGAAATGAACGACACAGCCCTCGATTCCGACATGCACACCACGAGTGCTCGCATATTCACAGAGCGCACCAAGTACCTCTGCCAACTGCTGCCACGCTGCCCCTGAATCCACCGCTGGAGGTGCGCGCCCAGTGAACACGTGGACGAAGGGGATCCGCAACGCTTGGGCGAGATCAATCACACAACGGACGTGCTCCTTGGCTATCGCCGCCTGCTGCGGATCGTCGCGTACGAGATAGGTGTTCGCACTGAGCGAAGTGGCGCCCCGAGACACGCCCACGAGCGAACGCGTGGAACGAGCGACAAGGTCTGCCGAGTCATCGATCACGATGTGTGGCGGAGGACCTTTCGCAAACAAGTCTGCGGAGATATCGAGCCCATCGTATCCACACCTCTGGGCCAGCGTCGCGACGTCCTCGAGGGATAGCGCGTGCAGGTGGGATGAACAGACACTCGTTGTAGTCATCCTCAGGCCTCAGGCGGCGAACTGTAGGTCGGTACTTGATACACCGCATTCGCCGGCAGAGGGAGATCTACCCAGCGACGTTCTATGTGTGACGTATACGCGGCCTGAATCAACTCTGTAGCTCGCACCCCATCGATACCTGTCGCGCCGATGCAACCTGTCGCGGAGCCCTGAATCGCTGACCCAAATTCCTGCACTTGATCCGCATAGGCATCGTTGAGCTGTGGCCAGAAGGACATCCACCCCGACCAGCCAGGGATCTTCCTCGCTCGTGCCTGTGGAAACAGCGCGTCACGGAGCTCCGCTGGAATCTCTTCTGCGGGAAGCGTCGTGAATATCGCTAGTGGAACCGCGTGAAACGGTGAAACGGCATTGGTTACAACGTGGATGGAACCTCTCGTTCCATAAAGCTCCGTCGAGTCAGCAATTACTGGAGAGTAGCGATCTGCGGAAAATGTGCCTCGCGCCCCACGGCTCGTGGTCACAATTAGGTTTACATTGTCATCAACGACTGGGGGAATCACAGAATGGATGAGGTCTGCTACCACGCTCGTGAACTCATCGCTGAGCAGGTGCCGAACCATGTCGTAGCGGTGGATCAAATTGTCGTTTATCGTGGTCCCCCCGCTTAGACTTGGATCGAACCTGAAATTCGACCCATCGAAATAGTTGTCCCATTTCCCTGAGAAAACGCTCCGAAAGCCATGAATTTCGCCGATTACCCCGCGTTCTATCGCGAGTTTTGCAAGCTTAACCTGAGCCAGAAACCGCTGGTTAAATCCTGATCGAAACACGAGATTTCGCGATGAGACTGCTTCCTCGGCCGCCTTTGCTTCGGCAAGGGAATTAGCAATCGGCTTTTCGCATAGAACATGTCGGCCTGCCTTCGCGCAATCGATCGCCTGGACTGGATGCAAGTGGTTTGGTGTCGCGATGATCACGGCCGCGACGTCGTTACACGCGAGCATCTCGGCGAGCGACGCGAAGACCTTGGGATTGCCATGGCTCTCCGCAAGTGCGCGGGCGCGTTGAAGGTCTGGATCGCAGACTGCGGTAAGTTCGACGCCTTGGGCCTTTTGCACGGCAGCCGCATGTGCGCCGGAAATGTGCCCTGCCCCGACGATTCCAATTCCGATCGACTTCATCGCAATTCCTCCGCTCGCGAAACCTCGGCGCGGAATGCCTTCACGCCGGTGCGAGCAAAATTGTTCAAGTGTTCATAGAGAAACCGCACTCCGCATGCGACAAGCTTTGCTACCGTAGCCTCAGTAACGAGCGTGCCTGGTATCCGGCCGGCCTCTCTGATGCGTCTGACAGTGTCATAGATGACCTCCTGAACCTTCGGATGCATGACTTGACCTGGGAAGCCCATGGATCGCGACAGATCATCGGGTCCGATAAAGAACACGTCCACGCCTTCCACGCCTAGCAACGCATCCAGATTGTCCAGCGCTGCCACGGACTCGATCATCACGATGACCAGCTTGGTCTCATGGTCCTTATATCGAATGCTCCTAACCGATTCGACGATCCCCATGGCGACCGCAGCCGTATCGACATGTGGCACGATGAGGCCATCGGCTCCGGCATCCAAGTAGCGATTGAAGAGGTGATGCGCGCATGTTTCTGGTCGAATGATCGTAGGGATGGATCCTGCGCGGGCCGCCTGGCACATCTCCGACACACGTTCTATGGAGGCCATTCCATGCTCGCAATCGATGAATATCCCGTCTATGTCCAGACCAGCCATAAATTCTGTCAACGAAGACGATGGATGATCCGGATTCACCACCAGCACTACCTCGTCACGGGCAAGCTTCTCCTTCAAAGGATTGGATTTCACGATGCAACACCAGTTGTGGGCCGCGAAGATGTCAGGTTGCTCAGGACGCCTGACGAAGACGTATCCGAAAGAACTCGTTCTCTAACTTTCCACACTTCCTACGTCTCCCACCTTTACTTCAATCTGATTCGGCCGTTAACCTTCACTGGCACTACCCCGTCAGCGCGTCGTGCCAGACTTCGCGTACCTTCGCGAACGGAATTCTGGCGAGCCGGTCCATGATCTGATCGCGTGAGCGTACAAGGCGCTCGCGAACTTCCGGCCAATTGACTCCGACAAGGCTACCGTTTCGCTTGCGGAATTCACCCGCGACTAAGACCGTGTCGACATCTGACGCATTCGCGTAGAACATGAGGGTGCCCACTGGGTCATTCGATGGCGACGTCGAGATAGAATCCGTCCGAACCAGAATGACGTCGGCGCGCTTACCCGGGGTCAGAGTGCCTATTTCGTCTGCCATACCCAGCGCCTCGGCACCAATGCGGGTTGCGATTTCCAGGTACCGGCGCGCTGTGATCGGCATCGATGTCGGCAGCTGTTCGCTTGCTTCGAAACCCCGCCAGCGTTGGGATTGCAGCGCGAGGCGCATCTGGCCAAACAGATCGCCAGCAACGTTGGAGCAGATGTCTGCGCCGAATGCTACGCTGCCGTGTGCAGCTAACATCTTCTCCTGCACTGGGAAACCCATTCCCATCCCGAGTTCTGTATCTGGGGTCGCGCAGACTCCCGCACCGAGCGCGGCCACGATCTGGAAATCCGCCCGGCTGAAATTATTGCAGTGCGTGAACAACATATTCCGGTGCAGGTGCCCAGCGCGATGAAGCTCTGGAATCATGGTCGGGGTCCGATCCGCACGGGCTGTGCACGCCCAGTGCGCAGTCACAAGAGCCGGTTCAAGGCTCCACGCGGCGTTCAACTCCTTCGCCGCGAGGTCAAATGGAATCATGAACACCTCACTCGCAGCGATGCCGAATCGAAGCGCCCCGGCAGCGGTGAAGTATCGGTCCCGTATCCGCTTAGCATTGGGGACGTGCCACTCCTCAACCGGTGCGAATACCCGGTTACGAATGGAGGCTACATCGATCGAATCACCTGGGCGGTAAGGGGGGTTGTTGTAGAAGCCATAGCAGAACACCCCACCGACGCCTGAATCCAGCAGCCCGCTCGCAAGAGCATCGGAATATTCCGGTGAAATCTGCAGATGCGAGTGATCGACGACGGAAGTCACGCCAGCAGCCAGAGCCTCCAGGCCACCGACGTAATTGCCGAGATATGCGTCCTCCGGCTCGTAGCACACACAGTACAGCGTTCTCATGTGCACCATGTAGTCGACGATTGTCCAGTCCGTCGCTACGCCGCGCAGCTGCGTCTGCCAGACGTGGCGGTGCCCGTCGACGAATCCTGGCAGCACAATGCAATTTGTGGCGTCAACAATCTCTGCGCCTGCTGGATCTAAGTTCTCTCCCACTGCGGCAATTCTTCCATTGCGTACCAGCACGTCCCCACACGCAAGGTCACCGAGCGCGGGATCCATCGTCAGAACGATTCCACCTCGAATCAGAATTTCTTTACTAGCTGGTTTCACTTCAGATCGTCCTTTGTCGCGCCCACATCCAGCACCACACGTTCTTTGGCCGGCCCCATCAGCGCGTCTCGTGAAAAGAGTCGCCCGCCCTTCATAACCTGCGAAATTGCGCCAACGTTGCCAATACTGATCAGCGGGTCCCGCTCGAGAACCAGGAGATCTGCGAGCTTCCCTGGCTCGAGCGTTCCAATCTCCCCCGCGGCGCCGGCCACGCGGGCGCCATTTCGGGTTGCGGCGACGATAATGTCGGCCGGCCGCATGCCGGCCAACGCCAAAAGTGCCATTTCCTGATGCACCGACGCCCCATGAAGTAGCCCGAAATTACCTGCGTCCGATCCAACGGCGATCGCGACTCCAGCTGCCTGAAGGCGACGGAGGTTATCCATTCCCACCTTCTGGGCTTGAGCCGCCTCACCGCGTTCCTTGCTCGGTACTGCTGCAAGCGTCGGCACCTTTGACCACGTCTCGATGACTTCCGGATCCCCGCAACGACTTTCTATGGGCAGCAGGGTCACATGTCCAGACCGGGCCTGGATATCACGAGTCCAATAAGCGAGAGTACTGACGACATTTATATGCAGCGCCGCGGCGGCCTTTATGAATGCCTGGTCCACGCGTTTATCGACCACCGTGTGCGCAAGAGTGTCTACACCCGCCAACATCGCCTTGCGTGCAGGCACGAGCTCCGTGGCGTGCATCGCAACCGGCAGTCCGGCGGAGTGCGCAGTCGCGACGATCGCTGGGAGTAGCTCGAAGAAGTGACGCTCTTCCTGCGCGAATGGGCCACCCAGGTAGCCCGCCTTGATCAGGTCCACGTGCTGCTGGATGCCCTCCAAGACCCGCGCCTGCGCGCCCACGGCGTCTGCGGCATATCGCGTGCTTTCGTCGCCATCGACCAGAGGGAAATTATCGTGGCCGATGCTGGCCGCAGAGATGGGGCCCTGGGCGACGAAAATATTAGGAGCGCGCTCGAGGGTACGCGCAGCCTGGCGCACTTCTAGTTCAAAACGCGGTCCGCCCATCGAAACCGCGGATGTAACGCCCGCGCAAAGGTAGCGTGCCAGCGTCTCTGGCACACGGGCCTTCATCCACCGAACCTCATCCTCATAGGTCACGATCTGCGTCAGATTTAGCTCGCCGGGTTTCGTGAAGATGCGACCCGACTCGAAAAAGTGAACATGTGCGTCCACTAGCCCTGGCATCACCCACTGGCCGGATATGTCGACGCGAATGGCGCTATCAGGAACCTGTACTGCCCCACGGGCACCGACGGCTGAGATCCGGCGTCCGGCAACAACGATGATGGAATCCAATATGGGCGGTCCGCCGTTGCCATCGATCAGTGTCCCGCCGATCAACGCCAGGGGCTGTTCTGACGGCGAGACAGTGGCGTCGGACGCGTTGGCGGAAGTCTGAGGCAGGAATGACAGCCAGATGCCAGCATAGGCACACATTGCCAACCCAGCAGGGCTCGGTCGTCTTCTTCTTACACTGGTCATATCAGCCTACCCCAGTTGAAATTCCCTCATCCGCCACAATCAGAGATCCATGCAGAGCCCGCGCGTCATCTGATGCGAGAAACGCTGCGAGCGCCGCTATGTCACGCGGTGCTGTGAACGGCGTCGTCGATGGCGTGATGGCCTCCACCGCTGCACGATCGGCTGCAAATTCGGGCGATGAGCGGAACACTTCATTCATTGGCGTCATCACGTTCCCCGGGGCGATCGCGTTGCAGTTAACGTCAAATGGTCCAAGTTCTCGCGCCATCGCTACCGTCATCTGCGCTACTGCGGCTTTAGTCGCGCAATAGAGGCTAAAACCCCGCACACCAAAGACAGCGGCGACCGACGCGATATTGATGATCTTTCCATAACGGCGCTCCATCATTCCGGGAGCCACGCAATCAATCACCGTGAACGTTCCCTTCAGGTTGATGTCGACCATACGGTCGAGATCGGCTCTCGGCGTAGAACCGAGTGGCGTAGGAAAGTAGACGCCCGCACTATTCACTAATATGCTTATTGGGCCCAGTTGTGCCTCGGCTTTACCAACGCAGGCGGCGACCTGGTCCTGCTGCCGCACGTCCACTGCGCAGGCCCAGGCGATGCCGCCAGCGGCGCGAATGGAAGAAGCCACGCGTTCCGCTTTTTCGATGTCGCCGCTAGAGGCGACAGCGACCCGGGCACCTTCGGACGCGAGCCGTCGTGCGATGGCCTCCCCGATCCCAGATGACGCCCCCGTGATGAAAGCGACCCGGTTGGCCATTCTCATAGCCTCCTCTCCAGAGTCGGCGTTGCGCCCCAGAGCGCTCGTGAAGCGAGCCTTGCGCCTTCGGAGAGGGACCGAAGCTTCGCCCAGACTACATCGTCGGCGACCATCGTGTAGCCAGCGAAGGTCGAGAAGCCGCAGTCTGTATTTGCGATCACGCGTTCCCGATCGCCAATCACGTCTACGAAGGCGAGGATCCGATTCGCAACGACCTGCGGGTGCTCCACGATATTTGTCGTGACGTCGATGACGCCTGGAAGGAGGACCATATCGAGGGGCAGCGGATACCTGCGAAAGAGCTCAACCTCGTGCGCGTGCCTGGGGTTGGCACAGGCGAGTGACAGCCCGCCGACCCGTGCCTGGTAGAGAATCGGCAGGAGTGGCTCGAGATCGACGTCATCACAGTGGGGGCCATCCCAATTCCCCCAACACATATGGAGCCGTACCCGGTCGCGTGGGATGTCCCGTATTGCTCGATTAATGGCTTCGACATGTAACTCAACTCGCCGTAGGAATTCAGACAGTGGCCTGTCGACGAACATGATCTGTCGCTCCAGAGCGAGATCTGGAGCATCCAGTTGGAGTACGTGTCCGCGGCCTACGACACCCTCATATTCCTTTTTCATTTCCTCGGCGAGCGCGAGCACGTAGGCTTCGTCGGTGCGATAGTCCGGATTTGTCGCCGATCTCAATAACGTCGTCGAGATGATCCCGGGGGATGCCGCGGTGACGAATGTCTCTGAAATGCGACTCCTCGCATCAGGCTCAGCGGCCAATGCCTCGTCGAATAGGTTGAGTTCCTCGGACAACTGCGTGAACGCCGGGTCGTAGGTGACGCGACCAACGCATTCCGGCGTTGCAACGAACGACGCCGACTCGGTCGCCGCCTTGCTCGTCCTTCGGGCCATCAACGCGGCGTAGCCTGGAAATTTGGCAAAATCGGTCACATTTCCACGATGCGCTGTTCCGCCGAAGCCACTCAGGCGGTCCTTCACATACATCGAAAACCCGATTCGAGGTAGCTCGCCGTCCCCCGCCACGTCAATTCCGGCTGCTGCCTGCTCCCTGATCACTGTGCGTAGTTCGCCGCGTACCACGGCCTGCAGCGCAGATCGATTCACTGTCCTGCCCAGCTCCAGATCGTTGAGCAGGCTCAGAAGATGTGCTGAGCGCGGGAGGCTGCCTACATGGGAAGTCAGAATTCTCTTGTCACTTCTGTTCATTGAACTGCCCTGATTTCAATACCGTGTCGGGCTCGCCGAGAGCCCGAGCAGCTCCCGTGCCTGAGCCGGCGTTGCGATCTCTCGATTGAGTTCGTGAGAAATCCGCACGGTTCGCTCCACGACCTCGGCATTCGAGCGCAGTTTCTGGCCCCGACGCAGGTACAGGTTGTCCTCCAGCCCGACGCGCGCATGCCCGCCTAGCATGATGGCCAGCGTCGTCATATGGAGCTGGAATGGGCCGAGGCCGGAGCACAACCATATGGCGCCATCCGGAAATTCGCGCAGGAGCGCCAGAACATTCTCTGGAGTGGGAAAACTTGCGGTCTGGGCACCCATGACGGTCTGGATCAGGTACGGCGCGTCTATCAATTCCTTCTCGATGAGGTCACGGATTACCCATGCGCCGCCCGTATGGTATGTCTCGAGCTCCGGCCTGATTCCTCGTCGCTTCATCTGCCCGGCGTATTGCTCGACGAGCCCGTAGGTGAATGGAGTGCATTCGTCGAATTCCAGCGCATCCCGCGGGTGCGGAAGCGGAGCTCGGCGTTCCTTGAGCCTGAACCGGCTCATATCCGGCGTAAGATTCAGCGAGGCGAGTTCCGGGCGGGCATCCAAGCAGGCGAGCCGATCCTGCATCGTCGACGTGGGACCGCCCCCAGTCGTATTGTTGATTACAATGTCTGGGCAGCGCTCTCGAATCTTGGCGTTTACCTCGAGCCAAACTTCAGTGGTGCGCGCAGGCTCTGTGAAGTTCGCCGGATTGCGGGCGTGGACGTGCACGACACTTGCGCCCGCCTGATACGCCCCGTGCACGGAGTCTGCGATCTCGTCGGCCGTCTCCGGAAGCGCATCGCACGATTCCTTGCCCTGAATTCCACCGTTGCAAGCGACCACAATCATCAGCGGCGGAAGTCCCGTCTGCACGCGATCCATGTATTCGTAGCTATCGGTGTACTTCCAATGCCATGTACTCTTTGCATTCATTAGCGAATTTCCTCCATCATGGTTCCCACTCGGCATTGCCATCGACCCCGATAAGCTGACCACTGATGTGAGGGGCGAGATCCGAACAGAGGAACGCGACTGTGTCGGCGATCTCTTCGGGCGTGACCGCGCTGCGCATCGAAATGAAGCGCAGGTACTCTTTCATCAGAGCTTCCGGGGCAACGTCCTGACGCTCTGCATTTTTGAGAACAATGGCGCGCATCCGGGCGTTGTCGATCAAACCCGGCAGTACGGCGTTCACACGTATTCCGAACGGTCCCAATTCCCGGGCAAGGGCCCTGGTGATTCCTTCCACTGCCCATTTGCTGGCGACATACGGCAGACGGTTAGGCATGTTTGTTCGTGTCGATCCGGACGAGAAATTCACGATAGAACCGCGCCTAAGTGCCTTCATCTCAGGGACCGCCTCACGAATGGCGAAAAACGTCCCGTGCACGTTCGTTGCAAACGTGCTTCTCCACGCCTCGTCGGTAAGTGTTTCGACCGACCCCTGCGGACCTGGAATGCCGACGACGTTTACCAGAGTCGTGATCGGACCGACGGCTGCTCGCGCGCGCTCGAAGAGCGCGGTAACTTCACTGGCGTTCGCGGCATCCACGCGACTACCGGAGAGGCGTGGGTGGGACGTCAGTGCGGTGCCCAGCACGTCCTCTCGAATGTCACCGATGTGAACCTTGGCTCCGAAATCCGCTAATCGAAGCGCAACAGCAAGCCCCGTGCTATCCGCTCCGCCCATGACAACGGCACCATCGGCAATTGTCAGCTTGTTCATAATTTCACGCGTGGAGCCGCCTGAGGCTCGTCGCGACGTGGTCGATCTCGCCGTCTGTTCCAATGGCGACGCCGTAGACTTCGAGCGCGCGATGGCGGCTTATGCGCATATCCGAGACATCGCTTTTCACGGCTTTTGGCTCACGGGCCATGGGTGGTCCGTAGCCGCCGCCCCCGGCGCCGATCGAGACGACTCGCTCATCCTGCGCGATCGCGATTTGAGCGCACGCGGGTAGCGGCACCAGCGTGCCGTCTGGCTTACGGAGGTACTGCCCTGCGGCGCCGCCGGAAAGACCTCCGCGGACGCCCTTGGGTCGATTGATGACTCCATCGCTTACGTACGCCACCGTCATCGCCGTGCGATGCGGACCGAACTCGACAAATATGGCGTTGGCTCCTAAATGCCTGCCAGCGCCCTCGGTGTCCATGATCACGTGCCGGTCATAGACGATCAACGGCTGGTACACCTCGGCGAGTTCCACGCTATCGAGGAAGCACATGCCCCCATTTCCAACATGGGCCGTCGTGGTCCAGCAGTCAGACTCGGGTGCACCGGCGCCGCCAGTCATTCCAAGAAACACCTGATTGATGTAGGCCGCTCCAGTGCGCGGATCGACCCCGGATACAACCCCACACGCGGGGCTGATAACCGCCCCGACCTCGGCCATTCCAGCGCCGTCGTGCAATTCCGCGAATGCACACTGTGTGGCATTCGCGACGCGGTCGGCAATGTTGGTCGTCGCAACCGAGCAGCTAGAGGGATGACGGGGTATCCCACAAACGCAGCCTTCGCGCAGCAAGATGGAGATCCTGCGAAAGGCACCTGCATTGCGCGGCACATTGTGCGTGATGCTGTTGAAGATTCCGACCATCGCTGACGTCTCGGCGCACGCCTGACTCAGGTTCAATCCATTGCGCATCGCATCTGGATTGTCGCGAAGATCCACTTCCACGCGCCCCCCCGTAGAATCAACGGTGACGCGCACGGTGATGGCCACACCCGCAGCAGGCATTCCCGGGAACGGATCGTGGACACTCGTAGCGGTAACGGACCCGGCCGGGAGACGACCCAGCGCATCGGCCATCTGCCGTTCGGAGTAGTCAAACCATTGGTCACAGAACCGGGCGAGCGAGTCCCACCCGAATTCTTCACCCAACGCCGCAAGCTCTCGCTCCCCGATGCGGGCGGCACCGATCATCGCCAGGTAGTCTCCGTACCACTGATCTGGAACACGAATCCGAACCCGGCACATGCGGATAATGTCATCGATGTCGCGAAATTCCCGCTGCACTTGGACGCTGGGAAAGATCAGGGCTCCCTCTTCATAAACGTCTGCGGCGCTCCCGTGGTATGTGGTCGGGACCGAATTGCCGACGTCGGCCTGGTGGGCCTTCGCAACGACCGTGTAGCGATGCACGCTGTCTGAATCAAGGACCGGCACCAATATCGTATGATCCGCCGCGTGCGAACATCCATGATACGGCGAGTTATTTAGGAACGCGTCGCCTCGACGCAGTTCTGGATGGAACTGCTTCATGACTCGCGCCATGTGGTCTGGACCTGACAGTACGTGGATCGGCAAGCTCTCGGCCGCGGTGATCAGCTCGCACCCAGCAGTGACGATGCAGCAGGAAAAGTCCCGCGCACGGTTCAGGACCCCAGACCGCCCAGTCCTCATCAGCGTATTGGCCATTTTGCGGGCAACACCCTCGAAGCGATGATGCAGAATCGCGAGGTCTGCGCCGTTGAGGAGCGTATGGTTGGATTCCATGGTGATTACGCCGCGAAGCGCCTGCCAGGGTAGGCAATTACAGTTCCGTCGCGCGCGACCCTGAACTTCGACTGCGGGTCAATGACAATGGTGGTGAATGCACTCTCGACGATCGCTGGCCCGAGTCGCAGCTCGCCGTCGCTTATGCCGTTCAGTGGCAGTACGGCGGCGTCAACGCGACCATATCCTTTGAAATACGCGCGCCGCGAGGTCCCGCCCCCCCGCACTTCTGGAGAGCGCATCTCAATCTGGCCCTGGGACCTATGCAGACGGCAGCGCGCAGTGGCAATCCAGCCAATTATTTCGATGTCCGACTCGAGGTCGCAGACAGCGAACAGACGGCGGTGTTCCTCGTGGAAGGCCTGTACTAATTGGGTTACGGCCTGGGCGTCCGCAAACCGCGCCGCCTCTAGTGGCAGATCAATCTCCCATACTTGATTTCGGTAGCGTGCCTCGATGCGAAAGTCGATCGATGTAGCTACCGCGAATCGGCCTGCGCCTTCGATAAAGGTGTTTGCACGGTCCTCGAGAACGGCCAACACCAGATTGGCCTGCGCAATGTCGAAATGGCGTAGCGTGACGAACCAGGTTGCGCGCACTTCGCTCGAAAGGTCTGAGAGCAGCGCACCAGCGGCGCTGAGCACGGATCCAGCGGGAGGAATGATCAGTTCTGGACACCCAAGTCGCTGCGCAATGAAAATAGAGTTCAGGCCGGCCGCGCCCCCTCCGCCGACGAG
Organism: uncultured Acidobacteriia bacterium; assembly: GCA_903909435.1. Classification (GTDB taxonomy): domain Bacteria; phylum Acidobacteriota; class Terriglobia; order Bryobacterales; family Bryobacteraceae; genus CAIVVT01. Next base: position 15,866 of record CAIVVT010000125.1, on the reverse strand, counting down.
GGCGGACTTGGACGGATCGACTCCACGGTTCACAGTGATTTCCTCGATCACCTGAACCATGTTCTCCGTAGCTATGGCGAGGATGGCCGCTGCGGCCTCTTCTGTTGTAAATCTAAGCGGCGCCGCAACGGTCCGTTGCACTGATTCCTGCGCCGCGGTGACGTCGAGTTTCATCCTGCCGCCAAGAAAGAATTCCGGGTCGATATACCCGAGCACCAACGCGGCGTCGGTGACCGTGGCAGCTGTACCACCGCGTGCGTAACAAGCTGGCCCAGGAACCGCGCCTGCACTGCGCGGACCAACGTGCAGTACGCCACCAGCGTCAACCCACGCAATGGAACCTCCACCGGCACCCACGCTTTTGACGTCCACAGAAGGTAGCCCGGACATGTGGCCACGGTAGGGAGCACCGATCCAGCTCTCACGTGTGAATGGCACGACTCCGTTTCGGACAAGGCTTACGTCGTACGTCGTGCCCCCTGTATCGGCGACAATCAAGTCGTGCGCCAGGGTATGGCTTCGAACGAGCGCACTCCCGCCACCTGGAGCCATCGACGGGCCTGAGTTAATGAGTCGTATCGGGAATATCGCAACGTCATCGACGTCCTGCATTCCGCCTTGAGATGTGAGCATGAGCACACGGCCGCAGAACCCGACGGCGCGGAGCCGAGCGGTCAGCCCGCCCAGATATTTGCCCATCAAGGGAACCAGCGACGCATTGATGGCCGTTGCGGAGGCACGCCGATATTCTCGTGCAATCGGAATCAATTCATGCGAGAGCGTCACGGGCACGCCCGGGAGCCCTTCCCGGATGAGTTTCCCGAGGAGCTGCTCGTGTGCGGGATTGACGATCGACCACAGCAGGCATATCGCAACCGCCTCGACTCGAGAAGCGCGAAGTTGCTCGATGATTGGACCGACCGTAGCGCCGTCAAGCGGAATCAGGACGACACCATCAGCGTCGATTCGTTCGGCAACCTCGAGCGTCAGTGCCCGCTCTATATACGGCCGTGGATAACCGACAGTATGGTTGAATGGATCGACCCTTCCACCCTCGCGCAAGTAGAGAACGTCCCGGTGGCCCTGCGTTGTCAACAGAGCTGTCCTGGCGGTATTGCCCGTCAATACTGCGTTGAGGGCGTGCGTCGTCCCGTGAATGAAGCTTTCGCCGGCGGCCAGGAATGCTCCCAGTTCCATTCCGGCTTGCGTGGCCGCGAGGCCCAGGGCGTCCAGTACCCCTGAAGAGGGATCTTCCGGAACCGTGGGTGCCTTGTGCATCGTCCAAGAACCGTCATCGTGCTCGACGACGAGGTCCGTGAAGGTTCCTCCGGTATCGCAGGCAAATCGCACGGCTGTTCCTCAAGATCCGAGCCCAGGTCGGCGGCACATAACCCATCGCGAGGCACCGAATTGAGTTGGCCTAGCGAGCACCCCGGCTGGGCGGCAAGCCGTGCCGTCATCGAAATGCGCACAGGGCCAACCATCGCCAGACGCAACTGACGTTATCGCCAATTATCGATAATTGCAACCTACGATATATTGGATTTGTTAGCCGGTCGCGCGCGCCAAATGCACATCCCCGAGTCATCGCTGGTAGAATCGCATTACCTGTAGGGCACACAATCCAGAGCGTTTCGGAACTCCAGCAATGCCCAAGACCAACAAGAGCGTTGAAACCGTTCTCGCAGAAATTCGAACCGGGATCCAGCGTGGCCGGTATGCCCCAGGACAGCGCCTAATTACTTCGGAACTCGCCCGGCAACTTCACACCAGCTTGGCGCCGGTGCGCGAGGCACTGCATATCCTCGTTGGCGAGGGGCTGGTCGAGATACGCCCGAATAAGGGCGCAAGCGTCATGACTCTGACGCACCAGACTTTCATTGACGGGCTACAAGTGCTTGAGGCGACGGGCCTGGTCGCTCTTCGACTGATATCGGCGCGCCTCAAGGACGCAAAATTCCGGGGCGAGATCACCGCAAAGCTCGACTCCATCACCGATGCTGGAAAGCGACGCAATCCGCACGATTTTTTTGCAGCGATTGCATCCTCACACAGGCTCGTGAATGACTACTCCGGAAATTCCTACCTGAATCCGATTCTGAACCGGATTCATCTTGAGTACTTCTACAGGCAATTGGCGGACTGCCTCCCGGACGATTATTGGGATCGCTATACAGCGAACTATCTAAAGGTCGGCAAGGCGTTAAGCAGCGGGGACAGTCGCGGTGCCGAACGCGCCTGGAGCCAGCACATCCGCTGGGTCATCGCCCTGATCACCGAACACTCGCATCCGAAGAGCAAATAGCCGCCAGCGACCCTGTTCGCCTCCCTCTACGGGAGTGCGGCAATTGCCTGCATCTCGACGCGGTAAGCAGGATTTGCCAGACGCGCCTGGATCGTGGCGCGTGCAGGGCTGGCATCTGCCGGAACCCAGGAGTCCCACACCGCGTTCATTTCGGCAAATGATCGAATGTCCGTCAAGAACACAGTCACGGACAATAACCGACTCTTGTCGGTACCTGCCGCCGCGAGCAACCGGTCGATCTTCTCCAGCACCTGGGCCGTCTGCACGCTTATGTCCGCGCCGATATCCACGGCGACTTGCCCCGCAAGGTAGGCCGTGTTCCCGTGAACGACGACCTGAGACATTCTCTTGCCTGCTTGAATCCTGGTAATCATCGGAGTGGTCACCATTACCAATGATAGGTCAGTGACAGACCAACGTTGCGCGGCATCCCGACGACGTAGGACGGCTCCGACGTGTAGTAGGAGCCGAGCCCCTTTGCGAGCAAGACCTGCTTGTCGAACACATTGCTGACGTGCAAGGAAGCGCTCCAGCGGTCAGCGTCTAGCGCAATGCCCACGGACGTCAGCGAATATCCGGGGGTATTGTTGCTCACGAGCGTTCCATTCAGCACATAGGGCGCGCTGTACTGGCTCCCGACGAAACGGGATGACACGTAGCTGCGCAGCGCGCGGCCGGCATCGAGCGGATACGTATAGGTTGCTGATATGGAGGCGAGGTTCTTGGGGACACCGGCAAACGGCGTTCCGACCAGATTAGCGACGCTCTGCTCCGCGCCGTTACTGATACCGCTGTAGTCGAAGCTCACATACTTCGTGTCCGTGTAGCTGTAGGACGCCGAAAGTGTTAGGCGCGGCACCGGCCTCGCCTGCAGCTCGAGCTCAAGACCGCTTGCACGGCTCTTCCCCAGGTTGTACACGATATTGGTCGGATTTCCGAACGAATCGAAGAAGCGCGCCTCAATTTGCTGGCCGGAAATATTCGTGTAGAAGACGTCGCCATTGATGGCTAGCCGACGGTCGAACAATTCGCTCTTTACGCCAAATTCGTAGCTCGTCGTGAACTCGTTATCAAATGGGGCGAATTCCGCGGGGGACGCTTCGAAGTAGTTGAAGCCGCCGGCCTTGTAACCCCGTGCGACTGTTGCGTACAAGGACGTTTCATGGCTCGGATGGAACGTGATTGAGCCCATTGGCGTCGATGCGTTGAAGGACGTCTTTGCGCCGTAGGGGAAGGCCGCCCCGATATCATAGAGTGGGATCGCGAAGTTGACGTAGGAGTCGATCTTCGGCGCTTCGTGGGAATAGCGTTCACCGACGGTAAAGTCCCACTTCCCTGCTGTGTACGTTGCCTGCCCGAACGCCGCTTCTCCCGTTCGCGAAATGTCGTACCACTGATTTGCGGTCAGCGTCGGGGGCGTCGGGCAGCTGAAGTCAGCGGCACACGGTGCGTCCGCTCCCGGGGTGATGACCTGCGTGAACGCATAGTCCTCGTCGAAGTAGTACAGACCTGCCGTCCATCTCCAGGAACCACTGTTCTCGGGTGACTCGAGCCTGAATTCCTGCGATACCGTTCTCTGCTTTAGATGGTCCAACTCGATGTTTCCCAGCGTTGGGCCACCATCGGTATCCTTGAACGCATCGCTTGACGCGCGTCTGACGCCGGTGATCGAGTGAAATGTAGCCCATTTGAGGTCCCAATTGACCTTGAAGTGACTGCCGACCACGTCGTCAATGCCATCTCGGTAGTCCGAGTTGAACGTTTGGTAGTGGGCGAGTCCGCTCTGAGGTACGCCGATGCCAAGGTCGCCACCTCGGCGCTTGCTCGCCTCTAGAAGAAAATCAATCGACAGCGTATCGGACAGGCGCGACACCAGCCTAAAGCGACCGGTCTCCTTTTCGAATCCGGTCTGAGGCCGATTCAGCGTTACATTTTCTATAAAACCGTCGCTCTTTTGGTACCCGGCTGATAACGAGATAGAGGTTCCAGTTGAGACCGGCCCCGCAACATAGCCCTGCAACCCATAGGTGCTGAACGAACCGTAGTCGGCCTTCACCTTGGCTTCAAAGGAATCACCCGGCTTTTGGGTGATGATATTCAGGGCACCACCCTCTGTATTGCGACCAAACAATGTGCCTTGAGGACCGCGCAACAATTCAACGCGTTCAATGTTGGCGAAGTCCATGTCGAGCGCGAGATCCGGCTGGTAGACGCCGTCTACGAAGATGCCGACACCCGGCTCGATAATCGGCGTTGCGCCGATGCCCCGTATCACCAGACGCTGTGCGTCCGCGTTGTACGGACCACCGGAATCGGCAGGAACGAAGTAGACACTCGGTGCCGTCCCGTAGAGGTCCGTGACATTGTCGACACCCGTCTGCTCAAGCATCGGTCCAGCGTAGGAACTGATCGCCATCGGTACATCGATCAGTCGCTCCTCGCGCTTGCGCGCCGTGACGACGACCTCATCCAGCACCGCCGACGTCCGATCCCGCGCCTTCTCACCGGCAGTCCCCTCGGCACAGGCAACGGATCCGACGAGCAGCGTCGGGGCAATTAACGCGGTAATCCCAATCGGTGTCAGACGCGCGGCCATGCTACCCCCCGGGGTGCTGTTATGGATGTGCTCGAGCTTTCAATTCGCGGATCAATTTCCTAAACTAACGATAATTTCACCGGACGGGATGATCCTAGCACATATTTTTTGATCGCAATAAAGCGGCCAGCCCGGCGAAGCTCAGCTGGAACTCACACGAGGAGCCCCATCCAAAGGTCGTGGCGACGAGCGCCGCGCCATTCGGCCTCGCTCGACCGGCGGGAGTCGCCGGCTGATCCCCCCCATTCCGCCCCGTATCCACATTCAGGACCCACCATGAACCCACGGCTCTTCGCGCGACTCGCCACGCTCATGTTCCTGCAGTTTTTTGTCTGGGGCGCGTGGTACACCATGATTGCCGTCTACATGGCGAACCATGGCATGTCGGCCCTCACTCACTGGCCCTATACGGTGAACCCACTCGCGGCCGTCATAGCCCCCTTCTTTGTCGGGTTCATCGCTGACCGATACTTCGCGACGGAAAAGGTCCTCGCGATCCTCCACCTAACCGGCGGCGCCGTGATGGCGATGGTGCCAAGCGCGACTGGGCACCCGTCGCTTTTCATAGTGTTGTTGCTCGCTTACAACATGTGCTACATGCCCACACTCGCGCTCTCGTCCGCGCTCGTGATGCGTCACCTGCGCAACCCAGAGCGTGAATTCCCCAAAATTCGCGTGTTCGGGACACTCGGATGGATTGTGTCCGGAGTTCTGATCAGCTACGGGCTGGGACACTTCCTGACGGATAGTCTTCCAGAGCAATCCGCCCTTCCTCTGTACGCCGTCGCCGCGGTTGGATTCGCGCTTGGTCTGTACAGCCTAACGCTGCCAGCAACCGCGCCGGAAGGTCGTCGGCAAGTCATTTCACTGCGCAGCATCGTGGGCCTGGATGCGCTTCACGAACTCGGATCACCATCATTTATGCTATTTCTCGCGAGTTCCTTGGTGATCTGCATCCCTCTCGCAGCCTACTACAACTTCACGCAGCTCTTCCTCGCGTCGGCGGGGTTCTCGCACATCGCTGGAGTCCAGACACTCGGTCAGGTATCGGAGGTCGGGTTCATGCTCATAATGCCACTTCTGTTCGCGCGACTCGGAGTCAAGTGGATGCTGGTGATCGGCATGGGGGCGTGGGGCGTGCGGTATCTCCTGTTCTCGTTGGGAGCTGCCGGCGGTGTGACCTCAGCCATCGTTGCTGGCATTCTTTTGCACGGCGTGTGCTATGACTTCTTCTTCGTGACCGGCCAGATCTACGTGGATCGCCACGCGTCACCCGCAATTCGTGGGCAGGCACAGGCCCTGTTCGTCCTGCTCACGTATGGCGTTGGCATGTTGCTCGGCGCACAGATCGGTGGAATGGTCTACAGCCACTTCCTCGGCACCCAGGCCACCCTTACAGCCAGCCAATTCTCGACGTTCTGGCTACTGCCGGCGGCGCTGGCCGGCATGGTGATGATCGTGTTTGGAGCATTCTTCCACGACCGAACCGGATCCCCGGGCAGCCCTGAGGAGAACCCGAGCAGCCGACGGTGAGCATCAGGGTCAGCCCCAAAGTACCAGCCGCTAGGTATGGCCGGCGCTCCTTCCTCGCCCAAATGGTCGCGACCGCCGGGGCACTCGCGGCAGTCGGTTGCACGACAGGCCCTGGCTCAGGCACCGGCCGACGACGGAACATCGGGCTCCAGCTCTATACGGTTCGCGATTACATGCGCGAGGAAATCGCCACCACGCTGCAGCGTGTAGCCGACCTTGGCTACACAAACGTCGAATTCGCCGGATACTTCGGCCAGAGGCCGAAGCGGATTCGTGAGATCGTGAAAGCAGCTGGATTACGTGCACCATCAGGCCACGTGGAGTTCGAGCAAATCACTCAGCAACCGGACCTCACTATCGCAACCGCGTTGGAAATTGGGCATGAATACGTCGTGCTCGGGTGGTTGCCACAGACTGCGAGGAGAAACCTCGACGACTATAGAGTCCTCGCGAACCGACTCAACCAATTCGCCAGACGTTGCGCGGATCACGGCCTCCGCTTCGCCTATCACAATCATGACTTCGAGTTCCGTCCGGTGGACGGCGTGCGCCCGATCGACGTGCTCTTGGCGCAGACCGCTCCGGGCTTGGTCGATTTTGAGCTCGACTTGTATTGGATCTCGAAGGCGGCATGCGATTCGGCAGCCTTCCTTCGTGAGCACAGTGGCCGCGTCCGGATGTGTCATGTCAAGGATATGGCGATCGACGGCTCGATCGCGGACGTCGGCGCCGGAACACTCGACTTCGAGAACCTACTGCAAATTGCGGCCAGCAGCGGCGTGCGCCACTACTTCGTCGAGCACGATGAGCCCAAGGACGGCATGGCTTCGGCCGCCAATTCATTACGCGCCCTCGAACGGCTGCATCAGTAATGCCCGATCGGCTCAGTACGCCTATGTGGCAGATTTACGCGGGCCTCGCGACAAGTGGCACGTAATCCTCGAGTCCCTCGAGGGGAAAGTGGACTACCGCACCGATCTCGGCTGATCGATACATCGCCATCAATAGCTCAACGACGCCGAGTCCATCCTCGAACGTTTCGATCGGCGGCCTGCCCAAGAGGAAGGATTCGACCATATGACGATTTTCGAGCGTATACCCATAAATCGTCGCTTCGTCCGGAAGCACGGGCATCTGGCCTTGCTCGGCGTTCTGCTTTTCCACGAGGTCCTCTCCTTGGCCACCCTCGATGTTCCGAGATAGGAAGACGTTGAGGCCGCTCTGGAGGGTATTGAAGTCCATCGAATACTCGGGGCCTAGAAGTTCCAGTTGGATCCGCAGGCCGGCGCCGACATAGGCCCAAGATGCAGCAGCCTCGACGATCACTTCTTGCCCTTCCGGATCCTCGAACCGAACCAAACCTCGTGCGAAGTCCTCGGAGGGCCTGCGGCGGTAGTCGACCTGTGTTCCCATATTCGTACGCAGCCAATCCGCGTACCGCGGGCGGGTCCACTTTAGATTCGCCACGGTCGCCGTCACGCTGACTGGTCGCAGACTGGCGCGTGGCTCATTTGGGGCCGTGAGCAGGTACCGACCCACTTCGACGCTGTGGCACATCATGTCCGATAACGCACCGCCGCCTTGCTTTTCACCCTGCCAAAACCATGGTTCGTGTGGGCCGCCGTGCTCCTCGGAGGCTCGCGCGATATAGGGTCGGCCGCCGCTTGGTACTGCTCGGCGCCATATGATCTCCTTACCTGCCTGAACGCCCGATGAGAAGACCTGATTTTCCAAGTAGCCGTGGTTCAGCCCAGCAGCTGTCGAGAGGCGCAGCATCTCGCGGGCTTCGGCGATCGTTCTGGCAAGAGGTTTTTCGCAGGCGACCGCGAAGACGTGCGACTCACCGGACGTAACGTACCGGTGGATCTCCTTCATGATCGCGATGCGCTCGTGGTTCGGCGCGACGATCCAAAGCGCATCCACATCCGCGGCGCACACGAGCGCCCGGAGCGATTCGCGCGGCGTGCACGGACCGAGTCCAAGTTCCTGAGCCTGGACTGCAAACGACTGCCGGCGAGCGTCGGATGGACTGTACACGCCCGTCACCACGGCGTTACGGACGCCGATTAGCGACCGCAGGTGGAACCTCGCGATGAACCCACTGCCGATGAAGCCAATTCGAAGTTGTCTCGGGTGCATGCGATCCCCTCGTCATAAAAAGTTGCGGCACTGGCAGCTACTGTCCTAGACTCTAATCGTCGGACGCGATTAACGATGATTATATCGACTGCCGCCACCACAACAACAGACAATGAGGCCACGCCATGACCCAGGCCCCACGACTGCCTCGGGTCCGCCCTTGAATCGGCGGCAACTGCTGCTCGAGGCTGCAGCCCTTTTTACGCTGCTTGGCATGGATGCGCCGACTCGTGCGCTCGAGGCAATCCGCGATCAGTCACCGCCGCCGGCGGCGGACCTTACGCTCGAGTCTGCCGAGCGAATTGATCTCGGCGCGCTCGTTGATACGATCATCCCGCGCACCGATACCCCCGGAGCGGTCGATGCAGGTGTACCTGCGTTTCTCGCACGAATGCTAGCAACATGGGTAGGGGACGAGGAGCGATCGATGTTCCTGCAGGGGCTCCGTACATTTAGTGTGCGATGCCTGGAGAAGTACGGCATGCCATATGCCGGTCTCTCTGCCGAAAACCAGCGGATTGCACTTGGCGTTGAGGCTGAGGCTGCGTGTGATCAACCACACTCCTTCTATCGCCGGCTTCGCTACTGGACCGTGATCGGATATTTCACATCGGAGGTAGGCGTGCGTGCTCACTTCGACTACCAACCCATGCCGGCACACTTCAACCCTGCTGAAAAGGTCGTCCTAGGCGCGCGACCTTGGATTTACGTCTAACTCACCATGGGATCTCCACTCCCTCACCACGGCAAGCCACCCGACGCGATTGTCGTCGGTTCTGGCATCACGGGTGGCTGGGCTGCCAAGGAACTATGCGAACGCGGGCTTCAAGTACTGCTGCTCGAACGTGGACCAAACGTCGTCCATGGGGTCGACTACGTCACCGAGCATCTCGCGCCGTGGATGATGCCCTTTCGCGGAAAGATCGACCGACGCCGTGCAATTGAGCACCAGCCGATCCAGAGCAAATGCTACGCATGCGACGAATATGCGTCCCATTTCTTCGTCGATGATCGACAGCACCCCTACGAAAGTGACGCCAGCAGGCCGTTCAGCTGGATCCGGGGCTATCAACTTGGAGGTCGTTCAATCACCTGGGGCCGGCAGGTGTACCGGTGGAGTGACCTGGATTTTAAGGCGAACGCCATGGACGGCAATGGAATCCCGTGGCCCATCAGCTACGCCGACATTGCATCTTGGTACGACCACGTCGAAGACGTCATCGGCGTTAGCGGCAATCGTGATGGCGTTCCCGAACTACCGGATGGTCGCTTCCTGCCGCCGATGCCATTGACGCCGGTCGAGATGGCTCTCCAGACCCGGTTGCAAACATCGTTCGCCGGCCGACGCCTGATCTCCGGTCGCGTGGCCGTACTGACGGTGCCTCACCGGGGTCGTGCGGCCTGTCACTACTGTGGCCCCTGCGAGAGGGGTTGCTCGCTCGGTGCGTATTTCTCGAGTCTGAGTTCCACATTGCCGGCGGCGAAGCGTACCGGGAATTTGCAGATACGGACTGACACGATCGTCGAGCGGGTCCTGTTCGATCCGTCGCTGGGTCGCGCGACTGGCGTCGCTGTCATCGACGCCAGCACCCACGCTCGTGAGATTCTCTGCGCACCCTTGATTTTCCTGTGCGCGTCCACACTCGCGAGCACGCAAATTCTCCTCAACTCGCGGTCGGAAACTTTCCCGGGTGGCCTCGGCAATTCAAGTGGCACTTTGGGGCGCTACCTTATGGACCATGCGATGTTCCGTGCTGTGGCGGCGGAGGCACCAGGATTCGAAGACTGGACCGTCTTCGGACAGCGCCCCAGTGGCTTCTATATCCCCCGCTTCCGAAACCGCGACGGCCACTCGACCGATTTCCTGCGCGGATATGCTTATCAGGGTGGATCCTTTCGGTCGAGTTGGGCAAGGGGGCTCCAGGGCTCAGACTTTGGCGTTCCGGCCAAGGAACGAATGTCTCGACTGGGCCCATGGAACATCTGGGTCAGCGGCTTCGGAGAATGCCTGCCTCGTCGTGACAATGCCGTCACGCTGTCCGATGGGCCGGCAGATACGTGGGGCCTTCCCAGACTTAAGATTAGCTTCGCCTGGGGTGAAAACGAATTTCGAATGGCGGAGGACGCGGCGCTAGAGGCCGATTTGATGCTGGCGGCTGCGGGCTTCAAGACTACAAGGAATGTTAGCGATGACCCGATCGCCCAAGGAGGCCTCGCCGTCCATGAGATGGGGACGGCCCGAATGGGCGACGATCGGACGCAGTCAGTGCTAAACAAATGGAACCAGGTGCACGACGCGCCGAATGTGTTCGTGACCGACGGCGCCTGCATGGCGTCTTCGGCCTGCCAGAACCCATCGCTGACGTACATGGCGCTGACAGCTCGAGCCGCCACTCACGCCGCGACCCTTTACAAGCAAGGCCGTCTCTAGAGCCCGGTCTCCGACCAAACGCGTAACATCCGCTGGCTGGAAAGATCAACCCCGCAGCACATCTAGAAGGTGGGACGCCGTCTGGAAGTCCCGTCTCAAGCCCTCGAGCGGCACCCCAGGCTGCGGTTCCATTTCCACGAAGTAGCAATCCGCCCATACGTTCGGTCGCGCCAGACGCATAATGGAGTGCCAGTTCGCGATCCCATCGCCGATATGGACGGAATATTCCTTGGATGGATCGCGCGACCAGTCCTTGATGTGCAATGCGACGACGCGGGACCCATATGACCGCAGGAACGCGGCCGGGTCCCCGTCAGATGCCAGGCAGTTCGCGACGTCCAGTTCCAGGCAAACCGTGGGGTCTGTTTCACTCGCGATGATTTCGATCGGCGCGCGACGCTGTGCAAGCCGGAGAAATTCCGGCTGATGATTGTGATAGGCGACGCGCAGGCCGTGCTCGCGAGCGGGAGCGACGGCGCCATTGAGAGCGACCACCACATTGCGCCAACCGGTCAACGTGCGCCATTCGTGCGGCAATTGATCAGGATGTGGCATCACGATGAGTTTGCATCCCAGCGTGGCCGCGACCTCTAGTGACCTACGCAGTGCCTCTCCTGAGAAGGAATCAGGGGCCACCATGGTGGAAGGACAGGTCATTCCGAGATCGTCCAGGTGTGCCCGCACGGTACGCGCCCGATCAACGCCGCAATCAATGCAAGTGGTTTCGAACTCGACGCTACGGAATCCGATCTCACGCAATTTGGCCAGCGTTCCGAACAGGTCCTGCTGGGCCATCGCGCGGACGGAGTACAGCTGTACACCAACCGGCTGGGCGGCCCCTGCCCGGCGCTTCGGCGCTACCGTGGCGCATCCGGTGAGGCCAATGCCAAAGGCAGCGCTCAAAAACTGTCGACGATCCAGCACGCGTGCACACCTCGACGTCACCTTCTATTAACGATAATCTCGTCCTAAGCTTAAATCCAGTGTTAGAGCTATAAATCCCATGAAGTCCCTTTTCGCACGAATGAGCTTGCTGGTATTCGCGTTCCTCGCCTCCACCGCGATCCGTGCAGAAGGAGTGGAGGACGATGCGATCCGGCGCCTGCAGGACTACCTTCGCATCGACACAATCAATCCTCCGGGCAACGAGTCGCGCGCCGTCGACTTCTTCGCACACGCGCTCGACGCCGAAGGGATCCCATATGTCCGCGTCGAGCCAGAGCCTGGCCGGGCCTCGCTAGTCGCGCGCCTTCGTGGTGCCGACGAGCCGGCATTGATGCTTCTGAATCATTCCGATGTCGTGCCGGCAGATGCCCGTCACTGGGACCGTGATCCGCTTTCCGGGGACATCGGCGACGGCAATCTCCACGGGAGGGGTGCCCTGGATATGAAGGGCACGGGGATCATCCAATTCGAGGTATTCCTCGCGCTCCATCGTGACCCGCGACCGATGAGGCGCGACATCCTGTTTGTGGTCGTCGCAGACGAAGAAGCGGGAGGTCGCTTAGGGGCGGGCTACTTGGTGCGCAGTCGACGTGATCTGATCAGCAACGTCGGCTGGGTGCTCACCGAAGGTGCTGGAGGAACGCGCACCGGCGCAGTTACTTCGTTCGGAATTGAAGTTTCGCAGAAGGCCCCGCTCTGGTTAAAGATCGTCGCGACAGGGACACCTGGCCACGGTGCGGCGCCCCCAGCAGTCTACTCAACGGTTCGACTCATCCGTGCTCTCGACAAACTGGCTAACTGGCGATTCAAGCCAAATGTCCTTCCGATCGTCGACCAAACGTTCAAATCGATTGCCGAGAACGTCGCTCAACCTAAGCAACATCAGTTCCTCGACATCGCACATGCACTTCAGGATCCGGTTTTTGCAACTCAACTGCAATCGGAGGACCCCCTCCTCTCGGGTACGACGCAGAATACTTGCTCGATTACCCGCCTTGAAGGGAGCTCGAAAATCAATGTAATTCCGGCGGAAGCGAGCGCGGAACTCGACTGTCGGTTACTCCCGGGCCAGAAGGTGGACGACTTCATCCATCTTCTCGAACAAATTTTTGACGACCACTCCCTGCGAATCGAAACGATCATGAGCGCGAACCCGACCTCTTCGCCAATCGACACCGAGCTATTTCGGTCGATTTCCGAAGTGATTCAGGAGAGGTACCCGGACTCGAGGTTGGTGCCCACATTTTCAAATGGATTCACCGACAGTCGATACTTCCGGGAGCTGGGGATTGTCTCTTACGGCTTCGAACCAGCTATTATCCCTGCAGAACTCGATGACTCCGTACATGGGAACAATGAGCAGATTCCCTTGATAAGTGTGATGCAGGGTTTTCACGATCTTCTGGAGATAGTGCAGCGGGTGTCCTATTAATGAACTCACAAGCGCTCCGGCCTCGTTGAACGATCATTCAAACACCGGAAGAATCGACACTTCTGAATGAGATTCATTGTACCTATAAGATTGCTCCATGCTCTCGACAGCAGAATATCCACACTAGCTCACGAAGCACGTTCATGGCGCCGTTCACAGTACGTTGCCGAAGCGTCGGAACCGCAGTCCGGCGCGGTCCTCGCGGCACCGTACACCGCATTCAGGCGCTCGTTACCCTGGGACTCGGATCCATAATCTCGCTCCCCAAAGCAGTCGGGCCGTTGGACGCGCGCAGCAGCTTCAGCGCGCACTCCGGTTGGCGATCGACCAACGCATCCTGGAACCAGATGACGCACTGCCCGCAGAACGCGATCTCGCCGCCGTATTCGACGTGTCCCGGATCACGGTGCGCAAGGCGCTCGACAGCCTCGTGGTCGACGGCCTGCTCGTGTGGCGCCAGGGTTCCGGCAACTTCGTCTCCGGCCGCGTGGAAAAGAACTTCTCGATGTTAACCTCATTCTCCCAGGACATGCAGGCGCGCGGGCGTATCCCGTGCAGCGTCTGGCTGCGGCGTTTCGAGGGTACGGTCAGATGGCACTCCGCTTGAGCCCGGGCACGCCGGTGTACCGCTTCAACCGCCTGCGTTACCCCGACGATGCACCAATGGCGATTGAGTTCGCGACGGTCGTCGCCACGGCACTGCCTTCGATCGATTCCGTCGATACCTCGCTTTACGAGGCGCTCGAGCGCACTGGCCACCGGCCGATGCGTGCGTTGCAGCGGCTGCGCGCGGTGCTACTCACACCGGAGCAGGCGGATCTGCTGAAGGCAAAGCCTGGCGACGCCGGGCTCCTCGTCGAGCGCCTCGGGTCACTGCGCGACGGCCGCGCAGTCGAGATGTCCCAGTCCTACTATCGGAGCGATACCTACGACTTCGTCGCCGAACTGAGCATGTCGACGTGACCGCCCCCCGACCCGTTCCATCTGGGGAACATGCCGCACCGCGTGTCCTTCGTGCCGACGCGACGCGCATGTACCAGGAGGCGGCCTCTGCACCCGAGGCCGTCGCACGACAGCTCGAGCAGAACGCCGCGCGCGTCGAAGCAATCGGCGCGATCCTGCGCGCCCGCCCGCCGCGCGTCGTCGTCACCTGCGCACGCGGCAGCTCGGATCATGCGGCGACCTACGCCAAGTACCTCATCGAGACGCGTGCACGCGTGCTGACAGTCTCGGCCGCGCCATCGGTCAGTTCCGTCTATGGCGTCGATCAGGACCTGCGCGACGGCCTGTTCATCGCAATCTCGCAGTCCGGCCGCAGCCCGGACCTGCTCGCGTCGGTAGCCGCCGCGAAGCGCTCGGGAGCGACGGTGCTCGCGCTCTGCAACGACATCGAGGCGCCGCTGAACGAGCTCGCGGACCACACCATCCCGCTGTGGGCCGGTGCCGAGAAGAGCATTGCCGCCACTAAATCCTACATCGCCTCGCTCGCGGCACTTGCCCATTTGACCGCCACCTGGACCGGCGACGGCGCGCTGCTTGCGGCGGTACGGGGCCTGCCGTCCGCGCTCGAGCTCGCGTGGCAGCTCGATTGGTCCGAGGCGCTGCCGGTGCTGGTCCCGGTGAGCCACCTCTACGTGATTGGCCGCGGCTTGGGCCTCGGCGTTGCCCAGGAGGCCGCGCTTAAGTGCAAGGAGACCTGCGGGCTGCACGCCGAGGCCTTCAGCGGTGCCGAGGTGCGCCACGGCCCGTTCGCACTGCTCGGCAAGGGATTCCCTGCGCTGCTGCTCGCGCAGGACGACGCGACGCGGGCGGGCCTCGAGGCGCTCGCGGGCGAGCTCGCCGGCCGCGGCGTCGATGTGCTGCTCGCCGGCGGATCAACACCTGGCGCGCGAATCCTTCCCACGCTGCCCGGGCCCGCCACCGTCGCGCCGCTGATGCACGCGGCGAGCGCCTATCGGCTCGTCGTGAACCTCGCCATCGCGCGCGGCCTCGACCCGGACCGTCCGCCGTTCCTGCGCAAGGTCACCGAGACGGTCTGATGCGCCGGGCATTCATCAGCAGCCGGATCCTCACGGACGGTGGCTTCGTCGCCGGCCGCACGGTCGTCGTCGACGGCGAACGCATCACCCCGAGCGAGCCGCTCCCCAATGATTGCGAGGTCGTCGACCTGAGCCTCCCCGTGTATTCAAAGCGAAAAGTGATGCCGTTTGGATTGCTGCATTGCAACCAACGGTGCGATAACTGCACCGTATCGAGCAGATGGCTTTGATATTCTCTATCGGAGCTGAACGCCGTTATTGCCATTTACTTCGGATCAGTAGTGTCCGGACGTTAGTGGGCGACGTGCCCATAAATGACTGATCCGTTTAGGATAAATCGTGACTTTGTCTGGTCTCGATTTCGACTTCGGCATGCGCCGGTGCGACCCTGCGAAGACCCTGTTCGCGGACGTTTCCAATGCACTCCGGCAAGCTGGTTTTCGCGC